>DIXP01000098.1 GCA_002436065.1 Chloroflexi bacterium UBA6077
ACCCCGATTTATTGAGAAGTTACCTAGTTGGGACGCTTAGGACGCTATGCCTAGAACTGCAAAACCTCTATCATCGGTTCGAATCCGATCGTCGCCATTTCCATTCCCGACTGGAAGCGTGTCATGCTGATGAAAGACCGCTTCAGTAATGCCGGTCTTATCTTCTCGGGGCACCCTAACCTGTTCTCCTACCCCGACCGTAGTCCAGAGGGAGACAACTGCTGTGCAGCGAGTCATGACGGAATCAGGCTACAGCTCCGTGAGGGCAAGCAACGCGTCGAGCACCAGCTTCCTTGCCTGGTTGATCGACTCCCTCTCGGCGGGATAGCCTACGTCCGCGCTCTGCTCTAGGAGGCCAATGGCATAGACCAGCCGACTCCTCACCGCTGAAAGCACAGCCTCTTGGGCTATCTCCTTCTGAGCCTGTGCCGCGGCGTCGACGTGGATCATGTAGGGCTCCGACTGTTCCGATCAGGGATCGGTTTTCTCCGCCGCCCTAGGGTGCGTACCCTCTGGCGGCCTTCACCTGCTACAAGAAGCATGATCCGGGCCACTTCCATTACCGCCCCTGCAACGTAGTTGTGGCTCTTCTTCAGAGCGATGTACACTTACGCGGCGCCGCCAACCCCTCCAGAGGGCGATGGCGAGTTGATGGCATCCAGTTGGAGGACTGTTGGATTTCACCTGGTTGGACATCGTCTTGGTTACGCTGATCGCGGTCGGTGCGATACGCGGCTTCATGCGAGGACTCATTCGGGAGGGAATGGCTTTTGGGGGGCTCGGTGTAGGCCTGGTCCTAGCGTCCCAATGGTACTCCGAGGTGGCGGAGACGTTGCGCCCATTCGTGGGAGGAGGAGGCTTGCTGGATGGCCTATCCTACATGTTGGTCGTGCTCGCCGTTCTTAGTGTGGCCACCCTGTTGACAGTCATCATCACGAGGGTGATCAGACTTCTGCTGGTCGGCTGGATCGATGGAGTGGGCGGACTGCTGTTCGGGGCGGCCCAGGGAGCCGTCTTGGCAACCATGTTGCTAGTATTAATGGTCAAGTATCCCTTGGCGGGGCTGGATTTGGCGGTGGGAGACTCGGGCTTAGCCGGTGTGCTCCTCGGAGCGGTGCCGGAGGTGCTGGACAGACTCCCTCCTGAGTTGGCGTCGGTGGCCGAGTTCTTCGGCCAGTAGGCCTTCTTGCTGCCGTATGATGCGAAGTCAGCGCCATCTGGGCGCTGGCTGGAGTTGCGGGAGAGACAGAGGTGAGTGACGAACTCGAAAGGCTGGAGACGGCTCTTCGATCCAATGAGCCCATGGAGAAGGACCATCTGGACAACCTGGTCGCCGATGTGGCCCGGCTTCCCGAAGAGGAGGCACGAATCCTCCTTGACAGACTGCGCACGGAATTGGGAGCGCGAGCGGTGCCTCTGTTGGAAGCCGTGGCCGTCTCAATGGGCGGCCGGATGGCCGTGGTCGCGACTCAGCAGTTGGGCAGGTTGCGCGACAGTTCGGCGGCGTCGGCCCTGCAGCGTGTCGCGGCCCAGACCGGTAGCGGGGAAGTGAGGAAGACGGCGAGGCGAGGATTGCACGCCCTGGCTAGCCTCAGCGTCCGTCCTGCGCGCGAGGAGACCGTAGCAGGAAAGAAGATCTCCCGCGATTCCCTGACGTTGGCGCTGGCCAGCCCCTTCGACGGTCTTGGCGACAGGGCGCTCTGGTTGGTATCCGACGATAGAGGTGATGTCGAGCTTCTCGGGCTGATCCTCAATGAGGAGAAGGGTATCGTGGATGCCTTCAGCGTGGAGATGGCTCGCTCCCGCTTCGATCGCGAGGCATCCAAGGTGCTGAACAACGACAAGCTGCCCTGGGTGGAGTTGCCGGTCGACTACTGCCGGCAACTGTTGGCCGAGGCGCATCCCAGAAACGGAGCAACGAGCACGCCGCTGCCCCTCGAGTACATCGCCTGGAGAGACCGGATTGGGCGACCCGAGCGGGCCTACGAACGCCCCCTGGTGTACGAGGTCATTAACGCGGCGGAGGTGCGGTGGGATCCCCGCTACCTTGACCGCTCGGCCAACCTGCTGGGTTTGGAGCTGTTCCAGGCGTGGCTCCTGCAGCCCGAGCAGCTCGCGGAGTTCCTGCGGGAGAGGGAGGCTGCGAGAGAGAGCAGCCTACTGCTGGTGGGAGTCGATCCTGAGGTAAGGTATCGCATGATAGTGGATAGGGCCATCCAAACCCTGTTCGACGCCACACGACGAGCACTGTACAAGAGGCGCCTGGAGGAGACGGCCTACCTACTCTGGAAGCTGGAGCGGTACGAGGCTGCGAAGACTGCTCTGGCCGCTGCGATGGGGCTGGAGCCGCCGGATCGCCCCTTGATGAACCATCCCTTCCTGCGCGCCTTAATGGAATGGAACCTGGAGGCTGTTGAGGCCATGGTGAGAGGGGAGCGGACCAAAGATATCAAGCAGGGGGTCAAACTCCACCTTCCGTATTAGCGCGGCGAACAGGTTTCTACGCCAACCCATTTCATGGAACCTAAGCGTTGCGTGCCTTGAACCTGGCCAGGCTGGCCTTGGTGATGTGGTAGTTAAGAAGCAACCGAAAGCGGTTGCTGGTGCGGGCTGCCTCGCCTATTCGGAGCAAGACCGGCCTTCCGGGATCGTCGGCAGCCAGAGTGTAGGCGCCGTCTACATTACCGTTGCCGTTCCTGAGTATCCCTGTCCTCGCCAGACTCTTCATCGCCTCGGCGATCTGTCGAGCATCCTTCCCGAGCCGCTTGGCAAAGGTCCTCGGGGATTCGGATGCCGTCGGGTTCTCGGAGAAGTACTTCAGCACCTCCCACTTGGTATAGGAGGTCAGGTACTTCTCGATGAAGCCCAGCGTCTCCGCGTCAACGCTTTTGTTGACGGAGCTGTCGTCGCTCTGGCGGACGCTTCCCTCCCTCCTGTAGTAGCCGCGACGCACCATCACCATACTCACCTCATCCTAAGCTATTGCTTCGTGGCTGGTCAGAGCCGGAACTACCGCAGTCCCACAAAGGTCATACCCCTGCCGGGCCAAGTGGTGGGGAACCTGGCAGCTGTAACGCACCGGGCTTTCAAACCAAGCCATCTGCAATTGTTGGGCCAACCCCGCCTGAAAAGGAGCCAACGAGTTCTCGGTCCACAGGGACAATACGACCCGTGCCTCCATACAGGGGAGAGAATTGAGCAAGCGAGCGTTTTCCAGCCGCACCACGGGCGAGGGTCAGATCGCGGCTGGAAGAGATCGGGGACGACGAAATCGAATAGATTCGCCTGATGCAATTGTATCAGAATCCCAGCGCTCTGTACAGCTCTGTGGCGCCGAGGACGCGGCTAGCCGCTGTGCTATAATGCGCCCCATGAAGGTACGGGAAATCGGCGAGTTCGAACTGATCGAGCGGATGGCTCAGGTCTATCGCGAAAAAGGCGCGGGTGCGAGGGAGTTCGCGGCCGCGCCTTCTCGTTTGACTGTGGGCATTGGCGACGATGCTGCCGTTTGGGAGGATGTGGCCGGAAGGTACAGCATTGCCACGACCGATGCCATGGTAGAGGGCGTGCACTTCACCAAGACCACCACCAATTGGTACGACCTCGGCTGGAAGGCGATGGCATCGAACGTCAGCGATATCGCCGGTATGGGCGGTATCCCCCTATATGCGCTTGCCGTCCTTGCGGCCACGGGCGACCAGGAAGTTGAGGCGGTCTTGGACCTATGCCGTGGGATGGCCGACGTCGCGGGCCTATTCGGTGCCGCCGTTGTAGGCGGTGACACGGTGTCCTCACCCCTGACTATGGTAACCATCACCCTCATTGGGCAGACTGGAGCCTCTCTTCGAGCCGATGGATCGCTGCCACTTCTGAGCCGGTATTCGGCGCGTGCCGGCGACCTGATCGCCGTCACCGGCCGGCTTGGCTCGTCGGCCGGCGGACTGGAATTGTTGCTTCATGGGAAGCGACCCCTCTCCGATCGGTTCGCACCGTTGCTTGAAGCCCATCGACGCCCGATGCCGAGGGTGCGCGAGGGTCAATTGTTGGTGGAGGCAGGAGTAAGCTGTGGCATGGACCTCAGCGATGGCCTGGTAGGCGACCTCACCCGGATCTGCCGGGCTGCCAGGGTCGCCGCAGTTGTGGACGTCGACGATCTGCCTCTGGATCCGCTGCTGTGCGAGGCGGTTGGTGAGCGGGCAACCGATCTGGCGCTGAGCGGGGGAGAGGATTACGAGCTGTTGTGCACGGGACCAGCGGAGATCCTGGAGCGAGCCAGGCGGTTGCTGGATGCCAATGGGTCCACCCTGACGTTAGTTGGCAGGCTAGTCGGAGTGGATCAGGCTCAGGCGCCGATAACCCTGGTAGATGCAGCGGGAGACAGCTACCTGCCCCGACGATCGGGCTGGGAGCACTTCACGGCAGGTGGAGATGCAGCCAAGACTTGAGCATCTTGGATTCGTCAGTCGTCGGGCGGAACATACTCGCGACTTCGGCTTCCTGCTGGGGCAGGCCGCGGAGCCTGGCGATCTCATCCTGTTGCGCGGCCCCTTCGGTGCTGGGAAGACGACCCTGGTGCAGGGTATCGGTGCCGGCCTGGGCATCCAGAGGCATGTAACCAGTCCCTCATTCACCCTGATCAACGAGTACCAGGGCCGGCTACCAATGCATCACGTCGACCTGTTCCGCCTGAACGACTTGGATTTGGAGATCGAGCAGGCGATCGAAAGCTGCGAGGGAGAGGCCGGCCTAACGGTCATCGAATGGCCTGACCTCCTCCCCGAGGACCTCAAGTCGGGGGCGCTGCGGATCGACCTGGAAGTGCTGGCCGACGAGGAACGAAGCCTCGTCGTGCACACCACCGGCAGCCGCTGGACATCCGATCAGCTCAGAGAGATGATGATAGAGGCGCTGAGAGGAGAGATCTCGCGGTGATCCTTGCACTCGATACATCCACCGCTATCGCGGGAGTAGCCCTGTACGACGAGGCGGTGTCCGGCGAGATCACCTGGCGCTCTGGCCGGGGACACTCCGTGGAGTTGATGGCACAGCTCTCGGGATTGATGAAGCTTCGTAAGGTTGAGCCGTCCCACCTGGCCGCTGTGGCCGTGGCCATCGGACCCGGCTCCTTCACGGGAGTGCGAGTTGGGCTCTCCGCCGGGAAGGGCCTGTGCCTTGCCCTCGGGATACCGATGGTGGGGGTTTGTACCCTGGATATCCTGGCCGAGGCTCAAGCTGGCTCCTGCCTTCCCGTCAGACCGCTGCTGGATGCCGGCCGCAATCGCTTCGCCACGGCTTTGTACCGTAGGGAGCGGGGAGAAATGCGCCGGGTCAGTCCCATCGAGGGCAAGACGCTCGGCGAGATCCTGGACGCTGTCACCCAGCCGACCCTGCTCTGCGGAGACGTGAGCGAATCTGAGGTGAGGCGTCTCGCCGGCCCAGAGCGCGGGCTGGATGTAGCCAGCCCAGCGGCTTCCCTGCGAAGGGCAGGGTTTCTGGCCGAGATCGGATGGAGGCGGTTCCAGGGCGGGCAGGTTGAAGACCCTGCTCTGGTCGACGCTCTCTACTTGACCACGTCGGTGTAGTTCCGACACAAGACAGAAGGCGGGGGCTTAGGGGAGGCGGTCCCAATGGCGGGCTTGGGGTGTTCCCAGTACACGTCATTGCCCTTGTCAGAGACGACAGTGGAAGGAGGGCAACTAGCTATCCGAGCCGAAGAGCGGCAGCCCTTTGTGATTGAGCCCATGGAGATGGACGACATCCCCGCTGTGATGGCGGTGGAGCGGCAGTCTTTCACTATGCCGTGGCCTGGAAACGCCTACCGCCGCGAGTTGGCCGAGAACCGGCTCGCCCACTACGTCGTGGCACGCCGGACCTTTCCAGTGGCGAGGAGCGAGGAGGATGTCTCGGGGGGCGACGCGTCGTCCACCGTGCCTTCCGAGCCGGGTGGCCTGCGGGGCCTGTGGAAGCGCATTGTCGGGGGACTGGGTGGCCCCGTGGAGTTGCCTGCACTGGAGGACGAGCGGTCGCGTCGGGTGGTTGGATACGCGGGAATATGGCTGATGGTGGATGAGGCCCACGTTACAACTATCGCCGTGGCACCGGCCTATCGTGGGCTGGGGGTAGGGGAGCTTCTGCTGCTGTCCCTGGTGGACATCTCGAGGAGCATAGGCGCCCAGTACCTAACCCTGGAGGTGAGGGTCAGCAATACCCAGGCCCAGAATCTCTATCGAAAGTACCTTTTCAAAGAGACGGGGGTCCGTCGGCGCTACTACAGCGACAACAACGAAGACGCCCTAATCATGTGGTCCGACCCCCTCGAATCCCCGGGATTTCTAGCTACTGTCGAGGAGCACCGGCGGGCCTTGGCGGAACGGCTCCGATCCCCTCGTACCCTGGCCGAACTCCGCTCGCGCGGAGCGCAGGCATAGGGAGCCGCTGTGGTACAATTTCGTATACCCCGTAGGGGCGACCGGCCGGTCGCCCCTACCTGTGACCCCAGACGACCGGGCCCCCGGGTGATCCCAGAGGAGGAAGCATGGCAGGAAAGATTGCGATCATAGATGGTAATGCCCTGGTGCACCGTGCCTTCCATGCCCTTCCCCCCATGACCAGTCCCCAAGGGGAGTTGACCAACGCCACCTACGGTGTGGCTTCCATGCTGCTCAAAGTACTCCAGGAGATGCGCCCGGAGTACGTGGTCGCTGCGTTCGATACCCCCGTCCCTACATTCCGGCATGTGGAGTTCGATGCCTACAAGGCCCACCGTGGACCTGCTCCCGAGGGGCTCCACGAGCAGTTTGGGAGAGTCAACGAGCTGCTGGAGGCGATGGGTATTCCCTGTTACCGGGTGGACGGCTTCGAGGCAGACGACCTGCTGGGAACGCTAGCCAGACAGGCGACGGAGATGGGGCTGGAGGTGGTGATCGTCACCGGGGATACCGATGCCCTGCAGTTGGTGGCGCCGGGAGTGACTGTCCTGACCTCCCGCAAGGGCTTCTCCGACACGGTCCTCTACGATGTGGATGCCGTCAAGGAGCGCTACGGCGTTAGCCCCCCACGTCTGGTGGACGTGAAGGCGCTGAAGGGAGACCCCTCCGACAACATCCCCGGTGTGCCGGGTATCGGAGACAAGACCGCCTCGAAGTTGGTTTCCGAGTACGGCGACCTGGACGGCATATACGCCCACCTGGAGGGGCTGCCGGCCAGGCAGCGCCAACAGTTGGAGACTCATCGGGAGCAGGCGTTCTTCTCACGCAGGCTCGCGCAGATCGTGACCGACGTCCCCGTCCGGCTGGAATTGGAGGGTGCCAGGGTGGGGCGATGCGACCGCGCCAGGCTGGTGGGTCTGTTCCGAGAGCTGGGCTTCAAGACCTTGGTGGACCGGTTGCCTAGAGAATGGGGGCAATCGGCTGCTGTAGCCGAGGCGGAGGCCGAGCCTGCCAGGGAAGCCGTCCAGGGTCTCCTTTTCCCTGTTGGTGACGAGTCACCTGGGGACATGAGTGCACAGAGCACGCCTCCTCATGCCAGATCGGAGGCAATGGATAACCCTACTCTCGCAGAAGTCGAGGCTGCTCGGGAGCGCAGTTACCATGTGGTATCGGACCTCGGAGGGCTGGAGACGCTGTTGGGAGTGCTCCAGGGCAGTTCGATCTTCGCCGTCGACCTGGAGACCACGGGCAAGAACGCCCTGTTGGCGGACCTGGTCGGCCTTTCCTTCTCGGCCCAGCCGGGGGTTGCCTACTACGTTCCTGTCGGGCATCGCCCTGCCGCGGAGCGTGGACTGGCGATGTTGGCCATGGAGAACATGGAGGAGGACGCCCAGGATGATCCGCCTCAGCTTCCCTTGGAGACCGTGCTGCGGCGGCTGAAGCCGCTCTTGGAGGACGAGAAACTCCCCAAGTGCGCCCACAACGGCAAGTACGACATGCTGGTGCTGGCCCGCTACGGCATCGAACTGCGTGGACTGGCCTTCGATACCATGGTGGCCGCTTACCTGTTGGAGGGGACGCAGCGTTCGCTGGGGCTGAAGGACCTGGCCTGGACGCGGCTCCAGGCGGAGATGCAGAGCTACTCAGACCTTGCCGGCAAGGGTAAGGCCGCCCTCACCCTCGACCAGCTTCCCATACGCCGGGTTGCGGATTACAGCTGCTGCGACGCCGACATGACCCTGCGCCTCAAGGAGAACCTGGAGCCGGAGCTACAGGCCGCGGGCTTGGACTCCCTCTTCGAGAGGGTAGAGATGCCGTTGGTGCCGGTGCTCGCCTCCATGGAACGGGTTGGGGTTGCCCTCGACGTAGACTACCTGAAACTGCTCAGTCGGGACCTGTACCGACGCATCGGCGAGCTTGAAGTCTCGATCCACGAGGCCGCCGGCCACAAGTTCAACGTCGGCTCGACCCAACAGCTCGCCCAGGTGCTCTTCAACGAATTGAAGCTCACCCCAATACGACGCACCAAGACGGGATACTCCACCGACGCCGATGTGCTGGAGGAGCTTCGAGGCACCCATCCCATAGTAGAGATGATCCTGGAGCACCGGCAGATGGTGAAGCTGAAGTCCACCTACGTGGATGCCTTGCCTCTACTGGTGAACCTTGAGACTGGGAGGGTGCACACCTCCTTCAACCAGACCATCGCCTCCACCGGCAGGCTCTCGTCGAGCGACCCGAATCTGCAAAACATCCCGATCCGCACCGAGATGGGGCGGCGGGTGAGGAAGGCTTTCATCGCCGGGGACGAGTCGTCCATGCTGCTCTCGGCCGACTACAGCCAGATCGAGTTGCGGATCCTGGCCCACATGAGCGGCGACCCGACCTTGGTGGAGGCGTTCCTGAGAGGTGAGGACATCCATGCGGCCACCGCCGCCCTGGTCTACGGCATCCCGATCTCCGACGTCAGTCCCACGGAGCGGCGCATCGCCAAGACGGTGAACTTTGGGGTGCTTTATGGGATGAGCGACTACGGCCTCTCCCGGGACACAGGGCTGTCTCGGAAGGAAGCCGCGGCCTTTATCGAGAACTACTTTGGCCGGTATGGTTCCGTGAAGGAGTTCTTCCGGAAGGTGAAGGAGGATGCCGAGGAGAGCGGCTACGTTAGTACGCTCCTGGGGCGGAGGCGCTACATCCCCGAATTGAGGGCGCACAACAGGCAGCTCCGACAGCAGGCGGAGCGGATGGCCATCAACATGCCGATCCAGGGCACGGCCGCCGACATCATCAAGATTGCCATGATCAACCTGGATCGGTTGTTGCGCGACAGGGGGCTCCGATGCCGAATGCTGCTCCAGGTACACGACGAGTTGCTCTTTGAGTGCCCGAATGAGGAGCTGGACACATTCGCGCCGGAGTTGAAGCGGATCATGGAGTCCGCTTGGAACCTCCGAGTGCCTCTGGTGGTGGACATGAAGCGAGGCTACAACTGGGACGAAATGGGGCGGCTGGCGCTGTGAGCGAGTCTTCCAGGAATGATGCGATCTGGCTGGGGGTGCTGTGCACCCTGCTGGTGTTGATCCTTCTCCCCTACTATGCCTATAGCGCCATGCTGCTGCTGATCCAGCAGGAGTGGGGGATGTCCAGCGCCGAAGCCGGCTTCGTCTTTGGCGCCACCCAGATTGGCTACGTCGCATCCGTCATCTTCCTCGTGCCCCTCACCGATCGGGTGAAGACCTCCTACATCCTGGCAGGGTCCGCCGCTCTATGCGTACTGGGCAATGCCCTCTTCCCATTGCTCTCCAACGATATCGTCTCAGGTTCGATCTTGCGGGCCATTGGCGGTGCGGGGGTTGCCGGGACCTACATGCCGGGCATTCGACTGATCTCCGAGAGGTTTTCTGGAAACAGGCGAGGTGGGGCGGTAGGTATGTACGTGGCGGCGTTCACTCTTGGAGGCGCGGTGTCGTTCGCCGGTACCGGAGTGCTCCTACCGATTCTAGGGTGGCGAGGGGCGTATCTCGCCCTCTCCTTGGTCGGTATCCTCTCCCTGGGCATGGCGCTCGCCATGGTTAGGACGGAGAAACCCAAAGTCAGATCCAGCCGAGGGGCTCAGGGATCCGGGCCATCTCTGCTGGCGGTGTTGCGGAACAAACCGATTCTCCTGGTCACGGCCGGCTACTCTGCCCACGTCTGGGAACTGTACGGCATGAGGGCGTGGACGGCACCCTTCCTGGCCTCGCTACTGGTGGGTGCGGGCGGCGACCTTACATCATCGATAGCTCAATCGGGAGCGATCTCCTCCCTCGTTCTGCTGGTGGGGGTCCTCTCCACCGCCATTGCCGGAGGCGTCTCAGATCGTTGGGGCCGGACCGTAACGGCTGGGACGATCCTTGGTGTCAGCAGCGTCCTGTCGCTGCTGATCGGCTGGCTGGGTGGGGCTCCCTTCTGGGTGGTGATCGCGATCTGCCTGCTGTACGGCTTCTGGGTGCCCGCCGATTCCCCGGTGTACTCTACTGGGGTCACAGAGCTGGCTCCTCAAGAACGGCTGGGGACAGCGATGGCCGTCCAGTCGGTGACGGGCTTCACTGCGGGTCTCATCTCGCCGGTGTTATTCGGGGTCATCCTGGATACCTCGCCCGAGGGCGTGGGCTGGGGCCTCAGCTTCGGGATGCTGGGCCTGGCGGCGCTGGTCGGGGTGGCATCCATGGTCGCGCTCAGGCGCAGGCCGGAGAGCAAGCTGCTTGCTGGAGGGAAGGGATGACGGAATGGCAGGACGGCGTGGAGGTTTCATTTGAGCTGGAACCGCGGCAGCTGAACCTCGCCTACACCCTGGACTGTGGTCAGGCGTTTCGATGGCAATGCCGGGCTGATGGCTGGTGGGTTGGGGTGGTTAGGAAGCATGCCGTGCGGCTCCGCCATGAAGGCGAGCGCGTAGTCGGACAGATTTACCCGGGCATGGCTGAAGGAGACGCCAGGATCTTCCTTGCTTCCTACCTGCGGCTGGAGGTTGACCTTCCTGCACTGTACACCCAGTACGTCGCGGCGGATCAGTGGATGGCCTCCGCCGTGGCCGCTTTCGCCGGCCTGAGGGTGCTGAACCAGGAGCCCCAGGAGACTCTCCTCTCCTACATCTGCTCCACGGCTAACTCCGTGCCGCGCATCGTCTGCGCGGTAGAGCGGATGTCCAGCCAATATGGGGAGTCTATCGCTTGCATCGAGGGCGAGGAGTTCTATGCCTTCCCCACGGTGGAGCGGCTTGCAGCCACCCCAGGGGATGAGCTGTCCAGAGCATGTAGCCTCGGATGGCGGGGCGAGAACCTGCGGCGGGTGTCTGAGCAGTTGCTGGGGCGACCCCCTGGTTGGCCCGAGCAGTTGCGCGAGACGCCCTACGGCGAGGCCAAGGCCGCACTGATGGAGATCCGCGGTGTAGGTGCCAAGATCGCGGACTGCGTCTGCCTCTTTTCCCTGGAGAAGGATGAGGCCGTGCCCGTGGATACCCACATCTGGGCGGTGGCCAAGGAGATCTTCGGTTGCGACATCCGCACCAGAACCCTCACCCCCTCTACCTATGAGACGGTGGCCGGACTGTTCGTACAGCGCTACGGCAGCTTTGCTGGCTGGGCCCAGGAGTACCTCTACCTCCAGCGCCGCGCCTCCCAGGGTCGCGTCCGGAGTGTGGGATAGCCCCCTGCGGTTGTAGCCCGGGTAGCTGCTGCTCTCCAGTCAGCGCTCCAAGGCGGCCGTGCGTGGTAGGAAGTTGTTGGTGCTGTTGACGGCCGTACCGTCGTGGACTATGCTCTCGACCGTTGCGGAGTCATCCCCAGCCCCGATCTGCGGCCCGGACGACACGCGAAGCCCTGTCTCGCAGCCCCGCTCTCTCCAGGCTATGAGGAGATGCCGGTTGTCAGCGGCCTGAGGGATGACGTAGGAGGAGACCAATCTGTGGCAGGCTTACGCGGGGACACCGGGCTGGAATCCGTTTACTCTCCTTCGCCAGGTGCGGTTTCGCTCCCTGCCAAGTCCGCTAAGGAACCTGTTCTCACTCGGGATTTCCTCTTCGCGACCCTGGCGAACTTCGTGAACTCCTTCGGAGCTCAGATGTTGATGGCCACCTTGCCGGTGTACATCCTGAATCTGGGAGGAAGCGAGGTCGAAGTGGGACTCGTCACCGGCGTGATGGCTGGAACGGCCCTGCTACTGCGGCCTCTCGCGGGTTGGCTAACCGATGCCTGGCAGCGCCGCCCTCTGGTGCTGGCTGGTACCTTCTGCTACGGTCTAGCCAGCATCGTGTACCTGCTGGCCGGATCCCTCCCGGTGCTGCTTCTAGGCCGGCTCGTCCAAGGGGTTGGAATATGCAGCTATACGACCGCTGCCAACTCCTATGTAGCCGATGTCGCCCCACCATCGCGGCGAGCCGAGGCGATAGGCATATTCGCTGCTGCTCAATCCCTCGGCCTCATCCTTGGCCCCGCCATCGGCTTCGTCGTCATCGCTATGCTCGACTTCCACCGCCTGTTCTACCTATCGGCGAGCCTGAGCTTCGCTGCATTCCTCCTCTCGCTCTTCGCCCGGGAGCGCCGCCAGAAATCGACGGCGAGGCGGCAGCCCTGGTCTCTCCGCACCGGCGTTGTCGCGATCGAAGCCCTGCCGATGGCCTGGGCAGCTCTCTGCCTGGGGTTTGGTCACGGGGCCACTATGTCCTTTCTCTCGATCTTCGCCGAGTCGCGCGGGTTGGGGAACCCCGGTTTCTACTTCACAGTTCAGGCTGTAGCTCTGCTGATCTCACGAGCCTTCTGCGGCCAATTGGCCGATCGGTACGGACGGTCCTTCACGATAGTTCCAGGCATGGTCGCGGCGGCAATCGCCCTGGCGCTTCTGCCGATGGCCCACGACCTCCCACTGTTCATGCTCTCGGCCGCGCTCTTCGGTCTCGGTTTCGGCGCGGCTCAACCCGCCACAATGGCGCTGCTCGTCGATCGGGTTCCAGCAAGGCAACGCGGGCTGGGGATGAGCACCTATTTCACCGGCTTCGACACCGGCATAACCCTGGGCTCCATCATGCTGGGAGTAGTCGCCCAGAGATGGGGCTTTGGAGTAATGTGGACTCTCGCGGGAGCCGGCACTCTCTTCGGGTTGCTCGGCATCCTTCGCGCGCGGCCCCGGCCGCCTCTCAATCACGCCCTGGCTCGCGAGACACACCTATAGCCATGATGGCCGACCTCACGCCGCCTTGGCCACGGCCCGAGTCATCAGCGCCACCCCCCCCAACAGCCCTGCGTCATCACCCAATGCCGCCTGCACGATATCGAGACCCTTGCGAGAAGAGGGCATGGTCCTGCTGCGCACGGTAGTTTGAAGGGCGTCCCAGAGGATGGGGCCGGCGTTGAGGCTGACCCCCCCGCCCAGGATGATCCGCTCGGGGTTGAACAGATGGGCGAGGTTCACCATCCCCACACCCAGGGCAACACCGGCGCCGCGTAGCAACCCTTCCGCCAGGGTATCGCCTCCGTAGGCCATCTCCGCCACCTTCGCTGCCGTGATCTCCTGTAGAGGGAAGCGCTCCAGGGTGCTGTGAATCCCCGAGGCCAGCCTCTGGCGGGCCTGCCGGGCGATGGAGGTCCCCGAGGCCAGCCACTCCAGGCAGCCGATGTTGCCGCAGGCGCACCTTTCGCCCCTCATGTCCACAGTCATGTGCCCGATCTCCCCGGCGAAGCCCCTGCCACCCAACAGCAGTTGGTTGTTGACGATGACTCCCCCGCCGATGCCGGTGCTGACGGTGACGTAGACGATGTTCCGCAAGCCCCGCCCCGCTCCAAAACGGTGCTCGCCCACTGCGGCCAGGTTGGCATCGTTCACCACCTGGACGGGGAGCCCATAACGATCCTCAAAGAGCTGTTTCATGGGGACCCGGTCCCAGCCCGGCATGTTGGGAGGGTTGAAGATAACCCCCGTCTCCGGGTCCAGCGGGCCAGGCGCGGCGATGGCGATGCCTCCCGCGCGGTTTGGTCCAGAGGCCGCGAGGGCTTCATCGATAGTCTCGTACAGATGCTTCAACACGGCCTGGAGACCTCGCTCCACCCTCGTGAACTGAGAGCTTCTCCACTCCAACTCTCCCGAACCGTTGCCGACGGCCACTCGAAAACGGGTGCCGCCCAGGTCGACTGCGACGGCGCGCTGAGGATAGTCCATGGCTGGCATCATTGACCTTCCTGAAGAAGAGAGGGTGTCAATCTTAACATAAGTGTAGCACTCTCGCGGCCCGTCTTGTGCAATGAGGGGAATGTAGGAGCTATCAGGATGAACGAAGACGAGAGGCTGCGAAAGCGGGCCGATGCCCATCTCCGTGAGAGTGCCCAACTGAAGCTGCTGGTGGCGGAGCAATGCCTCGACTCCATCGTGGCGGCGGCACGGATGATCGCCGACTGCTTTCGCACCGGCGGGAAGCTGCTGCTCTGTGGCAATGGGGGGAGCGCTGCTGATTGCCAGCACGTGGCCGCGGAGTTCGTGAGCCGGCTTAGTGGCGACTTCCCGCGCCCCGGCCTTCCCGCCATCGCCCTGACCACCGATACATCCTTCCTCACCGCCCACTCTAACGACTATGGGTTTGAGGAGGTCTTCGAGCGGCAGTTGCTGGCCATTGGTCGGGAAGGCGACCTGTTGATGGGGATCAGCACCAGCGGAAACTCAATCAACGTTCTGAGGGCGCTGGAGGCGGCCAGGGCGAGAGGGATAGGCACCATCGTCCTGGTTGGCAGCGGCGGGCGAATGGCCGCCGTAGCCGACGTTGCCATCCGGGTTCCAAGCCGGAGCGGGCAGTTGGTCCAGGAGTCGCATCTGGCGATCGAGCACGCCGTCTGCGACCTGGCCGAGCGGTACCTCTTCGGTGAGAAGGGGGAGCGGTTACCCTCGGAGGCAGCCCCTCCGCGCCGTGCCGCACGTCGACCTCCCGCCGCGTAGGGCGGGGTTTATCCCCTGCCACCTACGCCACGCCGGTTCCTCGGTCCCGTAGGGCAGGGTCTTGTACCCTGCCGCCTGTTGGTGGGTGCGCGGTAGGGGATGAGGGTTGTGTTGGGCGTCCATGGCCGGGGGCGGAAGAGGACCAGCCCCTTCCCTACGCTCCACGCGGCCAGAAGAAGGGAACCGCGCCGCGCCTCACCGCCTCGTAGGCGTACAGGTACATCGCTGCCGACCAGGATTGCCCCTCGAAGCCCATTGGGCGGCCGCTCACTCCGTGGAACCATTCGTTGAACTCCCAGCGCTCCCGACGTCCCAGGCTGTTCAACTCCGCCAGCTTCGCCAACTGCTGCTCCGCCTCGGCTTGCCTTCCGGAACTGACCAACGCCGCCACGTAGAACCCCCCAATGAAGGGCCAGATGCCACCGTTATGATAGTGGTGAGGCTGGTTCAGGTTCCGCACCCAATAGTAGTGCCGCCAGTCAGGCTCTCCCGGTCGGATTATGGGATAGAGAGCCTGAATGGGATAGGGCTGGTCCAGGCCAACAGCGTAGGCATAATCCAGAATCCTATCGGCCTGTGCGGGGTTGGCCACCCCCAACAGGATGGCCAGCAAGTTCCCCAGGGTGTCAAACCGTTCCGCGTAGTCCCGGAAGGCCATGTACGGGAGGTAGTGAGGCCGTACCACCAGCTCGGTATCCGTGCGCTTCATGGGGTAGAGCCACTCCGTGCGGTTCTCCCTCACCCACTCCAGGTCTCGATCGATCTCCGGCCCTACCCACAGCAGCAAGTTCAGCTTGTGGCGGCACGATTGAGACTCTTGGAAGTAGGACTGAGCGGGCTCCCCTAAGGACTGCGCCAGATGGCCCATAGCCTGGTGAGCAGCGCACCACAGAACGTTGTCGTACAGGACGTTGTAGCGGTTGGCGAAGAGGTCCGCCCAGTCCATCGCCTCGTGAACCTCAAGCAGGCCGCACTCGTTCACGTCCTGGTACTGGAGCCACAGGTAGGCTCTCTGGATGCTCGGCCAGTAGCCTCGGAGAAAGTCGGTGTCCTGGTTTGCTGAGTGGTAGAGGTAGTGTCCCAGGATGTACCACAGACAGTTGTCCACGCAGCCGGCGTGGATGGTGTCGACGACGGGTCGCGCTCGCTCGCCTTCCCTGGCCATCGCGAAGGACCCGCCTGTGGCGATGAAGGACTCGTCGGGAACGTCCGGAAATCCTACCCCAAATGGGATGTTTCCCAGCCTGCTCTGGCTCGAGGCCAGCGTCTCCAGGGAACGCCGGTGGACGTCCCGCTCCCTCGGATCCTCCAGCAGCATCAGCCCCAGGGCGCACACCATGGCATCCCGGCCGTTGACCTGCTGGTAGGCCCGACGGGCGCTGAGCAGGCCTATGCCCCTTGAGTTCCCCAGCAGCACCTCTTCGGCTCGGAGTCGCGCCTCCTCAATCAACGAGCCACACTTCATTGCGTTGCCCTCCTTTGCTTGTGCACCTCTGGCACGGTCCCGTTCCCTGGATGGCCAGACCAATCCGCTGAGCAACGGGTGGATCTGAGATTCCCTCTCCCTCAGGGAGAGGGACAGGGTGAGGGGCACGTAACGATCCTCAAGGTAACGATCTCTCCGGCTCGGAGCGCCACCTTCTCGACCCCTCCTGATTCGACGCAGCCCTCATCGAGGCGGCAGCGGTGCGCTTCCAGGGCCATGCCTCTGATTCGTGCGATCGTTGGAGAAGATCCCGGATTGAACAGTCTGAGGACCACTCCCTGCCCATCCTCCGCGCCCTTAAGGGCGCCGAAGACGAAGCCATCGCCCTCCAACGCCAGAATCTCTGGCAGTTCCTCTCCCGAAGGACCTGCCACGAAGCCCATTCTGTAGTCCTGGGACGCTCTTAGCAGTTCGGCCTCGGAGCCGTCACCCCGTAGGCTGATAGCGTATTCGAAGGTGTGGCTGCCAAGACACTGGGCATCCGGAGTGGGTATATGTGGCTCCTGCGCGCCCGGTCGGGTCGAGAGGTCCGAGCAACTCAACCAGCCGACGCAGCGCAGGAGGGTGAGGGCCAGATCCACGCCACCCCTATCGTTGGGTATCGCTTCGTACTCCGGCAGCCCCCGGCCAATCAGCAGCAGCTCTCCGGCAGCGACAGCGCCCGCGGTGTGGTGGGTTTTCGCTGGTGGCTCTCGCCAGCACCCGTTCCACACCGGTTCGGCCGGTCTTCGCAGGATCCCGAAGTGCCCCTCGGCTAAGACGTGCCGGCCGGAGCCCGGGGCTGGGAAGATCACCCTGAACCGATGATCCTGAGCCCGGTTTAGAGCCGTGGTGCTGAACTCGATCCTGTCCACCCCAGCAATCAACCGGACTCTGGTCCGGAGCGGGCACCCTGCGGTAGAGCGGGACCGGCCCTTTCGGTCCCGCCGCAGCTTCCTCGGTAGTCGGACGTCCAGTCTGATCTCAAGTTCGGCTACGACGGGGCCGCCGGCCACCAACCGAGTGCGTGCCCGGAGGGAGCGACTATCCCAGGGAACATCGCCGTCGACCGGACAGTAGCTGTACTCGTCACCCCGGTCGGCCTCATCCTCGAACCAGTGGAGACCGACCAAGCGATGGCCGGTCTTTTGATCCATTACCTCGAGTGTTCCGTTCGGGGCGACCTCGATGTGGTAGTACTCGTTCTCGATACCGTGGGTACCAACGGCACGGGCCACCCTCTGCGACAGGGAAGCTTGTCCCGCCATCAGCCGGACCGGCAGAGCGCCGAAGCCATCCACTTCGGCGGCCACCAGCGCGGTGCGCCGGTCGTGGGGTCCTGCTACCTGGACTGGGATGTTGCCCTTTGGTGTGGTTGCCAGCAGCCTGCGCGTGCGGGCCAGCGAGACCGGCAATTCCAGTTCGGACAGCCCGATGCGGCGCCATGGAAGGGGATTGACGAGACTCCAAGCCTCCATGTTGTCTTCCCGTGGGCGCATGGAGGGTGCCTGTTCGGCAAGAGCCGTCAGCGCCTCGCGCTGGACCAGTTGGGCGATCTGCTTTGCGCTCCTGAATCGCTGCTCCATGTCGCGGTGCACCTCATCCAGGGAGCAGCCGGGCAGCGAGTCGTGGGGTTGGTTCCGCAGCAGTTCCCGCCAGGCCAGTCTCAGTTCGTCAAGTGGATACTGGTAGGCGGCTTCAGCCCCCGGAAGAGACGTAGCCCTCCCAAACTCGAAGCCCACCGCTCTGTTGCAGGCTCCAGTTTCCTTAGTGGCACCAGGGACATCCTGCCCACTGCCGGGGTGACCCCGAGTGGCCAGAGCGATTGCAACACTCGCTCGTAGCCAGGCTAGGGCTGCCAGGGTCTCCGCGATGGCCAGGGAGCGCTCGGCGGCCTCATTGGCCTGCTTCAGGTAGATGCGGGTGGAGTTGACTCCCCTCACCACGCAGGCTTCTCGTCCCCCAACCAACTCCCCTTCCAGTCGCTGCAGGTCGGTGGGGAAGGGTCTCAACGCTTCGACGTAATCCTGGTAGGTGCCGATGTGGAAGGACGCCTCGGGGAAGCACAACTGACAGGCCCCCAGCATCTCCGGCAGGTCTCGCTGGATCGGCTGGTGATCCACGCCGTTCCCCAGCAGCAGATTTCTGGTCCCCGATCGGTCGAGGGCGGGCCTCCACCGTCTCACGAACTCAGCGATTCGGCGGGCCGCGGTGCCGGGCCATCGGCCGGGATCATCCAGAACCCATCCTCCCTCCCTGGTCCAGCGACCCAGATCGCGAGCGCTCGCATACCCCTCCAGCAAACGGACTCCGAGGACGCGGCTGCCATCGGGGGCCTGCCACCAGAAGAGCGCCCCCAAGTCGTCGGCTTCATCGCCCAATCCTCGCCAAAAGACGAAGGAATCTATCCCGAAACCGCTGAGAATCTGGGGCATTTGAGCAATGTGACCGAATGTGTCCGGCGCGTAGCCCACAGCCATGGGGGCCACCCCGAATCGGTCACAGAGTTGGCGGCCCATCAGCAGGTTGCGAACGAGCGATTCCTGGCCAGCCAGGAACTCATCGGGCAGTACGTAAGAGGGGCCGATCGCTATGCGGCCCGAGGCGATCGTGCGTCGCAGCCTCTCCTCCTGCTGCGGACGGAGATCCAGGTAGTCTTCCAGGATCACTGTCTGGCCATCCAGAGTGAAAACGAGGGACGGATTCTCCTCCAGGGTCTCGAGCAGGTCGTCCATCACCCGGCCCAGCTGAATCCGGAATTGCTCGAATGGGAGGTACCACTCCCTATCCCAGTGGGTATGGGGGACCAACCAGACGTTGAGTCCGGATAGGTCTGCGCTGGAGGCGATCTCTTGTAGAGCGCCGCTCTCCGCCGGTCGGTCAGCAGGTAGGACCATGTGAGGTAGGTAGCAAGGCAGCTAAAGATAGGAAGTAAGCAGATAATAACGCTACATATAGGAAAAGGCAAGAATGATCAAATGGCGAGCGGTGGGGTGATTCGCCAAGGGGCCTGGAGTGACGCCGCGCTTGCTTGCGTCACTCCAGGCCCCTACAACACCCTGCCCATTCAAGGGAAGTTGGCATGCCGTCTGGCGGGAGACTACATCTTCAGCAGGTTGGCGAAGCGTCCTTCGCTTCGATAGGGGCCCACGACGGCCAGGTTCAGTCTCTCAGTCGTGAAGAGGCTGCGCGCGACCCGACTGATGTCATCTCGGGTGATGGAATCGATGATAGTGACTGCCTCATCCACCGACATGATCCTGCCGCGCAGCAACTCCTGTGCACCAGTCCAGGAGGATACACGAGCGGTATCTTCCAGCCTCAGGAGCAGCCGTCCCTTCATTGACTCCTTGCCGCGGGTAAGCTCCTCCTCAGGTACATCGTCGTGGAGCCGCGCTAACTCTGACAGGATGGCCTGTATCGTCGGGTTGACCTTCTTCGGGTCGACTCCGGCGAAGACGACGTGGGAGCCTGTGTCGCGGAAGTGGTTCACGTAGGAGTGCACGTCGTAGGCTAGTCCCAGCCGCTCGCGAATCTGGAGGAAGAGTCTGGAACACATACCCTCCCCCAGAAGGGTGTTCAGGACGTCCTGGGCGTAGCGGTCGGGGTGATCCGACGCGAGGCCGTGCACCGCCAGGCAGAGGTTGGTCTGCTCCGTCCGCTTGGACTTCAGACCCACACGTGGGCCGGACGCTGCATCGACTGCTGGATACCATCTGACGGTGGGTGTGGGCGCCCAGTTGCCAAAGAAGCGGTCAGCCGCTCCCTCCACCTGTTCCGGTGTGACCAAGCCGGCCACTGCCACCACCGCGTTGCCCGGCCCGTAGTGCTGGGACACGAAGGCCAGAATGTCCTCGCGCGACATGGCTGTCACCGATTCTCTGGTGCCCGCGGTATCCCTGCCAAGCGCCTGATCGGGCCACATCAGCTCGTCGATCATCAGGGTTGCCAGGTCGGGAGGGCTGTCGTAGGTCATGCTCAGCTCCTCCATTATGACGGTCCTTTCCTTTTCTATGTCAGCAGGATCGAACCTGGAATGGAGGATGTTATCGGAGAGGACGTCCATGGCCAGGTCGAAGTGTTGGGCCGGGACCTTGCACCAGTAGACAGTCAACTCCTTGTCCGTGGCAGCATTCAGGATGCCCCCAACGCCCTCTATCGCTTCTGAGATTTCTTTTGGGGTCGGGCGCTGGCTGGTCCCCTTGAACAGCATGTGCTCCGCGAAGTGGGAGATGCCGGCCACCTCGTCTGGCTCGTACCGAGAGCCGGCGCCGACGAAGATTGAGATGCTGACGGACCTGGTATGCGGCATTGGGGTGGTGACTACTCGAAGGCCATGCTCAAGTACGGACCGATGATGCTCCAAAGGATGCTCCTCTTACTTCTACTTGCCGCTAAACAAGCTTACAGGCACGCAAGAATCGTGTCAAACTGGAGGAAGGAGCGACAAATCGGTACTATCCATGACGAATTGCTTGCGTGGTTCTTCTATTTCTGATATGGTGGCCCCGGCGCAAGTTTAGGCTAACGCGACCCGGCGGCCCTTAGTCCTGGTTCCTCGGCAAGGCAACCCGCGTGCGGATCTAGCAGAGACTAAACTGTGACCATACTTCTCTACAGGTGAAGGGGGTCAGAGAACGTGAGCTTTGCAGACAAGACCCTGCGATGTCGTGATTGCGGGCAGGAGTTCGTGTTCACCGTCGGCGAGCAGGAGTTCTTCGCTGAGAAGGGGCTCGTGAACGAGCCGCAGCGATGCCCTCCCTGCCGTTCCGCCCGACGTCGCGAGCGCGCGGGGCGCGATACCCGTGAGATGCACACGGTTATCTGCGCACAGTGCGGTGGTGAGGCCACTGTGCCTTTCCTGCCGAGGAACGATCGGCCGGTGTACTGCAGCAGTTGTTTCGATCAGATCAGGGATTCCTCGAGGCAGTAGTTATCAACTGTTCCTCTTGCGAGCGTCCCTCCGGAAGGCCGCCTACTACGGGCGGCCTTCTCTTTTTGGCTCCTGCCCGATTGCATCTGTGAGCCCCGGCTGCTAACCTGCGATTGCAGGCGAGCCCAAGGAGAATTCACCATGATCCATATCGGCACGAGCGGCTGGTCGTACCCGACGAGCGAAGGGCGGTGGGAAGGGGTCTTCTATCCTAAGGGGAAGAAGATCGACCACCTCGAGTTCCTCTCGCGATTCTTCGACACGGTGGAGGTGAACAGCTCCTTCTACCGACCGGTCCTTCCTAACGTAGCTCGCAACTGGGTGGAGAAGACGCCCCCGGCTTTCCGCTTCACCGCCAAGCTGTACCAGAAGTTCACCCACCCCAAGATGTTCGAGGATGCCACCGGGAAGGCTGCGGAGGTCGTCGCCGAGGACGTGGAGCGGTTTCAAGAGGGACTTGAACCCATCGCGGAGTCCGGCAAGCTGGGATGCCTCCTGGCGCAGTTCCCTCCCAGCTTCAAGCACGACGAGGAGTCGCTTACCTACCTGGAGGACCTGCTCCGCCAGTTCGCTCGCTACCCCCTGGCCGTGGAGCTGCGCCACCGAAGCTGGACCGACAACCCGGACAGCTTCCGCCTGCTGGAGTCCCATGGCGTTGCCTGGTGCATGATCGACGAGCCGAAGTTCCGCACCTCCATCGGCGACGTGCCCCTTACCAGCAAGGTGGGCTACTTCCGCTTTCACGGCCGTAACGCCATGGAATGGTGGAAGGGCGACAGGGAGAGTCGATACAACTACCTGTATTCCCCCCAGGAGGTGTCCGCTCTCGCCGAGGATGTGAAGGAGGTCGCCGAGCACACCCAGGATGTCTACGCCTTCTACAACAACCACTTCGGTGCTAAGGCGGTTGTGAACGCCCTGCAGATGAAGCTGCAGTTCGGCCAGAAGCCCTCCGAGCCGCTTCCCGAGCCGCTGCTGGAGCGGTATCCCGAGCTGAAGGAGGCACTCGAGAAGGGCCGTTGAGTCAATCCACTGCAACAGGTGACCTACCCTCGCTGCGGCTAAGGCTGCTGCGGCTCGCGATCACCTCGGTCGTGTTCTTCGCCTTCCCGCTTACCTTCTTCCACCGCATGGGTATGGCCGTCATAGCGGGTGACCTGGAGGGCGCCTTCACTCTCTCGGCGAGTGCGCTCGGTCTCCTGGGCGCGGCCTACTTCTACCCCTACGCGCTCATGCAGATCCCCGTAGGTGTGATGGTCGACACCATCGGGGCGCGTAGGGTGCTGACGGTCGGATTCGGGGTGGCCAGCGTGGGGGCGCTGCTCTTCGCCCTAGCCTTCAGCTTCGAGCAGGCTCTTGCGGGGCGGCTGCTGATCGGGTTGGGATCGGCTGCCGTTTTCCTCACGGCCCAGAGGATCTTCATCAACTGGTATCCACCCCGGCAGTTTGCCCTGATGGGTGGCCTGCTGAACACGGCCGGCAACTTCGGCGGCCTGATGGCCGCGATGCCGCTGGCGATGGCGGCCACCGCGTTTGGATGGCGGGAGGTCTTCCTGGGGGTCGCCGCGAGCATGATCGCCGTCACCCTGTTCGGCCTGCTGGTCTTGCGTGACCGCCCGCCAGAAGGGTGGCAGCGCAAGGGCAGGCATCAAACCGCTCCGCAGCCCTCTCTGCGGGAGACCCTGGCTCTGGTAGTCAAGGCGCGGCAAGCCTGGCTGATCGCGGCGGGCCTGCTCCCGATCTTTGGGACACGCTTCGCCATCAACGGACTGTGGGGCGGGCCCTTCCTTACCGATGTGTACGGGTTGGATCCTGCCCAGGTCGGCGCGATCCTGATGTCCATGACTCTGGCTGCTGCCCTGGGAGGACCCGTTGTAGGCTATCTCTCGGATCGGGTCGTGCGCTCTCGCAAGCGTTTGGTCGTGGCTGGATCGCTCGGCTTTACTCTTTGTCTGGTCCCCATGGTGGTGGCAACGGACGCAATACCTCTGCCTGGACTGTACCTGCTGATGATTGCCCTCGGTCTTCTCTTCAGCATCTGGCTACCCGCCTTCGCACAAACCAAGGACCTGTACCCTGCTGCGCTGGCGACCACGGTGCTGTCCGTGGTCAACTTCGCCGCCACCCTCGGAGGGGCCCTCTATCAGCAGCTTCTGGGGGTGATCATCGGTCTCTTCGAGAAGACCGCCTCGGGCTACCCGCCCGACGCCTACAGGGCCGCCTTCGGCTTCTGCCTCGCCACGACCGCTATCTCTACGGCGCTGATGGCCCTGTCCAGGGAAAAGCCGGGCGATTCCCGAGGCTTAAGTTAATTCCTCGCTTACATCATCTTTCATCTGCTGCCCCTGGCGTCTCTGCTATCGAAATCGGCGGTAGGTCGGGTATAATCAGCCTGAATGCTGAACGCTGAAGGCTGATAGCTATCATGCCCCAGAAAGACGCCCGTTCCCTCTACCACCGGTGGCGCTCCCAGAGCTTCTCTGAGGTCATTGCGCAGGACCACGTCACCCGGACGCTGCGGAACGCCATCGCCACCGGCAGGGTCGTCCACGCCTATCTCTTCTGCGGGCCTCGCGGAACAGGCAAGACGAGCACCGCCAGGATCCTGGCGAAGGCGGTCAACTGCTTGGACCCGCGGGATGGGGAGCCCTGCAACGAGTGTGCCTCCTGCACTGCCGTCACCGAGGGCCGAGCCATCGACCTGATCGAGATCGACGCCGCCTCCAACCGGGGGATCGACGACGCCAGGGAGCTTCGCGAGAAGATCAAGTTCGCCCCAGGCGAGGCACGGTACAAAGTTTACATAATCGACGAGGCTCACATGCTCACCTCGGAGGCCTCCAACGCCCTCCTGAAGACGCTGGAGGAGCCCCCCGAGCATGCCATCATCATCCTCGCCACCACCGAGTCCCACAAGATCCTCGCCACCATCTCCTCACGCTGCCAGAGGTTCGATTTCCGCCGCATACCGGTCGAGTCCATCGTGGAGCAGCTTCAAATGATCTGCGACGCCGAGTCCCTCAGGGTAGAGCCGGCCGTTCTGGAGAGGGTGGCTCGGATGGCCCGGGGAAGTCTGCGGGACGCCGAGAGCCTCCTGGACCAGTTGGTAGCCTACTGTGGGGAGGAGGTTGGCCTCTCCGCCGCTCGGGAGATCCTGGGGCTTACCGGTGAGGAGTCGGTTCCCGAGTTCGCCGAGGCGCTCCGTCGCCGCGACCTCGCACGGGGTTTCCTGCTGATCGATGGCGCCTCCTCCACTGGGTCTGACCTGCGCCATCTCTCTCGGGAGTTGGTGGACTACCTGCGGGCCCTGATGGTGAGCAAGAGCGGAGCTGATACCAGCCTGCTCCAAGGATACCGGGCTGAGGAGTTGGCTCGCTTGAGGGCGGAGGGGGAGGGCTGGAGCTATCGATCGCTGCTTAATGCCCTGCGCGTCTTCGCCGACCTGGAAGGGCGGCTTAGGCAGGAAGCTTTCAACCAACTGCATCTGGAAATGGCCTTCATGGAGGCCATCCTCCAGCGTGACGAACCGGCGGAACCGACGGAGGTGCGCCGGATCTCCGAGGATAGGCCGACCTTGGCCAGCCAGCCAGCCTCGCTGGAGGTCCAGCCTCCAGTACGACAGGCTGTCGAGAGATCTCCAGAGGTTCTCAGCCCAGCTCCGGTTGATGTCTCTCAACCAACCATCCAGCGGGAACCGTCCAGCTCACGAGAAGAGTCTGCTCTCGATGCCGCTCCCGAGTCGCCTCGCGGCTACCCGCCCCTGGACTTGGACAGCGTTAAGAGGGAGTGGCCACGCATCCTGGTCGGCTTCACCAAAACCGGGATCGGCATAGCCGTGGCCAGGTGCAGGCCATTACGGGTCGTTGATGATACACTTGTGCTAGGCTTTGAAAGCACCGGATCCAGGCACGTCCTCGAGCGGCCCACCGTCAAGAAGAGCATTGAGGACGGCGTTGGCGGCGTCTTCGGCAAACGGATCACGGTCCGGTTTGAGTATGGGGTGAGACCGGGTGACAATGCTCCGCCGCGGCGAGATCCGGTGGTCGAGGCGGCGGTACGGGATTTCGGCTTCAGGGTTAGCCGCGAAGAGACGATCTCCTAGTAATTCGGGAAGAGGGCGAGGATAGATGCAGAATCTAAAAATGCTTCAACAGATGCAGGAGCGGCTGCGTAAGGCTCAAGAGGAGTTGGGCAACGAGGTCGTGGAGGGCACGGCCGGTGGCGGCGCGGTCAAGATCGTCATGACCGGCCATCAGAAGGTCCAGTCTGTGACCATCGACCCTGAGGTCGTGGATCCACAGGACGTGGAGATGCTCCAGGACCTGGTAACCGCGGCCATCAACGAAGCGGTTGGCAAGTCCCACGAGTTGGCTGGCAAGAGGCTAGGCGCCCTCACTGGTGGGATGAAGATACCGGGTCTGATGTAAGGGTCCAGGTCTAAGGTAGAGGTCCAGGGAATGCAACCAATCGCCGAGCCAGTCGCCAGGCTCATTGAGGAGTTCGCCAAGCTGCCGGGGGTCGGCCCGAAGACGGCGCAGCGGCTCACCTTTCATCTGCTGCGAGCCTCGAAGGAGGAGGCAGAGAGCCTGGCCGAGGCCATTGTCGGAATGAAGGAGAGGGTCGGGTTCTGCGCCACCTGTTTCAATATCTCGGAGTCCTCCCTGTGTCCGGTATGTACCGACGAGCGCAGGGATCGGAGTCTCATCTGCGTGGTGGAGGAGCCTCTGGACGTGTTGGCGTTGGAGCGCACCCACGAATACAGGGGCAGCTACCATGTGTTGCATGGCGCCATCTCGCCAATCGATGGAATGGGCCCCGAGAAGTTGAAGATCGTGGAGCTGGTGGCGAGGGTTCGTGGCGGTTCGGTGGCTGAGGTGATTATCGCCACCAACCCGAACACCGAGGGGGACGTGACGGCATCGTACCTGGGGCAGACCCTGCGGCCGTTGGGGGTGAAGGTGACTCGCCTTGCCCGCGGCCTCCCCGCCGGGGGCGACCTGGAGTACGCGGACGAACTCACCCTCGCCAGGGCGCTGGAGGGCAGGCGACCACTGTAGACGAGACACGGAAACGCGGGAACACGGAGACGCGGAGAAGTTGCCAAATCGCTTTCTCCGCGTCTCCCTTTCTCCGCGTCTCCGTGTCCAATCTGGTTGTAGTTGCTTTTGATTTTTGATAGGGATTGACGTATAATTCTAGAACGACTATCCGTGGGGGGGGAGGATGGAAGAGGAGATACGGTCGGCGGAGACGGTCAATAGCGGTCCCGAGGGGGCAGCGGCGCCCGAGGGCATGCAGGATCTCCTGGAGGCACACGGCCACGCATACCGAACCCTCAAGAGAGGTGACGTTGTCGAGGGCGTGGTGGTGCGGATCGACAGGGACGAGGTGTTGGTAGACATCAGGTCCAAGTCGGAAGGCGCCATACCTGCTCACGAGATGCGCGACCCTCATGGCAACCCGATCGAGACCCTTCATGTGGGCGATTTGATACTGGTCTACGTGTTGCAGCCTGAGAACCAGGACGGCCATGTCGTGCTGTCGCTGAATCGGGCGCAGGCGGAGAAGGGTTGGCGTGTCGCCCAGAAGCAGTTCGAGGATGGGCAGATAATCGAGGCCGAGGTAATCGAGTACAACAAGGGCGGCCTGATAGCCAACGTCGAGGGCGTGCGTGGTTTTATCCCGCTTTCTCAGATAGTCGATCTGCGCTCCGTCGCAGGGAGCGAGGAGTCGGTGGAGGATCGTCTGAAGGCCATGCGTGGCAAGAAGATGTTCCTCAAGGTGATTGAGATCAACCGGCGCAGGAACAGGTTGATCCTCTCCGAGCGCGCAGCGCTGCAGGAGAGGCGGGTTGTCCAGAAGGACCGTCTGCTGGCGGAGTTGAAGGAGGGCGATGTACGGCGCGGTAGGGTCAGCAGCCTGTGCGACTTCGGCGCCTTCATCGACCTGGGCGGCGCGGATGGCCTGGTGCACCTCTCCGAACTATCTTGGGGCCAGGTGAGTCACCCCTCTCAGCTCCTCAAGGTGGGCCAAGAGGTGGAGGTAATGGTTGTGGGGGTCGATAGAGAGAGCAAGAAGATCGCCCTCAGCCTGAAGCGGCTGCAACCGGAGCCTTGGGCGGGGCTGGCCGAGCGATACCAGGTTGGCCAGGTCGTCACCGGACGGATCACGAAGCTTGCATCCTTTGGGGCCTTCGCTCGCATCGAGGATGGGGTGGAGGGTCTCATTCACATATCGGAGTTGAGCGACGATCGGATCGCCCATCCCAAGGGAGTGGTCAAGGAGGGCGACGAGGTCCAGTTGCGGATTATTCGGATCGACGCTGATCGCCATAGGCTGGGCCTCAGCCTGAAGCAGGGTAGGGAAGAAGGCGACGAGGGGGCTCAGGAGGAAGCGGCAGAGTCGACACAGGAAGCGGATGCTGAAGACCGTGACGAGGCGGTCGGCGGCATGGCACATAAAGTGCCCTCAGCAGACGCGAATGATGCAGCAGACGGCAGCGAGGGCGATGGCGCCCAGGGCCAGGGCTCCGAGCGACAGGGTCGCGAAGGGGCCAGCATCGAGAAGGAGCCTGCTGGAAGTACCGGGTCCGAGGTGAGGGCCAGTGCCGATGCTTCAGCAGATGCGACCGCTTCGGTGGTGCTGGGCACGAAGTAGGCATTTTCCCTTGGAGTACTGGCATGAGCGATCGATTTGACAAATTTACGGAACGCGCGCGAAAGGTTCTCACCCTGGCTCAGGAGGAGGCCCAGCGCTTCAACCATAACTACATTGGCACCGAGCATCTGCTCCTCGGGCTCGTTCGTGAAGGCGACGGCGTAGCAGCGAAGGTCCTTGCAAACCTGGGCGTGGAGTTGAACAAGGTCCGCAGCGCCGTCGAGTTCATCATTGGCCGGGGCGATCGGACCGTAACCGGCGACATTGGCCTCACGCCTCGAGCCAAGAAGGTCATCGAGCTGGCCGTGGACGAGGCTCGTCGCCTCAACCATCACTACATCGGTACGGAGCATCTGCTCCTCGGGTTGGTTCGGGAGGGCGAGGGCATCGCCGCGGGCGTGCTGGAGAGCCTCGGGGTCAGCCTCGAGAAGGTGCGCAACCAGATCATTCACGTCCTGAACCAGAGCCAGCCCTACTCGCAGCAGGAGGCCAAGCAGGCCAGCCGCACTCCGGTCGTCGACCAGATGGGTATGGACCTGACGGCGGCTGCCAGGGCCGGCAAGCTGGACCCAGTTGTCGGTCGGGCGAGAGAAATCGAAAGGGTGATCCAGATTCTCTCGCGTCGAACTAAGAACAACCCTGCCCTGATCGGCGAGCCAGGCGTTGGGAAGACCGCCATCGTGGAGGGACTGGCCCAGCGGATCGCTAGCGGCGATGTTCCCGAGACCCTTCTGGGTAAGAGACTGCTAACTCTGGACATCGGCTCGCTCGTTGCGGGAACCAAGTACCGTGGCGAGTTCGAAGAGCGGTTGAAGAAGATCATCGAAGAGGTCAAGACCAACGGTAACTGCGTCCTCTTCATCGATGAGCTGCACACCTTGGTGGGCGCAGGCGCGGCGGAAGGCGCCGTGGACGCTGCCAACATCTTGAAGCCATCTTTGTCCCGCGGTGAGTTGCAGACAATCGGCGCCACCACCATGGACGAGTACCGCAAGTACATCGAGCGTGATGCTGCACTGGAGCGCCGCTTCCAGCCAGTCATGGTGGAGGAGCCCACGGTCGAGGAGACCATTGCCATCCTCCGCGGCATCAAGGAGCGCTACGAGCAGCATCACAAGCTGGTCATCTCCGACGAGGCCCTAAAGGCTTCGGCCGAGCTGGCTTCCCGGTTCATCCCCGATCGCTTCCTTCCGGACAAGGCGATCGACCTGGTGGATGAGGCATCCTCTCGCGTGAGGCTCCAGCGCGCCGTGTCACCTCCGACGCTTAAGGAGGCCATCAAGGAGCTTGAGGTAGTGCAGACCGAGAAGGAAGCGGCCATCAACGCCCAGCAGTACGAGTTGGCGGCCGAGTTGAGGGATCGTGAGGCCAAGCTCCGAACGAAGATCGACGGCATCGAGTCGGGCTGGCACGAGCAGCAGACCGTAGAGAAGCCGGTGGTGGGTGTCGAGGACATCGCCCAGGTTGTGTCGATGTGGACCGGCATCCCGGTAATGAGGATCGCCGAAGAGGAGACTGAGCGGCTGCTTCGGATGGAGGAGGAGCTGCACAAGCGCATCATCGGTCAAGAAGAGCCGATTACCGTGGTCTCCCGTGCGGTGCGACGTGCTCGCGCCGGTCTGAAGGACCCTAAGCGGCCCATCGGCTCCTTTATCTTCCTTGGCCCCACGGGCGTTGGGAAGACGGAGTTGGTGAGAGCGCTGGCGGAGTTCATGTTCGGCAGCGAGGATGCGATGATCCGCATCGACATGTCGGAGTTCATGGAGCGGCACTCCGTGGCCCGGCTGGTTGGGGCACCTCCAGGCTACATCGGCTTTGAGGAGGGCGGACAGCTCACCGAGGCAGTGCGGCGAAAGCCCTACTCTGTGGTGCTGCTGGACGAGATCGAGAAGGCGCATCCAGAGGTCTTCAACATCCTGCTCCAGATAATGGACGACGGCCATCTGACCGATGCCAAGGGCCGGAAGGTCGACTTCCGCAATTCGGTCCTGATCATGACCTCCAACGTGGGCGCCGACCTGTTGCGCAGGGATGCCGTACTCGGCTTCGCCGTGACTCAGGACGAGCTGAAGAACGCGGAACAGGCCTACGATCGGATGAAGGACAAGGTGCTGACGGAGATGAAGAACCTCTTCAGGCCCGAGTTCCTGAACCGCATCGATGCCACGGTGGTATTCCGGTCGTTGAAGCTGGTGGAGATCCGCCGCATTGTGGACCTAATGCTCTCCAGGGTGACGATCGCTCTCACCGAGCAGCAGATCGAGCTGGAGGTCACCGACGCTGCCAAGGACTACCTGGTGGAGAAGGGTTTCGACCCGAAGTTCGGCGCTAGGCCGCTGAGGCGGGCAATTCAGAATTTGGTGGAAGACCAGCTGGCCGAAGGGCTGCTGAAGGGTAAGTATCAGCGAGGCGAGACGGTGGTCGTGGATGTCCGCGACGGTGAGCTCGTCTACGAGCCGAAGCCGAAGACCAAAGAGCTGGTCGAAAGCCAGGCGTAAGCGAGATGTGACGTAGGGGCCGGCATCCACGCCGGCCCCTTCCCTTATGTCCCTTACCCGGAACACACCTTGTAGAAGGGCTTCTTCTGCTGCCCGCTGCCGATGAGACGTAGGGCAGGGTCTTGTACCCTGCCGCCCGGCGGTGGTGAACAACGCGGTAGACAATGGGCAACGTCGCGCGTCCATGTCCCGTGGGCGGAAGGGGATGAACCCCTTCCCTACGATACAAAGGTACTCCTCATGGCAAAGATCAAGACTAAGTTCGTCTGCGAACGGTGCGGAGCCGAGAGCCCCAAATGGATGGGCCGCTGCCCCGAATGCAGCCAGTGGAACACCCTGGTTGAGGTAACCGAGGCCCCGCCCTCCTCCGGGGCTGTCTCTAGGCCGGCTAACGAGCCGGTCTCTCTTCTGGACGTGCCCCTCGAGTCGCTGGATAGAATTCGAGTCCCTATAGCCGAGCTGGACCGCGTTCTCGGGGGTGGTGTTGTGCAGGGATCGCTTGTGCTGGTAGGGGGCGACCCAGGCATCGGAAAGTCCACCCTGTTACTTCAGATGTGCGCGGCGCTATCGGAAGGTCAGGGATGCGTACTCTACGTGTCGGGCGAGGAGTCGCTGCATCAGGTGAAGATGCGGGCAGAGCGGCTCGGCATCCGGACCCCAGGGCTATACCTCCTATCCGAGAGCAACCTGGACCGCATCGTCGGCCACATCGACCGGCTCTCCCCCACCCTGGTGGTGATCGACTCTATCCAGAGTGTCTCGCGGGAGGACCGTCCCTCTCTGGCAGGCAGCGTCAGCCAGCTTCGAGACTGCACCGGCCGGCTACTTCAACTGGCAAAAGGGAGTGGTGTTCCCATCTTCCTAGTTGGGCACGTTACCAAGGAGGGGGCCATCGCGGGGCCCAAGGTACTGGAGCACATGGTGGATGCCGTCCTCTATCTGGAGGGGGAGCGGTTCCACAGCTACCGGCTGCTTCGCAGCGTCAAGAACCGTTTCGGCTCCACTCATGAGGTGGGCGTCTTCGAGATGCATGAGGAGGGCATGTTGGAGGTTCCAAACCCCTCCATCGCCTTCCTGGCGGACAGGACCTTGATGAGGAGCGGCTCTACCGTAGTGGTTACCCTGGAGGGCACCCGCCCTCTCCTTGCGGAGATCCAGGCCCTCACCAGCTTCTGCCCCTCGCACATGCCCAGACGCACCGCCAACGGCCTCGAATTGAGCAGGGTGCTACTGCTGGCCGCCGTGCTCAGCAAGAGATTGGGGCTGAAGCTGTATGACCAGGATGTCTACGTCAACGTGGTGGGCGGGCTGCGCGTGGAGGAACCCGCCGCCGACCTCGGAGTGGCCTTGGCCATCGCCTCTAGCCTGAGGGACGCTCCGGTGGACCCTGAACTGGCGGTAATGGGTGAGGTCGGCCTCTCCGGCGAGGTGCGGGGGGTATCTCATCTCGAACAACGGCTGAGAGAGGCCGGAAAGCTGGGCTTTAAGCGCTGCCTGGTGCCCTACTCGTCCAAGGTTCCGAGGGTGCCGGAGTTGGAAGTCCTCACCGCGCGCAGCCTGGAGGAGGCGCTAGACAAGGCGCTGGCGAGCTAGTGAGTCCAACGCGTACTGTTGTGCACGTGGCATGGAATCATATCTGATCCATCATGCGGGAGTGCGTTGACTACTTGCCTTTGGTAAGCTAAACTCCATAATGGTCCTTCAGCGTCGAGTGGACGGCCACAGCGGTTGCGGTGCTCTGCCTCTTCCACTGCTCTCCATACCGTTACTCGACGTTGCTCTGATTGGCCTCTGTCGCGGTGGTAGCCGATGCTGCCCTTCGCAGAGAGTTGACCGTTCGCTGTCGGAACCATTCTATTCGCGGTCGCGAAGGCCGCTAGTGTGAAGGAGGCAGGCGACTACATGGCTCAGACCAAGCCCCTGGGTATCACAGACACGGTCCTACGTGATAGCCACCAGTCACTCCTGGCAACCCGGATGAGGATCGATGATATGATTCCGGCCATGGAGCAACTGGACGCGATCGGCTATTGGTCCCTGGAAGTATGGGGCGGGGCCACCTTCGACTCCTGCATGCGTTTCTTGAACGAGGACCCGTGGGAGCGTCTTCGCACTATGAAGAAGCGTATGCCTAAGACCAAGTTGCAGATGCTCCTGCGAGGCCAGAACGCCGTTGGGTACAGGCACTACGCCGACGATGTCATCGAGCGGTTCTGCGCCAAGTCCGTGGAAAACGGCATGGATGTCTTCCGCGTCTTCGATGCGTTGAACGATATCCGCAACATGGAAACGGCTATGAGGGCGGTGAGAAAGTACGGCGGCCACGTGCAGGCGGTCGTCTGCTACACCATGAGCCCAGTTCATAGCAACGACGGGTTCGTCCAGATGGCAAAGGAGTTGCTGCAGGTGGGCGCAGACTCCATCTGCATCAAGGACATGGCTGGCCTCATCTCTCCATCTGACACCTACGAACTGGTGTCGAAGATGAAGCAGGTTGTGGATGTGCCCATCCAGCTTCACTGCCACTACACCAGCGGCATGGCATCCATGGCTTACATGAAGGCTGCGGAGGCCGGCGTCGACGTGGTGGACTGCGCCATCTCCAGCATGTCTCTTGGCACCTCTCAGCCCCCCACCGAGACCATCGTCGCTGCCATGGCTCAGACCGACCGTGCTACCGGTCTGGACCTGGCCAAGATGTCGGCCATCGGAAAGTACTTCGCCAAGGTGCGAAAGAAGTACTCCCATCTTGAGATGAACATGCACGGCGTCGATACCGACGTGCTGCTCTACCAGATACCCGGTGGGATGATCTCCAATATGGTCAACCAACTCAGGGATCAGGGTCAGGAGGAGAAGCTGCCCGAGGTTCTGCTGGAGGTGCCAAGGGTTCGGGCCGAGGCCGGGTATGTGCCGCTGGTCACGCCCAGCAGCCAGATCGTCGGCACCCAGGCAGCGCTGAACGTGCTCCTCGGTGAGCGGTACAAGATGGTCAGCACCGAGTTCAAGAACGTTATCGGCGGCATGTACGGGAAGACTCCGGCGCCCGTGGATCCTGCGGTCCAAAAGCTGGTTTTGGGCGATGAGCAGCCAATCACCTGCCGGCCTGCCGACCTTCTGGAACCGGAAATGGAAAAGGCGAAGGCTGAGATAGGCGACCTCGCCAAGAGTGAAGAAGATGTCATCTCCTACGTGCTCTTCCCTCAGGTGGCCAAGGAATTCCTGGCCAAGCGCGGGAAGAAGGAAGAGGGCCTAACCGTCGATCAGTTGGCCGCCGTGGCAGCCGCTATGGGCGCCAGGTAGGCGCGGCGACCACCGCTGGCCGCCGCACAACCCTAGCAGGCAGTGTTGCCTGTGGACTCCGTGATATCAAGGGGGCTCGACCTCAATCGAGCCCCCCTCCGGGGAGGAACTGAGTTGGACTTATTGTTGGCTCTGAACGTCACGATATACGGCCTGGGCATCGTATTCCTGGCCCTGCTGGTGTTGATGTTCAGCATCATGGTGCTGACCAAGCTGTTTTCCGTCGCCACTGGGAAGGATCTGTTGAGCGGGGTCCCCGCGACAGCTGCACAGCCCGCGCCCGCCCTGCAGATGGCTGCCGCCGCGCCGGTATCTGCCTCTGCGGTTGCTGAAGCCCCCGCCCCTGTGGCAGCCCCGGCCGCTCCAGTCATCGAGACGGCGGCGCCAGCTCCAGCGTCCCAGGTGGTGGAGCAGCTGTTTGCCCCCCTGCCAGGCAAGGTGCTGTCGGTTGCCGTGAAAGTCGGAGACAAGGTCAAGGCCGGTGACGAACTATGTGTCATCGAAGCCATGAAGATGGGCAACAGCATCAAGGCCCAGAAGGGCGGTGTGGTTTCCGAGGTTTTGGTTTCGGCCGGCGATAGCGTTGCCTTCGGTACGAGTCTGGTTGTGCTGGTGGGGGAGGTCTCAACTGGCCGAGCAGCAATGCCTGCTGCCCCGGCTCCCGCCCCTAAAGCAGCGGCCGCTCCTGCTGCTGCCGCTGCCTCCGCGCTCGCTGGTTTCAAGCTCGGGGTTGCTGGCAAGCAGCACCAGGTAGATTTGAAGAAGGGGCCCAACGGCTCCACCCAGGTTGTCATCGACGGCCAGAGCTTCAATGTTGATCTGGACAAGGCTGACAGCAGAAAGATCATCGTCAATGGCGCCGCCCACACGGTGGAGGTGAAGGACAGAGGCGCCAGCGGCGCCCTCGTCGTCGTGGACGGTGTGGCGCACAAGGTGGATATCTCCGGAGAAAAGTTCGAGGCGCCTGCCAAGGACTTCAAGATGTCCATCGGAGGGACGCAGTACCAGGCTGAGATTAAGGGCTCAGTGGTTTTCATCAATGGTTCTGCTTTCCAGGTGGAGCAGGATAAGGCTGACGCGCGGCGCTACCTGGTCAACGGCCAACCTCACACCGTTGATGTGAAGTCGGTCGTGGGCGACATCGCAACAGTGATAGTGAACGGCGTAGTACAGAAGATTCAGCTGTCGGGTCTGGCAGCCGTCGTGCCCACGGTTGCGCCGGCACCCGCTCCCGCTCCCGCTGCGCCAGCACCTGCTCCTGCAGCGCCGATTGCGGCTCCTACTCCGGCACCGGCCCCCGCTGCACCGAAGGCACCCGCCGTAAGCGAGACCATCACGGCCCCACTCCCAGGCAAGATCATTTCGGTGGCCGTGAAGGCTGGGGACGCGGTCAACAAGGGCGACGAGTTGTGCGTCATCGAAGCTATGAAGATGGGTAACAGCATCAAGGCCCAGCGCGCTGGCACCATCGCGGACGTGCTGGTTTCTCCTGGGCAGTCCGTCGGGTTTGGTGCCCCCCTAGTGGTGGTGCAGTAGGTGGTTCTGCTCATTGCCCTAAGCGCTGGAGGTAAATAGAGAATGGCTGATGCGAGCTTCACGACAGAGCTGTTGAAGGGCTTCATCCAGCTCAGTTGGCAGAACCTGGTCATGATGGGAGTGGGTGGAGTCCTGATCTATCTGGCCATCGTCAAGGAGTACGAGCCTGTCCTCCTGCTGCCTATCGGAGCAGGTGCGATCCTGGCAAACATACCTGCCAACGAGTTGATCACCCCCGAGGGGATGTTCGGCACACTGTACTCCTTCGGTATAAAGAACGAGCTGTTTCCCCTGCTGATTTTCATCGGTGTGGGGGCGATGACTGACTTCGGACCCCTCCTCGAGCGACCATATACGGTCATTCTGGGAGCGGCAGCGCAGTTCGGCATCTTTGGGACCCTGTTGCTGGCTACGCTCTTCGGGTTCCACATCAATGAGGCCGCGTCCATCGGGATCATAGGCGCCGCCGATGGTCCCACGTCCATCTTCGTGGCCTCGGTGCTGGCTCCGAACTTGCTGGCGCCTATTACGGTGGCGGCCTACTCCTATATGTCGCTTGTTCCGATCATTCAGCCGCCTATTATGCGGATGCTGACAACGCCGGCTGAGCGGGCAATCGTGATGCCCTTCACCGACAGCAAGCCAGTGTCCAAGACGGTGAAAGTCCTATTTCCTATCGTCACCACGCTGGTCTGCGGCTTCATAGCGCCGATGTCCGCCCCACTGATAGGGATGCTGATGTTCGGCAACCTGCTGCGAGAGGCAAGGGTGGTCGAGAGACTGTCGAACACTGCCCAGAACGAGTTAATCAACATAGTGACTATCTTTCTGGGCCTCACCATCGGGTCTACCATGGTTGGTGCGTCTTTCCTCAACTGGCAGACTGCTCTGATCATCGGAATGGGTCTGATAGCCTTTATCCTAGACACTGCGGCGGGGCTCAGCTTCGGCAAGGTGATGTGCATCTTGACCCGCGGCAAGGTCAACCCTCTGATTGGGGCCGCAGGGATATCGGCCTTCCCGATGTCTGCCAGAGTGGTGAACAAGGTCGGGTTGGAGGCGAATCCCAATAACTACCTGATCTTCCATGCAATGGGGGCGAACACCGCGGGCCAGATCGGATCGGTCATGGCTGGTGGAGCGGTGCTGGCATTGCTCGCCCATTAGAGGCAAAAGACAGGGCGATTTGCGTGGGCGGGGGACTCCAAACCCCGCCCCGCTTCCCTGGCACCCCATTCCATGGATTGGTGCGTGAGTGTTCACCCGCTGGGTGACGCTACAGGCTGGAATCCACGGATAACGGGGGCAGCTGGAGCTTTGACACCTGCGACGCTGCCATGCTAGGATGGCTCACGGACATCGCTGGAGGTTGGGGTCGCGCTGGTACCACCCGAGTCGCGTGTTGCGCCGTCGCGGGAACGGGTGATGCGTTTGCGGCATATTGGGGATGAGTGGAAGTGTACTTGAGTAGTGCAAGTACACATTTTTGTTCTGTGGAGGGTCGGGCTTTAGGAGAAGTGTAGAGTCTTGAGGAAAAGAGGTGACGTAGCATGAACATGGAGTTCGCCATCCGCGTTGTTGGTGCGGCGGCGGCGGCGGTGGCGGGTTGGCAGGCGAGCCTAATCATCACTGACAGTTCATCCAGCAATCATCTATTGTATCTTTTCACCATCGTGGCCGCCAGTTTCGGTATCGGTTTGCTAGCTACACCCTATGTGACGATCCGCCCCTTCAACTGGGCTCGCACAAAGGTTACCAGCATGCCTGCTCAGGATGTGGTAGCAGGCGCGGTTGGGTTAGTAGGCGGTCTTCTCACTGGTGTCCTGGTATCCGTTCCCCTTTCGTTGCTGCCCTCTCATCTAGGTCGTTTTCTCCCCATGGTCGCCAGCCTCGTATTGGGGTACTTCGGCGCTACGATCATGCTCACGCACCGACGAGAGGTGTTTCAGCTGATCGGACTGCCCAGAGAAGGCGGGCGTGGCCGTGGTGGCTCTGACCTGGCCAAGGTGCTGGTGGATACCAGCGCCATCATCGATGGCCGTGTTGCCGATATCAGCCGCACTGGCTTCATTGCTGGCACCATGGTAATCCCTAGATTCGTCTTGGCGGAGTTGCAGCAGATAGCCGATTCTCCAGATGCGGTCCGGCGGAACAGGGGACGGCGTGGGTTGGAGATGCTGAACAAGCTGCAGAAGGAATCCGTAGCCCCCATCGAGATTTCCGACGTAGAGGTGGAAAACGTCCCCGACGTGGATGGGAAGTTGGTCCGCCTGGCAAAGAGCGTCCGGGGCGCGATAATCACGAACGACTACAACCTGAACAGGGTTGCCGAGCTTCAGGGAGTGAAGGTGTTGAACATCAACGAACTGGCCAACGCGGTCAAGTCGGTGGTGTTCCCTGGCGAGGAGATGGTGGTCAAGATAATCCAGGAGGGCAAGGAGTTTGGCCAGGGGGTCGCCTACCTGGATGATGGAACAATGGTAGTGGTGGAGAACGGCCGCCGCCTCATCAACAGCGACGTGGATATCGTGGTGACCAGGGTGTTGCAGACGGTGGCTGGCCGGATGATCTTTGCCCACACCAAGGCCCCGCACCCGAACTGAGATGCAGAGACCGGGGGGCGCGGAGAATGAGGGGTGCCCTCTCCCCGCGGGAGAGGGTCAGGGTGAGGGGAACCTCTTGGTAGGCTCCCAGGTGAGCCCTCGCCCTGAGAACGATCCCTCACCCCGTGAACGTGCCAGAGGGCACGTTCACGCCTCTCCCACCGCGGTCGGAGACGGAGGCACGGGCTCTCGGCGTCGCGCGGTGGTGATCGTAGCCGCGGGGCGTGGGACCAGGATGGGCACGGACAAGGTGTGGATGCCGCTGGGCAACATGCCGGTTGTCGCGCATTCGATAGCGGCCTTCGCTGCGGTCAAGCTGGTTGACCGAATTGTGCTGGTTGTGAGTCAGGATAGGCTGGAACAGGGGCGGGGACTCATGGCGCAGCTTGGAGTCCCCGCCCTTGTCTGCGTGGGAGGCGAGCGGCGCCAGGATTCCGTCCGGAACGGCCTAGCCCTGGTGGGGGAGACGGGCGTCGTGGCCATCCACGACGGAGCGAGGCCGCTTGTGAGCCAGGCTCTGATCGAAGCGTGCTATCGCGCCGCGGCGCTGGCCGGGGCTGCTGTGGCCGCGATCCCTGTGCGCGACACGGTGAAGCGGGTTACGGCCGACGGCTGGGTCGCCGAGACGTTGGATCGGTCGTCTCTCTGGACGGTGCAGACGCCACAGCTGTTCCGGGTGGAGCTGCTTCGTCGCGCATACGATGCGCTGGACCGGGAGGTTACCGACGATGCGGCGGCTGTGGAGCTGCTGGGTCACCCGGTGAGGGTGGTCCCTGGGGACCCCCTGAACCTGAAGCTCACAACCATGGAGGATATGGTGGTGGCCAGGGCAGTGCTGGCGCAGCGAGAGGCGGGACTGGAGGTATAGGATGGTGCCGGAGATGCGGGTGGGTACCGGCTACGATGTCCATCGGCTCGTCGAGGGGCGGCCGCTCTTCCTGGGAGGGGTCAGGATCGAGCACGAGCGCGGGCTGGAGGGCTACTCCGATGCCGACGCTCTGCTGCACGCGGTGATGGACGCCCTCCTGGGAGCCGCTGGGCTGGAAGACATCGGCCATCATTTCCCCCCTGGGGACGAACGCTTCAGAAACGCGTCCAGTGTGAGGTTGCTTGCGGAGGTCGGCGCGATCATAGCGAGCGACCGCTGGGCGGTGGTTAACATCGACACCACAGTCCTGGCCGAGCAGCCCAAGCTGGCGCCGCACCTTCCCGCGATGAAGAGGATAATTGGGGAGACCCTTGGTCTGGCCGAGGGGCGCATCGGACTCAAGGCGACGACCAACGAGCGGCTGGGATTCATCGGTAGGGGTGAGGGCATCGCGGCCATCGCCGTAGCGCTTCTCGCCCGGCTAGAACAGTAGTATCTGGGAGGAACAGGTTGGCGCTCAGGATATTCAGCACCCTTTCCGGCAAAGAGGAGGAGTTCAAGCCCGCGAGCGACGTGGTGAAGATGTATGTCTGCGGCATGACTCCGAAATTCCATCCCCATGTGGGCCACGCCAGGCTCTTCGTCTCCATCGACGTCCTGCGCCGATACCTCATCTATCGCGGGCACAGGGTGCATTTCGTCCAGAACTTCACCGACGTGGACGACAAGATCATCGCCCGCTCGAACAAGGAGGGTATCCCCGCGCACGAGGTGGCCCAGAAGTACACCGACTCTTACTTCGAGGTGATGGACGCTCTTGGGGTTATGCGAGCCGATGAGTATCCCAAGGCCACCCTGGTTATCCCCAGCATCATCGCTTTCATCGAGAAGCTGGTTGCTGAGGGCTACGCCTATCCCCTGGATGGTGACGTCTACTTCGAGGTGAGCAAGTTCCCGGAGTACGGGAAACTATCTCGCCGGAGCGAAGACGAGGGGGTGATGGCCGGAGCAAGGGTGGAGGTCGAGGCTGGCAAGCGAGACCCGCGCGACTTCGCCCTATGGAAGGCAGCCAAGCCCGGAGAGCCTGCCTGGGAGAGCCCATGGGGACCAGGCCGCCCCGGCTGGCACATCGAGTGCTCGACCATGATCAACGAAACGCTCGGCGAGCAGATCGACATACATGCCGGCGGGCGCGACCTGATCTTCCCCCATCATGAGAACGAGATCGCCCAGAGCGAAGCTTTCTGCCACTGCTCTCCATTCGCCCGCTATTGGGTGCACATAGGGCTGCTGAGCATCGGTGGTGAGAAGATGTCCCACTCCCTGAACAACTTTCTAACCATTCAGCAGCTGCTCGAGAAGTTCGAGCCCGCCGCCGTCAGGCTGTATCTCATTTCCATCCCGTACCGAATGCCGATGGCCTACAGCCAGGAGGGGGTGGAGGCCGCGACCAAGGGATTGGCCCGCCTGCGCTCGGCTCTGGAGCTTCGGAGGGGGGCTGAGGAGCGGGCGCCCAGGCCGGAAGAGGTGGAGGCAGTCGATCGGCTGGTGGAGTCGGCCCAGAGAGCGTTTACCGATGGCATGGACGCCGACTTCAACACCGCACTCGGGCTTGCAGCCCTTTACGAGCTATCCCGTGAGATCAACCGGCTGCGCAGCCAGGAAGGCTACCCAAACGACGTCCTGACACCGGCCAGGGCGAAGCTGGTGGAGTTGGCAGGGGTGCTCGGCATCGACCTGGAGGCTCAGCGCACCGAGGAGGGACGTGCGGCAGACGCCTACGTAGACCTCCTGGTGGAGATCCGGACGAAGCTTCGGGCGGCGAAACAGTGGGCCCTGTCCGATGAGATTCGGGATCGTCTCAAGGATCTCGGTGTTGCCCTGGAGGACTCACCCCAGGGGACCGTGTGGAAGTACAGTGAGAGGGGCTAGACCGAATCCGAGGCGTGGGACGCCCCCGGTGGCGAACCTCGCCCTTCCCCCAGACACCGAGGTAGTCTATGGGAAGAATGCGGTGCGAGAGCTGCTGCGCGCAGGCAAGCGGGTGCGGCGGCTCTTCGTCCTGGCTGGTGCCCAGCAGGACATTGCCGTCCAGGAGGCCGTGAGGCTCGCCAAGGGGCGGGGACTCTGGCCCGAGGAACTTCCCAAAGAGCAGATGGATGCGCTGGGGCCGGACCACCAGGGGCTGGCCGCGGTGGTTGGACCGTATCCCTACGCCAATTGGCGGGACCTCGTGGATCGGCTGCGAACGCCTGAGCATCCTCCGGCCGTGCTGCTGCTGGACACGGTCCAGGATCCCCAGAACCTGGGCTCGCTGCTCCGAACGTCGGAAGCGGTGGGGCTGGACGCGGTGGTGCTGCCCAAGCGGCGAGCCGTCCATGTGACCCCCTCTGTCGTTCGCTCCTCCGCCGGAGCCGTGGAGCATCTCACCGTGGCGCAGGTGCCTAACCTGGTGCGGGCTGTCCTGGACCTGAAGGAGGTGGGTTTCTGGGTTGCCGGCATAGACATGGATGGAGACCGGCAGTACTGGGACCTGGACATGAAAGGACCCACCGCCCTGGTCTTGGGCGGCGAGGACCATGGCATCGGTCAGCTCTTGAAGGAGCACTGCGATTTCCTCATCCGGCTCCCCATGCGAGGCCAGGTGAATTCGCTGAACGCAGCCGTTGCCGGCTCCATCGTCCTGTACGAGCTGATGCGCCAGCGGCAAACGTCTTAGGGGCGGTCGCCGGGTCTACCCGGCACTTGAGCGCACCCCCACTCCGCGCATAGAATAGTCCCGCTTCCATGTCCACACCGCATTCACGAGGAAGTGTAAGGAGGTGAACCGTCTTGCCAAGCGTCAGCACTGCTGAGATCACGGCAAAGGTGCGCGAACTGTGTATCGCGGCGGCCTACGAGCTGCCGGAGGACGCGGTCAGGGCACTCCGCCAGGCCATCCAGAAGGAAGAGTCGCCCCAGGGTAGGGCGATCTTCGAGGAGCTGTTGAGGAACGCGGAGGTGGCCGCTTCCGAACGGATCCCCTACTGCCAGGACACCGGGCTAGCGGTGCTCTTCGTCAAGAAGGGTCCAGGGGTGACGATCGAGGGCGGCACACTCACCGCCGCCATAGCTGAAGGGGTCCGACAGGGCTACACCGACGGATACCTGCGCGCCAGCGTCGTTGCCGACCCGGCCTTTGACCGGAAGAACACCAAGGATAACACCCCTCCCATCATCCACATGGAGGAGAGCGTCGAGGACGTGCTGGAGATCACCCTGGTCCCCAAGGGCGCCGGCAGCGAGAACATGAGTCGGCTCGTCATGCTCCCGCCCTCGGCCGGCTGGGAGGGGATCAAGAAAGAGGTTGTGGAGACCGTCAGGAAGGCGGGGGCGAACCCGTGCCCGCCGATCGTCGTGGGCGTCGGGATCGGCGGCAACTTCGAGCATGTGGCCTATCTGGCAAAGAAGGCTCTCGTCCGCGAACTGGGCAAGCCCAGCCCCGATCCGAAGACAGCCGCTCTCGAGCAAGAGCTGCTGGAGGCGGTTAACAAGACGGGGATCGGCCCGCAGGGCTTGGGTGGTACTGTCACGGCCCTTGCCGTCCACATAGAGACCTTCCCAACCCACATCGCTAGCTTGCCAATGGCGGTGAACCTGGGATGCCACGCTTATCGCCACAAGACCGCCGTGCTGCTGGGAGGAGAGAGCCATGGATGAGATCATCAGGCTGAGCCTGCCGCTGAAGCGGGACGAGGTGAAGAAGCTGAAGGCGGGCGATAGGGTGCTGCTCAACGGCCCGATGTTCACCGGACGCGATGCCGCCCATAAGCGGCTCCACGAGTTAGCGTCGGATGGAAAGGCGCTGCCCATCAGCATCCAGGACGAGACGATCTTCTACGTAGGTCCGACACCTGCCCCGCCTGGCCGTCCAATCGGAGCCGCGGGACCCACCACCAGCTATCGAATGGACAGGTACGCGCCTCTCTTGCTGGACAGGGGGCTGCTGGGGATGGTAGGCAAGGGTCTCCGGAGCCAGGAGGTCAAGGACGCCATAGTCCGTAACGGCGCCGTCTACTTCGGCGCAACGGGGGGCAGTGGTGCGCTCCTGGCCAAGTGCATCAAGTCCGCCGAGGTGGTTGCCTATCCCGAGCTTGGTACCGAGGCCATCCGGCGAATCGTGGTGGAGGACTTCCCTGTGATCGTCATCATCGATTCCGAGGGAAAGGACTTCTACGAGATCGGCCCGAAGCAGTACGCCAGGGTCTGATCCACCGAACTGCTCCCTGTAGGCACCTTCGCCTACAGGGAGTGCTGGGGCGAGGCGCCGGCAAGAATCGGCGAGCGAGTTCGCGCAAGACGTTCTGCCCACTATCGTTTTATATTGTAGCATCGCTACTGTAGCGTTATACTGAGTTCATCCTCATTTGCTTCCGCTCGCGCAATGCTGAAGGGATGTGCATTACTGCTCCTGCTGTGGGGCTCATCCGGACGGGCGGAATACTGGAAGCAGTTCCATGGCGTCACACAGAATCACCTTGATCCCTGGAGATGGTACCGGACCTGAGGTTGTCGAGGCGGCACGACGGGTCCTGGAAGCCACCGGTGTTTCCCTGGAGTGGGATCTTCAGCATGCGGGCAGTTTCGCTCAGGAGCGGTTCGGGATGCCGCTTCCCGAAGTGGTGGTGGCCTCCATTAGGCGAAATCGTGTTGCCCTGAAGGGCCCTGTTACCACTCCTGTGGCCAAAGGGTTCCGCAGCGTCAACGTCGCGTTGCGCCGTTCCTTCGACCTCTACGCCTGCTTCAGACCCTGCAAGAGCTTCAAGGGCGCCCGCAGCCACTACGACAACGTCGACCTGGTGGTGATCCGTGAGAACATGGAGGACCTGTACTCGGGAGTAGAGGCGCCACGAGGTTCGGCGGAGGCATCCCGAATCCGGCAGTTGTGCCAGGAGTTAGGCATCGGCGGCATGCCCGAGGATGTTGGCATAGGGGTCAAGTGGTACTCTGTATCCGGAACGCGGCGGCTGATGCAGTGGGCCTTTGAGTACGCCCGATCCTACCGGCGGCGCAAGGTCACGGTGGTCCACAAAGGGAACATCCTGAAGCACACCGATGGGCTGTTCTTCCACGTGGCATCGGAGGTCGCCAAGCAGTTCCCCGATGTCGCCTTCGACGACCGGATAGTGGATAACCTCTGCCTTCAATTGGTGCAGAAGCCGGAGCTGTACGACGTACTGGTGCTTCCCAACCAGTACGGTGACATAGTGGCCGATCTCTGCGCCGGACTGGTGGGTGGCCTGGGGATGGTGCCCGGAGCCTATTTCGGCGAGGGTGGCGTGGCGATATTTGAGCCGGTCCATGGAAGCGCTCCCAAGTACGCCGGCCAGAACAGGGTGAACCCCTCTGCCACCATACTCTGTGGTGTGCTGATGCTGCGGCATCTGGGGGAGATGGAGGCCGCCGACCGAGTGGAGCGCGCCTTCGCGAGCATCGTGGGCGAGGGTAGACAGGTCACCTACGATATGAAGCACACCCCCGGCGATTCCTCTGCAGTCGGCACCTCCCAATTCGCCGACGCTGTCATAGCAAGGATGAGGGAGATGTAGTAAAATAGTCGTGAGTGCCGACGTAGCTCAATTGGCAGAGCAGTGGTTTTGTAAACCACCGGTTGCGGGTTCGAGTCCCATCGTCGGCTCCTAGCGTAAGGCCTCCCGGTAAGACTGGGAGGCCGTTCTTTATGCTCTGCTATCCAGGGAGGCGATGCGAAGCAATGGAACCAGCGGAGAAGGAGGCAGCGGAGGCATTGGCCATGGCAAAGGCAACGATAGAGGTTCCGGATGATCGCTGGGAGGAACTGCAGGCATACAAGGATCGGCTGAGCGAGCTGTTGCTCCTTGGGCTGTCGCAGATGAAGATCCAGGAAGCACTCCTGCTCTACCAACGCGGCCTTGTGTCCTTTGGCAGGGCCGCAGAACTGGCTGGGCTGCCTCAGGATGAGCTGGCGCTGCAGGCGCGGGCGTTCGGGGTATCCCCACGCTGGTCGGCGGAGATGGCCGAGGAAGAGGTCGCATGATCGTCGTCTCCAACTCCGGGCCATTGATGGCTTTGGGAAACGTGATTGTCCAGGGTTACCGGATGGGGCTGCTCCGGTTCGACGAATTGGAGACCGTGATCGAGGCGATTATGACTAGAGACGACATATGGATCTCAGATGGGCTGTGCCGAGAGGTGATGGCCAGACTGAAGAACCCCAGCTTGCGGGAGTAGACATAGACACTGGACTCCGCCATTGCCGGCAAGAGAGCAATCGGTGCGAGCATAGGAGCACGTATCGGGGAGAGCACAGACTACCGCCACAGTTGAACAGGCATTCAAGAACGTCGACGACGTGCTCTGGAAGGAGGCCGGCTGCGCCACAGAACTCGATTACACCGAGCAGACCTCCTGGCTGCTCTTCCTGAAGTACCTTGATGCACGATCACTCGGCCCGGGATACTAACAAATAGTTGCCGGATTTCTGTCTTGACAATGGGGTACAGTGCGAGGGCGAGGGGCGAGGATAAAGAATTTAATGAGGTGAAAATGGTTGACAAAGCACATCATTGAAAAAATCGATTATGCCATTAAGTATATATGGATGCACCAAATTGCAGATGACTACAAGGAGTGTTCGATACTTAAAGAGGATTCACTAAAAAATTCCTTCTACCATCATTTACGAAATGAGGTGGATTCTTTGTGCAGAGAAAATGATATCAGAATCTATACGGAGTTTAACGAAAAGGGCTTAAAAGCAAAGGGCTTAAGAACTGACATTGCTATCGTTTCATTGAAGCCTTCAGAAAACGATCACTGCTACTTAGGGGAGCGGATTGACGATGTGTTGGCTATAATTGAATTAAAATGCAGAGGTGATGGAAGTCCCGGAACGTCTGCAATTTATCGGGATGTTAACAAGACCAAAAATTACATAAAGAATTTCACATTTCCCGAATGTCAGTATTATTTAGGAATCATACATGAATATAGCTATTCCTTTTCCGAACTGCACTGGCTTGACAAACGGCAATCAAATAATTGGGGAAGAGGTCGAGTGACAGAACTTAATGCCTGCTACTATGATGAATATGGCGAAAATGATATTGGCTTTTCAGTCTGCTCTTATAACGAACTGAACTCTGAGTTTAACTGTTGCAATTCGAGTGATATCCGGTTTGTAAGCATGGAGTAGCTATATGACGGGAATGCTCGTATTGTAATCATTTGAGGCATCTGTTTGGATAATTGGAGCCAGTCATATCGGCGTGCTTGACAAATTCCAATTTGCACGTTGGTATAACATCCCGGAAAAACAAATAGCTTGAGTCAACTTCGGGCCAAGTTGGCCCGAAGCGTCACGGATTAAAAGGCAAAAAACGGAGGACAAGGCATTTCACCTTATCCTTCGCTTTTTCATACCCTCAAACCCGCATAAATACAGGCTTTTCAAGTGTTAATCCGTGACGCTTGCCCCTTGTTTTTGCGGTATTTCTGCGCTCGTTTCGCGTCTGCTGCTTTTCGACCTTCTTCCCGGCATTTCACGGAACAGTATGCCTTGCGCCCCTGACACACGGAAGAAGCTGCTGCTGGGACTTGCCGAGAAGGGGTTTGGCTACGATCAACTGGCGGAGATGCAGAGGATCATCGACGCCGAGAAGAGCGACCTCTTCGATGTGCTGGCCTATGTGGCCTATGCCCAGCCGCAGTGTGACGGGCATCAACCTGAACCGGGCTAACAGGGGCGCTGCAACGAACAGCAATTCTGCCTACTGCCCAGCGGCGATGCGTCCCCCCCTTACCAGAAAGGCAACGGCCGCTTCGTTGGGCTCCTCGCCTTCACGGCCGGGGTCTCCACCCCCGTCGCTCTCTTGAAGCACGTTGAGGGGGTCGGCGACTGACCTCAGTACGTACTCCCCATCCGGCAGGGGAGCCGTCCCCACGTCCACCCACTGGTCGGCGAGCCTCCAGGTGTACACATCGCCCCATCCCACGGAGATGCCCTGCACCGAGCGCCCACACTGGGTTGGATAGACGGACGAGGAGGGGCTGCCGGGCAGTTCCTCCACCTTGACGAGGTCCATCAGGCAGAAGCCCGTCTTCTCCATCTGCCAGTCTGGCGTGCCCTGCGTCCTCCCGCTGCCCAGCCACGCGCTGTAGTTCGCCATGCGCCACAGCTCGTAGCGGGCAAAGCCCTCGATATGCCAGTGCTCGTGGTCTTCGTGGAACTCGAAGTTGCCGGAGGGGATGTCCACGTAGCCCCCCGCGTTGTCGTAAACGCGCTGCAGGACCCGCGCCTCGGTACTCGAGGTCTCTCGCACCTCCAGCGGCCCTTCTCCAGCATTCCAGATGGTGTTGGAGAAGCGAACCAGGTGGTGTGTAGTCCCGTCGACGGTTTCAGTCCCGAGTTGGAGGTCCTCGGGGACAAGGGTGCGCAGGTCCGGATAGAGCAGTTGCTGGCCCTGAAGAGGACCGATCTGGAAGGCGCGGAGATCCGGGCCGAGCGGCCCCTGGGCAGCCGCAGGTCCGATCCGGAGGATGCGGTCGTCATCGGGTCCAGGCGACCCTCTGCCATCCCGATTGCTCGTGGCCACGTACAGCGCGCCATCTGGGCCAAGAACAACGTCCCGCAGCCGGCCATACTCTCCCTGGTAGAGCCTCTCCTGCTCCAGCACGCGAGAGGGATCCCCCGGGTCCAGCCGGATGCGGTGCAGATGCTCCCCCCGTAGGGTAGTGAAGAAGAGGTCACCCGTCCACTGTGGGATCGCCTCATGGTTGTAGAAGACCGCTCCGGTCGGTGCGATGGCAGTGGAGTACACGACAAGGGGGGCGTTGAAGCCGCCGTGCTGCTCGCCCTCTGCCTGCGGCCAACCATAGTTGCCACCTGCCTCGATCAGGTTCACCTCGTCGTTCCCCGTGGGTCCATGCTCGGTGGCGTAGAGTCGCCCGGTCCGAGGTTGCCACGCCAGCCCCTGCGGGTTCCTGTGGCCAAGGGAGTAGACCGGTGAGTTGGGGAAAGGGTTGTCCTGGGGTGTCGATCCATCCCGGGCTATCCGCAGGATCTTGCCGGACAGCGACTGGGGGTCCTGGGCGGTTTCGGAACTCGCGGCGTCTCCAGTGGTGATGTAGAGCAGGCCATCGGGACCGAACTTGACTCGCCCGCCGTTATGGATGTTGGCCCCTGGGATGCCGTCCAGCAGCACGGAGTCCTCACTTGCCCTGTCGCCGTCCAGCCGTAGGCGTGCGACCCGGTTGAGCGTTCCCTCCCCACCTTGATAGCTGTACATAACGTAGAGGTAGGGCTGATCCGGGAAGCCGGGGTCTACGGCCAACCCCATCACACCACCCTCGGCCGTCTCCTGGACGGGCAACGTGATTACCGGACTCTCAAGAAGATTGCCATCTTTCACCACCCGCACCCGCCCGGGCCGTTCCGTGAAGAACAGCCGTCCGTCGGGGGCAAAGGCCAGGGCCCATGGTGTATCGAGGTTGGTAACCACTGGGCTCACGGTCAGCCCAGGTTCGGTCTGTGAGGGCGAGGCGGGGTCGATAGTTCGAGCGGTTGGTGCGGCACAGGCTACAAGTAGTATCGTCGCCAGGGCGAAGGCCGCCAGCTGCGCCGTTTGTCTCACCATCGTTCCGCCCCCGGATTAGTAGTGCCGGCAAGCGATGCCGAGCCTTGCCGGCCGATCGCTTCGATTCCGCAGATGTGGGGCCAGGCGAATGGCGGGAGCAGAGCAACTGGACGGCGGGCGAGCCGCCCGCGCTCCCGGCAGGCGGCTTCGCCACCTATCAGGATCAATTTGGCCAGGTATTAAGGGATTGGTACGGGATGTAAGGCAGCGCCGCCAGTCGACCGACAGCAGTGGCTCCTCGCCGGCCTGCCGGTGCGACGACGGTACTCCTCGACCACTCGATCCTGGAAGGTCTCGAGTGAGCCCCATTCCACCAGGTTTACCGTGCAGCCCCCGAAGCCTGCCCCCGTCAGCCTCGCCCCGAACGTGCCCGGCGTGTCGTAAGCCAACTCCACCAGCAGGTCCAGTTCGGGAGTGCTCACCTCGTAATCGTCCCGCAGGCTTCGATGCGATTCGCCCATCAGGGCACCGGCCTTCGCCGTCTGCTGGTTGCGCACGGCGTCGGCGAAGCGCAGTACCCGACGGTTCTCGGTTACCACATGCCTGGACCGCCGGAGGAGGCGAGGAGGCAGCCTGTCGGACAGGGAGTCCAACTGCTCCGGAGTCACGTCTCGGAGGTTGCGCGCGTCCGCGGGGAGCCAGGGAAGCAGTAGCTCCATTGCCTTCGCCACCTCGCTTCGCCTCTCCTGGTATGCGGAGTGGGCTAGTTCGCGGCTGACTCCACTTTCCACCACGACCAGCGCGACCCCCTGCTCCCGCAAGCCCAGTGGGACCGGCTCCGCCTCCAGGCTGCGACAGTCGATCAGGAGCGCGTGGTCCTCGATCGCCAGGGCGGAGATGTACTGGTCCATGATCCCGCAAGGGACTCCCACGAAGCCCGTTTCCGCCTGGTGGGCGATCCGAGCAGTTTCCCTGGGTGCAAGCGCGACACCGGCGATGCCTACCATGGCGATGGTTGCCGCTACCTCCAGCGCAGCCGAGGAGCTAAGGCCGACGCCCATCGGCACGCTGCTCTGGATAGCCAGGTCCACGGGTAACATTGGGTGCCCGGCCTCGCCGAGCGCCCATGCCACACCCCGCAGATAGTTGCTCCAAGGGCGGACCGTGCTGGACTGCAATCGCAATGGGTCGAATTCCGCGCCCTCTCGTAGATCCACCGCCCACAACCGGGAGGTGCTGCCCTTTGCCGGCGCCGCTGCCACCAGTGCCGTGCGGTCTATAGCAACGGGGAACACGAAGCCGTCACTGTAATCGGTGTGCTCACCAATCAGATTGACCCTGCCCGGGGCCTGTGCCAACAGAGTGGGACTGTACCCAAAGCGATCTCGGAAAGCTCGGACTATCCGCTGCTGCTGTTCGCCGAACAAGGTCTGTTCCTCCTGGATAGGGCTCTCTCACGCTATTCTACCACCCGTTGGCCTGCGGTCTAAGCGGTCCATCAACAAAATGGGCTCCACAAATGTAGCCGCAACCTTCAGGTTGCGCGTAGCCAGTTGCCCTAGAGGCGGCTTGCCCACGAGGTACGCGCAGGCTGAAGCCTGCGGCTACAATGTGCCGCGGACTTAGTGGATGCGCCACTGAGGCACGGGTATTGCGCCTACCAAGTAGCAGAAGCGTTCCTGGAGAGCTGCCTGATGGACCCCCTGTTGGCGGCGCGGCTGCAGATGGCCTTTTCGCTCGGCTTCCACATGCTGTTCGCCGCGGCCGGTATGGCGCTTCCCCTGATGATGGTCCTTGCCGAGGGGATATGGATGGTGACTGGCAATGAGGACGCCCGCCGGCTGGCTCGCACCTGGACCAGGGGGACCGCTGTGCTCTTTGCCCTGGGAGCGGTGTCTGGCACGGCCCTCTCCTTCGAGTTGGGGCTACTCTGGCCGCGGCTGATGGCCTTCGCAGGCCCGGTCATGGGGCCGGCCTTCGCCCTGGAGGGGTACGCATTCTTCATCGAGGCGATCTTCCTTGGGCTCTATCTCTACGGCTGGGGTCGCCTGGCCACCCACCTGCACTGGCTGTCCGGTTGGGCCGTGGTGGTCGGCGGCATCTCCTCGGGACTTATCGTCGTCGCGGCCGTATCCTGGATGCAGAGGCCGCTGGGCTACACGGTAGGAGCGAACGGGTTGGTGCAGGACGTGGTCCCACTGCTGGCCATCTTCAATCCAGCCTTCGGCCTGATGACGATCCACTCCGCCCTTTCCACCCTCCAGGCCATCGGCTTCGCGCTGGCGGGGGGCTACGCCCTGGCCCTGCTGCTCAACCGACGACCCGAGAGGAACAGGTACAACCGCATCGCCGTCACCCTGGCGATGGCGGTTGCCTTGGTGCCGGCCCTGGCCCAGATCGTCACCGGGGACTTCCTGGCGCAGCGACTCTACACCGCCCAACCGCCCAAACTGGCGGCTATGGAGGGACAGTTCCAAACGGAGCGATGCGCCCCTCTCCGCATCCTGGGATGGCCGGTTCCCGCGGACCAGCAGACCTACTTTGCCATCGAGATCCCCTGCGGGCTGAGCTTCCTGGCTGCCCGAGACCCCAACGCTGAGGTCCAGGGTCTCTCCGCCTTTCCCCTAGATCAGTGGCCCCCAACTCAGATCGTGCATCCAGCCTTTCAAATTATGGTGGCATCTGGATTCGCTATGGTGGGACTGGCAGCGTGGTTCTGGTGGGCCTGGTGGCGAGACCGGAGGGGGGTGCGCGATTGGACGACCCGGCGCTGGCTGTTGGTTGCCCTGGCCCTGGCGACCCCCCTCGGTTTCCTCAGCCTGGAGAGCGGGTGGACGGTGACCGAGACAGGCAGACAACCCTGGGTCGTGTATCAGGTCCTGCGCACTCAGGATGCCGTCACTCCCATTCCCAGCATTTGGGCCTCCCTGACTGGCTTCATCCTTCTGTATGGGGGGCTGTCGATAGCGCTGGTCCTGCTGCTACGTAGGATAGCCGCCGATGAGGGCTCCGACAGGCCGGAAGACGAGGATTCCTACGATGCCTACGGCTGACGTTCTCCCCGATCTGGTGGCTTCCCTGGCCATCGTTGCCCTCACGGCCTATCTGGTCCTGGGCGGGGCGGACTTCGGAGGTGGGGTCTGGAACCTGCTAGCCAGCGGTCCCAGGACGGATGAGCAGAGGACTGCTGTGGCTGCGGCAATTGGGCCCGTATGGGAAGCCAACCACGTCTGGCTGATCTTCCTGGTGGTGATCCTCTTCACAGCGTTCCCGCTCGCCTTCTCGGTCCTCAGCGTGGCCCTCTTCTGGCTGGGTCACCTGGTGCTCTTGGGCATCGTCCTCCGGGGCGCCGCGTTCGTTTTTCGTGCCCACGGCCACGAGGCAGCCCGCTCGCCACTCAATTGGGGGAACACCTTCGGGGTGGCGAGCCTATTCACACCGGTGCTGCTGGGGGCTGCCCTGGGGGTCATCGCCTCGGGAAGGATTCGGGTGGTTGATGGTGTCGTGCAGGGCGCGGCCGAAGGGCTGTGGATAAGTCCCTTCCCTCTGGCAGCCGGACTCCTCGTCCTGGCGGTCTGTGCCTATCTGGCCGCGGTCTACCTGACGCTGGAGACCCGGGGCGACCTCCGTGAGGATTTCCGGAAAAGAGGGCTGGGGGCGTGGGCCTTCGGTGGCGCTGCCTTCGCCGCCACGATCCTCCTCGCTTGGTTCGAGGCTCCCAACCTGTGGAGCGGTCCGGCTGTAAGGCTGGCGGCTGGTACTCTGGCGGCGGGGGCGATCCTGGCTCTCGGATCGGGCTTAGCGCTGTGGCAGCGTCGCTTCTCCACGGCCCGCGTGCTGGCGATCGGACAGGTGGCGCTGCTGGTGGCAGGATGGGCGCTGGCCCAACGCCCTTATATCCTCTATCCGGACCTGACCATCCAGGAGGCGGCGGCCCCGGCGGCCACCCTCAGCTTCGTCCTCTGGACGCTCCCCTTCGGCATGGTCCTGCTTGTCCCCTCCCTTGCCCTCCTCTTCGCCGTCTTCAAAGGGCTCAACCCCGCTGTGGAGCGAGACAGGGGGCCGCGAGCGGGGACCTAGGGCTGGGAATGGCGAGACAGCTCATCGAGAGCATCTCTGGCAAGCCCTCCCACCGTCGTGGCCCGAACCTCTCCATCCATATAGATTGCGATCTGGTTTGTGTCAGACAGGAGGCCCCTGAGGCCGGCGGCAGCCTCTGGATGCGCAATCCGGCCGAGGCACCACACGGCCGCGCCCCGCACATGGGGGTCCCGGTCAGAGAGCAACCTGATGGCCATGGGAGCCGCTTCGGCGACCAAGGCCGGCGCAACCGACGCGATTCGTCCGATTGCCCAGAGGATTCCCGGCCGAAAGTACGCCTCTTCCAGATTCTCGAACAGGGATACCACCATCGGGGCATAGTCGGCGAAAAGCTGCGGACGGTTGGCAACGATCTCACCGATGGCCTCCGGAGCGCTCCAACCCACTGAGCCCGATTCATCGCTTAAGGACCAGAACAGTCGACGAACGATGCCCCGGACGAACTCTGGATCTCGGTCGGCTACGACGCCGGCTGCCGCACCCAGCGCCTCGACGGCTCGCCAGCGAAGCAGCCCATCGAGTTGGTAGGTGAACGGGAGCAGTCGGCTGAGGGTCCGGCGGTCCACCTCCGCCTCGCTGCGGATCCCATTCAAGTCGCGATTTTCTAGTCTGTCGCGCATCCGCTCATGCATCTTCCAGCCCTCTTCACCTACAAGCTCGACTCCGCTTTCTTATCCAGGATCTCGTGGCCAGACTATCAAAGGCGTTACAGAAATGCAAAAGCCGGGCATATACGCTTGACCCCATGATCGGGCCTGCTATGATGGCAAACGGCCCCCGGGGGCGCCACCGTTTTCCTCGTTCCGCGATGAGTTGTCAACTTTGGGAGGGTAATCAAGGTATGAGCGTGGATTGGAGTGCCGAAGGGGACGTGAAGGAGCTGCAGGGGCTTCTCGTCGAGGCCATCAAGAGCTACGTGGCGGAATCGCCACTCAACCGGCTGAGCAAGATCGACAACACGCCCATCTTCGAGGAACCCCTGGTTGGGTTCGCCGATGGAGACGATCCGTTGTTCGATCAGTACAAGAAGGTGGTAGGAGAGTTTCACCTGACACCCCGGCAGGCACTGGACGCCGCAGTGGTCACGGAGATGGCAGCGCCGGACAGGTTGAGCGTGGTTTCCTGGATACTGCCGATAGCAGGGAAGACCAAGCAGGCCAACCGGGAGATGACCGAAGGGCCTTCCCTTCGATGGAACAACAGCCGATTCCAGGGCGAGGAGTTCAATGAGAGCCTTCGCCGGCACGTGGTTTCGCTGCTCGAGAGGAGAGGCTATATTGCGGTGGCGCCGATGCTGGCCAGCTACTTCAAGGTGTATGATCTGCCCAACGGCAGAGCCTCCAATTGGTCGGAGCGACACGCTGCCTACGCGGCGGGGCACGGTACCTTCAGCCTTACCGACGGCCTGATCACGGCAAGAGGGATAGCCCATCGCTGTGGAAGTGTGGTGGTAAATGCCGCCTTCGTTCCCAGCCCGCGCCCCTACTCTCACCACCTCGAGTACTGCCTTGGCGCAAACGGCGAGAAGTGCCTCGTGTGCGCTGGTCGCTGCCCGGCCGACGCCATCGGACCTCAGGGCCACGACAAGCTGAAGTGCAGGGAACTGCTGTTCGTGAAACAGCAGGATTGGGTGAAGAAACCCGGGTACATGGGAAGCTACGGAGGCTGCGGCCTGTGCCAGACCGGCGTGCCCTGCGAATCGGGGATCCCCAGACGACCACAGGGGGGCGAATAGAGGCCTACCCGTAGACGGGACCTCCCCCGGACATTGACGTCCGTTTTAGGGTTGCGCTATAATATCTAGGTGCCTAGGCGCGTTGGCGCACCCCCGCAAGCCGGGCAGCACGGATGGCGGGCAATGCGGGGAGGGGTGGGTGAGTGGCTAATACCAACGGTCTGTAAAACCGTCGCCCTGACGGGCTACACAGGTTCGAATCCTGTCCCCTCCACCAGGCAGTTAAAGGCCGGGCCCACATAGCTCAGTCGGTAGAGCGCGATCTTGGTAAGATCGAGGTCACCAGTTCGAATCTGGTTGTGGGCTCCATTACACCTCAGTTACGAAATAGACCGGCAACGGTCTATTTTGGCGAATGGAGAGGTTGGTCCTCGGTAGTCGCAGAGCCACTCAGGTAGACAAACCCACATTGCAAGAAGAAGAGAGAAGGAAGGTGCGCCGCCATGGCGAAGAAGAGGTTTGAGCGGACGAAGCCCCATGTAAACGTGGGGACGATTGGGCACGTTGATCATGGGAAGACGACGCTGACGGCAGCCATCACGAAGGTGTTGGCGATGAAGGGAGAGGCGGAGTACCGGGCATTTGACTCGATCGACAATGCGCCTGAGGAGAGGGCACGGGGCATCACGATCGCGATTGCGCATGTGGAGTACGAGACGGACAACCGGCACTATGCGCATGTAGACTGTCCTGGGCACGCCGACTACATCAAGAACATGATCACAGGGGCCGCGCAGATGGACGGAGCGATCCTTGTGGTGAGTGCGCCTGATGGGCCGATGCCTCAGACGAGGGAGCACATACTGCTGGCGCGGCAGGTGGAAGTGCCTGCGATGGTGGTGTATCTGAACAAGGTAGACGCCATGGAGGACGAGGAGCTCTTGGAGCTGGTGGAGCTGGAGCTTCGGGAGCTGTTGACGAAGCAGCATTTCCCTGGAGATGAGATCCCGATCGTGAGGGGGAGTGCGCTGAAGGCACTTGAGAGCGAGAGCAAGGACCCGAACGATCCAGCGTATGAGTCGATCCTCAAGCTGATGGAGGCAGTGGACTCATACATACCTACGCCAGCGAGGCCGATTGACAAGCCGTTCCTGATGCCGCTTGAGGATGTATTTGGGATCAAGGGGCGAGGTACGGTGGTGACCGGCAGGATAGAGCGTGGTTTGGTGAAGGTAGGGGACGAAGTAGAGATCATAGGGATCAAGGACACGCGGAAGGTCGTAGTGACCGGCGTGGAGATGTTCAAGAAGCTGTTGGACTCTGGGCAGGCAGGGGACAATGTTGGGTGCCTGCTGAGGGGGATAGAGCGGACGGACGTTGAGCGCGGGCAGGTGCTAGCGAAGCCTGGATCGATCAAGCCGCACACTAAGTTTGCCGCGGAAGTGTACGTATTGGGGAAGGACGAAGGTGGGAGGCACACGCCGTTCTTCAATGGGTATCGGCCGCAGTTCTACCTGAGGACGACGGACGTGACGGGGGCGATCAAGCTGCCCGAGGGTGTCGAGATGGTGATGCCTGGGGACAACGTGCAGATGGAGATAGAGCTGATCCAGCCGATCGCCCTGGAAGAGGGATTGCGCTTTGCAATCCGAGAAGGTGGCCGTACGGTCGGTGCCGGCGCCATCACCAAGATCTACGAGTAGGATAATCCAGGAATGGCCAAGAAAGCAGATAGAATCCTGATTGCCCTGGCGTGTACCGAGTGCAGGGAGCGCACCTACCACACGGAGAAAAACAGGAAGAACGATCCTGACCGGCTGGTGTTGCGCAAGTACTGCCCGCGTTGCAGAGCACACAGGGAGCACAGAGAGCAGAAGTAGCGGATACGGAGAAGGGGATGCGTGGCGTTCGAGCCCGCGTCCCTATGGTTCCGTGTCGGGCGCTTGACATTCTGCCCCGACGGCTGGTAGCATCCTGGTTGCGGGGACAGTCTCGTCACAGTCGTATTGCGCCCCGCGAAGCCAGTATCTGGGCGGCGTAGGCCTGTAGCTCAACTAGGCAGAGCAGCGGTCTCCAAAACCGCAGGTTGCGGGTTCGAGTCCTGCCGGGCCTGCCATGCAGCGTTCGGTGCGGACGGTGACGCACTCGGCGGGACATGCCGAGGGTACCAGGCGACTACACTATACCAAAGGCGAAGTAGGACAAGAATGCCCGTCAAAGAGCAAAGCAAGAAGGGCAGAGCAAATCAGCCAGGACAGGTTGACCGCGCGCGCGGGTTCCTGCGAGAGATCCGGTCGGAACTGAGGAAAGTGGTGTGGCCTACCCGGCGGGAGGCAGTCAATCTGACGATGATAGTGATTGGCGTGTCGGTTGCTGTTGGCCTCTTTCTCGGTTTTGCCGACTTCGTGTTCGCGGAGTTTTTCCAGTTGCTGCTGAGATAGCGGCAAACCTATTGTCTCGATTGAGAGCGTAATGGAACAGGAAGAGACACAAGCTCAAGTCGTAGAGCAAGAGGGCCAGGAAAAGGAAGCCGAGAGAACGCACCCTGATGCCAAGTGGTACGTCATCCACACCTACTCGGGTTACGAGAACAAGGTGAAGACGAACTTGGAGCACAGGATCGACTCGATGGGTGCCCAGGATCAGATCTTCAAGGTAGTCATCCCGACGGAAGACGAGATGGAGATCCGAGACGGCCAGCGGCGTACCGTGCAGCGTAAGGTCTTCCCTGGCTACGTGCTGGTGCAGATGTTGTTGACGGATCACTCATGGCACGTGGTGCGGAATACGCCTGGCGTCACTGGCTTTGTTGGCTCTGGAAGCAAGCCTACTCCGCTTCTGGATGACGAAGTGAAGCAGATCTTGAAGGCGATGCGACGAGAGGCGCCTAAGATCAAGGTTAGCTTCTCCAGGGGCGAGAAGGTGAAGGTGGTTGACGGGCCGTTCACCGACTTCATTGGGGTTGTGGATGACATAAACCTCGAGAAGGGTAAGGTGCGTGTCCTGGTCTCGTTCTTTGGCCGTGAGACCCCAGTGGAGCTGGATTTCCTTCAGGTCACCAGGGTCTAAGAGGTACAAGAGTCGAGGGTCGACAGTCGAGAAGCGGTGAGCGAGAGGGCTTCGCACCATTAGCTTCTCGGCTTTTGTTGATAGCCGACGGCTGGCAGCTGAAGGCTGGTGTAAGGAGAGCTATATGGCGAAGAAAGTCAAGGCCGTTGTAAAGCTGCAGATTACCGCGGGGAAGGCGACACCGGCTCCGCCCGTTGGCCCTGCGCTGGGCCAGCACGGCGTGAACATTATGGCCTTCTGCAAGGAATACAACGAGCGGACCGCAAGTCAGGCCGGAATGGTCATTCCGGCGGAGATCACCATTTTCGAGGACAGGTCCTTTACCTTCATTGTCAAGACTCCCCCGACGGTGGATCTGATAAAGAAGGCGCTCGGCACCGACAAGGGCTCGGCCACGCCCAACAGCACCAAGGTCGGGAGCCTCTCGCGCGACAAGGTGCGTGAGATCGCCGAGACGAAGATGAAGGATCTAAACGCCATCGACCTGGATGGCGCCGTCAAGATGGTCGAGGGCACCGCCCGGAGCATGGGAGTCACGATTAGCTAATCATTTTGTGGGAGGGCCTTAGGGCCCGCCATTACCACGAGGAGGTTGCGATGCCAAGTCACGGCAAGAAGTACATAGAGGCTGCGAAGAAGGTGGACGAGGACAAGCTCTACCCGCCTTCGGATGCCATCAAGCTGCTCCGCGAGATTTCGTACACCAAGTTCGACCCCACTATTGAGATTCACATTCGCACCAGCGTTGACCCTCGGCACGCTGACCAGATGGTGAGAGGCCTGGCCGTATTGCCTGCAGGCACCGGCAAAGAGGTCCGTGTCCTGGCTTTTGCCCAGGGCGACAAGGCCAGGGAAGCCGAACAGGCGGGTGCCACCTATGTGGGCGCCCAGGATATGGTCCAGAAGATCGAGGGCGGCTGGCTCGAGTTCGACGTAGCGGTGGCCACCCCCGACATGATGGGCATGGTTGGCAAGCTCGGAAAGATCCTCGGTCGGCGAGGGCTAATGCCCAACCCGAAGGCCGGAACCATCTCCTTCGAGATCGGCAAGGTAATCAAAGAGGTGAAGGCTGGTCGCGTGGAGTTCAGGGTGGACAAGACCGCCGTCATCCACGTACCCATCGGCAAGCTGAGCTTCACTGATGATCAGATTGCCACCAACCTGGCATCGCTAATGGACGCTGTCATTAGGGCAAAGCCCAGTGGCGTCAAGGGGCAGTACATCCAGACCATCGCCATGGCCTCCAGCATGAGCCCTAGCGTGAGGCTGGATCTGCAGCCCACCATGGCACTGGCCTCCGCTGGAGCCTAGCGCACAGAACTTTTGACAACCCAATAAGCTACGAGCTGTAGACAGCGGGCGTGCCCTATAGGCACTTAATCTGGCCTGCCGAGGCGATCAGAAGGAACGAGACTCCTGGATCTCTCTGGAGTATCTGGAGTTGAAGGGCCTTTGGCCTTGGTGGCCAAAGGCCCTTTTTGCTGCGATACAGCCTGTTTTGCACCCACGTGAGTGCATCTACCGTTGGTGGAAAGGAGGTGAACCATTGCCTAGACAGAAGGAGCCGAGGAAAGAGAAGGTCGGCGCAGTTGAAGAGTTGAGCCAGATGCTCTCGAACAGCAACCTGGTCGTCCTAACCGACTATCGAGGGCTGACCGTTGCTGAGATGGCCGGTCTTCGTAAGAAGCTGCGAGACCAGAAGGTCGAGCTGAGGGTAGCAAAGAACACCATGATGCGCTTCGCTGCCGAGAAGGTTGGCAAGAGCGCCATCAGCGATGTGCTGGTAGGTCCGAGTGCGGCAGCCTTTAGCCATGGCGACGAGGCAGCTGCGGCCAAAGCCCTGACGGACTTCGAGCGCAGCTCGAAGGTGTTCAAGATCAAGGGTGGACTGCTTGGTCAGCGAGCCGTCACCGCAGCAGAGATCGCGACGTTAGCGGCTCTGCCGCCCAGGGAAGTGCTGTTGTCCCAGGTATTGGCCGGGTTCCAGTCACCTATCGCGGGCCTTGTTGGTACCCTTGGAGGCGTGATCAGCGGCCTGGTGGGCACTCTGGAAGCCCGACGACGCCAGCTCGAGGAGCAGGGAGCTGCTGCCTGATTATGCCAGCACTGAGTGGTGCGGCGGCGCAGGGAGTCTGGATAGCCCCTGCCGGGGTTGGTGATGTCACGAACCAGCCCCACCCATGAATGGTTATGAAGGCGCGGCTAGCGCATACCGATGAAAGGATGAGAGATGAGCACCGAAGAGATCATTGCCTCGATCGAGAAGATGAGCGTTCTCGAGCTGGCGGACCTGGTCAAGGCCCTCCAGGATAGGTTTGGCGTAGTGGCGGCTGCCCCCGCGGCCGCGGCTGCACCTGGGGCCGGCGCCGTGGCTGCGGCTGCACCCGTTGAGGAGCAGACTGAGTTCTCCGTGATCCTGAAGGACTTCGGAGCCAACAAGATCAACGTCATCAAGGTCGTCCGCGAGTTGACCAACCTGGGCCTCAAAGAGGCGAAGGACCTGGTCGAGAGCGCGCCCAAGCCCATCAAGGAAGGCGTGCCGAAGGAAGAGGCCGATAAGGCCGCCGCCAAGCTGAAGGAAGCCGGCGCCGGAGTCGAGGTCAAGTAGCAATCAGGGGAAGGGGGCGGGTTCGCAAGACCCGCCCCTCGCGCCATTTCCGTGGTGCAGGCTTACGTCCCCTGCAGTCTTGTGGTTGGAGAACCGTCTTCGCGCAACGAGACGCGGTGGGGCACACCACTACGCTCGTAAATAGCCAACTGGATGACACAGGGCAGAGCGCCCTGCACTACAGCTTCTCGGCCGCCCGCCTTCTCTGGGCCTCCCACTCCAGACGATGCTTCTGTCCCTGCTCCAATTCCTTGAAGAGGTCTGGTCGCTCGGCCACGAGTTCGTTCCGGAAGCACTCCAACTGCTCAACCAGCCTGTCTAGTTGCATTACCACATTGTCCCCGTTGGTTGCCAAGATGTCGGCAAACATCTTCGGGTCGTGGCCAGCCAGACGGGTGGCGATCTCGAAGCCCCCCGCGGCCACGGCCGACATCTCCCGCCAGCCCGGCCCAGCAGCCAGGCTCCGCACCAAGGCGGTGGAGAGGAGATAGGGCAGGTGGCTTACTCCAGCCACCAGGCCATCGTGCTCCGCGGCATCCACGAAATACGCAGACGCCCCAATCTGTTGGACCAGCTTGACCATGGTGTCCACAGCATCGGTGGGGGCCGTTGGAGAGGGAACGAGACAGTAGACACTGTTCTGGAAGAGGGATGCCTTCGGCGCATCCACCCCACTCGTCTGCCTGCCGGTCATGGGGTGGCCGCCGACAAAAGCCACTCGGGATGGCAGGAGCTCCTGGGCCTTCAGCAGGATCTCCCGCTTGGTGCTACCGGTGTCTGTCACCACGCAGCCCTCGGATAGTGACTCGGCCATCCGTGCAAACAGATCGGGGATTGCTCCTACCGGAGTGGCCACAATCACCAGGTCCGAGCCGACCACCGCGTCCGGGAGGTAGCGCTCCACCTTGTCGACGGCCTTCAGCTTGCTAGCCCTGGTGGCCGCATCGTACTGGAGGTCGTGGCCGACAACGCGCGGTGGGTTCTTCAACTGCTTCAGAGCGAGCCCGAGGGACGCACCTATGAGACCCAGCCCGACGATGGTGACTTGCTGCATCGCTTAAAACCACCTCAATTGTGACTGTCTGCTCTGCGCAGCTTCGCTAAGGCATCGCGAGTCCATTGGACATCGGGAATACCACCAACCAGCTGCGGATCTTGCTGGTGCAATTCTACCAGACGCCACAGCCGCTCATCGCATCCCGCCTGCGCCAGCATGCTTGCTCCGAGGCGAGGATGGTTGGCGATCACGTAGTAGGGCATCCACCAGTGGGATTCGCCGGATGCCCCCATGAAGAGCGGTGGGAAGGCCCGAAACAGGGGCGCCAGGAGGACGTAGAGCGTCCGATGAACAACCCCTAGCCTGTAGCGAGCCTTCCCCACATCATGCAGGAGAGCCGCTCGCACGATGATCTCATCGGCCTCACCTTCGGCGAGGAGCCACCGTGCGACCCGTGCACAGTGAATCTGGTCTGGCCGCTGCATCCGCTGGAAAAGGGCACGTTCCGAAGGCGAGAGCCATCGTGCCGCTAGCGCCCAGTCTTCCGGGCCCATGGCGGCCATCAGGTTGCTCAGCCCCTGGCGAATTCGGTAAATCGCTCCCACGAGAAGCTATCGGATGCCCGTGACGATGGGGAACAGCACACCGAAAGGCGGGCCAATCAACGCCCCGAACAGATCCAGCTTGAACACAAAGGATAGGGCGAACAGGGACATAAGCGCCGCCGGTCCATACTGCGCCAACGGTGCAATCTTCTGCGCCATCGCCTGCGGCAGGATGCCCATCAACACCGAGAAGCCATCCAGCGGAGGCAGCGGTATCAAATTGAACACTGCCAGCAGCACATTGACGTAGGCAATCGCCACCACGTACTCCATGACGATGTCAGGAAACGGCATGCCGAACCTGATGGGGAGTCCGAAGACTGCGGCGGTGACCAGGTTCGAGAGCGGTCCGGCGAAGGCAACCAGGGCCATACCTAGTACCGGCGCGATCCGGAAAAGCCAGGGCCTAACCGACACCGGCTTGCCCCAGCCGAACCCTACAAATAGGAGGGCAATGGTGCCCATTGGGTCCAGATGTTTCAGCGGATTCAGGGTTAGACGCCCCTCTTGCTGCGGACCGCGATCACCCAGTAGGTGGGCAGCCAGGGCGTGGCTGGCCTCATGGACGGCGATCGCAATGATGAAAGCCGGTGCAAACAAGAGTATGCGGTTCAGGTCGAAGAAGTTCATCGGTACTCCGTGGAATGGGGCGCCCGAGAGAGACGCCTCAATTCGTGCTAACAGGCCAAATTATAGCACAGGACAGGCCTGGCTTCGCCCGATACGCAGTTTATAGGAATTAATACATAGTTAACGAGTACAAGGGTAGAGGCATTAGTCACCTGAAAGCTCGCTCCACATCTGGCTCAGGGCGTCGCCAGGTATCTCCTCAGAGAGGGCGTTGAGGCGCATCCCACAGGGGGCCAGGAGGGGGGCAACTCCTCCATCAAGGAGCGGCCGAGATCGTTGTCTTCCAGCGCGTCGTGGCGAAAACCCGCGGCCTCGAGACCATCCAATCCCTTTTGCCGCATCAGTACCTTGATCCTACCAGCCCCGCCTACCCCACCTCGCACCCCAGATTTAGATGCGTCGGCCCTGGTTGCCCCATCATTGGGTTGGACCCTCAGGGGCCGAAATTGGTATAATTTCCTGATGGTTTCGCGCGGCTGCGGCTGCACCCACACTGTTTTCAGCGTGCGTTAGGAGTACCCTGTCTTGCCTGAGTTTCAGCTTTCATCCGAATTCGATCCTACCGGCGATCAGCCACAGGCCATCGCCAGCCTCATCGAGGGGCTGAAGTCTGGAATGAAGTGCCAGACTCTGCTGGGCGTGACCGGTTCCGGCAAGACGTTTACTATGGCCAACATCATTGCCCAGATGCATCGGCCAGCCCTCGTCCTTGCGCCCAACAAGACGCTGGCCGCCCAGCTATGCTCGGAGTTCAAGGAGTTCTTCCCCCACAACGCGGTGGAGTACTTCGTCAGCTACTACGACTACTACCAGCCGGAGGCGTACGTACCCAAGAGCGACCTCTACATCGAGAAGGATGCCTCACTCAACGAGGAGATCGACCGCCTCCGCCACGCGGCCACCAAGTCCCTTTTCGAACGGCGGGACGTGGTCATCGTGGCCTCGGTGTCCTGCATCTACGGCCTTGGTTCCCCTGAGGAGTACGGCAACGTCGTACTGACCCTACGGCGCGGCGAGCAGCGCAAGCGAGACAAGGTGCTGCGCTTCCTGACGGACATCCACTACGAGCGCAACGACTTCAACTTTGGTCGCGGCAAGTTCCGGGTGCGCGGCGACACCCTGGAGATCCAGCCGATCGGCGAGGAAATCGCCATCCGTGTCGAGTTCTGGGGCGACGAGGTGGAGCGGATCTCCGAGGTGGACGCCCTGACGGGTGAGCTGTTGGTGGAGAAGACCCAGGTGGACATCTACCCGGCTAAGCACTTCGTGACCACTCAGGAGAAGCTGCAGGAGGCGATCCGGGACATCGAGCAGGAACTGGCCGAGCGGCTCAACGAGCTGAAGGGTGACGGCAAGCTGCTGGAGGCGCAGCGGCTGGAGCAGCGAACCCGCTACGACCTGGAGATGCTGGGTGAGGCGGGCTACTGCAACGGCGTGGAGAACTACTCACGCCACCTATCCCGTCGAGCCGCCGGCAGCATGCCCTGGACCCTCCTGGATTACTTCCCGGACGACTGGCTGCTGTTCACCGATGAGTCCCACCTGTCTATCCCACAGGTGAGGGGTATGTACGGGGGTGATTACTCCCGGAAGAGGACTCTGGTGGACTTCGGGTTCCGGCTGCCCTCCGCCCTGGACAACCGACCGCTGACTTTCACGGAGTTCGAGGGCCATATGAACCAGGTTGTCTTCGTCTCCGCCACGCCGGGTCCTTACGAGAGGGAGCACAGCTCTCAGATCGTAGAGCAGGTGATCCGTCCCACAGGTCTGCTGGAACCCACCCTGGAGATCAAGCCGACGGCCGGGCAGATAGACGACCTGCTGGAGCAGGTCCGCACCCGTGTGGAGCGGGGTGAGCGAGCGCTGATCACCACCCTGACGAAGCGGATGTCCGAGGATCTGGCGGACTACCTGCGTGAGATGGGGATCAAGGTCCACTACCTCCACTCGGAGGTAGAGACCCTGGAGCGGATCGAGATCCTGCGAGACCTGCGGCTGGGAGTGTACGATGTAGTGGTGGGGATCAACCTGCTGCGGGAGGGGCTGGATCTGCCCGAGGTGTCCCTGGTGGCGATCCTCGACGCGGACAAGGAGGGCTTCCTCCGGTCGGAGGGCGCCCTGATTCAGACGATGGGCCGGGCAGCCCGGCACGTGGACGGCCACGTCATCATGTACGCAGACGTAGTAACCGACTCCATGCGTAGGGCCATCGACGAGACCTACCGCCGTCGGAAGATCCAGTCGGAGTACAACCATCAGCACGGCATAACGCCGGTTGGCATCCGCAAGGCGATCAAGGACATTTCCAGCCGGGTGAAGGCCGTGGCCGAGGAGGTGGCCTCCTACGAGGTCGGCTCTCCGCTCGCCAGGGACGAGGTCACTCGTCTGATCAAGGATCTGGAGCAGCAGATGAAGCAGGCATCCAAGAACCTCGAGTTCGAGAAGGCCGCCCTCCTCCGCGACCAGATCATCGAACTGCGACGGCAGATAGCTTAGGGAGTGGCGAGTGTCGAGTGCTGGTACTCGACCAAAGTGATGTTGACAGGCCGCGGGAGCGGCCCATCCCTGGGAGCGCGGGCCGCTGGTCCGCCTGTCCTCGCGGGCTCGCCGCCCGCGCTCCCAGCAGGCGGCGAGCCGCCTAGCAGCATCGGTCTGGTCGAGCACTGACGATGACGTCAGCACTAACAACTCAGCATTGGTGGACAAGTGGGACAAGACTACATAGAGATTCGCGGTGCGCGCGAACACAATCTGAAGAACGTATCGCTGAAGATACCCAGGGACAAGCTGGTGGTGATTACCGGGCTCTCCGGCTCCGGCAAGTCATCCCTGGCCTTCGATACCATCTACGCGGAGGGGCAGCGGCGCTACGTGGAGTCGCTGAGCGCCTACGCTCGCCAATTCCTCGGCCAGATGGAGAAGCCCGATGTGGATTACATCGGTGGACTCTCACCTGCCATTTCCATAGACCAGAAGGCTTCCAGCCACAACCCGCGCTCCACGGTGGGCACAGTCACCGAGATCTACGACTACCTTCGGCTGCTGTTCGCCAGGATCGGCAAGCCCCACTGCCCTAAATGCGGCCGATTGATCTCGCAGCAGACGGTGGAGCAGATGGTGGATGCCGTGCTGGGTCTGCCGGCGGGGACGCGGCTCATGGTCCTCGGGCCGGTGATCCGGGACAGGAAGGGCGAGCACCAGGGGATCCTGGAGGATATCCGCAAGGCCGGCTTCGTCCGCGCCCGCATCGACGGCCAGGTGCAGGATCTGGGAGAGACGATCAAGCTGGTGAAGAACAAGAAGCACATCATCGAGGTGGTGGTCGACCGTCTGGCCACCCCTGCCCCTGACGATGAGGAGTTGGACGCCTCCCGGAGTCGCCTGTCAGACTCCATGGAGACGGCGCTGAAGCTGGGCGCGGGCACTGTGATAGTGTCCATCATCGACGGGGAGGAGATCACCTTCTCCGAGAACTTCGCCTGTGTGGAGTGCGGATTCAGCATCGGGGAGATTGCGCCCAGGAACTTCTCCTTCAACAGCCCCCACGGGGCCTGTCCGGAGTGCACCGGTCTGGGCTCGAAGCTGGAGATCGACCCGAGCCTGGTCATCCCCAACAAAGACCTCTCGATCGCGGAAGGGGCGATTCAGCCGTGGAGCCGCGCAAGCACCACCGATAGCTACTACTCACACATCCTGGGGGCAGTCGCGAACCACTACGGGTTCTCCACAAAGGCACCAGTCAAGGACTTGAAGCAGGAGCATCTTGACCTGGTCCTTTACGGGACGCGGGGGGAGAGGGTCAAGGTCAAGCACCAGCACCGCGACGGACGCGTCCACGAGTACATGATAGCGTACGAAGGGGTCATTCCAAACCTTGAGCGACGCTACCGCGAGACCGAGTCGGACTACATCCGGAGCGAGATCGAGCGCTACATGGCTAGCCGACCCTGCCCAGCATGCAACGGCGCCAGGCTCAAGCCTGAGATGCTGGCTGTGACGCTGGCGGGTCGCTCCATCGTGGATGTCACCAGACTCTCCGTCTGGCGAGCGTTGGAGTTCTTCCGGTACCTCGAGGGGGAGCCTGGAGCCTTCCGAGGGATAGCCTTTGTGCCGGCCACCTATGAGGCGGAGGACCAGCCGCTCGGCGAGCGAGATATGCTTATAGCCAGGATCATTCTGAAGGAGATCAAGGCTCGGCTCGGCTTCCTGGTGGATGTGGGCCTGGACTACCTGACGGTGGACCGGACGGCCGCGACCCTCTCCGGAGGCGAATCCCAGCGAATCAGGCTGGCTACCCAGATTGGGTCGGGCCTGGTGGGGGTTCTGTACATCCTGGACGAGCCGAGCATCGGATTGCACCAGAGGGATAATGCGCGGCTGATCCAGACCCTCACCCGGCTGCGAGAGTTGGGGAACACCCTCATCGTCGTGGAGCACGACGAGGATACAATTCGGAGTGCCGACTATGTGGTGGACGTTGGGCCAGGTGCCGGCGAGCATGGAGGCCGGATCGTGGCCGCGGGAACCGTGGACGAGATCGTGGCCTGCCCCGAGTCCATCACCGGCAAGTTCCTGAGCGGCGAAATGTCTGTGCCCGTGCCCGAGAGTCGCCGTCAGGGCAATGGGAAGGCGCTCACGATCGTTGGGGCGCGGGAGAATAACCTCAAGAACATCGACGTAACAGTGCCGCTGGGTCTGTTCGTGGCCGTCACAGGAGTGTCAGGGTCGGGCAAGAGTAGCCTGGTATCGGACATCCTGCACCGCCGGCTGGCGCAGCAGCTGTTCAGGGCCAAGGAACGCGCGGGGGACCACGACCGGATCGAGGGGCTGGAGTACCTAGACAAGGTGATCGACATCGACCAGTCGCCCATCGGCCGGACGCCGAGGTCCAACCCTGCAACCTACACCGGAGCCTTCACACCCATCCGCGAGCTGTTCGCCTCGCTGCCCGAGGCGCGGATGCGGGGCTACCTTCCGGGTCGCTTCTCCTTCAACGTCAAGGGTGGAAGGTGCGAGGCCTGCCACGGTGAGGGCATTATTCAGATCGAGATGCATTTCTTGCCGGACGTATATGTACCTTGCGAGGTGTGCAAGGGTAAGAGATACAACCGTGAGGCGCTCGAGATCCGGTACAAGGGCAAGAACATCTTCGACGTACTCGAGATGACTGTGGAGGAGGCGTTGTCCTTCTTCGAGAATATCCCCAGCATCAGGAACAAGCTGGCCACGCTGAACGATGTCGGACTGGGTTACGTAAGGTTGGGGCAGCCGGCGACGACCCTCTCGGGCGGCGAGGCCCAGAGGGTGAAGCTGGCCTCGGAGCTGTCCAAACGGGCGACCGGCCGGACCCTGTACATCCTGGATGAGCCGACGACCGGGTTGCACTTCGCCGATGTGGGCCGGCTGCTGGAGGTGCTGAACAGGTTGGTGGACGCTGGCAACTCCGTGGTGGTGATCGAGCACAACCTCGACGTGGTGAAGGTTGCTGACTGGATCATCGACCTGGGTCCAGAGGGCGGCGACGCTGGCGGCTGGGTTGTTGCCACCGGCACACCGGAGGATGTGGCGGCCAGCCCTCACTCATTCACCGGCCAGTTCCTGAAACGGATCTTTGCTGTCTCGGCAGACAGCGCCGGCAGCCGCCTTGTCGCGGCCAACCAGGCGTAGGGGAAATGCGCTTCTCCTGCTGCTCTGACATCGGGACGATGACAGGCGGCGAAGCCGCCGAATGGATGTAGAATGGATGTAGCCGCAACCTTCAGGTTGCGCGCAGCCAGTTGGCTTGGAGGCGGCTTGCCCAACAGGTACGCGCAAGCTAAAGCATGCGGCTACATTCCTACGCAGACGAACGGGGCGAGACGCCCGAAGCAGGCATACGATAGCCTGGATACGAGCCTATCAGGGGGGATGAGAAACCCGTGCTCACCAGAGAAGACATAGAGAACCGAGGGTGCAGCGAGGCTTCGAGAGCAGAGCCCGAGGCGGCCCTCAAATCCTCTTCATCCGCTCAGTCTCACTCTCGCTACTTCCCTGCCTTTCTAGACCTGCGAGGCAGGCTGGCAATTGTTGTAGGGGGCGGGGAGGTTGCTTTCCGGAAGGTCGAGTCACTGCTCGCTGCCGGAGCGAAGGTAAGGGTAATCGCGCCGCAAATGCACAGAGGCCTGGAGCTGCTGGAATCCCGGGGTGAGATAGAGCTGTGCCGCGGGGTGTACCAACCTGGAGATCTGACCGGCGCCATGGTTGTGGTGGCGGCAAGCTCTGAGACCGACGTTAACCGAGAGGTGTGGGGGGAAGCTTCGGAGCGAAACCAGCTGGTTAACGTCGTGGATGTCCCCGAGCTGTGCAACTTCATCGTCCCCTCCATCATCAAGCGGGATGAACTGACGCTGGCTATCTCCACGGGAGGGCTTAGCCCGGCCCTGGCCAAGCGGATGAGGCAGAAGCTGGAGGAGGTGCTTGTTCCCGAGTACGGACCGTTTCTCCGGATGCTGGGCACCTTGAGGACGCGGGTAAGGCAGGAGTTGCCCCTCCCCGTGCAGCGTGAGGCGTTCTGGGGAGAGGTTGTCAACTCTGATGCCTTTGACCTGTTCCGGCGGAAGGGCGAGGCGGAGTGTCTCCAGCGGATAGAGGATATCTTCCATAGGGTTCGGGACGGCGAGCCTGCCGTTATCATTGCGGTGGGGCTGAACCACAAGGTAGCCCCGGTGGAGATGCGGGAGCGTTTCGCCATGAGCGGAGATCGGCTCGCTGAGGTGCTGGATGCCCTGGGGAGTATTGCGCGGGAGCGCGTGGTACTCTCCACCTGCAACCGGACGGAGGTCTACGCCGTACCTCAGCGACCCAAACAGGCGGCTGAGGAGATCAAGAACTTCTTGCACCAGCAGCAGTGCCCCGACATCGATGACGCTGCGGTGTTCTCATGCCTGTATGTCCAAAGGAACGGGAATGCCTCTCGCCAGCTCTTCGGGGTAGCCTCTGGCATCGACTCCATGATCCTGGGCGAGCCCCAGATATTGGGACAGGTCCGGGATGCCTACGAGTTCGCTGCGGAGCGGGGAGCGGTGGGTCCCATCCTGAGCGGTATGTTCCAGCGAGCGCTGGCGGCAGGTAAGCGGGCCAGGACGGAGACCGGTATCTCGCGCAGCGCTGCCTCGGTGAGCCATGCGGCGGTGGAGCTGGCAAAAGGGGTTTTCGGCGAGATCGGCGCCTTGACGGTGCTGGTGGTGGGCGCGGGAGAGATGGGCGAGCTAACCGCAAAGAACCTGGTGGACAACGGGGTTCGCCGGATCCTGGTGGTCAACCGGACGAGGGGGCGAGCCGAAGAGCTCGCCGCACGTTTTGGCGGAACCGCCGTCGGTTGGGAGTCCATGGAAGAGGCGCTGGGGGCCGCGGACATCGTGATCACCTCCACGGGCTCTCCAGATCCGGTGTTCGACGTTCCTCTGCTGGGTTGCACGATGGAGGCTCGCGACTGGCGCCCCCTCGTACTGGTGGACATAGCGGTACCCAGGGATGTGGAGCCTGCCGTTGGCACGATGCGCGGCGTCCACCTGTATGACATAGACGACCTCCAGGAAGTGGTCCAGTCGAACCTGAAGGAGCGCGAGAAGGAGGTCGCCAAGGTTCAGGCGATCATCGACGAGGAACTGACCGACTTCCTGGGCTGGATGCGCTGCCAGGACGTGATCCCCACTATCGTGTCGCTGCGCGAGAGATTGGAAGCCATTCGCCAAGCGGAGTTGGCCAAGCACAAGGGCCGGCTGAGCCTTGGCGAAAAGGACACCAGAGCCCTGGACGCTATGACCCAAGCGATCATCAATAAGATACTCCATACCCCTACGGTTCGGCTGAAGGCCCAGGCGAACGACGGCGCCTGCGGCCTCTACCTGGACGCCCTCAAAGAGCTGTTCGGGCTGGAAGAGGAATGATCGTGCGCAAACTAGTCATAGGCACCCGAGGCAGCGCCCTGGCGATGTGGCAGGCCCGGTGGGTAGCGGACCAGCTAGCGGCCAGGGCGCCGGGGCTGAGGGTCCGGCTGCAGATTGTGAAGACGGCAGGGGATATCGCGTCTCAGGCGCCCCTGTGGGAGATTGGAGGCGGCGGTCTGTTCGTCCGGGAGCTGGAGCGGGCGCTCTTGGACGGGCGGGTTGATCTAGCCGTCCACAGCATGAAGGACCTGCCGGCGGCTACCGCCGGCGGACTGGTGGTGGGTGCGGTTCCCCAGCGGTGGGATCCCAGGGACGTCCTGATCTCACGGCACGGGTTGACCCTGCGGGAGTTGCCCGCGAGTGCTCGGGTCGGAACCAGCAGCGCTCGACGGCGGGCACAGCTCCTGGCCTATCGACGAGATCTGGAGATCGTGCCCCTTCGCGGGAATGTGGACACCCGTCTGCGGAAGGCCGAGAGTGAGGACCTTGACGCCATCGTTCTGGCGGCAGCGGGGCTGGTGAGGCTGGAGAAGCTGGGCCGAGTGACGGAGTTTCTCTCGCCGGAGTTGTGCCTGCCCGCCGTTGGGCAGGGGGCCCTGGCCGTGCAACTGAGGGGCCACGATCAAGAAGTTGCGGATGTGGTCGCGCTCCTCGATCACCCACCCACCAGGGCCGCCACCGAGGCAGAGCGGGCCTTCCTTCAGGCGCTCGGTGGTGGCTGTCAAGTCCCCGTGGCCGCGCTTTGCGTCGAGGTGGATGGAAAGCTGGAGATGGACGGACTTGTAGCCAATCCCGAGGGGAGCAAGGTGATGCGAGCGCGGGCATCCGCGCGCGTTGATGAGGCGGGTGAACTGGGGATAGCGCTGTTCCAGCAGCTGGAATCCCAGGGGGCGGCTGAGTTACTGGCGGAGGTGGAGGAGTGAGCGGCAGGGTGTATCTGATCGGCGCGGGACCTGGCGATCCCGGCCTGCTGACCCAGAAGGGGGCGCAGCTGCTGGGGCAGGCCGAGGTAGTGGTTTACGACCGGCTCGCCAATCCGGTTCTTATCGACAGACATGTCTCGCCTGGAGCCGAGCGGATCTACGCCGGGAAGGCATCCAACCGCCACGCCCTCAGTCAGGAGGAGATCAACAGCGTCCTGGTCCAGAAGGGGCTGGAGGGCAAGACAGTCGCGCGCCTCCACGGAGGTGATCCCTTCGTGTTCGGTCGAGGCGGAGAAGAGGCGGCTGCCCTCGTGGCTGCCGGCATCCCCTTTGAGGTCGTCCCAGGCATCACCTCGGCTATCGCCGCCCCGGCCTACGCCGGCATCCCCGTCACCCATCGCGGCCACAACACCTCCTTCACTGTGGTAACGGGGCACGAGGATCCTTCCAAGGTCGAGTCGACGATCCAGTGGGAAGGGCTTGCCACCGCGGTCGGAACCCTCGTGTTCCTGATGGGAATGGAGAACCTCGCACTCATCGTCGAGAGGCTGGTTGCCCATGGTCGCCCGGTTGACACACCTGTAGCCCTCATCCGCTGGGGCACTTGGCCAAAGCAGGAGGTGCTGGTTGGGACGCTGGCAGACATAGTGAGCAAGGCATCCACAGCAAGCTTCAAGCCACCTGTGGTGATTGTCGTGGGGACTGTCGTGGGACTCCGGTCCCAGCTCCGCTGGTGGGACAACCGGCCGCTCTTCGGAAAGCGAGTCCTGGTCACACGCAGCCGCGAGCAGGCAAGCGCCCTTTCATCCCTGCTTCGAGAGCAGGGGGCCGAGCCTGTGGAGGTGCCTGTGCTGGAGATCGTCCCGCCGGGTTCCTATGACGAGATGGACGCGGCCATCGCGCGCCTCTCAGGCTACGATTGGGTCGTCTTCACGAGTGCCAACGGGGTGAGGCTGTTCCTCGATCGCCTTCAAGCCCTGGGACGTGACGTGCGAGCCCTTGGGAGTGCCCGACTGGCGGCTATAGGCCCGGCGACGGCCGATGAGCTGCGGCGCTGCCGGCTGAAGGTGGACCTGGTGCCAGCTGAGTATGTGGCGGAAAGCGTTGCCCGAGAGCTGATTGCCCTGGGCGTGCAGGGGAAGCGGGTCCTATTGCCGCGTGCGGAGATGGCCCGGGAACTGCTGGCCGACGAGCTGGAGAAGGCAGGAGCCTCTGTAGACAGAGTGGTTAGCTATCGGACGGTGCCTGCCGGGGAGATCTCCGGGGTGCGAGGTCAGCTTGAGGCGGGGGAGATCGATGTGGTGACCTTTGCCAGTTCATCCACGGTCAGCTTCCTTGCTCAGGGATTGGGGAAAGAAGACACCGCATCTCTACTGTCACGGACCTTGGTGGCCTGTATCGGGCCTATCACCGCCGACACTGCACGAGGGCTGGGAATTCGCGTGGACGTGGTGGCCAAGCAGTACACCGTAGCGGGGTTGGTGGATGCCATCACGGAAGCGATGGGCGGCGGGTGAGTTGCCGCCTTCGGAAGGTCGCTCGCACTACATCGGTCGCGGCCCTCGAATCGCTAGTAGCCCCGTTCGTCGAATAGGGTGGCGATCAACTGATCCACCGGCACGTAGTCATCGGTGAGCACCAGATTCGAGCCCTGCGCCAGATACTCCGCCAGCTCCTCTTGCGGCATTATCATGGTAACCGGCTCATTGCCTCCGCGTAGCTTGGTCAGTTCATCCGTGAAGCGCTGGGGATCCAGCGGCTCCATTGATGCCACAACGATCAGGGTGTTTTGGCCTGCGGCCTGCCACCCTTTCCCCACGGCTGCCACCGTCACATTGGGGAAAACCTGCTTGAGTGTGTTGACGTAAGGCCTAAGGAAGGCTCCCCGCCTTGGATTATCTATAATGTTGACCAGGTAGAAGCCGTTGGGTTTCAGAGAGTCCCGCAGCTTCTGGCTGAACTCCAGGGTAGTCAGGTGGTAGGGAACGGAGAGATCGTTGAAGGCATCGCCCAGGATCAAGTCATATTTGCCCTTGGGCGCGCCATCGCCGGTGAAGAACATTCGCCCATCCATATTATGGGTTACGATCTTGCTGTCCTGAGGCAGCCCCAATTCCTCGTAGACGACCCTGGTCACATCCGGGTCGATCTCGATAACCTCGAGGTTGCTGGTCGGATACACATGTTCCATATATCGGGGGAAGGTATATCCGCCCCCCCCTATAAAGACCGTGTTCAAGCTCGGCCTTGTCTGAGCCATGTACTCCGTGAAGTCGGCATATACCTTCTCGTAAGCATATTCGAGGTGGGTAGGGTCGTCGAGGGCCACGAAGCTGTGAACCAGGTGATCCAGCACCAGCACCCGCACCTGCTTGCCGTTCCCGTTTTCTCCCTGGTCGAAGAAGCGGATGGAGAAGTAATTGCTCTCCTTCCAGTAGGGGGATGCAAAGGCATCCCTGCTGTTCAGAACGAACCCTGCGGTCAGGGTTGACACGAGCAGCAGCACGGTCACACCGGTGACGGTCACCTTCTCCCTCTTCCACAACTGCCCAAACGCTACTCCCATCAGTATCAGGATCACCGAGACGCCCGCCACGATCATGCGGGTTCCAAACCAGGAGATCAGCCAGAAACCGGTGGCGAAGGTCCCGACGATGCTCCCCGCCGTGGACCATGCGTAGATCTTGCCGACGGTGGACCCAGCCCCGGTAAGATCCTTGAGGGTCAGCTTCACCACCACCGGCGAGATGGTGCCGAGAAGGCAGGCGGGAAGGAAGAAGACGATGGCCGTCAGGAACGAAATCTTGCCCATCAGCGGGAAGGGCAACGTAAGCGACTTATTCCCCACGAAGCCGATTGAGAAGAGGATCGAGAGGCTGGCCAGCCCACCGAGGAGAAACAGGATGCCCAGGGTCTGGCGGTGGGGTGCCCTGTCTGCAATACGACCGCCGAGGTAGTTCCCCAGGCTCATACCCGCGAGCACAACCCCGATGATGCTGGTCCAGGTGTAGAGGGACACGCCGATGAATGGCGCCATCATCCGCCCAGCCACTAGCTCGATCACCATGGAGCAGGCGCTGGCCACGAACACTATGAAGTATGATGTCCAGACCGTCTTCTTGCCGAACAAGTCATCCTCCTTCTGATGAGTTACGGGATGAGGGACACGATGCCGTGACAAACCGAAACGCTTTCCACGCTCAACGTCCGACGAATTCTATAGCAATAGGCTGAAGGCTACAAGGAGCATAGGTTATCCCCAATCGGTGGATTGGTGTGTACGGGCTCACCCACGGCCGACTCGAAGAGTTCCTTGATCGCACGAAAGGAGCGTATTCATGAGCACGTCCGGTAGGACGACTGCCAAGAGCTCGCAGGTGACCACCCCAACCGACCGCGAGATCCGGGTTGAACGCATCTTCAACGCGCCCCGGGAGCAGGTTTGGCGGGCGTTCACCGACCCGAAACTGGTTGCGCAGTGGTGGGGGCGGGGCAATAGAGTCGTAATCGAGAGGATGGAGGTCGAACGTTCGGTCGAGACCGCCACGTTCGAGGACCTCGGCGATGGCCGGACGAAGGTCGTCACCACATCGCTGTTCCACACGGCGGAGGAGCGGGATGGAATGCTGAACTCGGGCATGGAGGAGGGTCTCAGCGAGAGCTACGCCGCTCTGGACCGGCTGCTCGCCACACTGGACTGATGGAAGGGGGCGAGTCAGCACAAGCCCAGGAGCTACCCTGCATGGCACATTGTAGCCGCAGGCTTCAGCCTGCGCGTACTTCGTGGGCAAGTTGCCTCCAGGCTAACTAGCTACGCGCAACCCACAGATTGCGGCTACATTTGTGGAGCCCATCTGGCGGATAGACCGCTAGAGGGAAGAGTTGGGCTGACTTCCAGCCCGACTCTCGCACTCCTGGATGCCGGCCCAGGCGAGCCGCCTCGCCTCTACCGTTCGGCTTCTAACACTGGCCTTCCGGCCTCAATCAGCACCCTGTTGTCCAGCATAAAGACGCACTGAACAAGCATCAACAAGCCAGTCCCCAGGAGCAACCATTCTATCCTGATGAAGTCAGCTACCGGCCCATACACGATCATTGCCGCCGGCATTATGATGCTCGCAATCATTCCCAAGAAGCCAAATACCCTGCCCTGAAAATCCCCTTCCACCTTCTGCTGCAATAGAACCATGAACGGCGTATTGAAAACCGGCAAGGCAAGCCCAATCACACCCATCAACAGCAGGTATATCCAGAAGAGAGGGGGGATTCCCAGTGCCAAGGTACAGAGCGCGATGACCAGGTTTGCCAGGATCATCGAGTGAACCTTGTTCTTCAAGCCACCCCACGATGCCATCATGACACCACCTATCATCATGCCAATGGCAAACGCAACCTCTGTAGCCGTTAGACGCCACACATCCTCCCCAAAGCTACGGGTGACCTGTAGGGGTGTCAAGAACGCCAAGGGCGCGACGAGTATGAAGTAGATAGCGTTGAACAGAAAGATCGTCCTAACGAATGCATGGTTCTTGACGTAGGCGAAGCCCGCACGCATGTCACCCCAATAGCTGATCGTCTGCTTGTTCGATGCCTTCGCATGAGCAGGTACTCGCACGAATAGCAGGAGAATCGATACTGCAACGGCCGCAGTGAAGACATCTATGAAGAATATCGCCTCAATCGAAGCCATGGTCAGCAGCGCGCCACCAACCATCGGGGATACCAATATAACCAGCGATTGTATAGTGCCGTTCGTTGCGTTCACCCTGGTGAGCTGATCCTCAGGCACAAGCTGCGGAATGAAAGCCCCTATGGCAGGCGTGTGGATGCCTGAACCCAAAGCACGTATGGCGGATATCACGAAAAGCAGCCATACTGTATCGTATCCCATGGCAAATAGTATAGCCAGGGCAAGCGTTGATACTGCTATCATCGTATCAGCAAGTACAATGAGTATCTTTCTGTCATAGCGGTCAGCCCATACCCCGCCAAAGGGCGAGATAAGGAAGGTAGGCAAGAAACCGCAGATAATCGCAATGGTCATCATCACGCCAGACTGTGTTGTCAGCGTGATGTGCCACGTGATCGCATACTGAACCATGAAGGTTCCAAAGAGTGACACAGTCTGGCTGATCAAGAACAGAACTGTGTTCTTCTTCCAACTCTCATTCATTTTCAGGTGACCGACTCCAATACTCCAATCCGAATCCGCACCGATCCACTCCCACTTCGCTGACAAGCCACCGCAGGGCCGATGGGTTGTGCGTCATTGTGTCGAAGTAGAAGCGACGACAGAGCGCGTCCAAAGGCGTGTCTGTGTTGACGTGAGGCTCTCTCCTGACCTGCTGGCCGTGGCGCCAGCGGCCCCAAAGATAGGGAGATGCCCCACCGGCATGCGGGAGGCAGGTGTTCAGCCTGGGGCAAGCATCCAAGACGCCACCGAACATGAGGCTGATAGCAGCACAAGCCGTGTTCACGGGGTTGCCGACCAGGTTTGTCAGGTAGTAGCTCTTCAGCCGTGCTGCTCCGAGGTTGTCCGGTTGGTTGGATGTCGATGTTCATTGGTCTGGCTTGCTCCTTTCAGCCATCTTGATCGGACGATCGAAGAAGGGGTTCTTGCCCGTGGCGGAGAGAGGGATGCCCAGGATGAGGTCGCTATCGAGGAGGCCCATCTTCCTGGCAGCGGTGCCTATTGAGTACATCATGCGGTTGTCGATGTTCATGTCCGCAGCCGTCCTGGCCGCGGATCCCAGCGCTACGCCCAGGTCGATCAACTGGAAGGCGCAAATGGGCCCTCGAAAGTCCTCTCCCTCCCGTTTCTCCTGCCTGAAGAACTCAATGCAGCCCTCGAACCCACATGCGCCGCAGTCCAGCGGCCGCTGAGCCCTGCGCGGATCGTTCCGGACGCCAACCAGCAGGACCGCCGAGGCTTGCCTGACGTTGTCTGCATCCCTCCCGAAGAAGCTGACCTTGCTCCCCTTGTCTGCGCTCCTGGCCTCCATCGCGACCGCTAACGCTTCCAGATCCTCGCCGGTCAGCACCAGTGTCTGAATGGAATCGAGCCCCCTCGCCTTCGGAGCAGTGCGTGCTGCCGCAGCCATCAACTGGGCAGCGAGCTTGACCGCTTCCATCTCTGCCTCCGCGGATCCAATCCTTGCCATGAAACACTCCTACTTCCACGAATCTACTGTCCCGTCGAGAGGGCTGCGGCCAAGGAATCAGGCTGGTTGCCCATCCCAACGAAGTGCTACACAGATGGGTATCTCTACCGGTGAGCCGTCGTGTGCCTCGCATTATAGAACAGATGGCCTGCATGCCACGGCTGCCTTTGGTGCCACGTTGAACCGATGGAGTGATGGAGTTGCATCCTTGTCTGTGGCGCCTGTCCACAATACAATAGCGGCATCATCTCCTCCCGACCCCACTTTCTGGAGGTGCGTCTGTGCTGGTAAGTAGGACCGTGCAAGTCGAGCGGCTGGAGCGAGTGCTTCGGGTCACCGTCGACCGGCCCGAGGCGCTGAATGCGGTGAACTCCGAGACCCTGGCGGAGTTGATGGGCGCCATGTCCGCCGCGGCAGCCGATAGCTCGGTGCGAGCCGTGATCATCACAGGCGCTGGAGACCAGGCATTCATCGGGGGGGCCAGCATCAAGGAGATGAGTTGGAAGTCAACCCAGGCCGCGAGACGCTTCGCACGGGAGGGCCATCGGTTGGCACGGCTGATTGAGGAGATGGAGAAGCCCGTGGTAGCGGCGATTAACGGAGTGGCCCTGGGTGGCGGCCTCGAGCTTGCCCTCGCCTGCGACGTGCGGCTGGCCAGTGATCGGGCAAGGATGGGTGCCCCTGATATCGGACTGGGGATATGCCCCGGATGGGGAGGGACCATTAGGCTGGCCCGCATCGCCGGGGAAGGCATCGCGCGAGAATTGATCTTCTCCGGCAGGCTGGTTTCTGCTGAGGAGGCCCTCCGAGTCGGCTTGGTCAACCGTGTCATGCCCCACGAGTCGCTGGCGGCCGAGGCGCTTGACCTGGCCCGCACTATGGCCGGCCAGGCGCCCATCGCCATTGCCTACGCCAAGCGGTGCCTGAACGGTGCACGATCGCTGGACATGGACGCCGTTTCTGAACTGGAGGCTGGTCTCTTCGCTCTCTGCTTCTCCACCGATGATCAAAGAGAGGGCATGTCCGCCTTCGTGGACAAGAGGTCGCCCAACTTCCGGGGACGATAGCCGGCAGCTGTCGGCTGATTGCTGACGGCTGACCGCTGATAGCTCTAAACGGAGACCAATGATGAAAACCGCTATGACCGTGGCTGGGTCCGATTCCGGAGGCGGTGCCGGCATTCAGGCCGATCTGAAGACCTTCGCTGCACTCGGCGTGCACGGGACCTCGACCATCACAGCCCTTACCGCTCAGAACACCCTGGGCGTGACGGGCATCTTTGATTTGCCACCAGCATTTGTGGAGGCCCAGTTCGACGCCATTGCCAGCGACATCGGTGTGGATGCCATGAAGACGGGGATGCTCTTCAGTGCCCCCATTATCCATGCCGTGTGTGGAAGGATCAGGCAGTATGGGCTCTCTAATGTAGTCGTGGACCCAGTGATGGTAGCCACCAGCGGAGACCTGCTGCTGCAGGAGGAGGCCGTGGATGCCATCAAGGGCAGCCTGCTGCCCCTGGCCACGATAGTAACCCCGAATCTGCGGGAGGCGGAGGTGCTGTCGGGGATAGGGATCGAAGACGACGACGGTATTAGGGAAGCCGCCCGGCGGATCCTCGGCCTCGGGCCTCGTTATGTCCTGCTCAAGGGTGGCCATTCCAGTGGCGACGCGGTGGACTGGCTGTTCGATGGAAGCGAATTTATACCCTACAGCGCTCCTCGCCTTCAGACCACCAACACACACGGAACCGGCTGCACCCTATCGGCAGCCATAGCGGCCCTACTTGCCACGGGGCATCCGGTCCCAGCGGCTGTGGCCGGCGCCAAGCAGTACATAACCGCTGCCATCCAGCACGCCTATCCACTGGGTAAGGGCCACGGCCCTGTGAACCACCTGTTCGCGCTGCACGAGGGTAGGAACCGATGAAGAGTGAGATCATGTCGGTGGGGACAGAGCTGCTGCTGGGGCAGTTGGTGGATACCAACGCCCCCTATCTCGCCGAGTCGCTCTCCAACCTTGGCATCGACGTCTACTGGATAAGCCAGGTGGGAGACAACCAGGAGCGGATGACACAGGCCCTGCGCAGGGGTTGGGATCGGTCGGATCTGATCGTGATTAGCGGCGGGCTTGGTCCTACGGAAGACGACCTCACCCGGGAGGCCATCGCCGATCTGCTGGGTGAGCAGATGGAGGTGAAGCCCGACCTGGAAGCCGAACTGAGGGCCTTCTTTGTGCGGCGCGGCCGGTCGATGCCGGAGCGGAACGTCAAGCAGGCCACCCTCATCCCGTCGGCCCAGGCCATCCCAAATCCCATTGGGACGGCGCCGGGGTGGTGGGTCCAGCGGGATGGGCGCATAATCGTGGCAATGCCAGGCGTACCCGTGGAGATGAAGCGCATGTGGGAGCAGATGGTGGTGCCTCGTCTGGCCAGGGCGGCCGGCAGCGGCATCATCTTCTCACGTACCCTCAAGATCCTAGGACTGGGCGAATCGTGGGTGGAGGACGAATTGCGGGAACTCACCCACTCTTCTAACCCTACCCTGGCTACCTATGCCAAACAGGATGGCATCCACGTGCGGGTGACCGCGAAGGCGGAGAACCAGGAGGATGCGTCCCGGATGGTGGCTGCGGTCGAGGCCGAAGTCCGACGGATACTGGGAGAGCACGTCTACGGCGTGGACGATGAGACCGTATCCGATGCTGTTGGACGATTGCTCGCCAAGTGCGGAACCACCCTTGGGGTGATGGAGTCCTGCACCTTCGGGGAGCTGTCTTCCTCCCTCGGCTCCTCACTGGAGGGGCGTCAGCAGCTTGTCGGTGCGTTGGTCGCCCCGGACGAGGGCCTGCTTCGACACTTCGGCGTCGAGCCTGAGATGATCGCCACCCACGGCATGCTGAGCGAGGAGACGGTTGGGGCCATGGCAACCGCCGCACGGGCCCATCTGAAGACCGATCTGGGGCTCGCAGTGGTGTGCGGTATGGAGGGCGGCCAGGAGAGCGGGCAGCGGTTTGGCGTTGCGTGTTGCGGTGTCCATGGGCCGCGGGGGATTGCAGCTACCACCAACCGATACACCACTACGGAGCGGGATCTGCGGAGACGGGCAGTGTTGGACGCCATGGACCTGCTAAGGCGCCTGCTGCTGGCGGACTGTCAGGACTAACAGGGATTGCAGAGGAGGAAGAGATGCCAGTTATCCGAGTGTCTATGTGGACCGGTCGGACTCACGAGCAGAAGCAGGCGTTGGCCAAGGCACTGACGAGTGCCATGGTGGAGGCCGGGCGCACCAAGCCAGAAGCGGTTACCATCATCTTTGAAGAAATCGAGAAGGAGAACTGGGCGAGCGCCGGAACTCTGGACTCGGCTGCAAAGAGTGTTGA
>DIXP01000051.1:0-848 GCA_002436065.1 Chloroflexi bacterium UBA6077
GTTGTAATGGGTGATGAGGCTCCTCCTACTCTCCCCTTGGTGTTCCAACGGATGACCACACTGGGGACACAGGGATCGATCCAGCAGGTTGTAAGTCAGCAGCTGCAGCCTCAGCCAGGCGGCGTTGGCCCCGAACTTCCCACTGGGGTAGACACCCCCCGCCAGCTCATCCTTGATCACCCGGTGCACATGCTCGATGGTACCAGCCTTGCCACGGTGCCACTTGAGCAGTTCCTCTCCCCCCAGCTCCCACCGGTTCGTCACCACAGCGAAGTGGCGCACCTGCCCCGTGTCGGTCCCGTCGTCGATCAGCAGCCCCTGGGCAGGACGGACCCGCACCGCCACGTACCGATACACCGGCACCGCCTTGCTCTCGACCTTTCGCGAGGGGAGGTAGGCCACCTCCGCCCACTCCCTCACCTTCCCGTCGGCTTCCCTCGCCCAGTAATGCCAATCCTCAGCCTGCAGCTTGCCGATCTCAGCCCGCAATTGTTGGCTCATGTCGGCGCTGACGGCGAACTGCCACTTCCGATCGTTCCAGTGGTCCAGCACATCCCATTGATAGGCCGCCGAGTCGGATCGCACCTTCACCTGCCACTCCCCATCAGGCAGCCCCTCGTAGGCTCGGTCCACCAACTCACCAATCCCATGACCCGCCGGCACGTTGCCGTCTCGGAACTCGTCCGCCAGCACCAGCCCCGTCTCGGCCCACCCCACCAAGAGCGGCTGGTAGGCCGGATAACCCTCGTAGCACACGAGAGCCTCCTGTTTGGTCGTCGGGACGAGGTGGGCATCCACATCCAGCGTCACTTCCTTCCCCGTGGCCATGACCCCCACGTAGTTCCGGA
>DIXP01000051.1:972-11948 GCA_002436065.1 Chloroflexi bacterium UBA6077
TGACTCCCAGCACCCGGTTACTGACCGCATCCACCCCACAACGGCGCATCAACTCGATCAAGAGCGAGACGCCGGCATAAGGGGTCGTAGCCTCCTCCAAACCAGGGGCCAGCTCGACACCGAGAACCCCAGAGACTTCCTTGCGACGCATCCTCTTGCCACCTCCAAGGTGCCCATTGTCCCGGAAGGGCTCCCTTCTAGCAAGATTAGGATGATGGCAAGCCCTTAATCTACAGGTGAAGGGGAGGCTGCGCGCATGGAAAGACGGTGTGGCTACCGCAACGTTGCGCGCGTCGATGAGCCCGGGAGGACCCAGGAGGGGCTCGACTACTTCCCAAAACCACCCGAGTCCGACCGCCCTCGCCACCAACTGCTCCAAGCCGTCCCACTCCTCCCAGTATGGGAGCAACTTCCCCCAAAACGCTGCCTCCTCCCACCCCACGGAACTTATGGATTAGGGGGCAATGCGAACCCTTGTCATCGCGCAGACACTATGCTACTGTGGCCGGGGCTCTCCTACACCTCTGTTACAGGCGCGTGAGTCGCCGTCCTGTCACAGCACATCTGATTCCGGACGCTTGATCTCCCTCCATGGTTGACTTAGCCGAAAAAGTCACGCTGCGGCAGTTCGTCGTCTTCAGGGCGGTGGCCACCGAACTGAGCTTCTCGAGAGCTGCCCTCCGTTTGAACACCAGCCAGTCCACCGTTTCGTATGCGTTATCTCAGCTCGAACAGGCGCTGGGTGTGCGCCTCCTTTCGCGTTCCCCTAGCTTCGTTGCCCTTACCCCTGACGGGCACGGTTTTCTAGCCCAGGTGGAACGGCTGCTGGATGTTCTGGAAGAAGCCGGCCAAATGCTGCCGCATTCCGGAGGCACACTCTGGGGAACCGTTCGCTTCGGCACCGGACCGACGATTGGAACCTACGTGATGCCGCCGCTACTGGCCGCGTTCGGGCAGAAGGCCCCTCACGTGCTGGTGGAAATGGAAATCGCCGATGTCAGCCAGGTGGTGAATAGGCTTCAGTCGGGCCGGTACCAAATCGCCATAGCCGGCCCAACGCCCAACGAAGAGAGCCTTGTGAAACTGCCATTCCTCAGAAACGAAGTTGTGATCGTGGCACGGCCCCAGCACCCTCTTGTCGGTGAGAAGAGCATACCGCTGACCCGCCTAGCCGCGGAGAAGTTCATCGTTCGGGAACCGGGCTCCGGCGTGCGTCGAATCCTGGATCGTCTCTTCGATGCGGAGGGGCTGAGGATTCGGATCGCTATGGAACTGTCCTACGCTGAGGCAGTCCAGTCGGCAGTCGAGCACGGGCTTGGGATCTCCATTACCCCAAGGATATCGGTTGCAGCACAGCTCGAAACGGGTAGGTTGAGCATCCTTGATGTCCAGGGTTTCCCAATCCTGTCGCGGTGGGACATTCTGGTAAAGCAGGCACGACAGCTATCGAAGCCCGCCCAGGCGTTCAAGGATTTCCTCGTGAGTAAGGCTGCGGAAGCCGTGACGGGCCTGGAACAGCAACTAGACAAGCAAGACGCTAAGACACGCACCCTATAGAGCCGCTCCAAGATCTCGATCCCCAGTATCCCGCTGCCCATCGGAAAGCGAAACTCTCTCAGACTCCCGATAACTGGCCGATTGTGAGCACTCCTACGGCCGCTTCCCTGTCATGTTCTGATAAGCTCCTTCGAAGAGAGGTGTCAACTTGTGCAAAGGGTAGTTCCTCTCTTCTACCTTATGATCCGTTTCCACGAATCCTCATCCCGGTAGGGACTGATTCCTGGAATCCGGATGGAATCGGGGACTGTGCGGGGCATCTTGAAGCAGAGAACAAAGGACTTGACGCATCTCCATTCCATGCCGAAGGCGGTGGAGAATCCATACCTGGGCGCAACGCGGGCTCTGTTGAACTTGGTTTCCAGCGGCCAATTGCGATCTTTCATCAGCTTCTCGATCCAACTGACAGTGCGTCTGAATGCATCCACGCTCTCATGGTCGTAGTTCTGCCGGTACCAGGTGTCATCCCAGGAACGGGCGCTTCTAGTGGGTCCAAAGGTGGGAATCGATTCCGGCAGGCGGGGAACCTGTTCGCTACCCGCCGCTCAGCGGCGGCGCTTCCACTGGATGGCGGCCCTCAGGAAACGGTCCTCGTACCGCGAACCCATATGACCCCTCTGGGTTGGTGATCTACTGGCCAAGCCTCGATGCGGAGCCGATTTTAGTCGGCAACGTGTAGAACGGAAGCAGCATGTAGGTTGTCTGTCACCACACCTCTAATGTTTAATGTTCCCATCTCCCCTTACCTCGGCCGTTATGCTCAGCTACTACCACACTGATCGCATGGGAGACACGCCACCCAGGTAGGTCTTGATGGCATGCCGCAGGCACACTTATCCATGAGTTCGATTGATCCGGCACGCAGCGCGGGCACTGCCCTGTTCGAGCGCTCTGGCATGGTTCTTTTATCGAACGCGTAGATAGCACCAATTCAATACCGATGTTTGACACCCCTTGTAGCTACTCCTATTGTGGGAACAGTCCCTCTAGTACACGGTAGATTTGCATCGGCGGCTGTAACGATGGACTGAAGGAGTAGACAGCATAGGCTCTCTTGCGGGGAAGGGAATCGCCGAACGTCAGATACGAAGGGATGCGGTTTTCTTGGCGGCTCGACGAGCTGTGATGCACGGCACGTAGTGGGCGATCACAGGAGAAGAAGGACTTGATGCAGGTTAGCTGGCGCAGAGGCCGGAATTTCCCATCAACCCCTCTCACGCATGGAGCCCACTACTTCATGATGAAGCACAGCTCATGTCAGCAGGGCACCGAAAGTTTCGTTTCCTGCTGGGGTGCTGACCGCTGCCACCGCACAACTGAGGCTGGTGCCCCCCGCGCGCCCCCTCTTCCACGACGAACAGAGAAGGAACAATCCTCACGTCTATCCTGATCATCCGAAAGCGGAAGCGCAGATAGGGGGGATAGCATGTCTGCTAGAAACTCGCGCGTGACTTATGGCCTGCTAATGGTAGCAGCCTTTCTGTCGGTGCTTGGTCTTCTGGGTTGCCGTGCATCGGAAGCGGATTACCCAACTAAACCGGTGACCATGGTGGTCTACGTCTCCCCTGGAGGCCAACTGGATCTCTTCGGCAGGGAAGCCGCCAGGCAGGTGGAGAAGATGCTGAAGGTCCCCATGCCAGTCGAGAACCGAGCTGGAGGCGGAGGTCTCACCGCTCTGTCCTACATCAAGAGCCAGCCGGCTGATGGCTACAACATCGCCATGGCGACTGTTTCGCTGCTATACGCCATGGCCGCACCCGACTCGCCGGTGGCGGTGACCGACTTCGATTGGATCATTCGCCAGAATACCGAACCTTTCCTATTGGCCGTGAAGGGTGATGGCCAGTTCAAGACGCTGGAGGACCTGGTCAGGGTAGCGAAGGCGAACCCGGGCAAAGTGAAGATGGGGGGGACCGGAACCGGCGGCATACAGGATGGCATCGCTCTGAGGTTCTCAACTCTGGCGGGCATCCAGACTACCTGGGTTCCCTTCGACTCGGGCAAGGATGCGTCGGTTGCGACCCTCGGGGGGCACCTAGACGCATTCATCGCCACTCCTAGCACGCCTCGCCCGCTCCTTCAAGACGGTAGCCTAAGGGGACTCGCGATCACCAGCGAGAAACGCTCGGAGTTCATGCTCAATCTTCCCACTTTCAAGGAGCAGGGCTTCGACGTGGTGGAGTCCCAGTGGCGTGGGGTCGTCGTGAAGAAGGGTACACCGGCCAATGTCGAGGTGAAACTTCACGACAGCTTCAAGCAACTCATGGATACCCCGGAGTGGAAGGAGTACAACACGAAGAACTGGGTGAGCGACTACTACCTGGGCACTGAGGCCCTAGGCAAAGAGGCCGCAAAGGGCGTGGAGGACGCCCGGACATTATTGAAGCAACTGGGGGCCATAAAGTAGCGGCGGGGTTACGCACATTAGCGGTCTAACCCGACGATTCATGTTGCTCTGGAGCGACGCCCGGATGACCTCGCCCGACGCCAGAGCGACCGGGAAGAGACCGCGGCCGGATGGCTTTGGCATGAGGCGAGGCCGGAAGGGCAGGCTTCGGGTCTGATCGTCGTCGACCATCATCTACCCGTGCAGAGATCGATAGGGTTCGGCAGCCGCTTAAGAGGCAGATAGGAAGGAGTATGCACCGTGGCAATTGACATGCGCTTGCGCCCACCGAGAGGCGGCTATCTCGCCTGCGACATCTACACGCATCCGGGCGTGCGGGATCCCCGGGTCTACCGTCCGACCCATCAGTTGGGGATGGCGCGCCCCGCCTCTGCAATCCAGCAGTCGATGGAGTTGTTGCTTCAAGAGATGGACGAGGCCGGAGTTACCACCGGCGTCGTTATGGGCAGGCAATCGTCGCCGCCCCACGGTTGGGTGCCCAACGACGACGTCGCCAGCATAGTTCGGGATTATCCTGGTCGGTTCGTGGGCTTTGCCGGGATAGATCTTTCGGACAGGAAGGCCGCGGCGAGGGAGATCGACCGCGCCGTCGGGGAACTGGAAATGAAGGGGGTGTGCCTGGAACCCGCGTGGGCAGTCAGGCCCATGTATGTGGATGATCCCTACTTGTACCCCATCTATGAGAAGCTCGAATCGATGCAGATCGTGCTCTCCATCTCGACAGGAGGCCTGTGCATAGCTTCGGATATCAGCTACTCCAACCCGATCCCGCTGCAAAAGGTGGCAAGAGCTTTCCCCGACCTCAAGTTGATCGTTTCCCACGCTGCCTGGCCCTGGGTCTACCAGATGCTGGGCATAGCCTTTATGTGCCCGAACATCTACATCTCGCCCGACATGTATCTAGCTGTCCCGAACACGCCGGGAGCCCTTGAGTATGTGCACGCGGCGAACTACTACCTGGGCGACAGACTGCTGTTCGGCACCGCCTATCCTGCGAAGCCGCTAAAGCCGTGCGTTGATGCCGTGAAGAAGTTGCCCTTCGCCGAAGGCGTGGTCGAACGGGTGCTACACCACAACGCCGCGCGGCTACTGGGCATCGAGTGATCCCACGCCATCTCGGTCTGCAGTCGCTCTCTGGGAGGTAATCATGCTACCCGACTACGAGGTCATGGAGACGGACGTTCTGGTTATAGGCAGCGGCGCCGCAGGCTGTCTGGCGGCTATCGCTGCGGTGGAGAAAGGGGCGCGGGTAACCCTCGTCACCAAGGGGCCTTTCCCTTGCGGCGTCACCTCCATGGCCATCGGCAGCTTCGCGGTGGCCTTGGGCCATAGCGATCCGGCCGATAACCCGTCGGAGCACGCCCGCGATGCTCTGGCCGCGGGAATGGGGTTGAACGACCCGGATGTGGTCGCCGCGTGGACGAAAGCGGCACTCGAAGCGACCCCGAGACTCCTCGAGTGGGGTTTGCCGCTGGTCAAAGTCGGCGACAAAATACACCAGAAACCTAACATCGGCCACCGATACCCCAGGGCCGTGCACTGCGAGGATCACATTGGCAAAGCGCTCCTGGACTGCGTCGCAGCCCAGGTTACGCGGAGGCCTATACAGATGCTCCAGCACATGCTGGTGACCGATCTGCTCGTTGCGGAAGGGATTGTCAGAGGCGCCTACGGGCTCGATTACCGGTCAGGCAAGACTTTCGTCGTACAAGCGGCGGCTACTGTGCTCGCCACAGGCGGAGCTGGCCACGTGTACTCGTATAGCGACAATCCGAAGATCATCAAAGGCGACGGCTACGCCATGGCTTGGAGGGCAGGGGCCGAACTGGTGGACATGGAAATGATCGACTTCATGCTCGTCATGTGTCACCCGGAGCGGCTATGGATGTATCCACCCCACGTCAACGCGACGCTGCGGCGCAAGGGAGGTAGGTTCTACAACGGCCTCGGAGAGAGGTTCATGAAGCGGTACTGTCCCGAGCACGCTGAGCGAGTGCCGGAAAGGGCAGCGGTTTGCCGTGTGGCGGCCCTGGAGATCTACGAGGGCAGGGCCACGAAGCACGGGGGCGTCTACCTAGATGGCTCCGAGGCGCTGGACGAGATTTCTCAGGCGCCGCCTCGATGGTATCGGACCATTCAGGAGGCCGGCATCGACATGAGCTACCAGCCGTTGGAGTTGGTGCCGGCGGCCCATACCTTCCTGGGAGGGATACGGATAGACGCCACCGGGAAGACGTCCCTGGAAGGGCTATATGCAGCCGGGGAGACCGCGGGCGGAGTGCATGGAGCGAACCGTCTAGGAGGAGCCGCCCTCTCCGATGCCATAGCCTTCGGCTTCGTCGCGGGGGAAGCGGCAGCTGCCAAAGCCGGCTGGGAGTCAGGCAAGCGCACGGGCTCCGGCGAGTTGGACTCAATGGTACGGGAAGCTGCCACACGGCTGGAAGGATTCCAGGGTGGGGAGAGTGGAATCGAGCCATCTCAGCTAACGCGAGCGGTGCAAGAGACGATGACGGCGAACGCGATGGTGATCAGAGAGGAGAGGAGTCTGAGCCGTGCGCAGGAGACACTGGACCGTCTTCGGGTGGAGGTCGCGCCGAAGCTGCGAGTTTCTGCGGGCAGCGGGCGGGAGATGCTTTCTCAGTTAAGGGAGGTGGTGGAGGCAGTCAACCTGCTCCAGGTAGCGATGCTGGTCACCAGGGCAGCGGATATGCGCAGAGAGACGAGGGGAGCCCACTACCGGCTGGATTACCCGCTTCGGGACGACGAGCACTGGCTGCGGAACATCGTGTTGACCCGAGCGGGAGAAGAGGTCTCTGCCGAGGTCAGGACCGCGAGAGGAGGAACCGTCGCCGCAGAGGTTCACTGATAACTCACCCTCCCCTATCGTGGCCGGGTAGTGGTCAATTCACCAAGTCAGGGCAAGCTCAGCTGTAGTCCCAAGCGACGCGAAGGGTCTCCAGGAACGAGGAGATGTCTCGCTGCGGCTTGGCATGATAGTGCAGTGGGGTTGCGGAGGCGGCGCCAAGTCAACAGTCAGCAATTGGAGGAGGCAGACGATGACGGTGTTAATCACCGGCGGGAGTGGCGTCGTGGGGCTTCATACTGCTCGCGCCATGGCTGAATCGGGCGAGGATGTAGTTGCCTATTCGATCCCCGCTGCGCCACCCGCTCCAGGGCTGGTTCTGGGCAACCTTGCGCCGCGGGTGCGCTTCGTGGAAGGCGACGTTCGGGACTTCGATCGGATGCGCGATACGGTCGAGAGGTACAATGTAGTAGGCATCATTCACGCGGCGGCACTGACCGGCGAGGCCCAGGCGCGCGCACGGCCCCATGAAACGTTTACCGTCAATGTCGGCGGGACCGGCAACGTTCTCGAAGTCGCGCGGCTCGCCAAAATGAGGAGGGTGGTGCTTATCGGGTCATCTTCCGAATACGGCCGGCGGGAGGACTTGCGGCCGATCGGTGAGGAGGAAGTGAACGTCGACGGGTTGTACTCGGAGACGAAGTTCCTCGGATACCGGCTCGGCCAGCGGTACGGTGCGCTGTTCGGGCTCGACGTGTTGACCGCGAGGCTGAACTCGGTGTATGGCCCCAACACCCGCTTCAACCCGCTGCGGGGGCTGGTTGGCAATACCTTGATCGCTCACCTTTGCCGCGCGGTTGCGCGGAACGAGAGTGTTGCGCTCGAAGGCGGAGGTGACTATCCTCGCGGCTGGACCTACGCGGCTGATGCAGCTCGAGGCCTCTGCCTGGCATACCTGGCAGAGGCGCCGAGACACCGAGTGTACAATATCGCCTCTGGCCGGTTGTACACCGTCGCGGAGGTAGTAGACTCGATTCGACGGGTCGAGCCACGAGCCAGCATCAGTGTCGGCCCGGGATGCTGGGAGGACGATCCCTTCCAGGCGGGCAGCTTGCGGGGTCCTCTAGACATCAGCCGGGCGCGTGATGACCTCGGGTACGCCCCGGTGTACGAACTCGACGAGGGTATCCGTGCCTATATCGACTGGTGGCGGCGCCTGGAAACGGACTGACACGGTGGGGTTCCGGCTTTGGGCTTCGGCGTTGAAGTCGGCGGAGTACGCACAAGGTTGCGGCGGGAGTTGGAGAGATGAAGGTAGATAGGATCGCAGGCACCGTCTTCTTCCTGATCGGAGCGTTCATAGCTCGTGAAGGCACACAGCTCCCGTACACGTCCGGGCGTTCTCCAGGCGCGGGATTCCTTCCTCTGTGGTTGGGAATCGTCTTGATGCTGCTGTCAGTCGTGCTCCTCGCCTCCACCCGCAGGCCGAATGAGCCCTTCATCAAGGACGTGTCCGGCTTTCGCAAGGTGTGCCTGATTACTGCCTCGTTTCTGGTCTACATTTTCGCCCTAAGTTACCTCGGCCTTCTGCTCGCCCTGACGATTCTCCTAGCCTTTCTGATCGGCTGGGTGGAGCGCGGGCGATGGCAGGTATGGGTGAGCGTCGCGGGCCTCGGCAGCCTCAGCTGTTACCTCTTGTTCGAGGTTTGGCTGGGCGTGCCACTGCCTATCGGCATGTTCGGTATCTAGGCGCACCGGTCACCGCTGGCTGGTTATCCTCGGAGGAGATGATAATGGACACAGTACAGAACCTGGCACAGGGCTTCTTGATAGCGATCGAGCCAGGCAATTTACTGGCATGCTTCATCGGCGTTCTCGTCGGCACCCTGGTCGGTGTTCTGCCTGGTCTCGGTCCATCGGCTACTCTCGCCATGTTGCTGCCCATTACCTACGGTATGGACGCTACTACCTCCATGATCATGTTGGCTGGCGTCTTCTATGGTGCAAAGTACGGCGGCGCCGTCACGTCGATCCTGGTCAACGTGCCGGGGGAGTCATCGTCGCTCATGACCTGTATGGATGGGTACCCATTGGCGAGAAAAGGGCGTGCCGGGCCTGCCCTCGGAATGGCTGCCATTGTCTCTTTCTTCTCGGGCACCGTGGGCGTTCTTGGTCTGATGCTATTGGCTCCTCCGCTGTCGGCCTTCGCTCTCAGCTTCGGACCTCCTGAGTACTGCGCTCTCATGGTACTGGGGCTGACTCTGGTGATGCTCCTGGCTGGGAAATCGATGACGAAGGCGCTGATGATGGGTTGCCTCGGACTGGTGTTGTCCATGAGTGGTACCGACATCATGTCGGGCGCCAGGCGCCTGACCTTCGACCAGATGTTCCTCTTGAGCGGGATTGACTTCGTCGTGGTAGCGATGGGACTCTTCGCTGTCAGCGAGATCATGCTCAATATCGAAGAGACCATGTCTGCCCAAATCTTCAAGGCACCTGGTAAGCTATCGGAACTCTTGCCGTCGCTCTCCGACCTGAGGGAGTGCGGAGCGACTGTATTCAGAAGCACTATCATAGGCTTCCTGGTCGGTTGCGTGCCCGGAGGCAATACTACCGTTGCCACCTTCCTGTCCTACGGGGTCGCGAAGGCGGTCGCCAAGGACCCGGAGGTGTTCGGGACCGGCACAATGCGGGGGGTGGCGGCCGCTGAGACCGCCGACAACGCTGCGGTAAGCGGGGGACTCGTCCCGCTGTTGACTCTTGGAGTGCCCGGGATGGGATCCACCGCCATGTTGTTAGCGGCACTCATCATGGCTGGTGTAGAGCCAGGCCCTCTGCTGATGAAGCAGCGGCCGGAGTTCTTCTGGACCATCATTGCCAGCATGTATGTGGGCAACGTGATGCTGCTGATTATGAACCTTCCTCTGGTGCCCCTGTTTGCCAGCCTCTTGAGGATGCCCTACTACGTTCTCTACCCATTGGTGCTGGCCATATGCAGCATCGGCGTGTACAGCATAAACAACAACATTGCCGACGTCTGGCTGATGGCCCTCTTCGGCATCGCAGGCTATGTGCTCAAGAAGGCGGATTTCCCTGCTGCCCCTGTGGTGCTTGCCCTGGTGCTCGGCCGAACGATGGAGAAGACCTTCAGGCAGTCAGCCCTCCTCCTTGATGGGGATCTGACCATGTTCTTCCAAAGGCCGATCTCCGCTGTTCTCCTGATCCTGGCTCTGGTCATCCTTACCATTCCGATCACCCGCTGGATTCAGTCGCGGCGCCGTTCTGCGCAGGAGCAGGTTCTGAGCGATCCCTGAGACCGGATGGGCAAGCAATCCACTATGGACGACTGCCAATCGGCGGAATGAGCACGCGGCACTCGCGAGAGGAGCCATAGTGGGCCTGTCTCGACGTCATCACCCCGGACTATCAGTGGCTCAAGTGCCCTGGACATAGCTACTGGGGCAATGGCGATGCTGGCAGGGATTGGCTGCGAGTACTTTACCGCCAAACCATGTGCCAGTATCAGCCGTGAACCATGCAGCCAGTACTGTGATCTCTTGGAACTGGAGCCGTACTACCGTGACAACTCAAATGAAGATGTTACCGGAGGCAGGGTTTTCGGAGTAGTTCCCTCAAATGAAAATGTTACCGGGGCTGGCCGTCTCCTCTCTGTGTCGTTGGTCCGTGCTCTTGAGGAAGAATGGCCTTCCCGGCCCCCGTCGTAGCCGTCGTAGGGGCTGTGGATAAGCGGGCAGGTCGCAAGCTGCCCACTTATCCACAGCCCTGGCCTTCGGGTCTCAGCATGCCACCGCTCCCAGCCGCTGGACCAGGCCAGGATTGCTTTCGGCTCCTCCCAGAGGGTCTCGATGAGTTGATGGATCTCCCGCCTCAGTTGCCGAGGGTTGGTTCGGGCGTACAGGCTTGTCAGTCTCGCCTGCTGGTCTGCGGTCAGCACCCCTGTGGCCAGCACTCGCTCATAGAGGGTCCTGGCCTCGTCGTACCGTTTGGTCACCTTTGACCCTTCCCGCTCCTTGCCCACCAGCTTCATTACCGGTTGATAGAAGTTGATGTAGAGTCGAAGGAGTTCGTAGACCCTTCTCAACTGTAGCAGAGCAGCAGCGCTCTCGTACCGGTCATAGCCGACGAACTGACGGACCACGGTCCAGTTCTTCTGCTCGATGTGAGCCTGGTCGTCCTTGTGGTAGGCCC
>DIXP01000069.1 GCA_002436065.1 Chloroflexi bacterium UBA6077
CGGGGGTTTTTCATGAGTCTCCTAGAGCTTGAGTAGCTATCGGATAGCCCGGCTGGGGCACACGAAAGGCATCCGCTCATCTCATAGAGCGCCTTAAACTCTGGATCGGAAACCGCGTGCTTGCTGGTCTCGGCGGGAGGGCGCCAGAAGTCGAGCAGGTACTCGAAGGTCACTCCCATCGTGATGTAGTTGCTCGGCCACCCGAAGATGCCGATCCTGTTGACGATGTTGGTGCATTCCCAGATGATGATGTTCCTCAGCCCGTAGTCGCGTCTTCGCAGCTCCTCGATGAGGGAGACGTGGATCGTGACGCGCTCGTTCTCCCACCACATGTCGGGCACGTTGATCACGTAGCGGGCCCTGGGGCGAAGCAGGGGGAGCAACCGCTGGAAGATGTCGCCCATCGATGCGGTGTACTCCTCCAGCGGCTTCGTGCCGAGGTCCCTGGGTCCTGCGAATACTGCTCGACCTTCATGTACTGGTCGTTGTTGCGGAGGTCGCCCCGTCTGCTCTTGTTCTTGCGCCTTCTGTTCAGCAGGTTCGCGTAGGGCGGCGACGTCCAGATCAGGCTCAACGACTGCGGCGCCAGGTACTCCGGCACGTTCATCGCATGGTCGACCACGACCAACTGCGACGACCCGTTGACGGGGTTGCCGTCGGCCAGCCGCCGGCGGCAAACGTCGGCGTACCTCTCCTGGTGGTCGAAGCCCGCAGCGTTTCGGTTGAGGTCGCGAGCCGCGACCAGCGTGGTTCTGCTTCTGACTAACGGGTTCAGCATCAGCTCGCCTTCGTGGGTGAACAGCGAGATGACCTTCCTGGCAAGGGAGATTGGGAACGCCGCGGGGTGAACATCCTTGTCCCGGACGTCGCGGCTCTCGTAGGCGAACTGCCACACACCCAACTGCGACCTCATCCACTCCTTCGCGGTCATGCAGTTGATGTGCTTGCCGTCGCAGGCGCACATCCGCTCGTAGCCGATCCGGAGCAGCTTGCCGGGGGCCGGCAGGCATCTCCTCGGGCCGCGCGATCGTCGGTTCAGATGTCAACAACGGCCTCCTTCACGGAAGCTGCGGGGCCAGTTCGTCGGGTCGGTCTGTCCCGATCCTCCATGAGTTGACGCGTCGTTTGGGTTACTTTCTCTCAGTGTAGCAGAAGATCGATGAAGATGTTAGTGCTGGTGTGATTTTTGCAAGTACTTGCATGTAGATATAGATATCGTGTCCTTCGCTATCGTCACCCGAAGGAGAGCGTACCATGATGCTCGCGCCCCGCGAGATCGATAAGCTGCTCATATACGTCGTTGCCGACCTGGCGAGGAAGCGCCGAGGCCGGGGGCTGAAGCTGAACTACCAGGAGGCCACCGCGCTCATCTGCGAGGCGATCCTCGAGGGCGCGCGGGAGGGGAAGTCGGTGGCCGAGTTGATGAGCCTCGGCAAGACGGTGCTGACGCGCGACGACCTCATGGAAGGCGCGCTTGACCACCTGCACCTCGTCCAGGTCGAGGCGACGTTTCCGGACGGCACGAAGCTGGTGTCCTGCCATGACCCGGTTAGTTAGGGCTACGCCGAGGGGGACGGACCTAACCCCCCGGCCCCCTTCCCGACGCGGGAAGAGGGAGAGGGACGGAGGACGGTCTGCGCCACGGGGAGACGGGGATAAACAGGATGTACAGGATAGGAGAACGGGATAGATAGGACGGGGAAGGACAGGATGGAGGGCGAGGACTTGATCGAGTCCTCCGACCGGGCCGAGAAAGGAAGGGCAATCCATGTGCGGGGAGGAGTGGTACATCCTGGGCGACGGCCCGATCGAGATCAACGCCGGCCGACGCACCGTGCGGCTGAGGGTGCGCAACACGGGCGACCGGCCGATCCAGGTCGGCTCCCACTTCCACTTCTTCGAGTCGAACCGCGCCCTGGATTTCGACCGGGAGCAGGCGTTCGGGATGAGGCTCAACATCCCCTCAGGAACCGCGGTCCGCTTCGAGCCGGGCGACGAGAGGGAGGTGGAACTGGTCGAGGTGGGCGGCAGACAGAGGGTCGTGGGGTTCAACAGCCTGGTGAACGGGAGCGTTCGCTCGAAATGGACGGCTCAGGAGGCGTTGCGGCGCGCCCGGGCTCTGGGATTCAAGGGCGCAGCCCGGACGGACGAGAACCGGTGAGAGGGAAGGTGAGATGCCGGAGCTGAGCCGTAAGCAGTACGCGGAGCTGTATGGCGTCACGGTCGGCGACCGCTTTCGGCTGGCGGACACGAAGCTGGTCTGTGAGATTGAGCGCGACCTCCTTACCTACGGCGACGAGGTGGTCTTCGGCGGCGGCAAGACGATCCGCGACGGCATGGGACAGTGTCCGGACGCCACCAGCGCCGGGGGCGCCTTGGATCTCGTGATCACCAACGCCATCGTCATGGACCCCGTGCTGGGGATCCTGAAGGCCGACATAGGGGTCAAGAACGGGCGCATCGCAGGGATTGGCAAGGCGGGCAACCCCTACATAATGGACAACGTCGGCCCGAGTCTGGTCATCGGGCCGGGCACGGAGGTGATCGCCGGGGAGGGACTGATCGCCACCGCTGGCGGCATAGACGCGCACATCCACATGATCTCGCCCCAGCAGGTGTACGAAGCGCTATCGAACGGCATCACAACCTTCATCGGGGGAGGAACCGGTCCTGCCGACGGCACCAACGCCACCACCTGCACCCCGGGGCCGTGGAACATCGCGCGGATGATGGAGGCGTCGGAGGGGCTTCCCATCAACTGGGGGTTCCTGGGCAAGGGCAACGGCAGCAGCCCCCGCCCCCTGGCCGAGCAGATCGAGGCGGGGGCCATGGGGCTGAAGGATCACGAGGACTGGGGCTCCACCCCGGCGGTTATCGACACCAGCCTGCGGGTGGCCGACGAGTACGACGTCCAGGTCGCCATCCACACCGACACCCTCAACGAGGCGGGTTTCGTGGAGGACACCATCGCCGCCATCGACGGCCGCACGATCCACACATACCACACGGAAGGGGCCGGCGGCGGGCACGCGCCAGACATCATCAGGATAGCCGGGGAGCCGAACGTGTTGCCGTCGTCCACCAGCCCAACCCGCCCCTACACGGTGAACACGCTGGATGAGGCGCTGGACATGCTGATGGTGTGCCACCACCTGAACCCGGGCGTCCCCGAGGATGTGGCGTTTGCCGAGAGCCGCATCCGGGCCGAGACGATGGCGGCCGAGGACGTGCTGCACGACCTGGGGATACTCTCCATGTACTCATCCGACTCGCAGGCGATGGGCCGCGTGGGCGAGTGCTTCACCCGACTGATCCAGACCGCGCACAAGATGAAGCTGCTGAAGGGCAGCCTCCCGGAGGACAGCGACCGCAACGATAACTTCCGGGTGCTGCGCTACCTGGCCAAGCTGACGATCAACCCGGCCATCACCCACGGGATCGGCCACGTCGTGGGCTCGCTGGAGACCGGCAAGCTGGCCGACATAGTGCTCTGGGGACTGGGCGAGTTCGGCGCCAAGCCCAAGATGATCGTCAAGGGCGGGTTCATCAACTGGGCGATGATGGGCGATCCCAACGCCTCGATCCCAACGCCACAGCCCAGTTACTACCGACCGATGTTCGGCGCTATGGGGCTGGCCCCCGCGAGCACCTGCGTCACCTTCGTCTCACGGGCGGCTTACGAGCTCGGCGTCAAGGAACAGCTGGGGCTTCAGCGCGAGGTCGTTCCGGTCCTCAACTGCCGCGGAATCGGGAAATCCGACATGGTCCGCAACTCCCGAACCGCCAGGATCGAGGTCGATCCCGAGACCTACGAGGTGCGGGTGGACGGTGATCTGGCCACGGTTGACCCGGTCGATCGCCTTCCCTTGACCCAGAGCTACTACGTCGTCTGATTATCGCCTGGGCCCGCATGGATATCGCCAGACAAGGCTGGAGTAGGGAGGAGCTAGTAGCTCGCCAAAGTGATTGTGATAGTCGGCGGGAGCCGTCTGCTGGGAGCGCGGGCCGCTGGCCCGCAAGGACGGGCGGGCCAGCGGCCCGCGCTCCCAGCATCGGATCGCCTTCGGCGATCCATCAAGACCAATTTGGTCGAGTACTAGCTGCTAGCCGAGGATCAAGATGCGAATAAGACACGCCGTCGCACTGGAGAACGTGAGCGCAGAGGGGGCGATCCTCGATCCTCGGAGGATACGGCACTGCGTGGTGGTCGGCGGGCGGCTGGCAGAGCTGTCCGGCGAGGTCGATCCGCACACGCACCTCAATCTGGATTTCCCGGAACACCGGGCGGATGCGTGCATCGTCGCCGAACGGCTGGAGCCGGGCGCCGCGGTCCTCATCACCCTCAAGGGAGGGCCGCGCAAAGCCGCCCTCCACCCCGCGCACCTGCGGCATCTGGGCAGGCCGGACGTCGATCAGCGCCGGATCGACTGGTTGTCCGTCCACCGAGCGAGGCGAGCTTCTCTACGAGACCGCCATGACTGACGGGCGTGATCTGGCACTTCTGGCCGCGCTGCGACTCGGGGACGCATTCCTCCCCACGGGCGCCTACACGCTGTCCCATGGGCTGGAGTCGATGGTGCAGATGGGCTGGGTCACCGATGCCCGGGGGCTGGAGGAGGCTCTGACCTCCTACGTTGCCGAGCAGCTCGCGCCGGCGGACGGCGTCGCCGTGGCAGCCTCGCACCGCACGGCCGGTGGAGGAGATGTAGGCGAAGTGATAGAGATCGACCGTTACCTGGCCGCCCTCAAGATGACGCGCGAGCCGCGCGAGGGGACCCAGCGCGCCGGGCGAAACCTGCTCCGGGTGCTCGTCGAGACGTCGGATCATCCCGTGCTAGCGGCTTACTCCCGCGCCGTGTCGGAAGGCAGGGCCCCGGGAAACCACGCGGTCGCGCTCGGGGCGGGCGCGTACACGCTGGGGCTTTCCGCTCGGGAGGCCGTCCTGGTCTACCTGTACAGCTCGTCGGTCAGCCTTCTTGGCGCGGCTCTCCGGCTGATGCGAGTAGATCACCTGGAGACGCAGCGCATCCTTGCCCGGCTGGGACCGCTCCTGGGCGCTCTGGCGGGGGAGTGCGAGGCGCGACCGTGGCGGTCGATGCGCTCCTTCGGGCCACAGTGGGAGATAGCGTCCATTCTCCACGAGAGGGCTACCGTGCGCCTTTTCAGCAGTTGAAGGGAGAAGTCGAGATGAAGAAAGGGATCCTCCGCATCGGGGTTGGCGGCCCGGTGGGCTCCGGCAAGACGGCGCTGATCGAGCGGCTCGTGCCCGAGCTGGTCCGCCTGGGGCAGCGGGTGCTGGTGATCACGAACGACATCGTCACGGTCGAGGACGCCCTGCACGTCAAGCGCACGCTGAAGGGCATCCTGGCGGAGGAGAGGGTATTGGGGGTCGAGACCGGCTCCTGCCCGCACTCCGCCGTCCGCGAGGACCCGAGCATGAACCTCGCCGCCGTCGAGGCGATGGAGCGGGATTTCCCCGACTCCGACGTGGTCTTCATCGAGAGCGGAGGGGACAACCTGACGCTGACCTTCAGCCCCGCGCTCGCTGATTACTTCATCTGCGTCATCGACGTAGCCGCCGGCGACAAGATACCGCGTAAGAACGGGCCGGGGATCACGCAGTCCGACCTTCTCGTGATAAACAAGACCGACCTGGCGCCCCACGTAGGGGCCAGCCTGGAGGTGATGGAGCGCGACTCGCGGGCCCTGCGCGGGGAGAAGCCGTTCCTGTTCACCAACTGCCGAACGGGCGAGGGGATCCCCGAGGTGCTTGAGAGGCTCCGCGGGGACGTCCTGTTCCTCGAACGATGATCTTGCCAACCGCCCCTCACCCCAACCCTCTCCCGCGGGGAGAGGGGGAGGGATGCCCCTCTCCTCGAACGATGATCTCCCAGACCAGGACGTCGTTCGTAATCGACCTGCCCGAACCGGAGCTTCCGCCCGAGATCGCCCGATACGCGGCGGAGCCCCCGCAACTGGGGGTGGGCAAGCCGGGCAAGGTGGGCGAGGTACGCATGGAGCTCGCGCCGAGCGGAGGGGCCACCCGCATCGTGCGCTGCTTCCATCGGGTGCCTCTGCAGGTATTGCGGGCCCTCTACCTGGACCCTCTCCGCCCCGACATGGCATTCATCTACGTCGCGTCGCCCACAGGTGGGATCCTGCAGGGAGACCGGCTATCCATCGAGGTAACGGCTCGACCCGGCAGCAAGGCGCACATCACCACGCAGGCGATGACGAAGGTGTATCGCATGGAGCACGGCTACGCGGTCCAGCGCGTTCACCTGCGAACTGAGGCGGGGAGCTATCTGGAATACCTGCCGGACCCGACGATCCCATTTCGACATGCGCGGTACCACCAGCAGATCGTGCTGGAGAGAGCCCCAGGGTCCACCTTGATAGCTGCCGACATCCTCCTGCCCGGCAGGGTAGCGCACGGCGAGGCCTTCGCGTACGACGCGGTCAGCCTCGTCGTGCGGGGGCAGGGTCCGGATGGGAAGCTGCTGTTCCGCGACGCGATGCTGCTGGAGCCGGGAAGGCGCAGCCCGAGGAGTCCGGGACTGCTGGGGCCATACTCCGTGGTCGGGAGTCTCTTCGTTCTAAGCGAGAACACGGCAGTTCCGGCCCTGGTGGACGCCCTGGCCTCTGCCTCTACCACGGACGGAGACACGGTCATCGGGGCGACGGCGCTGCCCAATGATTGTGGTGCAATGATGAGGGTGCTCAGCAGGACGAGCGCGGGAGCTCAGGCAGCCCTCCGCGCCGCGTGGGCTACCGCCCGCCATCTGTACCTGGGGGACGAGATGCCGGACTTGCGCAAGTACTGACTTTGGCGAGCCAGCCGCTGGGGAGTCGCTAGAGCCCCATCGGCTGGGACCAGGACCACCAGCGCTCGCTCCGCCCGCTCCCTGGGGTCCAGCAGGCACGCCAATCAGATGATCCCACCCGACTGTCTCTTGACACACATCCTACACGCGGTATTATATAACCAGTTGGTTAACAACCCACCGGCTTGGTGGGCACCAGGTGATCTCATGACCAAGACCGAAGCTGCGCGGGGGCGGCCTCGCGACGCCAGCGCAGCGCAAGAGGCGATCCTCGACGCGGCGGAAGCCGTATTCGCCGAGCACGGGTTCGACGGCGCACGCGTCGACGCCATCGCAACATCCTCGGGCTACAACAAGGGCTTGATCTACCACTACTTCGGGGACAAGCTCGGCCTCTACACGGCGGTCCTCGGGCGAGCGGACGAGCAAAGCTCCCACCTAGCGCTACAACTTTTCGGATTGCTCTCATCCAACGATGCTATGACTGCCGGCACCTTCAGATTATTCCTCGAGAGGGCATGCGCAGCAGGCTTCGACTACTTCGCCGCGCATCCCCGGATCCTGCGGATTCTGGCCTGGGAGGAGGCCGAGGGCTGGACGACGTTAGTGAAGGTCTACCGGCAGTTCGACCAGAGCGACAAGAAACGGCTCCTTGCCACCTTCGACCAGGCACAGCGGGCAGGAGTGCTGCGTCCCGCGGTCTCTCCGCAGCTCTTCTTCCACTTCGTGTACAACGTCTGCCGCAGCTATCTCACCTCCATCCCGCTCCTTCAGCTCACGGGACTGGGTGAGGGCCTGTCAACGCCGGATGCGCTGGCGCAGGTGCGCGAGCAGATCGTTGCGCTCATCGTGCATGGGCTGGTCGCCGACCCGACGAGCGACGCAGCGGAAACATAGCCGCCCAGGGCCAGATAGGACCGATCCCGAGACGGTCCTACGTTGGAGCGCTTAGACAAAGTTAAATCGGACTGACAGGAGGAGCATCCATGGGAACCCTAGACGGGCGCATCGCCCTCATCACCGGCTCCGGGCGCGGCATCGGCCGTGAAGAGGCGCTCTTCTTCGCCGCCGAGGGCGCCAAGGTCGTGGTCAACGACCCCGGCGTCGCCCCCGACGGCAGCGGCACGGACACCAGCGTGGCCGCCGCTGTGGTCGCCGAGATCAACGTTGCGGGCGGCACAGCGGTCGCCAGCACCGACAGCGTCAGCGACTGGCAGGGCGCAAGGCGCATGGTAGACACTGCCGTCGACGCCTTCGGGGGTCTGCACATCGTGGTCAACAACGCGGCGATCAGCCGGCCTCGGGCACTGGTGAACATGACCGAGGAGGAGTTCGACGACGTGGTCGCCGTGAAACTGAAAGGCACCTTTGCGGTCAGCCGCTGGGCAGCCCGTTACTGGCGCGAGCGGTATGAGGCGGGAGACCGCGCCGATCGCGCGATCGTCAACACGTCCTCCTCAGCCGGCTTGAACTCCCCCTATCCGCTCAACACCAACTATGCGGCGGCCAACGCCGGCGTCGGGGCAATGACGATGCTGCACAGCCTGGAGCTCGGCCGCTACGGCGTGCGGGTGAACTGCATCTCGCCCGGGGCCCGCACTCGGCTCTCCCTCGACCTTCCCGCGGGGGTACAATCCTTGACGCGGCAGGACACCCCTGCGCCCGGGGCGTTCGACCCGTGGCACCCCGTCCATCAGGCCGTGGTCGCCGCCTACCTCTCCAGCGCCGACTGTCCTCTGAGCGGCCAGGTGCTGACGGTGCGGGGCAGCACGGTGACGGCCACCCACAACTGGTCACTCGGCGAGCAGGTGAGCAAGGAGAATGCCGGCTGGACCGTGGGCGAGCTGGCCCGCGCGCTGGGCAAGCTCCCCTTCGAGGACCCCTTCGACAAGCTCATCTACCTCAGTCGTGTATACGGTGCCACGAGCCGCGAGCAGATCCAGCAGCTGCTCAACACGATCCTGGACAACGATGAGCGGCCCGAGCCCGGGAAAGCCTCGTAGGGCACCTCGATCACATCGATCGTGGACCGCCGACGGCACCATTGAGGCCGTCGGCGGTCACGGCCGAGATAGTCGTCTGCAGGCACCACCTCGGCTCTGCTTCCAACAACGACCTAAGCTTCGCCGCGCCACGACAGGCTACGTCCCTAATTGTGGCTCCTCGAGGGCAACTCCCAGGAGGGCACCGTGTGACCTGTCCCGAAGCCGCTCCAACCCCACGAACCGTTTCTTCCAGCACCCTGCCCTTGCGGCATCACCGACAGTAGTTATACACTGTGTACAGCTATACTGGACAACCGGAGCGCGGGCCATGAAGAGAGAACCAGGCAGTACGGCAGATACGTCGCGCCAGGTAAACCTCCCCGAGCGGCTTCGAGACCTCCGGGAGCAGGTCGGGATCTCTGTGCGTACCCTGGCGAGTAGGGCCAAGTTTTCCCCGAGCTTCATCTCCCAGGTAGAGTTGGGCCAGGCTTCACCCTCGGTGGCATCGCTGGAGCGGATCGCCTCCGCGCTGGACGTTACCCTCGGTGAGTTGTTCAGCGTGGTCGAGCCGGGAAGGGCAGCCGTGGTGAGAGCGGAGGACCGCCAACGGCTGGTGAGTTCCTGGTCCAGAGCCGAGATCGAGCCCCTCGGTCCCTCAGGCGGAGTGAGCAGGCTCGAGCCGGTAATGATCACCATTGCGCCAGGAGGGCACAGCGGGAAGTATGCCCACGGCCATTCTGGCGAGGATTTCGCCATAGTCTTCGAGGGCGAGGTGACCCTCACCCTTGGGGAGGAGACGCATATTCTCCAACGAGGTGACGCAGTGACCTTCCAGTCGGAGATCCCCCACCACTGGGAAAACACCAGCCTCGAGCCGGTTCGCCTCGTGATAGTCGCCTACCGATTCTGAGACGCTCGCCGCCTGTCCGTTTGCCTATTCCGACTAATAGGGGCCAATGTGAGTTTAATCGATCAACAGCGAGAAACAGCGACGGAACCTGACATTCGTCGCGAGGCCTCCCGCCGAAGGACCTTCGCGATCATCTCGCACCCGGATGCGGGCAAGACCACTTTAACTGAGAAGCTACTGCTCTACGGAGGGGCCATCGGCCTTGCCGGCTCAGTGCGCGCACGCCACAACCAGAGTGCCGCCACTTCCGACTGGATGGAACTCGAGCAGCAGCGGGGAATCTCCATCAACTCGACCGTCCTCCAGTTTCCGTACAACGGCTATCAGATCAATCTCCTGGACACGCCCGGGCACCAGGACTTCAGCGAGGACACCTACCGTACCCTCGCGGCGGTCGACAGTGCCGTCATGGTGATCGATGCCGCCAAAGGCATCGAAACGCAGACAAGGAAGCTCTTCCAGGTTTGCCGCCAGCGCGGCGTCCCTATCCTTACCTTTGTAAACAAGATGGATCGCCCCAGCCGGGAACCGCTGGCGCTGCTCGACGAGATCGAGGAGGTTCTGGGTATCGCCGCCGTCCCGATGAACTGGCCCATTGGCGATGGGGATGGCTTCCGAGGTGTCTATGACCGGCCTGGAGGCCAGATCCACCTCTTCGATCGAGTCGAGCGCGGTAGGCGGATTGCTCCGGTTCAAGTGAGAGCCATGGACGACCCGGCGCTAGGCGCGCTCCTGGGGGAAGCTCGCCACGGGCAGCTTCGCGCCGACATGGAGCTGCTGGAGGGCGCCGGCGCAGGCTTTGACGAGACTCGCGTGCGACAAGGGGAACTGACTCCCGTGTTCTTCGGGAGCGCCCTCACCGACTTCGGAGTTCAGCTCTTCCTTGACGCCTTTCTGGAGATGGCTCCGCCGCCCTCGCCCCGGAGGGCCCGGGGCCAGGTGGTCGCCCCTGGAAGCGGCGACTTCTCAGGCTTCATTTTCAAGATCCAGGCGAACATGGACAGACTCCATCGCGACAGCATCGCCTTTCTCCGGATCTGCTCCGGCCGATTCACGCGTGACATGGTTGTACAGCATCCCCGGACCGGCCGCAAGCTTCGGCTCTCCCATTCCCACAGGCTCTTCGCGAGGGAGCGCGAGGTGCTCGACGAGGCATTTCCCGGTGACGTAGTAGGGTTGGTGAATCCGGGACAGTTCGCCATCGGCGACACTCTCTGCGCGGGGCAGCTAGTGGAATTCGACGACATCCCTCGATTTGCTCCGGAGCACTTCGCAGTTCTGGGCAATGCGGACACCGCGAAGCACAAGCAGTTTCACAAGGGGCTGCTTCAGTTGCAGGAGGAAGGAGCTATCCAGATCCTCCATGCTCCCGACTACGCCCGCCGGGAGCCGATCCTCGCCGCCGTTGGACGGCTCCAGTTCGATGTGGTCCGGTTCAGGCTCGAGGCGGAGTACGGAGTGGCGACACAACTCGATCCCCTGCCTTACCAGTGCGCTCGTTGGATTGAAGGCACGAGCCAAGAAGTGGCGACGCTCCCGTGGGGGCGTGGAGCGCTCCTGGCTGAGGACAGGAACGGGCAGCCAGTTGGGCTCTTCGAGAGCGAATGGCACGTCCGCTACTGGCAAGAGCACTATCCCCCCGTGAAGTACCACGAGTCTGCCGACTGGCAAACAGCAAGGCTTGGCAACGGACTTGACCGAACCAACTAGCCATCTGGCCCTGGGAAGTGCACTCGATCCCGGGCCAACTGCTGAGACGCTCTTAGCGGGGGCGACCATCCAGTCGCCTAATGACTCCAACCCAGCGCCAGCAATCAAGACCGCGGAGCCAGTGCTCCGCGGTCCTTCCTTGAATGGGCCGGTCCCCTCACTGGGACTGGTGAGGAGTTCGAGCCAGCGTCGTCAAGACAACAGGTGGCATCGTGGTCGCTCCGCCCCTCACCGACGTCTCATCTGCCAGCCCACTTGGCCAGGTCATCCAGGCTCCTCAGCCCTGCCTACTTGGCTATTCTTTTCGTCAGCCAGGCCCTCAGGATCTCCGGCGAGAAGGTCTCGCTCTCGAATTCCTTGACCTGCTTCTTCGGGTCGGTATCTGCCGGGAGTTTGAACTCCCTGGCCAGCTCGTCCATGGTCAGGCCGTAGGCCTTGGTGATCTCCTCCAGGGTCATCCACCCCTTGATCTCGTCTGGGTTCATCCCTGTAGCCACTATCTTCTCACCGGCGGCCGTCGCCTTGCCTGAGATCGCCCACATATCCGAGGCCTGGGCCGTGAAGATCGTCCCCAGGAAGATAGCCAGGGCGAGCACACCGAAAAGGTAGGAGTTGAGTCTCATCTTACTTCTCCTTACTTGCCCACCACGGGCATTCCGACCTTAAGCTCCAGAGCCCCATGCCTGGGACAAATGTCTACGCATTCCAGGCAGCCCGTGCAATCAGGGCTCTTGATTGTATCGGCGGTGTGGATGTTGATACCCATCGGGCACGCCTTATCGCAGACCGCGCACCCCTTGCAGTACGCATCCTCCCGCTTGAGGTACACTGGTCCCGCGGCGGCAACTAGCCCACCAATTGCGCCCAGAGGGCAAGCGTATCGGCACCACGGCCTCTCCACGAACAGGGAAGCCACCACCAGGACGATCAGCACCAGCAGACCAAAGCTGAAGGTGAGTTCGGCTATCGTGAGAAGCGCGGCCCAGGGGTCGTAGTCCCGGAACACCATCACCCCGTAGTAGGCAGCCCCGGTGACGGACCATACCAGCAGTGCGTACTTGAGCAGGCGCAACGGCCGGTCGATGACCGCAAGACGGGCTCCCCTCTCCCTCACTGTCCCAACCAGGCTCCTCACCCCCGGCACCCGCTTCTGGAGGAATCGGCTGAACTTGGTGGTCATGTCCTGCAGGAAGCCCAGAGGACAGACCCACCCACAGAAGGCCGATCGAGCGAAGAAGGCCGTCACGAGGAACGCCGCCCCCAGAGCCATGTTCGAAAGGTGCGTGTGGGGAAGGGTCTTGCCCCCCGAGGTGACGAACCGCCAGATGCTCTCGACCCCACCGAAGGGGCAGAAGGCCTCGGGCGAGGCGGTGATCGTCTCGCCCGTCTCCCCCACCGAGACGTGTACGAAGGTAACGTAAGCGATGAAGGCAGCAAAGCCGAACTGAACCGCCCTCCGGAATCGCTGGGGGGTAATCAGCGGCCGCCAGCCCTTCGGTTTCTTCTTAACCGACCCCAGCTTCAAAGGTGATATGGATACGTTGACCCGCGCCTGTGTTGACATTGTTGCCCTCCTTTCCCTGTGACGAAGCTATCCTGGCAGAGGATTGTGGATGCATTATGGAGCACTTGCGGAGGATTATGGTCATTTTGTGGAGATCCTGTGGAGACGCCAGTTGAACTTCCCACGTTCCATTCGCACCACCCGGACTTCATAGTCCGTAAACGCAGGAGATAACTACTCGCCGGACCCTGTAGGCACGAAAGCTGTGGCGAGTAGAGTTGGACCGTTCGACGTTTCCAACGAGTAGGAGGGCGTAGGGGCGAGTCTCCTGTCTGCATCCCAGAAACTGAGCGGCAAGGGGACGCCTTTCCCCGTGACCCTATTGGGGAGTAACATATGTGGGTATCCGGTGAAGGCAGCCGGACGTCGCGGTGACGCTCGATGGGGAGCATGTCACCTGATCGGAAGCGCTCGGACTGAGGGATCCGTATGGAAGCGGGCAAGCCCTGGTCGGAGCACCCAGTCTCTACAATGGAGTGGAAGACCGATGGCACTACTCTCTAGAGTCCTATCACCTGCCCTCAGAGAGAAGATCACGTCTGCTGAGGAGGCCGCCGCCCTAATACGGCCAGGGGCGAATGTCGGCATGAGCGGCTTCACCGGAGCCGGCTATCCCAAGGCGATACCCCAAGCGCTGGCCAGAAGAATAGAGGAGGCCAACGGCAGGGGTGAGCGGTTTCAGATAGACCTGCTGACAGGGGCGTCGACGGCTTCGGAATTGGATGGCACTCTGGCCAAGGTAGACGGCATCCGGCTGCGCCTACCCTACAACTCCGACCCAATCTTACGCGACCGAATCAACAAGGGTCAGACGGAGTACGCAGATGTCCACCTCAGCCACGTGGCTCAACTCGTGTCATCCGGCTTCCTAGGCAAGATGGACCTGGCCGTGATCGAAGTCGCCGGCGTCCTCGAGGATGGCAGGCTGATCCCCTCCTCTTCGATCGGAAACAACAATACCTGGATAGATGAAGCCGACGGCGTGATCCTGGAGGTCAACTCCTGGCAGAACTCGAGTCTCGAAGGGATGCACGACGTCTACAACGTTGCTCAGCGCCCTCCTCATCGCAGGCCGATTCCGATCATACAACCGGCCGACCGCATAGGCAGCCCCTACCTCATCTGTCCTCCCGAGAAGGTGCTGGCAGTGGTCGAGACGAACGCGCCGGACCGCAACAGCCCATTCTCCCCACCGGACGAGAATTCCCGCAGGATCGCGGGCCACATCATGGAGTTCCTGACTCGAGAGGTCGAGAAGGGCAGGTTGCCAGAGAACCTGTTGCCGCTGCAATCGGGGGTAGGCAACATCGCCAACGCGGTTTTGCAGGAGCTGATGGAGTCACCATTCGAGAACCTCAGCGCCTACACAGAGGTGATCCAGGACGGCATGATCGATCTGATGAAGGTGGGGAAGGTGGTGACGGCCTCGGCCGCAGCGTTCTCGCTCAGCACGGAGGTGACGGACTACCTCAACGCCCACATGGAGGAGTATCGCCGCCGCATCATCCTCCGGCCCCAGTCGGTCAGCAACAATCCGGAGGTCATTCGCCGCCTGGGCTGCCTGGCCATGAACGGGATCATCGAGGTCGACATCTATGGAAACATCAACTCGACCCACGTTATGGGAACCCGCATGCAGAACGGTATAGGCGGCTCTGGAGACTTCGCCCGCAACGCGTACATATCCTTCTTCATGACCCCCTCCGTGGCCAAGGGCGGCGCCATCTCCTGCATCGTCCCCATGGTGTCCCACGTGGACCATACGGAGCACGACGTCGATGTGATGGTAACCGAGCAGGGGTTGGCGGACCTCCGCGGGCTATCGCCGAAGCAGCGAGCCGAGCGGATCATCGAGAACTGCGCCCATCCCGATTACCGTCCGGCGCTGCGGGAGTACTATCGGCGCGCGCTAGAGATGTCGCCCGCGAAGCACACCCCCCATCTGTTGGAGGATGCCTTCAGCTGGCACCTGCAGTTCAACCGCACGGGCAGCATGCGGTTCTAGCCCAACCACATCGCTGGGGGCACCAACCTTACTCGCCATGATTCTGTCGATGAGCCATGCCGGATTGACGGCATGGCTCACGGATATGGTCACCGTCGGAGAGAGTCCGCAGGAGGCCAACCCCTACTCCCCCACGAGACGGCTCGCCCGGAGGCTCGCCCTCCCGGGAGCTTCGCTTTCCCCCAGACCGCAACTCCGATCCGACGGCTTCGTGCACAATGCAGAATGGACTATTGCCTGGCACGCACCCTGCCTTAGGGGTGGACGTAGGGAAAGTCGCCGCGAGGCGTTTACATAGATTTGACCCCAATCACGACGACCGCCCGTGCGGTCGTCTTTCTGACCGGCGCGCCGTGCCGCTCAAACCGGACGGGGCGATCTGACGGGTGAGGTTACCAGAATGGCTATCTATGGTCCGCCCCAGACTCCCTGGGAGAATCTTACCGACGACCAATTGCTGGCGGTAATAGGGCTGCAATCGACACTGATGGGCCTGCCTGGAGTACTGCAGGTGCAGCCCGAGTACGCCACCGAGGGCAGCCAGCAACTGGTTGTTGCCGTGTATCTGGAAACCAATCATCAAGAGTCCGTCGAGCAGTTGCCCCCCAGGGTGGCAGGGCTGAGGGTGGTAGCCAAGCTGGAGGACGAGGACTCCGGCCACGTCGTGGAGATCGTGGGCAGGGAATCCTTCAGCCGCTAGGGATCCGTGGCGACCTGATACGGCTGTAAAGGGGGCTTCCGCCGATGCTTCAGCCCCTCTTCGGCTCATCGGGCTGGGCATCCATGGAACCCAGGGTGGAGTAGTCCTTCAGACCATATCGCTCCTCGAAGGACCAGACCTCGGGGAAGCCGACGAACTGGTGGCACTCGTCCATGGTCATCAGCCGGTCCATCACTCGGGTCGGCGTTCCATCCTCCCAGACGGCCGCCAGCGCCTCGCGCATCGCTGGAATCGCAGCCAAGAAGGTCAGCGTGGGGTACAGCACGATTTTGAAGCCCAGCTCCTGCAGGCGCTTGACCGAAAGGAGCGGCCCTCTGCCGGTAACCACCATGTTGGCGATCAATGGCATCCCCGCCAACTCCCGACCGATTTGCGCGAACTCATCTTCGCTCTCAGGAGACTCGACGAACAGGGCATCCGCCCCCGCAGCCTGGTAGAGCCGCCCACGCCGAATAGCCTCATCCAGGCCCAGGGTCGTCCGTGCGTCGGTCCGGGCAAAGACAAGGAAGTCTGGACTGCGTCGCGCCTCCACCGCCGCGCGGATCTTGAGGCACATTTCCTCGGCATCCACAACCTCCCGGCCCGGGGTGTGGCCGCACTTCTTCGGCATCTGTTGGTCCTCCATCTGCACCGCAGACGCGCCAGCATGCTCGTACTCCCGAACAGTCCGAACCACGTTGATCAGGCCACCAAACCCGGTATCCCCATCGGCGATTACTGGGATCGAGACCGTCCGCACCGTGTTTCGGACCCGCTCCACCATCTCCGGAAGTGTGATCAGTCCGGCGTCCGGCATGCCGAGATGGGATGCCGAGTGGCCGTAACCCCCCGTGATGAGGGCGGGGAACCCGAGCCCATCAATCACCTTCGCCGAGATCATGTCGAAGGAACCGGGAACCACCAGAACCCCCGGTTGCTGTAGAAGCAGGCGCAATCTGCCGTTGCTCATCCCGTGCCCCCAGTCCATCGATATATTGGTCACCAACAACAAACCCCGATCCCTAGACTGGGATCGGGGCCAACTCCCACCAATGCAGCCAGGCTACGAGCCCGGCTGAACGGTTTTCTTAACGATCCTCGTGAGCTTGGTCCCGCAATTGGAGCATGTGCCCTGCATCGCCGGCCGCCCGTTGACCATGGTGATGGCCTTTGGATCCTTGATCTCTTTTTGGCTTCGACACTTCACGCAGTAGGCATCCATTGGATCCCCTCCCAACTCGTTTTCGGGTGGCATCCATCGCCCCCCGGTACTCATCTATACGTCGAGGATACAGAGTTTCCCAGGACCGTGCAAGGGCGGCGAACGATCTACTGGGATTCCCAAGGGAAGCGCTGGTCATTGGGACGCGATTGGACACCTTTTGGTCCATTTATCCAGGTGGTTGCACCATCGGTGAAGGCAGTCCAATTGTCGGCCTTACGCCAGACCATCAAGCCCGAGGTCGTCTGCTGAAGCGAGTCCCCGTTAGGCCCCCCGTGTTCGTTCTCCAGGGGTTGTCCTGAGACTGAGCTGATCCGGTCGGCCAACAGCTTGAAGCCGAGCTTGAAGGAACAGCCAGGGGCGCCGGTATAGGATGTAACCGACTGGGCCGTCGCCTGACCACCCTCGCGAAGTGAGGCCGTGTATCGGCGCGTTATGTCCAGATACAGATTGCCATAGCTGGTGCCCGGCTCGATCTCGGTACCTTCGCCCCACTCGTTCCAGCTGGTCACCGTCACCAGTGCAGGGCTGCAGGCCAGGGCAGATTCCCACCGCTTGCTGTAGTAGTCCCCGCCCTGGCGGCCCACCCTGACCTGGGTCGGGTTGTCCTGGCGAGAGTTATCCCAACCCGGTGCCACGCCCGCGGCGAAGTACTTCTGCTGTCCGTACCTGCTGGAGAGGTTGTCCACCTTGGTCTTCAGGTTCTTGTAGGTTGCGGTGGCGTCGGCCATCCAACTAGCGGCGCTGAAGAGATGCACTCCATCAAAAACCTCCAGCCAATTCTCGGGCCGGTCGGTCTCAACGTTCCAGTGCCAGTTGTGACCGGGGTCAACCTGAGAACGGATGCTGCGCCAAGTCTCGATCGAACCCGCCCCCTGCGGATACCAGAAGAAAAGGGTGGGCTTGCCATCCACCCTGGCCAAGCTAGGGTGAGACCCATAGGTCGACATCACGTAGCGGAGCTGGGAGACTACCTCCCCCTCAGATGACATGCCGCCAGAACCAGCCTCGAAGTAGATTGTGGCCGAGAAGCCGAGGGCATTACTGACATCAAGCAGTGTGGCGAAGTTCTTGTCTGTGCGGTTCCCCTTGCCTAACCAAGAGGATATGAACCCCGTGATGCCGGCGCCTTTGGCTTCCTTCACCTGCCGCTCGATGGTCGCCCGGCTATCGCTCTCGTAGGGGGTCACCGGAACATCCCACATAGCGTTGTGGTTGAACTGACCTGGGCTGTACCAGGGATAGTAGAAGGCAAGGACCGGTGTGTCGGTTGCGGCGACGGCGGAAGTGGTGCCTATCGTCTGTGTGAGCGCCAAGACTAGTATTATCAGGGGTAGCAGAACGCTTGATCGCAAATGGGGCCTCCAAAGGGACGGAGTTGTGGTGTCGAGGAGGCGCATCCCGCGCCAAGGGGTAGAGGTCCAGTTAGATGATATAACGAGAAGCTGGGCCGTTTGTTACACGATGGGACGGTGAACCGGCGGGCGGCCTGAGGGCCGCCCGCCGGGATCGATCTCGCCTACCTCACCTCCACCGCCCCGCCGAGGCTCTCGCCCTTCCACTCAGGACGGTAGTAGGAGAACGCCTGCGAGGTCACCGCCTGCGCCCGGACCGGGTACAGCGCACGGGCCTTGAAGGCGAACTGCACCTCATCCCCAGGCGCCATGTCCTCAACGTATACGATCACTTTTCGCCCGGCAACCTCGTACCGCTTCAGCTTAGGCTGCGCCTTGAGCATAGCGTCCAGGGTCTCTGAGACGGGGGTGAAACCGGTAGGCACGGCGACATCCACCACCACCATGCCCGCCTGGATCGGCTCGGGTGGGACAAACCTCACGTTGGCAGAAACGTCGATCAGGTTGTCGACCTCGATCTGCCCCACGCCGTAGTCAACCTGAATCTGGAAAACCGATTCGGCCTTCTTCTGCGGGTCGGGCAGGTTGTACCGAAGCACGGTCTGCATCACAACCTGGCCCTTGCCCTTTACATCGATCGATAGCGGAGCGCTCGTGGGCAGGTCCACCAGTTGAAGGACGTCGAAATTGGAGGCTGAGACCCTCATCTCCTTCTGCCAGTCGCCGGCCTTCAACAGGACAGTAGCGTCGACATCAGCCTTCGCACCAGCCGCGTAGCGGGTCAGCGCCTGGAGCGCCACCACCGTGTCCTGAGTGGAACCGAAGCCGCCGTAGGCATTGCGTTTGGAGACGAGCCAGCGGGCCGCCCTGGATGCGTTGACCGGGTCACCATGCTCCACCAGAGCCAGCAGGGCGTAGCCTGTGGTCTCAATGGTCGCACTGGGGTTCTTCCTGGGGGGAATGGGGAGAATGCCAGGCATTCCAGGGGCAGCGGGCTCCGCCGGGACGAATCCGACCTCATCTCCCCAGTAGAGCCCTCCATCATCCTCCTTCGCGATGGCCATCAGCTTCTTGTGGGCATCAGCCGCCTTCGGGCTCTTGGCCAACTCCAGGGCGTAGGTTGTCAGCGCCAGGCCGTAGGCATCATCGGTCGAGTCCAGAACCCCTTCGAGGTACTGGATAGATCTGGCCGAGGCGGCTTGGTCTCCGGCTTCACGGAGGGCCACCGCCATGTACGCCGTGAGGGCCGTCTTTCCATTCAGGCCGCCCATCATCTCCTGATGGTGGACGAACCCCACAGGCTCGAAGGAACCGTCCGGCTTCTGCTGCTGGGTTATCCACGATCGACTGCTACTGAGGACACCCTCGTCCACGTAGATCAGATCCTTGGCTTGCGCAAAGCTCTTCAGGACGAAGGCGGTGAGCCAGAGGCTGCCAATCTTGTCCTGGTTGCCGAAGGCAGAGAAGCTGCCGTCGTTCCGGCGATAGGTCAGCTCCCGCTGGTAGCCGGTGATCATCATGTGCTCCGCCTTCGCCATCACCTCGGGCTTCAGCTGTCCGCTCTCCTTCAGGTAGCGAGTAACGAAGACGTTGGGGGCAAATAGCAGCATGTTCTGCTCGCCACAGCCGAAGGGCATCTGGATCAGCTTCTCCAGCCCTTCCAGGGTCTGGGTCAGGTAGCTGCCGGTCAGAGAGAGATACGCGCGGGCCGAACCCTCAATGATCCCTTGAGGCACGGAGACATCCGCCTGCCGGTTAGCGCCGGCGGAGAGCACCAGGTTCTCCACCGTCTCTCTCGCCACTCCCTCGGACTCGACGATCTGCTCCTTCACAATGGCGTCGGCCGAGGAGCTGGAGCGCGCGGTAACCTTCAGCTTGTTGGTGCCAAGCTTCCCTGGCTTAATGGTGAAGGAGACAGCGCCCAGGTCGTTGGGGCCAATCTTCACGGTCTTGGAAGGCTGGTCCAGCAATTGGAACCAGTCGGCCTTCTCCAACTCCACCGTGAACTCCTCGGTGCTGTTCTGGTAGTTGTACAGCGCGACCTTGACCGGGAACTGCTCGCCACGGATCACCGAGTAGGGAAGGTCCACCGTGACGAAGAAGGGCTGCAGCACCTTCAGTTGCGCCTCGGCCACACCGAAGCCTGCACCCTTGGAGAGGGCGACCGCGCGAAGCATCCATGTGGTGATGCTGTCCGGCGCCTGGTAGGCTTTGCTCGCCTTGCCGGAGGGATCGGTGGTCAGGGTGTCCCAGATCCAGGTCTCAGGGAAAAACTGGCGAACCCTCTGCACCTCTGCCAGACCCCCGGCCACCTCTTTCTGAACAGCACCGGCGTTTGCTGCAGGCTGTGGCGCCGCCGACTTGACAGCGTCCTGCGCCGCGCCGGCCGGGGCCGCCTCCGGCACTGCCAGCAGCCGCCTGGGCGACTCGTGCTTCTCCCCCGCCGGCACCTGCTGGTTGCTGAGCACCACCACGCCGGCATCAGCGAAAATCTCCTTGGCCCCTCGGGTGGTGATCGTACCCCAAGGTCTGGCCTCGTGCAGTTCGACCTGGGGCTTCTGGTACAACCTCTCGAGTTCCGCGAAGAGCTGCTGCAGGTTCACACGGTTCTCCGCCAGGATGAAGACCGAGCGATCGACCGCCGCCAACCCCACCCTGGCCTGGCCCTCGGTCTGCAAGCTGACGTTGACCTGTTCCCCGGGCTGGGCCTCACTCCTGTCGAACACAGCCTTCACCGGATGCGGATAGTCGCCCTGGACCGCAATGGGCAGGTAATCGGCCGCGACTTCGGAGTTGGGCAGCAGTTGGTAGACAAGCAGCTTGGAGGAGGGGGCCATCATCGGCGTCAGGGTGAACTGAATCTCGGGCGAGCGCGAGAAGCCGGAGAAGACCACCTTTCCACGCGCCAACAGCTCGTAGTAGAAGTTGGAAGCCTGCTTCGTGGAGTTCACGCGGAAGTGGGCCGTGTCACCAACCTTCAGCGTCCCCTGGCTCAACTGCTCCAGGTGCACGAAGCTCCCGCTGGGGGAATAGCCCGCCTCCATGGTCAGGGAGGTGGAGGCGTTCCCGCTGCCGGCGGATACGGTAAGGGACACTGCATCGGCCGGAGGGGAGATCTGGAGGAGTGCCTTGCCCCCCTTCACCGAGAGCTGTCGGGTTTCCTGCGTCGTCTTGAAGTCCTTCTTGGTGTAGGTGAGCACGAGCCGCACATCAGCATCCAACGGCTTCTTGTCCGGGCTCTCCGCCACGACCAGCATTGCCAGAGGCATCGACGGCTTGAAGTTCACGCTCTCCGGGATAACCTTCAGCACCATCGGGGTAGCGGCAACCGTCAGGAGGCGGGTGGTCTTCTCCTCATATCCCGTCGCCTTCTCCCTCACGGCCACCTCCAACTGCACATTGCCCATGCCGCGGGCTCCGGGCACTCCACTCACGTACCCAACGGCAGGCAACTGGAAGCTCGTCTTGCCATCCATCTCCCTGGTTACGTTCGCGAACTCCTGCCAGGTGCCGACGTACCGGGACGCCTTGATCTGAACCTCTCCCTGCACGGGCTTACCGTAGCTGTACTCCGCGCTAACGCTCCCGCCTATAGGGTCGCCGGCCAGGAGCCAGTCCCTGGCCAACTCCAGCTTGACCTCGTACTTGGGCAGGACATACCTCTCCACCCTTACGTCAAGCTGGATGGAGCGATTGCCGAACTTGGCTGTGACCTTCCATACACCGAGGTTGGGCTCCGTTGAGAGCGGGAGGTCGAGGGTGGCCATACCAAACTCGTCGGTGGTGAGATCGCGCTTGTAGACCTTGAGCCCCTTGGCGTCCATCACCTCCAGGGCAACCTGTCCTGTGATGGGTTTGAGCTGAAGATCCAGGGTCAGCACTCGAAGGTGTACGGTCTGGCCGGGTTTGTAGATCGGCTTGTCGCTCTCCACGAATAGGAGGTTGCCGTCTTCCACCCGAACTGGGGATTCGGCGCGAAAGCCATTGCCGCTCAACTGGAGTTGGTAGTCACCCTGCGACAGGCTCGGCAGGGACAGGCTAACGCTGCCTCTCTCCCGGACGTAGCCACTGCCTGAGGCCAACTCCTCGCCGTCCCTCAGCAGGGCAACCCGCACCGTAGCGTTGGCTGGCTTGGCTCCGTTGAAGAGCGAAACGGAAACGGCTTCCATCTGGCCGGCACGAAGGATCCCTGGCGCCAGCGCCACATAGCCGTCCACCCGGCCCTCAACGGCAGGGGTAGTGACCGCTTCAGTCGTTGGTGTGGTTGCCGACGTTGGCAACGTGGACGGTGCGGCCTTGGCCGTGGGCGTCATCGGCATGGCTCCACGCCAGGCGAAGAAGCTCGCCAGCAGAATAAGAGTGGGCACCAGAGCAACCAGCGCGGCCAGTCGTGTCCTGCTTCCGTTCATCCCTGTCCTCCCTTGTAGGCGTTCTACAAGGAAAACGAACGGCTAGCCGAAAAGGTTCCACTACACCTTAGGAAATCTGCTCTTGCCTCTAGGCTTTGCAGGGGCGGTCGGGGAAGAAGTCCCGTTTCGGAAAGGACTGAGGTTCGAACGCCAGGCGGTGGGCTGCGGGGTCTTGGGAGATGGCCTGGCTGCCCTGGACGCGACAGGACGGTCCTGCGACGTGGATGGTCGAACCTTCAGTGCCCGAGCCCCTCGCTCATCGTTGTGCACCTGGAACTCGACGTTCTGCTGCTCCTTCAAGGAAGCGAAGCCCTCCTCTAGAACAGCTGATCGATGGAAGAAGCGCTCCTCACCAGCGGAATCCACCAGGAACCCGAAGCCTTTGGCTCGATCGATGCGAACCACCGTGCCCCGCCCCGCGCTTCCCTCCTGCAGCTTTCGTCCGGATGGCGCAGAACGAGATGCGCTCCCCATGCTCATCTTGAGGGCTCTGTCCACCTCCGAGGGTCCTTTTCGGTTCACGATAGGTGGCTTCCTCTTCGCCGGCCCTCTTCCAGGTGTGGAAGGTCTATCTCCGGAATCGCCTCGTGGTTTGGTTTCGAGGTCGTTCCCGTTGAGCTTCCGCCTCGGGAGTGGCCTCTTTTCCTTGCCTGGATCGGCACTACTGGGTTGATCTGGCACCGCTGTTCCTCTCTCTAGGTAGTTGTAGGCAGTCATCGGCCTGGGCTCGAGATTGCAGGCTTCCTGAAAGACACGTGGTTAAGGTAGTGAATTGCGTAGGGCAAATCCTAGACCTTGCCGTAGGTGAGTACACTTCTAAGCCGCGATGCGATACTATCCGCTCGCAGACAGATAGGGAACAGGAGCCTAGCACAAGCGTAGCGGCAAACCGGGAGTCTTAGACTTAGGGCTCGGACCGACTCCTCGAGGCATCAAGGAAGGTATGGTCGCGATCCATCGGGGGAAGACCCTGTGAGATGCAGCACAAGCCACAGCTCGCCTGAACGAGCAAGGGTATTATAGCAGCTGAGTTGCCACATGTCGAATCCGCATCTTCTCGAATGCGGTTTGCTCGGCCGCTCCATCCATAGGATAATGGGGAAATGTTAACTATCCACGCTGTACCCGAGCTCAGATCGCCCGTGCTGCTGTGTGGCTTCACCGGTTGGGCCGATGCGGCCTCCGCGGCCAGCAGCGCCCTTCGATACCTGCTGCTCAAACGAAAGCACCAGCGCATCGCCGAGTTCGACCCGGACGCCATCTTCGTCTACACCACCACCCGCCCCCTGAACCTGTTCGATGGGCAGGGGAGAAGGAGACTCCAGTGGCCCGCGTTGACGTGGGAGGCAATGCAGGCACCCGAGTCGCCCAGAGACTTGGTGGTTCTCCTGGGCCCCGAGCCCGACCTGAGGTGGCACGAGTGTATCCGGCTAATAGGAGATTTCGCCCAACAGATCGGGGTCTCCCAACTGCTCACCTTTGGGGCCTTTATGGGCCAGGTTCACTACACCGGTACCCCCACTCTGCAGGGGGCATCCAACGACCCTCTTCTTCAGACTCGGATGCAGGCTCTGGGCATCAGGCAGAGCAGCTATCAGGGACCCACTAGCTTCTCCACGGCGCTCCTGAGAGACGCGTCCGATCGGGGCATGCTATCAGCCTCACTCTGGGCAGCCGCGCCCAATTACCTGCCCAATAGCTCAAATCCGAAGTTAGCTGCGGCTCTGCTGAGAGCCGCTGAACAGATCCTTGGGCAGGGGCTGTGGGTGGACGAACTGGAGGCCGCGGGTAGAGACATGGAGCGCCGCATCAAGGAGGCCCTGCGTGAGAGGCCCGACCTGGCGACCTTTCTCCGACAGTTGAGCGGCGGGGCCAAGCCCTCCGAGGAGCCGTCCGCGGCAGCGGTGGAGGAGCAAGAGCAGGAGCTGCCATCGGCTGAAGAGGTCCTCCGCGATCTGGAGGAACACCTCCGCCGCCTCAAGGGCAACAAGAGCGACGAGGATGACTGAGGTGTCCGGCGGTCGCCGGATAAAAAGGGTGTACAATCGACCGGTCTGCGGATTCCAAAATCCCTAATCCTAAGGAGAACGGCGTGAGCGAGCCACAGATTCTGCATTTCGAAAGACTGAAGGCCATCCAGCGCGGCGGCGGGGTAATCACCAAACCGCTGGCCGGGGAATGGATAGGAACCGAGCACTTCACCAGCGGCATCACGACATTCCCGCCGGGCGCCGGCATGATGCTCCACACTCACAATGTTGAAGAAGCGGTGACGATCCTGGAGGGTGACGCCGAAGTCGAGGTTGGCGGCGAGATCTGCCGACTGAAGAGATTGGACACCACCTTTGCACCCGTGGGTACCCCACACCGCTTCACCAACGTCGGCGACGGCCCGATGAGCATCCTCTGGGTCTATGCCACGACCCACGTGACTCGAACCATCGTCGAGACGGGTGAAACGGCCGAGCATCTGTCGCCCGCGGACATGTCTGTGGCGAGCTAGTAGCCCGGATTACACCATTCTCGTAATCGAGCCCTGATCAGTGCAATCGCTCTGTAACCTACCGGTGTCATACTCCACTCGGTAGGGTTGGGGAGGCCGGTTCGTCGGCCTCCCCAATGGGAGGGTGAGTTGCGGGTCGGGGTATACGTCGGGTCACGCTCTGCCACCGGATGGCTTCTGATCGTGCCGCAGTTCGCCCTGGGTCTCGCGGGCTGCCTCCTGGCAACGTACCTGATCGGTCTGGCGGTCCACATAGCCGCCGTGGCACCTTTCCCCTACCCGATCCACTATGAAGACGGCCCCCTGCTCAACGGCGCGCTCGCGCTGCTGAGTGGCCGGAATCTGTATCCAGACAACAGTGCCCCACCCTATCTGTCCTCCGTCTACCCACCGCTCCATTACCTGCCCTTTGCCGGTCTCATCGCCCTGTTCGGGCCAAACCTGGTCCCCCTCAGGCTCCTTTGTCTGGCAAGCACCCTAACACTGACACTTCTCATTCATCATTGGGTGCGTTGGAGTACCGGCAAACCGGTCGCGGGCCTGGTAGCCGCCAGCACCCTTCTGACCTTCTTTCCCGTAGCCAATTGGGCAGCTGCAGCTCGCGCGGATACGCTCGCGGTGCTGTTCAGTCTTACGGGGGCCTACCTGGTAGACCGATACTCTCGCGGCCACGTCCTGTGGCTCGCTATTCCCCTCTTCGTACTGGCATTCTTCACCAAGCAGAACCAGCTGGCCGCCGCGGCGGCGACCGTCCTGTACCTGCTGACGGTGGCACCCTGGCGGGCACTCCGCTTCGGCACCGCATACGCTGTAGGAATCGCTGTCCCATTCCTGTTGGTCGATCTCCTCACAGGCCACGGCCTCTATCGCCATCTTATTGAATACAACGCGGCGCAGCCCCACTGGCTGTGGCGGGGCAGGCAAATGCTCAAGACCTATCTCCTGTCCTACTCAGGATACCTGCTCATCGCCATCGGGGGTGCTGCCTCCTTCCTGATGCAGCGGCGAGCACCTTTCCTGGGGATCTACCTCGCTACCTCCCTTCTTTTCACGGCCACGGTGGTGTCCGATGGCGCCGATTTCAACCACTACATCGAAACAGCGGCAGTCACGTCCCTCCTGGTAGGGATCACCCTTGGAAACTGTCTGTCCTCCCGCCTCCCATGGCTGAAGCTGGTTGTGGCATCCCTGCTGGTTGTCCAAGTGGGGTTGAGGGTCCCCAGCGTGCTACCAGACCTCTACGCCCCCTGGGCCTACGTCCTGGATGTCTCTGGAAGAGGGGCAGGGACAGCGGAACCACCCCTTTGGCTCGGCACACCCAACCCGACGGTCCGAGAATCGGGGGCCAGGCTGGTGGACACCCTGCGGGCTACCAGGGGACCAGTAATGATGGAACTGGCAGGATTCGCGGCCCTCGCGGGACACCCCATGGAGTTGGACGACCCCTACATCTTCGCCTCGCTGTCTCGGGCGAAGATGTGGCAGCAGCAGTCGCTGCTGGAACGGATAAGTGCCGGGGAGTTCTCGATCCTTGTGCTGCTGGTGGACGTCCGGCCGGCGGGTTTTCGGCACACCCGCCTGACAGACGAAATGGTCCAGGCCATCAGGGAAGCTTACCGCCTGGAGGAGACGCTGGAGTACCCAGCATTGGAGGGACCGACCTTTTACATCTATCGTCCAGTCGCCGGGCACACCCAACCTATTGCTGGCATGTGGAGGAACTAGCCATGCGCAAGTCTCTGCTCTCCCTCGTCGTGACCATTGCCATCGCTTTTGGCATTGCCGTCACATCCCTGGTCGCCGACATCCCTCAGCCAGCGGCCGGTGCAGTGACCCCACGTGTCCGAGACATGATAGGCGTGAACAGCGGCGATCGGTCCAGTACGGTCGCCGACATAGCGCAGACGGTAGGATGGGTTCGCGATTACCACCGCTGGTACTGGTACGAAGTTAACAACGACCAGTACACGATAAAGAACCTGGACAGTTGGTACGGCGCCCTGAAACAGGCGGGCCTCGGGATACTGGCGACCATCGAGTTCTGCCCCGGCTGGTCCAGCAGCAACGGCACCATTAACGGCAACCCAAACAACACGGGGGACGGCACCCAGACTGCCCACTACGCCGAGCATGCAGAGTACATGGCCCAGATCGCCGCCCGCTGGGGGCGGACAAAGTACGCGTCTAACGACTCCCGCATAGAGGGAACCGACAAGGTGACAGGGCTAGGCTACGTGGACTACCTGGAAAGCTACAACGAACCAGACTACTGGTGGTGGACCCCGACCTTCCCCGCGAACAAGTACGCCAAGATGCTCGAGGCGGACTACAACGGCTACCAGGTGCCCACCAACTCCAGCATACCCCTAGTAGGCGCCAAGAAGGCCGACCCCAACATGGGGGTGATCCACGGCGGAGTGCTGGGGGCGGACACCGCCTACCTGGAGGACATGGTCAAGGGATTCCACGCCGGCCAGATGCCGATGGACGCTATCAACTTCCACATCATGATGGCAGGCGCTCCCAACGTAGGGGGGAAGTCCCCGGAGGCGGGGCCGTTTCTCTCATCCATCAACCAGGTGAAGAGCTGGCGCGATAGCAAGGTGTCGGGCAAGCCGATCTGGATCACAGAGATCGGATGGGACACCTACACCAACGGCAGCAGCCGGTCGAAGATCTGGGCTCCCGAGACCAGCGCCGCCAACTACCTCCTCCGAACCATCGCGCTGGGCATCGCCAACGGTGTGGACAGGGTATTCATATACATGTACAAGGACCCGGCCTACAACAGCACCACCCAGTACGACTCAATGGGCCTAGTGGAGTACGGATCGGGCTACGATGGGCCAAAGAAGGCAGGCTGGTACTACATGGCTACCCTCAAGAGCGTCATCGGCGACTACGTATTCGAGCGGGTCGAACGAAGCGGCGAGGGTAACCCGGCGGTCTACTCCTACCTGTTCAGCAAGCCGGAGAGCGGAGAGAAGGTCTCCATGCTGTGGGTGCGTAACCCCAACGCCGAGAAGGACGACGGCACGACCCTGAGCAACTACCGGCTGTACATTCCGAATGCCCAGACGGCCACATTGATCGAGCCGATCAAAGGAAATGCCCAGGGGCAGCGGACCAACCTGAGCATCAACGGGGCCGGTACTGCCTCCGCCTACGTCACCCTGTCCAGCCTGAGCGAGAAGCCTCTCTTCGTGTACTACCATCCTTCAGGCTCCACCTCTCCCACGGCCACGCTCCCGCCATCTTCGACGGGCAACGTGCTGGCCAACCCGAGCTTTGAGCTGGATGCCGATGCCAACGGCAAGCCCGATGGGTGGGAGATCCCAAGCTGGGCGCTGGCCCACGTCTCACGCAGTAACGCATCTTCCCACGAGGGGGCGCACTCCATCCTGCACCAGTCCACCACCGGGCCCTCTTACACCGTCCAGCAGGACGCGCCGGTGCTGGGGGGAACCGAATACGACTTCTCCGGCTGGGTATTCATCCCATACGTGAGCGGTGGCTTCAGCTTCACCCTCCAGCTTCAGACCCTTAACTCGAACAGCGGGACGATATCCACGACGGACCTCGCCCCGCCCTTCACAGGAACGACCGGCGGTTGGGTGCAGGTGACCAAGCGCATCGCCATGCCAGCCAATGCCGTCAAGGCACGTCTCGTGATGAAGGCTCAGAACCTCCGGGCGACGGTACACGTGGACGATCTGTTGCTGGTGGACGCCAGCTACGTGCCACCGACGCCCGCCCCTACATCCACGGGGACGGTGACCCCAACGCCAGCAAACACAGCCACGGCCACCCCCACGCCTACCCAAGGGCCGACTTTCACGCCCACCCAGGGGGCCACGGCCACCCGGACACCGACCGCGACAGTCACCGCGACCCCTACCAGCGGCACAGTGCCCTACCTCAACCTGCTAGCCAACCCTGGGATGGAGGACGACGCCAACGGAGACAATCAACCAGACGTCTGGCTGGTCCCATCATGGGAGATTTCCAGAGTGCAGCTCACCACGGAGCAGGCGCGCTCTGGTGCACGTTCTCTCCGCCACCAGGCCTACAGCGGCAACCACTCATACGTGGTTCAGCAGGACATCTGGGTGGAACCTGGTCGCACCTATAACGTGCGGGGCTGGGTCAACATACCGGAAGTGACCAATCCTTGTCGCTTCAGTCTCCAGGTCCAGACCATGACCCGCTGGAACGGCATAGTGTCCGGCCCCAACCCGTTGATGGGAAGCCTCTATTCGGGGCCGACCGCCGGCTGGGAGCTGATCGAAGGGAGCATCACTATACCGTCGAACGCCGAGAAGGCCAGGGTGCTGATGAAGGTCGAGAGTCTGAACGGCACCATATACATGGATGATCTGGAGTTCTTCAGAGCTGACGCCGTGGCTCCAGACCCCACCGGCACAGCCACGCCGCAGGCGCCAACCCCCACACCGACAGTAACATTCACCGCTGTCCCAGCAACAGTTACACTCACCACTGCCCCAGCAACGGCGACACCCACCACGGCCCCATCCACGGTTACGTCCACCCCTGCCCCCGCCACTGCGACCCCTACCGCTGTACCTGCCACTGCAACGCCCACGGCCACATCAACCCCGCCGGTAATCTCAGGGGAGTTGGTAGTCAACGGGGGTTTCGAGCAGGATGCCGACGGTAAGGGAGCGCCAGATGGCTGGTCGGTGCCATCATGGCTCGCGTCGTTGGTCTCCCGCGATGGTTCGGATGCCTATCAAGGAAGCCACTCCCTCCGGATCGCCTCCAGCGCGGGACAGACATTCAGCGTGAGCCAGGATGTGCCGGCGCAGGGCGGGGCCACCTACCTTGTCGCGGCCTGGGTGAAGGTGCCCAGCAGCACAGGCTCATTCAGCATCTCCATCCAGGGAGTGCCGCTAAACACCTGGGGTGGCAACCTCCCCATGCAGGTTGTTGGAAACCCCATTAGCACCGTCTCCAACGTATGGGTGCCCATTTCCGGCACCGTGGTTCTCCCCACCAACGCGACGAAGCTAAGGGTCCAGATCGCCACGAGCTCGCTACGAGCCACGGTGCTGGTTGATGGAGTGTCCGTGACGAAGCAGTGACCCGCCTTGTGCTCGTTCAGATAGCTCCGTGACGGCAGGCCACGGAGGGAAAAGGGGGTAAGAAGATCAGGTAGCTCTCGCAAGCAGACACAGGGCTGCTGAGTCGTGGATTCCTGCCTTGTGCATGTCGCTCACAAAGGCATCGAAGCAGTCGTCGCTACCTCGATGCCCCGATGAAGTAGGTTCGCAGGCCGCTGGGATCAACGGCCCCGATCAGGTCGTTCCCCACATAGCTGTATCGGTTCCACCCGCTGATGCCGGGGCCGCTCCCACGGAGCGGATCGGACTGCAAGAACCTCCCCATCCCCGGGTCGTACATCCTCGCCCTCAGGTACACGAGCCCCGTCTCCGGGTCGTACTGCTCTCCCGTGTACCTGAACGGCTGCTCCACGCCTCCCTGGGATGCCGCGGGCACCCCGTACTCGTCCGTCTGGTAGCTCTGCACCACGTTGCCGCTCGCGTCGGTGAGCACCTTCACCGAGCCGAGCCCGTCCGTGTGGTACACCAGGACGTTTCCCGACGTGTCCACGGCGTAGTCCAGGCCGAGGCCCCACACGTACTTGCGGGTCCCATCATCGAGCAGCACGGGGAGGGAGGCGTTCACGTCGTAGACGTAACCGGTGGTGGTGATGCCCACCGTCTTACTCGCTCGCTTCCCGTCCCCGTCGTGGAGATAGCTCGAAGTGGTGCTGCCCACGCTCGCCGTCTTCAGCCTGTTCGCTTGGTCGTAGGAGAAGGAGTCCGGTCCCCTCGCCACCAGGTTCCCGTTGGCGTCCACCGTGTAGTTCACTGAGCCCGCCGCCGTGATCCTGTCAGCCCTGTCATAGCTGTAAACCGTCTGGCTCCCTCGCTCCATGCTCAACCGGTTGCCCGCGGGGTCGTACTCGTAGCCCGTCGTCCCACCGGATCCGCTCACGCTGGTGAGCCTGTACAGCCCGTCGTAGCCGTAACTTGTCGTGGCGGTCGTACTCCCGCCGGTCACCGCCAGGCTGTGGTACCTCCCGGCAGCCACCTTCCCCGCCCCACTCAGCCCATCGTCTGCACGAGACTCAGCCGGTTCGTCGTGCTCCCGTCACTGCTCGTTGGGGTTCAGCCCCCAAAGCCCACATGGTCCCGTCAGACTTGAGCACCACGCCGACGGTGTCGGCTCCAGAATTGCCCAACCCGATCAGGAGCCCCGCAGGCAAGGGGTTGTCGGCAGTGGAGAGATCGTTGCCCTATGTCTGACCGCCGATTTGTCACCATCTACTAGTACTCCAATAAATGAAGTCAGGCCAAAGCAGTGCGAAGAACAGGAAGACCGCTACCCCTCTCTGGATACCATATAGGATGTCGAAGATGAACTGCTCTCTCTGCATGGCCTCGAGGGCGCTCCCGTGTAGCACTGACGTGCCTACGGCACCACCGATCAGCAGATACACCCAGATCGCTATGCGCAGGGCCATCGGCAAACCTTGGACACGGTACACCCCGACTCCGATTAGACGGTACACCCCGACTCCGATTAGACGGTACACCCCGACTCCGATTAGGATGAGTATCGACCAGGAGATGAGACTGGCCGCTATATAGGATATCCATTCCTCGGGGGTCAACGGTCTGGTAGTCATCTCGCTCAACTCACCCCATGGTCCATAATGATGCCGATGATCGTCTGGCGCTGTTCATGGGTGTAGAAAGTCTCGCCAGTTCGCTATAGTCCGGTCGTGCACACGCAATTCATAACTGGAGCTTGACACAGGTCAGTCAACTCTCTCATCAAGTGAGAAGAGCGCAAGTCCATCCGGGTTGGGCATTGTCGTAGAGCCAGAGTCCTCCCTGTAGACCTCTAGTTCAGACATGTACCCATCTAACACATGCAGGAGCACTTCAAGGCCGATTCCATCAGGATCTCTTCCCCTAGCCTCTATTGGGATGCGGCGCTTGACAGGAGCCGGTGGAGCGCTTGTACGATCGACATACAAGTCGATAGTGGGATCCCCACGCCCGGATTCACCGCATACCCTGGTCACGTCTAGCTGTTGGCGAAGCTCATCTCTACCCGGAAAATCCGGCTGCAACATGAACTCCAAGACTGCCCTTTCCTTGGCCGTCAACTCCCGCAGCGGCACTCCACCAAGACCCTCAGGCTTGGGATCTGTCAGTTCTTCCACGACTGCACGTCCTCCAGAGTTAGGACCTCATGGCACATAGTAGGTGCCCACGTTGATCGTATCGCGGCTGATCGGATGTGCTCGGAACTCTATCGTCCAACCTCGCACAGACACTCGGCCCCAGAACGGTCCCACGTCGTCAGCATGTTTGGTGGCCTCTTGCACCGCTTCAGCGATAACGCGCTCCACTTCTCCCGCATTGAGGTCTATCTTCGTGAGGTGACGAAATCCATGGCCGAACGTCACCTTCCAGGCGCTTGAACCCCCGCCTGCCACGTTCGCCAGTGCGAAGACCGCCTTGTCTGCGGGGCTGCCGCGAGTCCATGCCTCAAGATCGTCCCAATTGAAGGAGGTACCGCCAAGATGGTCCTTGAGCACCTCCGAATTCACAAGGTCATCGCACGGGTAGGTCTCACCGTGGAATCTGCGACAGGACTGTAGCAGTTCGTCCTTGACAGCGTGTCCAGACGGATCGACCTGCACGACCGGATTGTCCCACGCGTAGATGAAGCGATGTAGTGAGCCTGGCGCTCTGACTCTACCTGCGTGTGTATCGCGACTGACGAACCTCCCCATTCCCGGATCGTACATCCTCGCCCTGAGGTACACGAGCCCCGTCTCGGGGTCGTACTGCTCCCCCGTGTACCTGAACGGCTGGTCGATCCCTCCCTGAGATGCGGCGGGCACCCCGTACTCGTCGGTGGTGTAGGTCTGCACCACGTTGCCGCTCGCGTCGGTGAGCACCTTCACCGAGCCGAGCCCGTCCGTGTGGTACACCAGGACGTTTCCCGACGTGTCCACGGCGTAGTCCAGGCCGAGGCCCCACACGTACTTGCGCGTCCCGTCATCCAGCAGCACGGGAAGGGAGGCGTTCACGTCGTAGACGTAACCGGTGGTGGTGATGCCCACCGTCTTACTCGCTCGCTTGCCGTCTCCGTCGTAGCCGTAGCTGCTGCTCACACCTCCCACGCTCGCCGTCTTCAGCATGTTCGCCTGGTCGTAGCCGAAGGAGTCGGTTCCCCTCACTACCAGGTTCCCGTTGGCATTCACCGTGTAGCTCACCGAGCCCGCCGTCGCGATCCTGTCCGCTCGGTCGTACGAATAGCTCGTCTGGCTCCCTCGCGTCATGCTCTGCCGGTTACCCACGGGGTCGTACTCGTAGCTCGTCGTCCCGCCGGTTCCCCCCACGCTGGTCAGCCTGTACAGCCCGTCGTAGCCGTAACTCGTCGTGGCGGTCATACTCCCACCGGTCACCGCCAGGCTGTGGTACCTCCCGGCAGCCACCTTCCCCGCCCCACTCAATCCCGTCACCTGCACGGGGCTCAACCGGTTCGTCGTGCTCCCATCCCCCAACTGGCCGTCGGTGTTCAGTCCCCACGCCCACACGCTCCCATCACCCTTGAGCGCAACGCTGTGGTCCACTCCCCCAGCCATCGCCACCACGCCGCTCACCCCAGCTACCTGCACAGGAGAAGTCCGCTTGGTGGTGCTCCCATCCCCCAGACTGCCGTACAGGTTGTTGCCCCAGGCCCACAGAGTGCCATCCGACTTGGATGCCAGGCTGTGGTATCCCCCCACGGCGATCGCCGCCACGCCGCCGAGACTCCCCACCTGCACGGGTGTCCTCCGCTCGGTCGTCGTCCCATCCCCCAACTGTCCGTCGGTGTTGCGGCCCCACGCCCACACGCTCCCATCACCCGTGAGGGCAAGGCTGTGCGCCCCTCCAGCCGCTATCGCCGTCACCCCCGTGAGCCCACCTACCTGGATCGGTGTAGTCCTGTCCGTGGTCGAGCCGTCCCCCAACTGGCCGTTGCCGTTCTCTCCCCATGCCCATACGGTCCCGTCGGTCTTCAGGGCGAGGTTGTGGGACCCGTCGGGTCCAGATGCTATCGCCGTCACCCCCGTGAGCCCGCTCACCTGCCCGGGGCTGTTCCGGTCCCTGGTGCTCCCGTCACCCAACTGGCCGCTGTAGTTGCGGCCCCATGCCCACACGCTCCCGTCGGCCTTGAGGGCCAGGCTATGCAGCCCCCCGGCCCTCACGCCGGTGGCTCCCGTGAAGCCGGTCACCTCTACGGGGGTGCTCCGGTTGACGTTCGTCCCGTCCCCTATCTGTCCGTAGCTGTTGCTTCCCCATGCCCATACGCTCCCATCGACCTTGAGCGCGAGACTGTGGGAGTCCCCTCCTGCCACCATCGAGACTTCCGATAGGTTGCTCGGCTGCACGGGCTCGCTCCGGTTGGTGGTGGTCCCATCACCCAACTGGTTCTGTCCGTTCCTCCCCCAGTTCCAGGCCGTCCCGCTGCCTCCCTGCCCCGCGCTCTCATCCAGCTGGGTGCGGTTCCCCACGGCGTCCAGGCTGTAGCCGTAGCGGCCGATCGTCTGAGTGCCGTTCTGGTTCCACACCTCCTTCAGCCTGAGGGCGTTGTCGTAGCTGTAGCTCGCGCTCGTCCCGTTGGGGTTGGTGACCCCCTTCAGGCTCCCATCGGGGGAGTACTGGTAGCCCACTGTCCTGCTCGCCCAGTCGAGGAGCGACTCCAACCGGCTTCCCCTGTCGTAGCTGTAGCTGACCGCCGTCCCGTCCGGGTAGATCAGCTTGGTGCGGTTGCCATCCAGGTCGTATCGGTACCCCACCGTCTTCGGGCCGGCACTCACCACGCTGGTCAACCGATCCATCTCGTCGTAGGAGTAGGTGGTCGTGCCGGTGCCGTCCACCATGTTCGCTCGGTTGCCGTTGGCGTCGTACCCGTAACTCACATTGGGGGTCACGCCATCGCTGTAGCTCACGCCGGTCAGCCGGTTCAGGTTGTCGTACCCGAAGCTTGTCGTCTGCCCCAACGGATCCACGAGGCTGGTCCGGTTGCCGGCCGCATCGTAGCCGTACTGGGTCAGGAGCGTCGTCGCCGTGTTCGGCCAGTCGGGGTATTGGGTCTCCCTGTGGACCCGGTCGAGCCCGTCGTACTGGTAGTCGGTCGCTCGTTCGTAGCTCCCATCCCCCTTGGCCCTGAGTACCCGAGTGAGGTTGCCAGCGTGGTCGTACTGGTACTCGGTGACGATCATCGGTGTGGGTGTTGCCTCGGGGTCAGTCCAATCGCCCGGGCTCTGGTGCACCTCCTTCAGGCTGTCGCGCTCGTCGTACAGGTACTTCGTCACCTGCCCGTTGGCGTGGATCACCACGGTGCGGTTGCCCACGGGGTCGTACCGGTACTCGGTCACGAGTTGGGATCCCCCCGCCGTCGGCGCGGGTGCCTTGCTGAATCGAAGCCTGTCCTCGTTGTCGTAGCCATACTCCCAGGTGTGCTCGCTCGGTACTCCCTGCGCGGCGTTGCCGTTGGGGTCGACCATCGCGATCCGTCTCCCCACGGAGTCGTAGTCGTAGACGGTCACGTTCCCGAGTGCGTCGGTCGTGCTCTGGAGCATCCCCGCTTTCGAGCCGCTCCCGAAGTAGGCCATGGTTGTGGCATAGCTGTAGTCGGGCGTGGGACCGGTGTTGCCCCTGGGAGGGATCACCTTCGTGATGAGGCCGGGGTTGGATGCGTCGGTGTACTCGTACCTGGTGATTGCCGTCTGGACGCCCTGCTCGGGGTCGATGTACCTTTGGGTCACAGACTCCAGCTTCAGGCCGTTTGCGTCGTAGGCCATGTCGGTGGCGTAGTCGAGGTCGATGCTCCCAGAGAGATCGGTGCTTGCGGTGACCGTCTGGCCGCTTGCCACTCCCCTTGGGGTGATCACCTGGACGAGGTTGTTCCAGGCGTCGTACTTGAAGAGCGTAACCGGCCTGTTCGCCCCCGCACCGGGGGCTGGGTCTATCCGGCGGGTCAGGTTGCCCCTGCTACCGGGGATGGCAGCCCCCGCGTAGTCCACGTCGTAGCAGAGGTCGGTGACGTTGCCTCTCCCGTCCTTGACCCAGACGAGGTTGGAGTTGGCGTCGTAGCCGTACTCCAGCACGACGTCGTCGGTGATGCTGGAGGTGGGCTTGGAGACCCGCTTCACCATCCGTCCCTGGGCATCGTGGTAGTCGATCACCTGGGGGTTCCAGGCGGGATCGAGGGAGGTGGAGGGATAGGTGACGGTGGTGACCTTGGTGCCGTCCCCGTTGGTCACGTAGCTAAAGGTCGTCTGCTGGCCTGTCGTGAGTCCCCTGGCGTCCTTCTGCCAGTCCACCTTTCCATCAGCGTTGTAGTGGTTGGTGACGGCTACGTGGCCGTTGGCGTCGGTGATGGTAGCAAGGCGGCTGCTCGTCCCGTCGTAACCGTAGCTGGTGGTCTCTCCCTCGCGGTCGGTCACCTTCCAGAGGCGGCCATTCGCGTCGTACTCGAACTGGACGCTCCTGGCCGGGCTCCTCCAGTCGCTGACGGAGGTGAGCCTCCCGGTTGCCGGGTCGTAGCTGAAGGAGAGGGTCCCTCGCCCGGCGGGATCGCTCACGCTGGCCAACTGGCCGCTGCCGTTGTAGGCCAGGATCGAGTTGTTGCCGTAGCGGTCGGCTATATGGGTAAGCCTCCCCGCCGCGTCGAAGGCCCACACCGTGCGGTCCTTGTGCGTAGCGGTGAAGCTGTCGTCCGGGTTCTTTACAAGGGTGGTGTTGACGCCCACCGGGGGTGAGTAGGTGCCGTCTGCGTTGCGGGTGTAACGGTCGGTGCGGCCCTGCGGGCCAGCCAGCAGCAACGCTCCGCTCCAATCGCCCGGGTCCACGAGTCTGAGCTGGTAGTTGTGGGTCCAGACGGGGCCGAGCGAGCTGGAGCGGTTGTCGCCGCTGTTGTATGCGCGCACGAAGGCCGGCACCGGTCCCATGCCCGCGAACGCCACGTCCGTCCGGCTGTAGGAGAAGCTCCCGGTCAGCGTGTTCACCGGGTCCTTGCTCTCCCCCTCCGTCCTCGCGGGCTGATAGAACTGCGCATCGCTCGTGGTGGGTTGCTTGGTAACTCCACTGCTAGCCAACGGCGTAATCGCGCCGAGGGGCAGGTCGCGGAAGAAGAGCCGGGTGGGATACAGGTTGTAGGCAGACTGATCCCAGAAGAGGCGGAGGTCGCCGAAGCTGTCCCGCGCCAGGTAGGGGTTGTGAGAGCCTACCATCTGCCGTCCGTCGGGCGTCCTGGACGGCTCGTAGCCGCATACGGTCTTCGCCCCCCAGGTGGCTCCACCGTCTTCACTTACTCTGTAGTAGACGTAGTTGTCCCAGGGGTAGTCGTACTGGCTATACGTGAGGTAGATGGTGCCCGAGGCCGTCTGCGCCACGCTCATCTCCGCGGGCCAGCGATCCCCGATGGATGATGGGTTGAGCAGCTGCTTGTTGGCCCAGTCGGTCGAGGCAAGATCAAGAGAGGTGGCAAAGAAGAGGCCGTTGTACTCGCTCCACCCCGGCTGCTCCGGGTGATAGTCCAGCCAACTGATCCCCCAGGAGCCCGAGGCAAGCCGTTTGATGTCGAAGCGAGGGGTGATGCGACCGGACAAGATGCCGATGCTCTGGCCCACGGATGCCGCCGCCGACCAGTTCGACAAGTCGGTCGAGGTGCGGTACTGGAGCGAGCCGGAGGAGTCCTCGCGGCTCCAGAAGACGTAGGTGGTCCCATCGTAGGTCGATGCCTGGATTTCGTAGACGTTGACCGCCTCGTTGGTGAGCTGTGTTGGCAAGGACCAGCTGCTGCCGTCGTCACCAGAGGTCCGCAGGAAGAGCTGCCTCACGCCTCCAGTGACCTTGGCATAGAAGAGGGCCAACGTGGAGCCCACCCGGACCATGGCCGGTGTGGCAGTGTTGTACTCGACGATTGCCGGGTCAATCCAGTCGACGGGGTTCCCCTGCCCTCGCCAGTATGCAAGGTTTCCCGAGCCGTCTATGGCTGCCACGCCCCACTCTCCGTTGGCAAGCTGGGCGGCCGCAGGGTCGCTGGGGTCGGGATCGGTGCTGGTAGACTGCGACTCGTCCACCACCGCCAGGGTCGACGGTAGCTCGGTGACCTGCAGGGCTATGGTGCCGGAGACGGCATCATAGCTGGATGGCACCAGGTCCCAGCCGCTGGAGGCCAACATGCGTACAGCGGGCTTACCCGGCACTGTCCCGCGGGCGTCCGAACCACCTAGCTTGAAGCGCACCGTCGCTGGCTTCTTCAGAGAGAGGGGTGCGCTGCTGGCATCCTGGCCGTGAGCGAGGAGCCGAATGGGACTGAAGGTCGGGCGGTAGCGTTTCAGGGTGGGAACGTGGCTTGACTCCACGATGTGCCAGCCGATTCGGGCCGGCGTGGCTAGCGACTCGGGAGGAAAGACTACTTCGGCCAGTCCCTCTAGGGACAGCAACCCGCCACCCGGGCCGAGCAGCGTGCCGAGCAATCCGGCTGCTGATGATGGAGAGCCAACTGAGGCTGTAGGGGTTGGCGAAGGGGTCAGAGTCGGTGACGCTGTGGCTGTCAGCGATGGTGAACTGGCGGGGGTCGCCGTTGCGGTTGAGCCGTTGGTGGCGAGGGTGATTGATGGCAGCGCGACCGTTGACTGCGTCGCGGTAGCGGTGGATGTGGTCGCCACGGCGGCGGTCGCTGTTGGGGTGAGGCTAGGGACGGAGGTTCCCGTAGACGTGGGCGTTAGCGAGGCTGTGGAGGTTGCATCCAGTGACGCTGTGCGAGTGGCCGTCGCCGTCGCGGTTGGAGATGGTTGCAGCTCCTGGGCGTGTACAGGCAGCGAGCCGCCTTCGAGCGGCGCTACCAACTCACTGCCGTAGCCAAATAGCAGGATCGCAATAGTGAGCGCTGTGACGAATCTGTACGCGGTTGTGTTCCTGTGCGCCCTTGGGATGGTCCCACTCATCCGGAAAACCTCCTTCTACCCCTCTCGTGGTTAGGCTGCCACTATCTACTTCCTCTGGGGAGTGACGAATGGCTGCACATCAATGGTTGAGAGGAGTGTCGCGCGAGCGAGTTCACCAGGCGCACAATGGTCGCTTCCGTCTCAGATAGGAATCCACTCTACTCCACGACAGCTTCGCGATCCACGTGCAGCGATCTCTACAGCTCACGACCGTACATGTTGATCGACAAGGTAGGTTTTCTCTATACAGCCGTCAATAGGAAATCCGGGCTAGAGGAAGCATGTCACGGACGTGGCTAACGAGTACACCCAGGGTCTTTTAGTTCTGCATCTGGCCCTCACCCCGACCCTCTCCCAGAGGGAGAGGGTCGGGGTGAGGGCTGCACCAAGAGCCATGAATCGGCAGAACTAAAAGGCCCTGCGAGTCCATCGCCTTGACAGCATCAACCGCATACCTTAGAGTCTGCTCCCAAGACCCTGGGTAGTTCAGCAGCATAGTTGGATTGCCGGCGGTGCCGTGTGGTATCCAATGGCAACCCCCGCTGTGGTCTGGGAAGGTGATGTTTTGTTGGAGCAGAACGGCTTTACGGGGAACTGGGCACTCATCCTTGGATCTTCCAGCGGCTTTGGTGCTGCCGCGGCCCTGCAACTCGCTCGAAAAGGCATGAACATCTTTGGCGTTCACATGGATCGATCCTCTACCTTGCCAAACGCCGAGCGCGTCGTGGCTGAGATCGGGGGCATGGGGCGGGAAGTCCTGTTCTTCAACACCAATGCCGCCAGCTCCGCCAAGCGCGCCGAGGTGCTCGATGCGGTGGCTGCCAGATTGGCCGAGTCCAACGGCAAGGTGATGGTGTTGTTCCATTCCCTGGCCTTCGGTACTCTGGGAGAGTTCATAGCGCCGGAACAGCGGCAGGCCATCACACAGTCTCAGATGGAGATGACCCTGGACGTCATGGCCAACAGCCTGGTGTACTGGACTCAGGATCTGGTGTATCGCGAACTATTGGGGAATGGTGCGCGGATCTTCGCCATGACGAGCTCGGGCTCCCATCGCGTCCTCCCGAATTACGGTGTCGTCTCCGCGGCCAAGGCCGCCCTGGAGTCGAACATTCGCCAGCTTGCGGTGGAATTAGCCGGCAGGAAGATCACGGCCAACGCGCTGCAGGCGGGGATCACGGACACCGCAGCGCTACGGAAGATCCCGGGCCATGAGAGGTTGATCCAAGATGCAAGCGCCCGCAACCCCATGGGGCGGATGACCCGTCCTGAGGATGTGGCGGCGACCTGTGCGGCCCTCTGCGTCCCTGAGACATACTGGCTGACCGGAAACACCCTCAGGGTCGACGGCGGCGAGGACAACATCGGGTAACAGGCATGATCTACCTGTCTCCTGATGGAGGAGATAGGAATCTGGATTGGCTCACAGCTGAGAAACGCGCTTCCATGCAGCACCTTCCACTCATCGCTGTCACCATGGGCGACCCTGCGGGTATAGGGCCGGAAATCGTCGCGCGGGCTGCAACCAACGCTGCTCTTCGTCGAAAGGCGAGGCTGTTGGTGCTGGGCAACGCCCAGGCGATGCGGCAGGCACTATCGCTAGTAGGCGCCCAAATGAGCCTTAGGGAGATCCACAGCCCTGCAGAAGCTGGATTCCAACCGGATTGCTTGGAGGCTATCGACCCCACGAGACTGGAGTTCGCCACGCTGAAACCCGGGGTTGCCCAAGGGGAAGCGGGTCTAGCGGCTTACGACTGTATCCGCAAGGCGATCGAGCTGACCCTAAACGGGGAGACCGACGCCATCGCCACTGCCCCCATCAACAAAGAGGCTCTACACGCGGCAGGCGTTCCCTACATCGACCACACGGCGATGCTGGCCGGCCTGACCGGCAGCCACGATCCGATGACGATGTTCGTCCTCGACAACCTCAGGATCTTCTTCCTCACCCGCCACCTGCCGCTCATCGAGGCCTGCCGGCAGGTTACCTCCCAGCGAGTCCTCACCTATCTTGCGAGGGTGGACGGGGAGTTGCGGCGTCTGGGCATCGCCAGCCCTCGCATCGCAGTTGCCGGTTTGAACCCCCACTCCGGCGAGGGGGGGCTGTTTGGCACTGAGGAGATCCAGGAGATACTTCCAGCCGTGGCCGAGGCACACAGCCAGGGCATCGACGTGCAAGGCCCGGTTCCCGCCGACTCGGTCTTCTTCCTCTGTCGACAAGGCAAGTACGACGCGGTGCTCTCCCTCTACCATGACCAGGGGCACATCGCCGCCAAGACCGTCGACTTCGAGCGCACAGTCAGCGTCACCCTCGGCCTCTCGTTCCTACGCACCTCCGTGGATCACGGCACCGCCTTCGACCTGGCATGGAAGGGGATGGCCAGCGCCACCAGCATGGAGGAATCGATTCGGGTGGCGGTTCGGTATCTAAGGCACGCGTAGGGTTATGCCTTGGCTATTGCCTGAGAGCACTGAACTAGACTACACTTTGGAACTCGGCGCAACCATACGGGTGGAGGTGCCACGGGTAGCAAGAGATGACCGATCTACGAAAACCTTCATGGTTGATCAAGCGACTCCCTCCCGATGCCGCTGTGTCGGAGGTAAGGTCTCTATTACGCCAGCAGAGCCTGCACACAGTATGCGAGAGCGCTATGTGCCCCAATCTGGGGGAGTGTTTCTCTCGAAGAACCGCAACGTTCCTGATCTTTGGAAACGTCTGCACTCGCCATTGCGGATACTGCGCCGTGGCCTCCGGGGATCCGCTTCTCCTCGATCCTGGGGAACCGGAACGAGTCGCCGAGACGACGGCCAACCTCCGTCTCCGGCACGTTGTGGTGACCTCCGTCACAAGAGACGATCTGCCGGACGGTGGTGCCGCCCACTTTGCCGAGACCATACGGGCACTGCGGCGCCGTTGCCCGGGAACAGTGGTTGAGGTGCTTATCCCCGATTTTGGTGGTTCGGAAGAAGCGCTTCATCTGGTGTTGGAGGCCGCTCCCGACATACTGAATCATAACGTGGAGACCGTGCCGAGGCTGTTCCCCTCCGTTCGGCCCCAGGGTAACTACCGGGTCTCCCTCGAGCTGCTGGCCCGCGCCAAGAGAGATCTCGCCCGCGGGCACACCAAGTCCGGCCTGATGGTCGGCCTGGGGGAGAGCGTGGAGGAAGTGCTCCAGGTCATGCGGGAGCTGAGAGGGGTGGGGTGCGACGTATTCACCATCGGCCAGTATCTCCGACCCTCACGAAACCACTTAGAGGTGAAGGAGTACTATCCGCCGGAGGTATTCGACCGATTGAAGGCCCAGGGCGAGGAGATGGGTTTCCTCTACGTGGCCTCCGGTCCCTTCGTCCGCAGTTCCTACAATGCGGACCAATTCAAACCAACCAGAGAGGAGTAATCATGATCACCGAGCTCTCGTCTTCCAGCAAGACCGTGGCTATCTCCCCTGATCTGCGCACTGTCATCATAGGGGAGCGGATCAACCCCACAGCCCGAAAGAAGCTGGGGGAGGCGCTCCTGGCAGGGGACATGGAACTCGTCCGCAAGGAGGCCCTGTCCCAGGTGCAGGCAGGGGCCCACGTCCTGGACGTCAACGTGGGCTACCCGGGAGTGGACGAACCGGAGATGGTTAAGGAAGCGGTCAAGGCGGTTATGGAAACGGTGGACGTGCCCATCTGCCTGGACTCAGCCAATCCCGACGTCATGGAGGCCGCTCTTTCCGTCTACAAGGGCAAGATACTGCTCTCGTCAGTGACAGGCGAGCCCGAAAAGTTGGATGCCATCCTCCCACTGGTCAAGCGCTACGGTACCGCTGTGGTCGCCCTCTGCATGGACGAGAGCGGCATCCCAAACGATCCTCAGGAGCGGCTTGAGATAGCGAGGAGGATCGTGGCCAAGGCCGAGAGCCTGGGAATACCGAGGGAAGATGTGATCGTGGACTGCGCCTGCATGACCGTAGCCACCGACAGCAGGGCGGCGAAGGTGACGTTGGAGTCGATCAGGCTGGTGCGCCAGGAGTTGGGTGTCAACATGACGTTGGGAGCGAGCAACGTCTCCCACGGCCTGCCCGAGCGAAAGACGATCAACGCCGCCTATCTTCCGATGGTGCTCGCGGCGGGAGTGAACTGCCCCATCATCGATCCGACGATACCGGAGATCGCCAAGGCGATCCTGTCCTCGGACCTCCTGCTCGGCAGGGATGAGTACGCGATGAACTACATCAAGGCCTACAGGGCGAGGCTGGCCGCCGCGGGGACAGGGGCATAGGAGAAGTCAAGTCAGCCTGGCGGTACGAGTTCACCACTGAGGCACGAAGAGCACGGAGAACGCACAGAGGACTCCGTGATGTCTTCGTGTTCTCCGTGTCTCAGTGGTTCGGTTCGAAAGGCGGTGGCAGGAGCCATGTTTAGAGTACGCTTCCTACCCGACGGTGCTGAAGCCCTGATCCCGGCAGGGACCACCCTGACGGCAGCCGCCGCGGCCGCCCATGTTGCGATGGATGCCCCTTGCGGCCATCGCGGGCTGTGCGGCAAGTGCAGGGTGCGTGTAGTGTCAGAAGGTCTCTCTCTCCCTCTGGGAGAGGGAGACCGATCCCCTCTCAGCCCCCCTACTCTCCCCGAGCGCACCCTGTTGTCGAACGAGGAGTTGGCGACCGGTTGGCGGCTTGCCTGTCAGGCGAGGGTTGCCGGAGAGGTCACGGTGGAGGTGCCGGAGCGCACTGTCAAGCCGGCTGTGGTCCCGCTCTCGGAGGTGGAGCCCCGGCCCTTCATCCGGAAGTTCCATGTCCCCATGGAGACGCCGACGCTGGAGGACGTATCTTCGGACTTGACCCGCCTTCGCCGAGCCCTGGCAGACGAGCGTCCGCATCTCCGGCTAGGACTGTCCGCCCTACGGAAGCTGCCCGCCGTCCTCTCCTCCGCCTCCTACGACGTCACTGCCGTGTTGGCTGGCGACCGCCTCATCGGGCTGGAAGGTGGAGACACCACGGGCGTCGGCTACGGTCTCGCGGTCGATCTTGGTACCACCAGCGTGGTGGTGGTACTGGCGGAATTGGCTACAGGACAGGTCCTGGGGATCGAGACCCGGCTCAACGGACAGGCCAACTTCGGGTCCGACGTGGTCTCCCGGATCACCTATGCCACGATGGAGTCGGAGGGTCTTCAGACGCTGCAGCAGGCGGCCGTGAGCACCATTAACTCGGCCATCGAGGCCCTTGCGGACAAGCATAACATCGACCCCAGGCAGATCTACGAAGTGGCAATCGTCGGAAACAGCTGCATGAACCACCTGCTCCTGGGGATCGATCCTACCTCCCTGGCTCAGGCCCCGTACCAGCCGGTGTTGACCGACGCCATGGCGTGCCGTGCTGAAGAGCTTGGGCTTGGAATACATCCAGAGGGATCGGTCTACACCCTTCCCAACATCGCGGGCTTCGTTGGCAGCGACACAGTGGCGGTGATCCTGGCCACAGGGATGCACCGGTCATCGGAGATCAAGCTCGCCATCGACCTTGGCACCAACGGCGAGATCGTCCTGGGCAACAGGGACCGGCTTCTATCCTGCTCTACGGCGGCGGGCCCCGCCTTTGAGGGAGCCCGCATCTCCTCCGGAATGCGTGCGGCCGAGGGGGCGATTGAGCGGGTGTGGATAGACGAGGGCGACGTCAAGTTGCAAGTGATCGGCAACAGGGCACCTATTGGGTTGTGCGGTTCAGGGCTGCTGGATGCCGTTGCCCAGATGCGGCGCGTGGGTCTGCTTGACCAGTCCGGCCGGATTTCCACACCGGATAGCCTGGACCGCGATCTGATCCAACGGTTGACGAAACGGCTCGTCGTCCAGGACGGGACGCAGGGTTTCCTTCTGGGCAGGCACGGCCAGCAGCAGGTGGTGCTCACCCAGCGAGACGTGAGGGAGCTGCAACTGGCCAAGGGGGCGGTTCGGGCAGGCATATCCATTCTGCTGAAGGAATATGGCATTGGCGAGGATGACATCGAGGAGATACTGCTGGCCGGCGCCTTTGGCAGCTTCATCAACCCGGCAAGTGCCCGAGCCATCGGTCTTGTCCCGCCCCTACCCCTCCAACGAATAACCGCGGTCGGGAATGCAGCAGGCCAGGGGGCCATCATGGCGCTGCTTTCCACGAGCCAGCGGGATGAATCCTCGGCAATCGCCCGCCGCGTGGAATACGTGGAGCTGTCCTCTCGTCCCGACTTCATGCAGCAGTTCATGGAGGACATGCAACTCACTGGGGGCAACCCTTAGCGGATCGCCCCCAGTGAGTTGTGGCTACAATTGCTTCCACGTTGAGAGTCAGGATATCTCGACACCCTGGCCCCAGACTCGGTTCCATCCTGTGTGGA
>DIXP01000108.1:0-2465 GCA_002436065.1 Chloroflexi bacterium UBA6077
TTGGAGTGGAGTACTTCCGGCAGCTCGGGCTGTATCAACTGGCTGGAACCGTCACGTGGTACAAGGCAGCGCCGATAGCGGCGCGGTGAAGGATCTCGGAAAGCCGGATGAGGGAGAACCTCCTGTCCGGATTGATGAGGGGAGGCTGGAAACGGGGCTTGGTCTCGGAACGCAGCGCCTGCAACGAGATGCGTGGACAGCGCCGGACCTGAGAGCCACCGCGCCAGTCTCCTACTCTACCCCTGCTACCGGGTTGTCGTTGCTCTGTCTTCCGGCGTGGTGCTACAATCGCACTCCGGCGATAGCCCCTCTAAGAGAGCGAGTTTCGTCTTGGTTCAGGCTCCCCTCACTATTGGAAAGTCCTCTAGAGACCATCTGATCTCGGCCATCCGATGGAAGCCCGGGCGGCTTCTTGGGATCGACCTGCGAGACCCGCTTTCCCTGTCCTTTCTTCTCGCCCTCGCGCTGCTGCTCTCTCTATGCCAGATCCTGCTGGGTGGGACGGGCTACGACGAAGACATCCTCTTGATGAGCATCCCTGTCTACTCCTGGTATGGGGACCAATTGCGGCAGGGGGTGATGCCCATCTGGTCCCCTGCTATCGGGGGAGGCTTTCCACTCGCCTTTGCCATCTACGGCTTCTTCTACCCCCCAGACATCCTGCTGTTCTGGCTGCTGGACGCACCACGAGCCTTTCACCTATCTCTCTCTCTGCATCTCGCCCTGGCGGGTGCCTGCACATATTGGTACTGTCGGGTCCTCCAATTGGGACGCCTCCCCTCCCTGCTGGCCGCGGTGGCCTTCCAGATGGGGAACCAGATGCTAGCCTGGCCCTCCAATGGTTTCATCACTAAGGCCCTATTCGCCCTGCCTGCCTTGTTTGCGGTCATCGAGTTGATGGCCCGAAAGGGCTTCCGCTACTGGATTCTATCCCCCCTGATCGTTGGGGTTGCCCTCCTGGCTGGACACGCCCAGGGGGTCCTCTCGGCTCTAGCTGCGGCGGGTGCGTACACCCTGTTCGTTGCGGTTGCCCACATGCGTGACTTTGGACTCCGAAAGACCATCGGATTCCTGCTGCTGCTGGGATCGGGTGTTGCCCTGGGGCTTGGCCTGGCGGCCGTTCGTGTTATCCCTACCCTGGTGACGACCTCCCTAACGATGCGGTCCGCCGGCATGAATTACAGCAGCTCAGCGGTAGATTCAATAGAGCCCTGGGCGCTGGCGGCCGGCTACCTTCTGCCCGCCGCCTTCGAGCTGCCTGGAAGAGCGGTGGCGCGACCTGACTACGTGGGTGCCCCGGTTCTGCTGTTGGCCCTGCTGGCGCTACTCTTTCTGCGGCGGCTGGACCGCGCTGCCTGGTTTCATGCTGGGCTGGTAGGAGTGGTGACGGTGCTCTCATTGGGGGAGTTTACTCCTGCCTATGGATGGCTTCTGAAGCTGCCCTTCTTCTCCTACTTCCGAGAGCCGAACCGCCTGTCTCTGGTCTCCGCCCTCGCCCTCAGCGTCCTGGCGGCCTACGCCCTGGATCGACGGCTCGCTTCGGATCTGAAGGCGCGGAGAGCCTGGTACAGGGCCTTGCTCGCCACGGGACTGTTGGCATCACTCGCGGTGGTCGCTGCCCTGATGGCGAGCACGGCTTTCCAGTATGGCAAGGGATTCCCATTCGATGACTTGCATCGGGCGGTGGTGCGCTCTGGCCTGGATGTCCTAAACCTCCTGCGCCCTCGGGTGGGATTGCCGGCACTGGGCCTCGCCCTGAGTCCGCTGCTGCTGATTGCCTCCGCCCGTGGGTGGCTCTCGCCCCGAGGACTGGGCATCTCTGTCGTCGCACTTACCAGCCTGACACTGTTCCTGCTGGGGTGGGTGCAGAATCCCTGGATGCCTCCCTCGGCCCTCTACGAGCCGCCCACACTGCTTCGATCCCTTGTGACCGATCGAGAAGAGCCCTTCAGGGTCTTCTCGTGGGCGCCTCGAGTCAGTACATACAACGTGCGAGCCTTCTACGAGGGAACGGTTGGACGGCCGCCCTCCCGACAGTTCGAGGAACGGTACCTGCGCCAGTTTCTGCCACCCAACCTGAACGTGCTGTTCGGCGTCCACTCCGTGGAGTGGTACGACGCTCTCCAGACTCGCCGCCAGGCGCTGGTGGCCGACTACATAGGGAGTGAGCGTGCCGAGTGGGGGCAATACGAAGACGGCGACTGGGCGGACTGGGACCTCCACAAGCTCAGCCTTCACGATCGCTTGAACCTCCTCGCCGCCCTCAATGTACGCTACCTGACCCACGCGTTCCTCATTCAGGATCCCCGACTGGAACTGGTGGACGAGGTCTCTCTCCAGATCTACCCCGAACTGCCTGCCACGGCGAAGGTGTACCTGTACAGGCTGAAGGAGGCGATGCCGAGGGCCTTCGTGGTGCCCGAGGGGATGGTGATGAAGAGCGAGCGGGAGGTGCTCGAGACGCT
>DIXP01000108.1:2561-4772 GCA_002436065.1 Chloroflexi bacterium UBA6077
GGGAGGGGCTGCTGGTAAGCCTCGGTTCTATTGTAGCGATGGCGGCGCTTCTCGCCATGCGGCGTTATCGCATCCACGGTCCAAGCCCGCGCTGAAGGGGTAAAGAGTGGGTACAGCGAACAGAGCCGTCTCGCCCATCCGTTTGCTCGACCGCTTTTCCGCCAGAATGCCGGGATATTCCCTGGATGCCCTGGCGATCTCCGTTTGTCTTTCACTGTCCCTAGTCCTGCTTTCCCGGCAGATTCTGTTGGGCGGGACCTTCTACAACGATGATATCGTACTCCAGAGCATACCTGCCTATCATTGGTTCGCGGAGGGGCTGAAGCGAGGAGAGATCCCTCTGTGGTCGACGTCCATTCTGGGTGGCTTCCCCCTTGCCTTCGCTCAGTACGGTTTCTTCTACCCTCCCGACCTGCTGCTCTTCCGGTTCCTCGACTCGACCCGTGCATTCCACCTATCGTTGGCCCTTCACCTTTCGCTTGCGGGTGTCTGCACCTACTGGTACTGCCGGGTACTCCGCTTGAGCCGGCTTCCATGCCTGATCGCCGCGCTGGCTTTCCAGATGGGGACCGAGGTCACCTCCTGGCCGGCCAACGGATACATCAGCAAGACGCTGTTCGTGCTTCCGTCGCTCCTGGCGATTACGGAGTTGCTGCTACAAGGCCGCTGGAAGTACTGGCTGTTGCTGCCGATGGTCGTGGGGGGAGCCCTTCTGGTGGGCTATGCCCAGATCGTGCTGTTCGCGTTGGCCGTGACCGGTCTCTACGCAGCCGTCGCGACTTTTACTCTGGCGCAAAAGAGCGCCCGGCCGGCAATCCGCTTTCTCGTCGTTCTCTCTGCCGGAGTTGCCCTCGGACTTGGCCTCGCGGCGGTGCGAGTTCTCCCGACTCTGGCGGTGACTTCTCTGTCGACGCGCTCCGGCGGAATGGGGTTGGGTCAGTTGATGGCGGACTCCATCCAGGCCTGGGCGCTGTTGGCAGGCTATCTCATGCCGGTAGTCTTCGAGCTTCCTGGAGGGGACGTTGCCCGTCCAGACTTCATCACCGTGCCAATCCTGTTCATGGCGCTACTGGGCGTGGCCAGCAGGGGCCGGCTTGAGCGGGTTCAACGCTTCCATATCGGCCTGGCTGGAGCCACGATCCTCCTGTCGATGGGGTATGCAACTCCGGTGTATGGCCTCCTGCTGCAGGTTCCTTTCTTCTCCCTGTTCCGCGGACCGAATCGCTTCTCCCTGGTTGCTGGACTGGCCCTCTGCGTCCTGGCGGCGATGGCGCTGGATCGCAAGGTGGTGCTGGAGTTGCCGGGTCGTCGCGGACCGTGGCGGGTTCTCCTGGCGATCGCGCTGCTGGTTGTGGGGATGGTTGCCGTTGCAGCGGTACTGAGTGGCCTGCACCACTTCTCCCCATCGATGCTCCATGCTCGCCTCGACCCGGCGCAGATGAACGGCCTGGGTTCTCTCAGCTTGCTTCGTCCGAGATCCGCCCTTTCCGTGCTGGGATTGGCGCTGATGCCCTTCCTGATCCTCGGCTGCGCGCGCCGCCGAATCAGCCATGACGCGCTGGAATGGACTACCCTGGTCCTGGTCGCGGCTACTCTGCTCGTGCTGGGGTGGGTGAGATACCCCTGGATGCCCGCCAGTGTCCTGAGCGAGAGGCCGGTGTTGCTGCAGGCATTGAACGAGGATAGCGGCAGGTTTCGCCTCTTCTCCTGGGCCCCACGCCTCAGCACCTACAACGTCGGAGCCTACTACGAGGGAGTGGTCGGCAGTCCGCCATCCATCGACTTCAACGATCGTTACTTGCGCCAGTTCTGTCCGCCGAATCTTGGAGTGCTCTACGGCGTCTCCACCATCGACGGGTACGAGGTTCTCCAGACTCGCCGCCAGGCCCTGGCAGCACTCTATATCGGCAGCGAAAGGATCGACCCCGCGCGTTTCAGCGACGGGAGCAGGGTAGACGGCTCCGTGCAGGGTCGAGGTCTCCACGATCGACTCGATATCCTGGCCGCCTTCAACGTTGGCTACCTTATGCATGCGTTCCCAATCCAGGACCCGAGGCTCGATCTGCTTCAGGAAGTCGAGTTGCGTATCTACCCGCAGTTCGATGCCACGGCGAAGGTGTACCTGTACAGGCTGAAGGAGGCGATGCCGAGGGCCTTCGTGGTGCCCGAGGGGATGGTGATGAAGGGCGAGCGGGAGGTGCTCGAGACGCT
>DIXP01000108.1:4883-32749 GCA_002436065.1 Chloroflexi bacterium UBA6077
TCAGGGAGGGGCTGCTGGTAAGCCTGTGCTCCCTGATCCTCTTGTCCGCTGTTGTCCTCGCTATCTGGACCCGGTCTCGCCACCCCGCCGAGCGCTGACGCGGGTTTGCAACCCATCGGTGAAGGCGAACACCGCCCCAAATAGCACCACGAGCAACGACGACAGCTCGTACTGGCGACCTCTCCCCGTGTTGAGGGTGGAGCAGTGATCGAAGAACTCCTTGACCGCATCGATGTGGTCGTGGATGTAGGCGAAGCTGGGATCGATCATCAGCACCCCTTCGATGTGCGCGAATGGCAGCAATGGCAGCGGATACCGGTGGTCGAGTATCTCTGGAAGCGTCACCCATACGTCGGAGGTGAGCAGCTGGCTCGCGCCCTGTCCCCAAGTTCGCGATGGGGTTGCTAGAAGGTGCAGAAGATACGCCACGAAGGCCAGCCCTAGAAGAGCGGCCGCATGGGCCGGTACTAGTCTGAACCCCATGCCTCCAAAGGGAAGAGTCAATGACCGTCCCGCCAGCGGTCTCGAGTCGCAGACCTGTCGCACGAGGAACAGGATGGGGAGCATAGCGAAGGGTATTCCGTAGGACATGTGGCGGAAGAAGTCGAACCATTGCTCTGCTCCAGCCACCCATGGGGAGATAGCGAAGACAGTGAAAACCTGGATTGCCGCCGCGACTGGCAAAAGGGCCAGTTGCCAGTCGCTGAAGAGCATCCATACGACTCCCAACAGGACTACAGCCGTTAAGATGACCAGCAGTGTGCCGAAATTGGATGGGGACATGCCAAATGGGCCGGCGTACCAGGGTAGTGACGACCACCCCATCCAGTCGAGGTTCTCTCGCACGTAGTGCAGCCCGAATGACGATCCCGCGTTGTTCGGCCATAGCCTTCCAAAGGTTCGCATCATGGTCAGAGAGAAGGGTGCGATTGTCAGAAGGAAGGCGATCCCTGCGAGATAGGGTTGAACCCGCAATGCGTACGGGAGAAGGGCCACGAACATGATCACCGCGTAGAGCATCCCTTCCGCCCGCGTCATGGCTGCGAGTCCAGCCACAACGCCGAACGCGGTCCAACAGAGCCAGTGATGAGTGCCCGGTTCTGCCCCTCGTCCCCTGGCCCTTTCCCCCGCGAGGAGCGCGGGGGAAAGAGCGGCTCTCTCTTCCACCGCAACAATGGGGGCAGGGGAGCCCTCGTCTCCTCGTCCGGCCTTTTCTGTTCCAATCAGATGCAACAGGAGGTAGCCCGCAGTAACCAGGAGTGTGATGAAGACGGCGTCGGGTACTGGGGCATTCAGGGTGTACAGCCTGAGGAAAGGAAACACGGCAATGATGGCGGCCGCGGCGTAGGCTAGAGGGCGCTTGAAGCCTGCCCTGTGATAGAAGGCGTACAGTAGCAGCGGGAGCAGGGTGTTGGCCACGAGGGCCGGGAGGTGGGCGCCCACGGTGTCGTGGCCCGCGAGGGCGAAGGCGAGCAGCAGCGATAGAGGGAACACAGGCAGCTCAATCGAGTAGCGATCCATGCCCTCTGCCACGTAAATCGGCAGATTGTAGCTGGCCGGGTATCCAGCCCCCGATGCCATTGCGTCCGCTGCCGTCCAGTAACGTGTGAAGTCGTTGCCAATCACCCATAGGTAGGAGGCTCCCTGCAGGAAGCCCAGTAGTATCAGGGAGGTGGGAACTGCCCATCGCCTGGCATCAACCAGGGTATCTGCCAGCCTCCGGGACCAGCAGGCATGGTCCGCGCGGAGAGTTGCCGCCTGCAGGACGAATGTGAGCAGCACTGCCAGCAGCATCGCTATCGCTGGTGTCGGCTGGAGGAAATGTCTTGCCTGGTGGTTGAAATAGTCCGATAGGTAGATAGCCAGGCTGCCTGATAGCGTCAGGGCGAGCAGCGGCATCTCCACCGCGATCGCGATGGATAGCCTTCGCCTCAGGTGAGAGGAATAGGCGGTCAACCACAGCATCGTGATCAGGAAGAGCAGTCCGAAACACAGCAGCCAACCCCGGGTGGCGTGGGCTGGCCATGCCCTGCCCATTAGCAGGAGGTTCGCGGCCAGGGCAACGAACGACGCTACGAGGGCGTTCCAGGCCAGCATGCGCCCGGTCCTTCCTGGCCGGTCTCCCTCACGTCCTCTGGTGATAACGACAGCGGTATCAGCCATAGCACCACTACCTGTATGTTTTGGTTTTCAGCATCGTACGAACTCAAGAATAGCTCGGGCCCTCTCGAACCAGGTGTGGCCCTGGACCTGCTGCCATGCCTGCTCAGCCAGGCGGCTTGCATACTCGGCGGAAGATGCTATCTCCGTGAGCCCCCTCGCCAAGTCGCGCGGATCGTCGGCCGTCACCAGCCGCGCGTTCTCTCCGTCGCGCAGCACCTCCTGGAGGGAGGGGATGCGCGAGGCCACGATCGGACGGTGTGCTGCCATGTACTCGAACAGCTTCATGGGAGATGTGTAGCGGCTGGATATGGCGCCGGCGCCGGAATTGGGCAGGGCGAGCACGTTCGCCGCTGCCAGGTAGGGGAGCACCCCATTCGGCGGGACACGCCCCGCCAGCCGCACCCGGTCCAGCCCCTTCTCAGCCAGATGGTGGCGCATGGCGGCGATGTCCTCGTCGGTGCCCCCTACAAGATACACCAGGTAGTCCGGGGGGAGGGATCGAGACGCCTCGGCCAGAGTGTGTGCCCCCTTCCATCGATACAGGTGGCCGGTGTAGGCCACGACTACGGCGTCGAGTGGGATCCCCAGTTGCCTCCGAGCGTCCTCCCTGCTCGGCATCGCGTCGAAGCGGGTTAGGTCGACGGCGTCTGGCGCCACGAGGACCCTCTCCTGGGGGATCCCTCCACTCAGATACTCCTCGGCCAACCCACGCGTGATGCACACCATCCGTCCGAGCCGCCTCGCGCTCCAGAGATGTGCGCTCTGCCTTGGCCCGGGCCTGGGGAAGGTGTGGGACTCGTACACCGCTCGCGATCGTAGGCTGCGCGGCAGCAGCGACAGCAGCACCGTCGACAGCGGGTCGCGGGAGTAGTAGACGTCGGCTCGATGGGAGGCCAGGTATCCGGCCACGGACAGGGCGAAGGTGATTGACTGGACGACGAACGCCGGGTGCTGGATTTGCGCTGGAGCCACTTCCAGGGCGTCGAGGCAGGGCAGCCTGGTGATTCGGAAGCGATCCGAGATGCCGTAGTAGGCGAAGGGATCCTCGACTGAGCGCATAGCTGTGGGCTGGACCCGGTGCGGGACTACCAGCTCCACCTGGACCCCGTTCTGTTGGAATGCCTGGCACATCTGCATGATCTGCAGGCTGTTCGCCTTCTCGCTGGGGATGCGGTTGTTGGCCAGGTAGACTAGCTTCACGAGTACTCGATCTCGTAACTTGAGCCGGCCGGCAGAAGCCCGAACTCCAGCAGATAGTCGTCGCCCTCTCGCTGCAGGGTCATGGGTGCCCGCCCCATCAGCCTCACCGGCGAGCGGGGATCCAGGAGGGAGACCCTGAGCACCAGCCCCTCGATCTCCAGGGGGGATTCCAGGCTCCAGCCCGCCCGACCCTCTGCCAAGGGGGTGATCCTCACCGCCTCTCTGGCCCTCCACCATCGGTCGATCTCCTGGCAGGTTGCCACGTAGGCCCTCTTCTGGTGGAGCCAGGTCATTGCCCTCTCATAGAGTCCCGACACGCCCGGGTAGTCCGCTTCGCAGAAGCCATCGTTATGCCATAGTAGGGTGGCAAGGCCTCCAACCCCTTGGGTCTCCTCCAGACAGGAGTCGAGAGCTTGCTCCGCATCCTCTCCCTTCAGCCGCCGGTACTTTCGCAGACTAGCGTCCATCACCGACAGCGGTATCTCTATGAGATCGAGGGGCCTTTCTTCACCCAGGTCGTAGGGGTGGAAGGGAAATGCGTGTCCCCCGCGGAACCCCTCGTGGTCGGCGAACCCCAGGGTGGAGTCGTACGAGAGCCCTATCGACTCCTGCGCCCTCCACGAATCTGGTGCCCGGAAACGGAGGAGGTGGTTCCTGTGGCCGACGACCGGCTGCCCAAGAACTTCTTCCAGCAGGGTCTTTTGCCTGCGCAGTCCCTTAGCATCGGCTGGAGTAGCGTAGCTGCCGTGTAGGGCAACTTCGCAGCCGTTTTCCCGCAGATCCTCCAGGAGCCGCGCGATTGGCGGCGCGTACAGGTCGTAGCTGCCATCTTCCGGGTGGAGCTTTTCGGCCATGAGGAAGTAGGTGGAACGGTAGCCGAATCGCTTCTCCATCGCCGAGATGCGGTCGAAGGTCCAGTAGGGATCCTGGCCACTGCGAGCCGTCCTGGCGATACCGGCGGCTCGCTTCGTTGCCTCCCCAAGGCGACCGCGACTGATGCTCTTGAGGGTACGTGTCACGTCCCTCACGGCGATCCCTCGAGGCAGCTTCCCTCGCCGCACCACGTCGACGTCATGGCTCAGGCATCCGGCCAACGGCTTTCCCAGCGGCCAGTGCTCCTTCCGCGCCAGGGGGAGTCGTGCGCCGGCGCATGCTTCCTCCAGGCACCGGAGTAGGACGTGGGCGTACTGGCTCACCCAGGGCCGCGGTGATTGCCCCGAGCGGCTGAGTGGTGAGTGTGCCCAGTTGAAACGCTCGTGAGAGTCCCGCTCGCCGGAGGCATATTCCTCCTCCCGGGCCAGCAAGCGGAAGCAGTGGCCGATCAGGTCCGTGGCCGTGCCCACTAGATACCCTCGTCTGGTGGGCTTGGAGACGATCTCGCAGGCAGCCGGGTCGGGGATCGACTCGCCGGGGATCGCACCCCGGCCGATCTCCGCCGAGAGGTCCACATAGGGGCGGGGAAGGGCGACCACGGCCGTCTCCTGGGAGATACCATCCATGCGCCGGTCTTGCGGAGCACCCACCACCAGATAGGTGCTTCGACGGGGAGCCTGGGTCTCGAACCTGGTCAGTTCGGTGGTGAACTCGAACGTGATCCCGAGGGTCGAGAGCAATGTCTCCAGGGTGTACCGGATCCGCGGATTGGCGAATGCGTCCTCTTCGAGCAGCACACGCAGGAAGATAGCTAGTTCCTCCTTCTCAACGTGCGGAATGCGTCGACGATCCTGGACATCTGTCGCCGGACGTCGTGCTCCTCCACGATCCAAGCCCTCAAGGCGGCTCCGATCCTGGTCCTTTCCTCTTCTGGCAACTCCAGGGCGTTTCGCAGTTTGAGGGCGAGGTCCTCATGGTCCCGTGGCTGGAAGAGGAAGGCCGATCCGTACTCGGGGAATCGTTCATAGTACGTGGGTGTGGACACGAAGGCCGGCTTTTCACAGCTCATGGCCTCCAGGACCGCCTTGCCCAGGCCGCCTTCCACGTGCATGTTGACGAAGAAGTCGCAGGCCTGCAGTTGGCGCACTGCCTCCGAATGGGGTACCCCCCCGATGAAGTGGAAGAGGTCGTGAAGCCTCAGTTCCTCCACCCTCGATCGGAGCCGCTCGTAGTACTTATGATCGGAGGAAGCGAGGGGCGCGCCGGCTACCACAAACTCTACGTCGCGGCGACCCCACCGGTTCACAAGCAGGTCGGCCGCCGACACCAGAGTGTCTAGCTCCTTTCTGGGGGAGATTCTGCCCAGGCTAAGGAATCGGACCTTCCCCGAGGTGGAGGCTGTGGGGGGTGCGGGTGGGGTGAACAGGTTGGTGTCCACGCCGTGGCCCACCACGCAGCATTTCTCGAGCCCCAGCGGGAAGCTATCCCTGGAGACGGTCACGAACCGGTCGGTGCACAGGTTCGCCAGCTTCAGCTTCAGGTCGGCGCTGTTGTGGGCGTACCAGGTGGCCGTGGGTATGCCAAAGAGCAGCCGGTAGGGGGCCACGAGCAGGGCGTACCGCGGCACCATATGGGCGAAGAAGACGTCTACCTCCCGCCGCATCGCCAGTCGGCCCACCACGGAGTTGAATATCTGCAACTGCCGCGCCTTGCCGTTCCCACTGTCCTTGCCTAAGGAGTGGACGCAGACGTTGGGAGGCAACTCCACCGTCCCCGTGCGCAGGGCGATGGCGTGGACGGCCTCCGCCTCTCGGGCAAGCGCCTCTATCCATCCGTGGACTGCACCCAGGTTGTCGTCCTTGCGGTCGATAACCTGGGTTATGAACAGCACTCTCATCGGTTGGCACCGTGAAATAGGTAGCTGGATCCCTGCCTCAATGCAGAGCGATCTTCAGTTGCTCGACCACGTAGTCTACCTGCTCCTCGGTCATCTCCGGGAAGATCGGGAGCGACAGTATCGAGTCGGCGGCCTGCTCTGTCTGCGGGAAGTCGCCTCGGCTGTATCCCAACTCCCTGTAGGCGGGCTGTAGGTGGAGAGGAATGGGGTAGTGTATTCCCGCTCCGATGCCCGCCTCTTTCAGCCGTCCCAACACCCTGTCGCGCTCGGGCACCCGGACCACGTACAGGTGGTACACCGCCCTGGCCCATTCGGGCTCGTAGGGGGTCTCCACGATACCAGCGAGCTTCCGGTTGTACTGGGCGGCGATTCCCCGTCGCGCTTCGGTCCAGGCTTCCAGGTGGCGGAGTTTGGCCCTGAGGATGGCCGCCTGCAAGGTGTCCATCCGTTTTCCGTAGCCCACGTGGTCATGGGAGTACTTCTCGGTCCGGCCATGGTCGGCCATCATGGTGCACCACTTCGCCAACCCCTCGTCGCCAGTGACGATCATTCCGGCATCGCCGTATGCCCCCAGGTTCTTTCCAGGATAGAAGCTGTAGCAGGCTGCTGCTCCCAGGCTACCAACCTTCTTTCCCCTGTACTCGGCACCATGGGCCTGGCAAGCATCCTCCAGCACCGCCAGACCGTGCTTTGCTGCGACCGCGAGGATGGGGTCCATGTCAGCCGGCTGCCCGTACAGATGCACCGGCATGATGACTTTGGTGCGAGGCGTGATCCTCTCCTCGATCTTCGCCGGGTCGATATTGTAGGTTCTGGGGTCGATGTCCACCAGGACAGGCTTCGCACCGCAGTGGCACACCGCCGAGGCGGTGGCCGTGAAGGTGTGTGTGGAGGTGATCACCTCGTCGTCCGGCCCCACTCCCATTGACAGGAGCGCCAGGTGCAGGGCATCGGTGCCCGAGGCGACGGCGACGCCGTGCTTGGCCAGGCAGAAGGCAGCGAACTCCCTCTCCAGAAGCCGGACGTCCTCGCCCTGGATGAAGCTGGTCTTGGAGATCACGCCCTTGATGGCGTCGTCTATCTCCCCCTGGATCGATTGGTACTGGGCCTTGAGGTCACAAAGAGGGATCTTCATTCTCTACCTCCGCAGGTTGGTCGTCTGCAATCCCACCCACTGCCATGCTGAGTGTGGAGTGAAGCATCTCCACGTGGAAGAGGAGACCCTTCGCTATCGCTCAGGGTGACAACGTAATACGCTGCAGACTCTGGATGCGCTAGTAAGGTTTTTCCACCAGCTCTACTGGACAGGTCAGTTGGTCGATGGACTTTTTTACTCGCGCGGGGTTACCGGCTACCACTGCGCCGGCCGGCACATCCTCCACGACCACTGATCCTGCTCCCACCAGGGCGTTCTCTCCCACTGTCAAGAATGGGAGTATTGTGGCGTTGGCCCCGATCTTTGCCCCTCGCCGGATGGTGGGTCCCATGATGCACACCTTGGCCTTGGGACAGAGGGGGTGGGGCACGTTGGTCAACACCGCGTTCGGACCTATCCAGGCCCCCTCCTCCAGAGTGGAGTACTCCGGGACGAACGCCTGGCTGTGAATGCGTACCCCGTTGGCTATCTCCACGTGATGCTCGACCACGGAACCGGTCCCGACGCTCACGTCGTCCCCTATCCGGTTTTCCTCCCGGATCATGCTGTGGTGCCCTGTCTGGAAGCCCTTGCCGATCGTGTTGCCGGCGTAGATGACACTGTGGGAACGGATCACGGCGCCGTCCCCTATGATTGTGGGGAGTTCGCCCTCGGATCTGCCGCGGGGCGGCACTCCGACCACCGCGAAGTCCCCAATCTCCACGGACTCCCCCAACTGCACGTTCGGATAGATCCTGGCGGTGGGGCTGATCATCGTTCGCACCTCGGCTCCAGCTCCTCCATCCGGACCTCGCGGCCCTCCCTCGCCGACCTGTACATCGCCAGCACCAGCGCCAGCGACTTCCGCCCCTCTGCCCCATTGGTGGCGGGCTCCCGGTCCTCTCGGATCGCCCTAATCATGTCCTCCAGCACGATGCTGTGGGATAGGTACCGGCTCGGGGGCGGATCCAGCTCCTGGCGGCGCAGGATCTCCTGCTCGTGCTCCACCTCGCCCTCCACCTTCCAGAATGCGATCCGGTCCAGGGAGTTGCCTCCGATCTTGACCGAGCCCTTCTGACCGAAGAGGGCCAGGGAGCCTTCGATGTTGGCGGGATAGGTGATGGTTGAGCCCTCGATGGACCCCAGCCCTCCGCCCTTGAAGCGTACGACGCCCACGCCGGTGTCCTCGGCCTCCATCTGGTGAGCGAGCGTGCCGGTGTAGGCGAAGACGCTCTCCGCATCGCCCATCATCCACTGCAGGGCATCGATGTGGTGGATCGCCTGGTTCATCAGGGCACCGCCGTCCATCGCCCAGGTGCCGTGCCAGTTGTCGCCGGAGTAGTATTCCTGGGGCCTGTACCAGCGGACGGTCACCGTGGCCAGCAGCAGCCTCCCCAGCTTCCCGGCATCGGCGGCCTCACGCAGCCGCTTCATGGGGGCGTTGTAGCGATTCTGGAGCACGACTGCCAGCTTCACCCCATTCTCTCGACAGGCGTTCTTCAGTTCGTCGGCATCCTCCAGGGTGAGCGCCATCGGCTTTTCCACGATAACGTGTTTCCCTGCCCTGGCTGCCTGTAAACCCTGGGAGGCATGGAGGCCGCTGGGGGTGCAGACGCACACCACGTCCAGCTCCGGCCGCGCCAGCAACCTCTCCAAGTCGCTGTACGCCTCGCAGCCATACTGGGAGGCCATCCGCTCGGCCCTCTGCTCGCTCACGTCGCAGACGGCCATGAGCCTGGCGTCGCCTCGAGCCCAGATGGCGTCGGCGTGGCGAGAGGCTATCCTGCCGCAACCCACCAGTGCGAAGTTCAAGACCCCGTCCTTGCGGCCGTTGTCTGCCATCGTGTCCACCTCACTGTCACTGATAACCATAGGGAAGGTCCAAGTGTCCCTCTTTGGGAAGAGGGGTGAACGGTTTCCCTCTCCCTCAGGGAGAGGGTTAGGGTGAGGGGGAACGTGGAGGGCAACCGAATGGCCCCTCACCCCGACCCTCTCCCGCGGGGAGATGGAGTCAGGGACGCTGCCGTGGCTTCCCACATCTGCACCATCAGGGCAAGGCTGTTCTTGCGGTCGTAGCGTTCGCTCGCCAGCTGCCGCCCCTGTAGACCCATCTCTGTGGCTCGTTCGGGATCATCGAGCAGCGCCTTGATTCGGTCTGCCAGCGTCTCTGGATCGCGGAGGGGGACGATATAGCCGGTCTCGCCGTCCACCACCACTTCGTCGGCGCCGCTGACGGCGGTGGTCACGATCGGCTTGGCCGCGCAGGCTGCCTCTACCAGAGCCCTGGCTTTGCCCTCATAAACGGACGACATGACGAAAAGGTCACAGGCGGCAAAGTAAGATGGCGCCTCTTCCGGTCCCACTCCCCTGGCGATCTCCAGGTTTCCCTCCAACCCCAGTTCGCGCCGAAGTCCCTCCAGTGCCCCTCGCTCCTCGCCATCGCCCACCAGCAAGAACAGTGTGTCCCTGTGCTGAGGGGCTACCAGGGAGGCTGCCTTCAGGAGGGTTGGCAGGTCCTTCTGTTTCACCAGCCGTCCCATGAACAGCACGATCTGCTTGTATCGATCGCCCAATAGTTTGGTTCGAAGCTCGGATCCATCCGCCGACTGGAACTGCCGGGAATCGATCCCTGCTCCCGTCATTATATTCCAGGCCCGTTTGGGATCCATGCCTCTTGCGGTCAACCGGTCGCGGATGGTGTTGCTCACCACCTGGACTGTGTCGGCCTGCCGCACCAACCAGGCTCCCAACGGCTCCATCAGTCGGTTCGTTGTCGACTCCCGAATCCACCATTCGCAGCCTACCATGTCGTTGTGGAGCTGTATGCAGAGAGGGACCCCCGTCCGTTTCTTCAGCCAGTAGCCGGCGAGTCCGGTGGCGAAGGGATCCTGGGTCACCACCAGATCGGCGCCGCGCTCTCGGTAGACACGAGCGGCAAGACGATAGGCGTCCCAGGGAAAGCGCCACGCCCCCGGGGACAGTGTGGGCAGAACGGCGTGGCCTTCTCCCCACCGGTGCGCCCGGTAGGCGGGCGAGCACGGGGTCTTCACGATGGCCGTGTAGCTACTTGTCAGTTCAGCGTACTCTTCCTGCCTCCGGCGTGCGTCGCCGCGGCTGCCGGCCGAGGGGTCGGAGAGGGCGATGGTGAGGTCCAGCCCGATGGATATCACCCTGAGTCTCCCGTTGCCGGTCATCCCCTGGTACCTCGCGCAACCCCGTCCAGGATCCCCACGGTGGCATCCACCAGTCGGTCCCACGAGGCATCCTTGACCTTCTCCTTGGATCGTGCCACGAAGCTGTCGTGGACGTTCCAGTCGTACAGCAGCTTTCGGACGGCCGAGACGATTTGCATTCGGTCGTCCACCGGCACCAGGAAGCCGTTCACCCCGTCCTCGACCAGCTCCATGTTGCCGCCGACGGCGGTCGCCACCACTGGTATCCCCACATCCATGCACTCCAGAATGGTGTGGGACAGCCCCTCGTAGCGGGTGTTCAGGACGAAGACATCACAGCCTCTCAGGTAGAGCGCTACCTCGGATTGCGGCACCCGTCCCACGAACACCACCCGATCGGCCACGCCCATCTCCACCGCCAGCCCCTTCAGGTACTCCTCCTCGGGGCCGTCTCCCACGATGACCAACTTGCTTTCGGTCGGTAGGTCCGGCACCAGCCTGATCAGGACGTCGATGTTCTTCCACTTATACAGCCGGGCCACTGTGAGCACCAGGGTGCCGGTAAGCCCGATGCGCTTCCGGGCATCCTCCCTGGAGACCGAACCATCGAACCGATTGGTCAGGGCGTTGTACACCACGCTGATTCGATCCGGCGGCACGCCCCACCCCGCGACGATGCTCTTCAGGTAGTAGCTGGGTGTTATAACCCGCGACACGTTGCTGGCGTACCAGTGCTCCAGCCTCCGCACCAACTCCACCTTTCGGCCGTAGTGCGCCGACTGGAAGTGGTCGATGCCGTCGTTCGTCCAGCCGTGCCTGACTGCGTACTCCCAGGCGAAGTCGCCGACTACCTTGAGAGCAGCCGGCTTGCGCATCAGCTTGGATCCCAGGGCGGCCGGCAGGTCGAGCCCGTTGACGTAGACCATGTCCGCCCGCCGCGCGTACCACAGCGTCCAGAGCAGGACGATCAGCATCCTGATTGGCATGAAGATGCGCCTGGACACCCGACGCACGGGGAATGGGTAGTCCCCGCCCTTAGAAGGGTCCTCCGCGCACACCAGCAGTTGAACAGCGTGCCCTCGCCTCTGGAGGTCGCCGGCAAGCCTGGAAACGTAAGTCGCGGGTCCGCCAATATCGGGGGGAAAGAGGTTGGAGATGATCAGTACTCTCAAGACGACCTACCGCTTCTGTAGGTTAGCCCCGCGAGGCGAGAGCAGCCGTGGAATACCCTCCATCGAGGGCCATCGGGCTGCCAGATGGCGTCGCAGCCCCGGCAGAGGGGCATCTTACCCAGCCTCTTCTCCCGCTGCAGCGTTCGGAGTCTCACCATCTGAGCACCATTCCAGATGTCTCTGAGGCTCTCCTCGTTGAGGTCACCGAAGACCTCGTTTGGCCCGAAGTCCCCGCAGCAGGTGGCCACCTTGCCATCCCAGCAGATGGCAAGCGACTTCCAGAGCCAGTTGCAGGGATAGTAGTTGTGGCCATAAGGGGCGGCCTGGAAGCTCTCGTTGTCCTTCATTGTGCCCGCCCAGCCATGGGCCCAGATAGGGTCGAACTCATCCACAGGCAGGCCGTCGAACAGCCGTATGAACGCCTCCGGAACCGTTGGGCCCGGGGCTGCGGCGTCAAAGAACTTGATGACCTGGATTGTGGTGTACGGATAGGCCACCCCGCGGGCGGCCTTGGCCCTGAGGAACGCATGGACATTCTCCAGGGTCTTCTCGAACTTGGCGCCGCGACGCATCTCCTCGTAGGCTTCCTTCTCGCCGGCGTCGAAGCTGATGGTCAGCTTGTCCAGCCTCGCGTCAAGCAGCCCTTCGATCGTGGGACCGCGCAACAGGGTAGCGTTGGTGTTGATGTGGACGGCTATCCCAGCCTCCCTGGCGATACGGACCATGTCCACTATCCTGGGGTGGAGGAGCGGCTCACCTCGGAAGAAGAGGTTGATCTCCAGGACGAAATCCCTCGCCTCATGGATGATCTTCTCGTACAGCCCCATCTCCATGTGACCGTTGTCCTTGGTGGCGCCCATGCTTTGAGGGCACATGACGCAACGCAGGTTGCAGTGGCTGGTGGGCTCCAGGTGGAGCTTCAGCGGCAGATAGGGTACCCTGGGGCTCCGGCGGAGCCAATGGTAGAGAAAGGCGAAGGTGCGCGGATGCAGCACCGCCCTGTGACGGCGGAACTGTGTCAGCAGCTTCTGCGCACCGCCGATGCTGTTCATTTCTTCGGATCCACCGCTTCGTCGATCAGCATTATCGGGATGCCATCACGGACGGGGTAGCGCTTACCGCAATCATCGGTTGCGGTGCAGACGATCCAGTCCTCTTCCTGGACTACCGGGGCCTTGCAGGCTGGGCACGCCAGGATTTCCAGCAGTTCTCTGTCTATGCTCATGGGGTACTCTCCTTTCGATGCTGTCGGCGCCTCAATTTCCAGATGGCGGCCATGGAGAGGGACGCCAGGGTGGATAGGGAGAGGGCGAAGCCCAGCTTCAGGGAGTCGGGTTCGAAGCGGAACTCCACCTCGTGATCGCCAGGGGAGATCTCAATGGCCCTGAACAGGTAGTTGGCCCGCCACACCCCGGTGCGAACACCATCTACGTAGGCGTTCCAACCGGGGTATGATAGCTCATTCAGCACAAGGAATCCACCTGCTCCGGTGCGCACCTCGAGTCTGACGGTGTTGTTGGATCTGGAGAGCAGTTCCACCTCGCCGAGGGTTGTTGTCGCCTGCACCTGTGCGTGCGCGTCAGGTAGGGGCGACCGGCCGGTCGCCCCTACGGTCGGCCGGTCGCTTCCCTCCAGCACCACCATTCGCCTGGGGTCGAAATCGGGCCTTTGCACTTCCTCCAACGCCTCGACGGGGCTGCCAACGCTTACCGCCTCGGGGCCTAGCATCGCTCCCGGCAACGCCAGGTTGTTGCGGTACAGCTTGACCTCCTCCGTCTCACCGACCTCCTGGTATCGCTGAAGAGGGACCGCTGGTATGGCCGCGATCTCGGGCACGGTGATGAAGACGTTCGGCTCCACCCGCTCTAGGGAGAGTTCGGCGATCTCGATTGGCTCGGGGAAGGCCACCTCCGCGACGTAGGTGTGGACAGGGGAGGGTAGGTTCCAGGTCATTGATATGGGGGCCCTGCTGTGCTTGACCCTGCTGACCACATCGGGGCGATCGTAGGCCCATTCGGCGGTCTCGATCCCGGCCCGTAGGTCGATCGTACTTGAGCCCCCGGAGCTGTCCACTACCCGCACTCGGGCCGCGATCTGGCCGTCGACCAGTTCGGTCGAGTTCCCCAGGTAGGAGTGGATCTGCAGCCCCGAGGCCAGGACATGTCTTGTCTGCACGCTCAGCGTCTCCCCCGACGACTCCAGGTTGAGGCCCGTGGCGATGGTGACGTTCTGCAGCCGGGAGTTGTCGCCTCGCAGCGCCACGTATCGGAGTCCCAGCAGGTCCAGCAGCGGAGACTGGAGGTTGTAGATGAGAGCCCAGTGGTAGTCCTGAGCACCGCCGTTGACGGCTGCGATGTAGTCGGCGTAGCGCCGTAGCTGCAGCGGGTTGTACCCCTGCACGTCCTGCAGTCCGTAGATCATGGCCAGGTTGGGAGGCATCAGGGCCGGGACCAAGTTGTAGGGGAAGTCCGAGAGGAAGTGGAGGGTCCGGTTTCTGGCGTAGCCCAGGACGCGGTAACCCTGCCCATCCCCTTTCTCAGGAAAGGCCAAACCATGATTGGCCTCGAGGACGGTTGGCGGCAGGGAGAAATAGTGGCCCCCGAGGCCGCGCATCATAGATAGGTCGAGTAGCAGGAGCCCAAGCGCCAGGGCGTAGGCCAGCCTTCCGGATATCCGTCCAGTGCCGATGACCATCAGGAGGAGGAATCCACCCACCCCAAACAGTGCGATGTGGCGGGCCGTTTCTGCGTTGAGGAAGGGGCCATCCCACCAATGGATCAGGTTGTTCAGCAGCAGCCCAAGGGCCTCGGGGGCGAACATCCGGGACATGGTGTAGTAGAGTGGCCCCATTAGCAGCAGGAGGACGCCACCCAGGCAGAGTAGCTGGCGACGGCTCGTGCCCCTCAGCAGGGCATCTGCGCCAAAGGCGGCGAGGGCCGATGCCGAGAGCAGGTAGAGCGCCATGAACCTGCCGGGCGTATGGAACGTGCGGAAGCCCGGCACCCACGGATACAGGTGGCCGTACAGTGGGGCCTTGGTGCCGAACGCCACCAGGAGGGCGAAGCCCCCCAGCAGCAGGAACAGCCATACCCGCCGCCGGTCGCGCCCGAACAGGGCTCCCGCCAGCGCCAGCAGCAGCCCAATCATCCCTATGTAGGCCCCGTGGCCCTCGCTGCCTCCCGTGCCCAATAGGGCCAGGACAGTGACGTTCCCCTCACTCCCTGCTCGCTCTAACCCCCTCTCCATGACGTAGTTGGATTGCCCAACGAACTCCATGGCTGGCAGCAGCAGGATGGAACCCATTGCCCCCCACACTATCCCTATGAGTCCTCCGAGGCCGACCGTCTCCTGCAGTCGCCTCCAACTTCGATGGACAGCCATCTGCTGTATGGCATGCCACAGGAAGGTGAACAGGATGGCGAATCCGGTGATGTACAGGCCATGGAGCCATCCATTGAACAGTTGCATCGTCAGGGCGACCGCGGTCCCGAGGGCACAGACTACGCTGCGGCGCTGGAGGGTCAGCTCAAGCAGCAGGAGGACCACCGGTATCCAGGAGAGGTTGATCAGCAGGGGGATTCCCGCGACCTGGGTGATCGTGTACTCGCTGACCCCGAAGATGGATGCCCCCAGGAAGGAGGGACGACGGGGCAGGCCGATCACTCTCATGTAGAGGTAGAAAGACACCGATGCCAGGGCATAGTGAAACAGCACGATGGCCCGCGCTGCTCCTACCGTATCCAAGAGCAGAAGGAAGGGCCAGTTGGGCAGGTAGAGGAGGGCCGACTGAGGGTCCGCGAGGTAGGGTGTCCCGGCGAATACGTAGGGGTTCCACAGCGGCAACTCGCCGGCCTTCAGGCTGTTCCCTAGAAAGGCCAGGTTAGGGTAGTACTGGAGCAGGAAGTCCACGGAGCTGGGCAGCTGTCCTAGCAGCGACAGCTGCCACGGAAAGAGGATCGCCAACAGCAGCAGCAGGATGCAGGCAACGCCGTCGCGAGAATGAGTTCTCGCGGGTAGTCCAGAGGGGTGAAGGCGAGCGAGCACAGCACCTAGAAATCCCTTTAGCGGGCGTGACACCGTGCTCGCTCGCATCACAGGGCTGTCCCCGAATCCGCGCAGTCCATGGTCCTCCATGTCAGAGCAGGAGGTGGATGGCATTGAAGACGAGCAGTATCAGGGTGGTGCAGACAACCCAAGCCTCTACGACCCGACGCTGCCGCTTGGAACGGCTCGTCAATACGGACAGCAGCTTAGCCCCGGTGGCCACGACGACGGTCTCCAGCATCAGCACGACGAGGGCGACGCCCATTAGAAAGGTCGTGTAAGAAGGGAAATCGGTCTTCAGCTTCATCGACCAGAAGTCGAGACCAAGCCCGTGGTCGGGTCGGCTGGGAACCACGTCTATCCCCCAAATCCACTTCCAGGGCGGGGTCGCCAGTAGACGGTCCTTCTCGTCCTGAAGGGAAGAGGGCCCGATGGCGAGCAGGTCCGCCGATAGAAGCCACATGTGGGCGAGGATTGGGCTGAAGGGCCAGGACATCACGGTGGCCGTCGTCGCGTTGCTGTCGTCCAGCCCCGCCGAGTAGGGGTAGTAGTCCGATCCGCCGTACTGGGCCCCTTGATCCGGCAGCTGGGTCACGATCTGATACCTGAACATGCCTATGTAGTTCTCGAAGTACTTGGAGACAGCCAGCAGCTGGAGAAAGATGCCTAGAACGAAGGTGGCGATCAGGGCGTACCTGCTCCAGTGATGCCGCTCCCGGATGGCCTTCTCGATCAGCGGAGCCAGTATCAGCATCACGAGCGGAATGATCAGGACCTGGTACCTGGGACCCCAGCCCGCCCCCGCGTGCCATGCCGGCTTCTTTGCGTAAATGGTGAAGTAGACCAGTATGATGGTCAGGATGCCCACCGCGCGCACGCCATGACGGCGGACGAACGGGATCGCTGAGAAAAGCCCCAGTACCGTGGGGGGTGAGAAGAGAAAGAAGCTCTTCCCCGGGCTGAAGAGCAGCCCTCCCATGCCGATGCTGAGGGGTAGAGGCAACCATCCCCGCTGCACGCCGGCCCATGCCTCGAGGATCGAGGGGTAATAGCCAAAGCGGCGGCTCACATACAGCAACGCGGGCGCCGCCACGGCAAGGAACGGGGCACAGAAGGCAAGCATGGGCCTCACGAGCTTGGGCAGCCCGCTGAGAGTCGGGTGCTTTTCCCAGTGAAGCAGCACGATCTGGAGGGCCATCAACGGGATGAGCACGCCGGAAGCGTACTTGGTTCCCATGCAAGCCAGGGAGCTGATGCCGGCCAGAACTAGCAGCCTATCCCTCCTCTCCTGCCCCCACCTGAGGATGAGGTACAGGGCCGTGAGGACGAACATGACCAGCGTCGGCTCCGTGAAGTCGAACTTCGCGTATGGCCAGGCGAGTGTGGCCAGCCCGTAGATCAGAGTCGACACCAGCGCGACCGCCTGGCCGTACCCAAGCAGTCTCGTCAGGGCGAATAGCAGGACGCAACCGATGGCTGTGACGATTGCGTTGTAGCCAGAGTAGAAGAGGCGGGCGAACAGTTCGTCGTTCTCCCTCTCCGAGAACAGCCGATCGTCTCCCCACAGCTGCTCGAAGTAACCGGTCTGCTCGTTCAGCAGGGCCATCGAGCGGATGAAGAGCTGCCCCTCGGGGGCCAAAAGACGCACCCTGAACTCTTTGACCTCAAGTGTCTCCCCGAATGGGAACTCAGTGAAGTAGTTGCGCCCGCCGGTATCGCCGAACCATATCGAGGCCACGCGAGCCTCGTTGTGTCCAACCTGTCCGGCACCCTTCCCCCGCTTCCATTCGGACGTTTCTATCCCCGCGCGCATTGGGAAGCTGAAGGAGCGGCCCGTCTTGTCCAGAATGGTGATCTCGGCCATCGTCGTGCCCTGGGGGACGTCTTTCGAGTAGGACAGGAAGGAGATGATGGACATGGAGGTGGCTGGGGCGAACTCCAGGCCGTCCCGAACGTAGGTGTCGGCAATGCCAGTGCCCGGTGGCCCGACGGTTGGCGCGTCGTCGAGCAGGCCCTTCTTTCGGTACTTCTGTAGCACGTAGGCGTGCCCGTCCACGTGGGCGTAGTCCTTGTCGGGCATGATGGCGGCCAGGGGCTCGCCTAGAAGAACCAGCGGTTGGGAGAGCAGGGGGACCATGAAGCCCCACTGGTCCAGCCCCTTCTGCTGGCTCTTGAGGTAGGAGTGGGTGGGATCGGCAATGAGGCTTCGGGCCATCCTCCATGCGAACTCGCCATCCGGGCTGTAGCCATGCCCGCCGCCGGTCAGGACGTAGAGGGCGACGAAGAAGACGAGCAGCAGCGCCGCGATGGAGCGGTCGGAACGGGAGAGATCCTGATGAGATCCTTCTATCTGAAGCCGTCCATGCGGCCTGACATCGATTGCCAACTATCTTTACTCCAGCCAGAGCCGCTGTACGGCCACGCCGAGGGGTCGCGTGTCGGACATGCCCAGCACTTCCCAGGGTACCCAACTCTGGTCCAGCTTCAGTTCGACATCGACATGACCGGTCCCTGGCTCTGGCACGGGGAAACGCAGTTCTGCCCATTCACCCGCCCCCACATCGAACCGGTTGTCCACTCCATTGACCACTACCGTGCCAGCAACCCGTCGAGCCAACTCCTTGGGGCCGCTGTAGAAGCGCAGCCCGAGCAGCTTGTGACCCGAGGCCAGCAGCTTCGCCTTTGCCTTTCTTTCGGTCCAGCGGACGTGGGGTGGCCAGCACTCCAGCTTGTAGAAGCCGGTTCCAAGCTGTGCCTCGTCGTTGACGCCCATCTCTATGTTGTCGTTTACGATCCGCTGAAAGGCGTGGACATCCAGGTACAGCTCCGGGGGATACCGGTAGATCGGCCGTTCCTTGGCGCGGGCTCGGAGGTGTATGACATCCATCTTTTCCCTGAAGAAGCCACGGCGGTGGAGCCACCGCATTGCCCCGTCCAGCCGTTTGGGATGGTCGTAGGCCGGATCGTGGGCTGTGATCAGGGTTTCGATCTCGAAGTTGCTCTGCTTCAGCAGCAGTCTCAACTCGGCGGCGCTGAACTCACGGTTGTGGCGGGAATAGGGACCGTACCCCGAGAAGGGCGGATAGATGTTTGTCCCCGCCAGAAACCTCAGGTAGTTGGTATATCGGAAGGGGTTTGGGGTGCTCAGTAGCAGGTAGCCGCCAGGCTTCAGGACGCGGTGGATCTCGTAGAGTGAATGGGAGGGGTCGTGCATTAGGTGCTCGATCATCTCGCAGTAGAGCACCATGTCGAAGCTGCCATCGTCGTACGGGAAACGGTCGGTCTCGATGTTGAATCCCTTGTATTGGAAGCTGTAGTCCAGTCCCCGTCCTCGGTTGGTCAACCGAACGGTCCCGCCGTCGTACTTCTCCCGACCCGGCTCGTTGGCCAACTCCAACTGGTAGGGGAAATGATGCAGCAGGAGGGATGTCATGAAGTAGGGGGTCGCGCCCAACTCCAGCACCCTGGCGCCGGAGTCCATGTTGGGCACCAGATCCATGGTCACCAGCAGACGGTCCAGCGCCACGTTGAGGTACTCCACCGCCAACGGGTGGGAGCCATGGTCGAAACCGGTTAGGAACTCCCTGGCCTCTTGGGCCGTCATCATAGCCATTGGTATCTAAACACCCATCCTACTCTACCTGGATTTGGGAGATCAGCTTCAGCAGCCTCTTCTTGAAGCTCTCCTCGTCGAAGACCCTGGATCGCTCTATCGCGCCGCGTTGCAGGGTAGCACGAGTGGCCGCGTCGTTGGCAACTTGGAGGGTGTAGCTTTCCAACTCCGATAGGGTATTCCAGAGGAACCCGCTCTTGCCGTGCTCCACGGTCTCCAGTTGGCCTGCCTTGGCTATCACCACCGGTATCGCCCCAGCGGCCATCGCCTCCACGGTGGTTATGCCAAAGTGCTCGAACCGGATGGGGTTTCGGTTTTCGTTTTCTCCATAGCCGCTGGCATGCCAGTATATGGAGGCATCCTCGTATAGCCGCTGCAGCTCGGAGAAGGGGGCGTCGGCGTGGATGACGATGGGGTAGCCTTGCGCCTTCTGCCTCACCCGCTCCATATACTCGGCGTGGATCTTTCCGGGGGCTACCCCGCCCACCATGTGGAGTTCCCAGCCCTTCAGGCCCTTGTCGCACAGCCGCTTGAAGGCATCGATCATCACCACATGTTTCTTGTTGTGGCTGCCGCTGAAGAAGCGTCCTACATTGAGAATAACGTTCTTCTTCGGCCGGGTTGGGTCGTAACAGTCCACCCCCACGGGCGGGTACAGGATCTCCCCCCGCTTCCCCCAGTAGATCTCTAGCCACTTCTGGACGTAGATCGAAATGGGGGTGATCAGTTGGTAGCTGTCCACGTATCGCAAGGACAGGTTGTCCGGTATGCCGTGCAGCCTGAGGCCTGCCTCCTTGATCAGCCTCTCGAAGATGACGTCGTAGACCAGGTGGCGAAGCCCCATCACCTTCACCTTCGCCACTGCCACACCGAGGTCCCGGAAATCGTCCTCGAAGCCAGGCCCACCGTGGGGGTTGAAGGTGTCGCTTTCGATGGTCAACGTGGCCCTGGCGCCCCGTGTAGCGTCTCCTGGGATCGTCACCTCAAGGGGTATGTAGTTGCCGTGCGTCGCGGACAGCTCTCTCTCAAGCAGGGTGTGGCCGGAGCAGGATATCCTCACCGTAGCGGGGGGACAGCCCTCCGGCCGGAAGCTGCCGACCATCAGCCTGACCTGCATCGGCTTCCCAGGGTTCACGACCGGCAGGTGGACTAGAGCCCTCTCTGCTGTCCAGCGATACCAGCCCCCCCCGACCTGCTGCAGCCCATAGAAGCCCTCTCCAAACTCCGGAACGACCAACTGGTGTCGCAGCCACAGCCCCACCCGTCGCTTGAGCAGCCCCCAGGGTGACTTATCCACAGGGAATGGGAAGTAGACGAATAGTACACTCATCTTGGCCCTGGAGGGCACGAAGCTCATGAATGAGGCATTGATGAAGAGATCGTATCCCTCCGTGTAGTCGCCGAGGCGGTGGAAGGGGAGGTCGGGAATCAGCCGAAGGCCCACGTCCTTCAGGTCGATGTTCAGCTTCGACTCCAGCGCCTGCAGGGAGGTGGGCCGATGGGTGATCAGCTCCACATCGTTCCCCGCCTCGACCAGCGCCTGGGCGGCGGTGACGGTGTAGCGTTCCCCTCCACCCATGGTGTGGAGCCACCTGTTATAGATGCCTACTTTCAAGCTGATACCATCCATGAGAGGAGCTTCGAAGGCGGCACGACGTCCCCATGTGCGAGGCTTCGCCGTTTGCCCAGGGTGCGTGGCAGCTGTCCAGTTAGAAAGGCGAGAACTCGCAATTGGATGCGAAGCCGCCCAATGACTGCTGGTCCATCAGTAGAACGCAGCAGGAGCGAGCGGGTAACGCGGCCGAGATTCAGCGCTGCCTCGGCGGTGTACCGGAGGTGCTCCCTCACGGCCATTTCGGATGGGGCGTTCTTTCCCAGCATCAGCAGTCGGCTCCGTTCGACGTGGTAGACGAAAAAGGGGGACCACTCGACGCTGCTCCCCGCGTGTAGGTGGCGAACCACCGCCCCGGGGGCGTACACCACCTTCCAGCCGCGCCGCCGAGCCCTCCAACAGAGGTCCATGTCCTCGTAGTACATGAAGAAGTCCTCGTCGAAGAGGCCGACATCCTCCAGCATAGCCCTCCTGAGGAGGAGGGCCGCGCCGCAGCCGGCGAAGACCTCTTCCAGGAGGTCGTACTGCCCCCGGTCGTCCTCCTGGAACACCTCGGTGCCCCGCACTCGTGTGCCCCGGTCTCGCCCGGACCCATCGGCCAGGATCAGTGTCCCCGCGTTCTGGATGACCGGCGTGGCTCCCTCTACCAACGATGGTGGGAGGACAAGTACCACCTCCTGAGGCTCGGGGCCTGCCTCCCATTCTCCCAGGACCATGTCCCCGAAGCGGACGATCATCCGGACCCCACTGCCTGTTGGCCGGGGTGCCGCGACTTTCATCCGCAGTTGGGCCGGCCCTCCCTCGGGCAGTACCCGCAGTCCCAGAATGGAGCTGGCAGAAGACCACTGGAAAGCCCCGTTGGGCGATGCTTCCGCTCCGTGGAAGCCATCCAGATACTCGACTCGCCGGGTCCATTCCCCCTGCGTGACCCGCGCCTCGAAGAGTTGCACCCCCAGTTCACGCTCATCCGAGGAATCGTAGTCTCGAGGTCTGAAGGGAGTGGCCTCTAACTGGACGCGCGCTCGGTTGTGCTTGAACAGCAACTTGGAGCTGCAGGCCCCGATCAGGGGGTCTCCTTCCGCTGCCTCCACCAGTTTGGTCAGCCATTGCGGATCGACCTGGGTGTCGTTGTTCAGGAGCACTACGTAATCCGAGTGAGCCGCCCGCATCGCCGCATTGTTCCCACCGGCGAAGCCCAGGTTTCGGGGGTTTCTCACGACCCGGATCCAGGGGAAGCGGCTTTGCGCCAGGTCGGCCGAACCATCGCTGGAGGCGTTGTCGACCAACACCACTTCGTATCGGTCACCGGGGTAGTCCAGCCGGGCGATGGACCCGAAGCAGTCGTCCAGGAAGCGGAGGCTATTATAGTTGAGCACCACTATCGAGACAAAAGGCGCTGTCACCAGATGGTGCTACCCCTTCCTACGTACGTAGCGCAGGGACCTGTGCCCTGCCATCCGTTGGCGTACCCGCACACAACCACCTGCTCTGCCCGCACCCGGGCGACGGCCCGACGCAGGGCAACTGACCGCAGGGCAGAGCGCCCTGCACTACGGGGTGGAATCATGGCCGTGTGCCAGCAGCTTCTTCGCGGCGAAGTACAGCCGGAAGGGGGGCGTCGCGTGGTAGCGTTCCAGATTGCCCTGGAGCTGGGCTATCAGCCGTTCCTTGCCTGCTAGCTCTCGCCCATAGAAGGCGTCTTTCTCAGCCAGCGCCTGCTCGAGGTACTGCAGATGCTCTCGCAGCCGCTGGAGCGATGCCTCCTGGGGGATGCCCTCTCCTACCCACTCCGTCCCTGACGGGACGTTGCCCGCCGACATCCGATGGACCGCGATCCCAATCTCCCGGGGGTCTCTGCCGTCCTGGAACCTCTCGTCCGGCCTCCACGTCCGGTCGACCCGGATATCTACCCGGAGCAAGCCACTCTGCGAGGGAGGGATCGGAAAGAACAGTTGGCGAACCTCCCAGGGGGTGGAGAAAAAGGCGTGGCCGACTAGCTGCCCGTTGGCCGTGACTTCCATGTGTAGCGGCTTTTCCACCAGGTCCGGATGGGCGGCCGAAGCCACCAGTTCTAGAACCGCTGGCGACTCCGCGGGTGCCTGCAGATAGCACCATGCGTCACGACCTGTGCAGGTGTAAGCGGCTTCTGCGGCATACCAGCCTGCACCAACGGGGAGTTCGCGTTCGTCGGCTCTGAAGTGGACGCGCGCTCTGACCTGTCTCCACAGGAACAACTCCCTTGCCCACTTCTCCAGGAAGAGCTGCTGGTTCTCCGCGATTATCTTCTGCCTGTCAGGGAGAGGTGTGCCGAAAAGTTGGTGATGGACGGTACAATCGGGAGTGTAGACCACGCGAAATCCCGCCTGGCGAGCGCGGTAACAGTAGTCGGTGTCCTCGTGGTAGCCGAAGCCGTAGGAGTCGTCCAGGGCGCCTATCCTCTGCAACACCTCGCGCTTGATCAGCATGCAGTGCCCGCCCACATAGCACACATCACGCTCCGTTGCGAGGCTCTGATCCTCGGGTGAGAGTCCCTCTCCGATCATCCGAGCCGAGCCGTCGAAGGCCATGTATGCGCCCGCGAGCTGCACCCTGCCATCTGGCCCCACGATCTTGCCGCTGACGATCCCCACATCAGGGGATCGCTCTGCAGCCTTGTGGAGGGCTGTGAGCCATCCAGGGGTGACGGCGGTGTCGTTGTTCAGCAGTAGGACGTATCGGCCCCGTGCGGTGGTGATGCCCCTGTTGGCGGCTCTGACGAAGCCCTCGTTGGAGTCGTTGGATATGACCGACTCCGCTCCAAAGCGGCTGCTCAGGTACTCCACCGTGCCGTCGCTGGAGGCGTTGTCCACGAACAGCAGCTGGTAGGGCTCCGGTGTGTAGGCGACGATGCTGTCCACGCAGAGCCTGGTCTGCTCCAGCCGGTTGTAGGTGACTATGATGATGGTGGTGCTAGCACCACCATCAGGCGGAGTGATCATCGGCCTGTCGAATCCTTGTGAAGGGGAGGGCTCAAACGTCACGCGGTGCCCAGCCCCGACCGTGTCTCGAAACGCTCCCGCCGATCGGTTCGCGTGCGCCGGCTTGGGCATTATAGGGATGTCAGGCCGCCACCACAAACTGGCCGGGACAAGCGTCGCTGCGATGCCTCGGACGCCCGGCCGTTGGCGATGGGATGAGTCCAACTCCTTCTCCATGGTAGAATGCCGCCGGTCGCCGTGCAGGACTGCGATCGAACCATGAAGCTCTTCCCCTCATGAAGTTGTGGCAGGGGTGATGGGTTCTGGATTTGGATTGGCGCCGTAGTGGGGGTGGGCACCGAAGTGCTCGCAAAGCGCGATCGTTTGAGCTGTTCGAATGGCGGTGTGTGGATCTGGTTGGGGTTGGTGGCAGCCTCGGCCTCGCTCGCCGTCACGGTCGTTCTTTTCGATAGGACCACCCTCATCGGCGTGACCAGGCAGTGGCTTCTCTGCTTCGTGGTCTGTTTCGCCCTCTTCCTCTCTTGGTGGGCTCGTCCGAGGATTACCTCGTCTGGGATCAAGATCGAGAGCTATGATTCCCGATCGCTGCGCTGGGTGGCGCTACCGCTGGTGTCATGCTGCCTCGGATTGGTCATTGTCGTCTACGCCTTCGACTCCGTGCATCAGAGCCTGTACTCGCGTCTCTACTATGAGCGACTGATGTCCGACCGTACCTGGCCTGTTGCCATCCTGACTGCGTGTTGCCTGAGTTACGTGGTGTTGTGGTGTGTTCGAGAACTCCTGCTGGGGGTGGCAAAGGGACTGGAGCCGAGATGGGCCGCATTGGCGGCGGTTGCCGCGATTCCTTCCTTGATGCCTGCTGGCGTGGCCTTCCTGGGCTTGCTTCTAGGAACTGCCTCCCTGGCGATGATCAATGTCAACTACTGGCGCTATTGGGCGACAGTCGACGGTTGGACGATGATCGGGCACTATCCAATGACAATGACCGATAGCCTCCATGTTGAGTCCGGCAATGTGTCACCCTACTTCGTCTCGTTTCCATTGCTGCCGGCAATGCTGGCTGTGTCCTTCAGTCTGCTGGGCCATAACACCCTCGGCGCATATGCCCCCCTGATCCTCAGCAATGCCGTGCTAGCCATCGCCGCGTTCCTCTTAATCAGAGAAATCACCAAGAGCAGTCTTCTAGCTTTCCTGTTCTCCAGCCTGGTGGTGTCGTTTCCGCTCCTCCGCAACTACACCCTGGACATGGCGGAGGCCGACGTTGCATTGATGGCAATGGTCTCGCTGGCGAGTTACCTGAAACTGAGGGCTGCCAGGGCGGATGCCCATCTTTCTGTTCAGGCTCTGTCCGGCGTCTTTGCCGGGCTTGCGTCTCTCGCGAGGCCGGAGGGCGTTCTTTACATGGCTGCCATGTACCTGGCATCGTTTCGGGAGCAGTGGAGGAAGCGAGCATACTGGGTTTCCACGCTGGCGTGGGGGATCGCGCTCGGGCTGTTCTCGGCAGTGAGCGTGAGGGAGTTCGGCATGATCTGGCCGGGCAACCATTCGGGCACCCTCAGGCTCGCCAACTTCGTGGATACGGTCAGGGTCGCCGATGAGGCGAAGCTGTTCTCCACCTACGCTGCGGCACTCGGTGTCAGTGAGGATGTGCTCGTCGCCAGTCTGGCTCTTGCGGCCGTTCTGCTGCTGTTCGCCTCCGTGCGGATGGTCAGGAAGGACCTCGCCCTGACGTTCATGCCTGTCGCCGCCGTGGGCAATGTCATCATGGTGTTCTTCGTTGGGCCGGTGCCGGCAGAAGCCGCGAAGTGGCACGACTTCTTCCGGCACATATCGTACGGTTTTCCTCTCATCGTCGCCACCATGGCCTACGGAATCGTCGCCATATGGGCTATCGTACCGGCATCCTGGGAACGTGCGTTCAAGTCCCTCTCCGTCGCGCTCATTGTCGCGTTGGTGGTGTTCAACCTATCGGTCCTGCGGACCCCTGTTTCCCCCGGAAACCAGATGGTACGTCCGCTGATGACATCCGATGTGCACATCCTGGCCACCGAGCTACTTGTGAACCCTCTTGAACTCCCTACTATGCGGTTTCAGCACGCTGAGGGGCGCTACGTGCCGATCGCGGATGACTACCTGAATGTCTTTCCGGACCCTCTCAGCCAGCACTACTCCAGGTCGGACATCAGGTCGGCCGGCAATGCTGTCGAATACTACCAGTCTGCCACGGTGCTATTCTTCGGGATGCTGGGCGCGCTCTTGCTAGCGATCTTTGCTCACTGGCGTGCCCGTCCCAGTTCCACGGCCTGACTCGATCGACCTGGCCGTGATCTCGGTACCGTCGAGTTCCCGTTTCTGCCTGATGGGAGTTGATCCATTACGATGGGGGTTGGGGCAGTCCATATGGGAGATGGTCGTAAACACGATCGCGGGGAACCTTCCCGTCCTGGCTTTGGCGGCCACATGGCTTTCACCATAGCGCTTCTTGCGTCGTTGGCTGTATACCTGGCGCTGTACATCTCGCGACTCGATCAGGTTCCGCCCTACTTGAATCAGGATGAAGCCGGATTCGGCCTTGCCAGCTACCTGCTGGCCACGACCGGCCGCGATCAGATCGGCAATTTCCTGCCACCCTACATAGTCTATTTCGATCATCGCGAGCTTGGGAACGCGATGATCTGCTATCTGGGGATCCCTTTCGTGGCCGCGCTGGGTCTGTCTTCGACCAGTCTGAGGCTAGCCATGGTGCTGGCCGGGCTGATCAGTCTGATCCTCTTCGGGTCCCTGTCCTGGCAGATCACCAGGAACCGATGGCTGTCTCTCGCCGGAATGGCGATGATGGCTCTGACTCCGCTCTTCTTCATACAATCGCGGATCTATCTTGACCCGATACTCACCGTGCCATTCATCACCGGATGGTTGCTCTGCCTCGCTCTCTTCGAGCGATCGCGAAACAGCAGGTACATACTGATAGCCTCTCTGGTTTTGGGTATAGGCGCTTACTCCTATTCCACTGCCAGAATGCTCATGCCCATGTATCTGGTGCTGACGCTCGCGATCCTATTGGTCTCACGCGGTTGTTCAGGTAGGACCGCACTGAGCGCAATAGGGATCTTCGTTCTTTGCCTGCTGCCCATGATCGGCTTCGTTATCCAAAATGGCGATCTGTACACAGCCCGAATCCGCGACATATCGTGGCTGACGCGGGGTGGTGTCGCTCCGCAGGCACCGGTCAGCACCTTCCTTGCTCACTACCTGGCGCATTTCGATCCTGTGGACCTCTTCATCTCCGGGGATCGCTCCCCGATCCACTCGACCGGGCAGGCAGGGGTGTTCTTGCGCGGCACCGTGCCCCTGGCCCTCTTGGGATTGGTGACGCTGGCCGGATCGGCCATCAGGCAGCGAAGCCGCCTCGCGATGTTGCTGCTCGCGGCCTTCGTGCTGTTTCCGGTCCCCAACGCGCTCCTGGCGGAGGTGCACCGACCGGTGAGAGCCGCGCACCTGATCCCGCTCTATCTCGTGGTCTGCATAGTCGGGTTGGAGGCTGTCGTTGGCGCACGTTTCGTCCGGTCGCGCGCCAACGTGGTGCTGGTTGGCGTGATGATGGTGCTCGCGGTGGAGTCCACCCCATTCTTCGTGGACTACTTCACAGGATACCCCCTCAGGGCCGTGGCGAACGACTACTTCAACGGGAACAAGCCGCAAGCCTTCCAAGCCATCATGGAGAAGTCTCCACAGGGCTTCTACTATGATAAAGAGGACAGCATGGATTCCACCTTCGCCCTCTTCTTCCAGGCCGCGCATGGGTACTCGGGATCGTCTCGAGCTATCGAGCCCTCCCAATCGGCTGAGCTTTCGCCCGGGACCTGGCTGCTAACCCGCAGGCCAGAGAAGTACAGTGGGTTGTTCGACGAGGTGATGTCTATTCCTGAGGCGGCAGAGGGCCCTCGCGGGGAGTATGTCTTGATGCGTAGGAGAGGTCCATCCTAACTCGGCAGAGCCGAAACCA
>DIXP01000024.1 GCA_002436065.1 Chloroflexi bacterium UBA6077
TACACACTTGACGGGACACATACCCCGAAGCCGCTCCATGGCCGATGCAAGGTGTTCGGCATCCACCTTCTCGATAGGGACCCGAACAGTGATCCCAGCCAGCGGATCGACACAAGTGAAGACCGGCTGCCGCTTCCCATCCACTCGGTCGTAGACCTCGTCAATACACAGCACCTTGGAGAACTCCAACTGCCGCGCCTTGGGGTAATCCTGGGCCATGCTCCCCTGGTGCCACCGCAGCACGCTGGATTTGCCGGTCCCTGTATGCCAGAACTGCCGCATCTTGCCATCAACGTCCTGCAGCGAGTCCTTGCCCCAACGGTATAGCCCTGTAGCAGTTTTCTGGAGTTGGCGCGAAGTGTGGGAATGGGGCGCCACATCCGCAACCGGCGGGGTGAAGTACTTCCGTGGGCACTTCGGCGTCTGACAGGCGTACTTGGCTAACGTCACCACCAGGTAGCAGGGCTGCTCGGAACCCAGGTGCTCGACGGTCCGGGTGCGAAGACTGTGGAAACCCACATCTGCTCGGCCGCAGTCCGGGCAAACTACGCTGCCAACCTGCCGAGACTGCTGGATATGACGGTACACGACTCCGCGCAAAACAGTTACACTCTCCATAGGTTCGGCTCTCAGGGGAATAGGTTGCTCATCACTCCTATCCTACCCCAGGAGCCGAACCTTATGTTTACTCACTTTGGGACGGTCTCTCGACACACCCGCTATTGCCCTTTGGCGCGGATTGTGCTCGGGCCTTGAACCCGGTCCGCATTGCGACCAGAACCGTTGGGACCGAAGTATGCGCGACCTTAGGAGATGATGAAATGGGCAGAACGCTAGGCTTCCTTATCGGCGGCTGGCTGCTGCTGGATGGAGTCGCCGGCAGCATCTTCCCCCAATGGGACGTCAGCCGCTGGGCCCAGAGGGTTCGACTCACCTTCCCGGCGCGGCCGATCGCCGATGCCGCCGATGAGATCTCTCGTCTGTCGGGCCCAACCCTCAGGCGCCTTGCCTTGGGGCAAGTAGCCCTGGCCGGCGTCATGTTGTGGCTGGCGAGCAAATCCAGAGACTAACGGATCCGTGGTCCGCACTCGGCCTCGAGGCTGACCGCGATCAGGAAGAGTGGCTGACAGGACGGCTGGGGACCAGTGCCGAGAAAGCAGAGCCCGGGGCGGTTCGACTCGGGCTCTGGATTCGCTCCGGCACTGGAGCGTGTTATGAACCATGGGGGAGTCTACGGTTCGCCACAGTAGACCCTGTATCTTGTGTTGGTTAAGGAGCACAAGGATTAACACTACACACTGCCGGGGATACTGTTGGCGAATTCACAAGGTCCGTTCCGCTGGGTCAATTCAGCGCCAAGGCAGCGAAATGAGATACGCGAGTCCTAGCAGGTGGCACCCCAGAGAGCCAATCGGCGATACGGCCGAGATTGATGGCCGTCGCCGTAGCTACGTGCTGCAAGTGGGCCTTGTCCAAGCCGCGATATCTGGTTCGCCGCAAGCCGAGAGCACGAACTCCCTGAGAGATGGTGCCCTCGATCCCCGCCCGCTTCCCATACCCTGTTGTGAACTCCTCCGTGTGCTGGCGCTCTCTAGCCTTCTGGATTGCTTCGTGCTCGGCACGCGGCTGTAGGGTCAGCGAACGAGGGCGGCCCTTTGCACGAGTGCATAGCGCCCTCACCTGGCAAGAGACACAATCATCAGCCGAGAAGACGGCATTTATCATCGTCTTGCCTCGACCGGTCTCCATCTCACGCCACTTGGCGCTCTGCTTTTCCTGCGGACAGGCCACCACCTTGTGCTCCCAGTCCACCTGGAAGCGGGCCACGTCATAGCCTTGCTTCGCCTTGGCCTGCCACTGACGATCCTCGTAGATCGGCCCCACCAGGTCTATCCCGTGCTCCCGCTCGCTGCTCACCAGGTTGCGACCACGAATGTAGCCGCCATCCACCAGATGCTGGGCGGGAAGTAGCTCCATCTGCGCCAGTCCTTTCTGGATTGCCTCTAGCTGCTCGATATCCGCCTCGGTGGCGATGGTGGTGTGGACCTGGGTGAGAAGGTGGGGCAGGTCGTCATCGCAAGTTTCGGTCACATGGGCCTTGTAGCCGATCCAACTCATGCCGCCTTTGGCCCCATACCGAGCCTCCGTCTCATAAGGAGACTCCAGGTGATCGGCTGCCGGAGCCATCTCCTTTGCATCCCGAAGCCGAAGCTCGTCTTCGATGACGACGTACTGGCTGATCCAGACTCGCCGCAGGATCTCGACGGCCTCAAGTCCCCTCAGGTCAGGCGGCGCCGTCGGTCCCCAGAGGGCATCCAGCAGCTTCATGCCGTCCTTGCCAACCTGCACGGCATACTCCTGCCTGGCCTGCTCGCCCCTTGGCAGGCGGTACTCCTCGACCCGTCGGCTGTATCGCTCGAACCACTCTTCTGGAGCCTTCTGCTTCAGCCAATCGGGAGCCACGGCAGCAATGGCGTTCAGGGAGCAGCGCACAGTCTCCGCCACCCGTTCCAGCCGGTTCAACATCCGCAACGCTCCCAGCACATGGGTCGAGTCGGTGCGCTGGCGCCCTCTGGCCTTCAGATAGCCCCTCGCCTTGCACACGGATAGCAGGGCATCGAGCAGCAAGCCCTCGGCAGACCCCTCGACCAAGCGGCCACGGAACTCCGAGAGTACCGAGAAGTCGAAGCCGGGATCATCCAGTTCCAGCCCCAGGGCATACTTCCAGTCGATGCGGGCGCGAACGGCCTCTGCCGCCTGCCTGTCAGGGAGGCCTTCGGCGAACTGCATGACGGTCACCAGCGCCAGGCGCCAAGGCGCCTCGGCAGGCTGGCCTCGATTTGGGAACAGCGACGCGAACGAGGCGTCGTCGTAGATGGCTCCCAACACGTCGCGCATTTGCACGTAGATGTTGCCTCTCGGAAAGGCCGCCCGGGCCACCCGAGCGGTTTCCTCCGGAACATCTCCTACAACTTCAGGATGCAATGACATCGGATACCCCCGGGTGTGAGTGTCTGCTCACACCTCGGCAATTCCCGTGCTATATCTTCCTCCCCGGAATTCGCCAACAGTATCTGCCGGGGACTATACCGGTCGAATACCCGATTGGCCCCATCTTGCTGCGGGACTACTAGATACTTGGGGGCCAGTGGAGCCCTCACTCATGGTCGCGTCCACCTTACTGATCACTATCTCCCCGGGCCAGACCCTCTCCGTCCCAGCGTAGGCAGCGCTTCTGTTCTGGATGATAGTGCTAGTGGTTTCGGCACACCCGTTGGACGACCTCCGCGAAATCTAGGTCGCTTAGGCCAGCCTTCTTCCGAATGGCCGCCACCTCTATCTCTTCCTTGATGGAGGCAATCTGATTCTCCGAGACCGCCAATCCCATCTGCTGCAGCTTGTACTGGATGGCGAACTTGCCAGTGTACTTGCCGATGGCGATCCTTGTTCGGTTGCCCACAGCCTCAGGCGGTATGGGCTCGTATAACCGCGGATTTATTAGCAACCACTTAATATGCTGGTCCAACTTGTGGGCGAAGGCGTTCTCCCCTACCAGCGGCTTGTGGGGAGGCACTGGCACTCCGGCCAGGCCGGCCATTAGGTCCGACACCTCTTTCAGGGCCTGCATGTTGATGCCGAGATTGAGGCCGTAGAAGAGTTCTAGGGCTACGACCACCTCGTCCAGGCTGGCGTTTCCCGCTCGCTCGCCCAGGCCGTTCACGCTGACGTCGATGATCTGCGCTCCGGCCTCCACGGCAGCTAGGGTGTTGGCGAGGGCTAGGCCGAAGTCGTTATGGCAGTGGACCTGCACGGGCACATCGAAGGCGTCCACTATGGCCCGAACGAAGTACTTCATGGCCGAGGGGGCCATGGCCCCTGTTGTGTCAGCCACCATGATTCTCTCCGCGCCGGCATCCACTGCGGCGCTGTACACCTCCTTCACAAAGTCCAGGTCTCCCCGGGTGGTATCCGTCCCGGCGAACTTGATGGTCGGCCCACGGCCCCGCGCATAGCGCACGCCCTCGACGGCTCGGGCCAGCATCTCCTTTCGAGTCACCTTGTGGGCGTATTGCAGACGGACATCGGACACCGCGTACTGAAGCCCCAGCACGTCGGGGTTGCTGTCGATGCAGGCGTCCACCTCTTCTCGCCAATTGTCGAACATCAGGGAAGCGATGGCCTCCACTTTGACGTTGAGCCCCTGGTTCCGGACCCGCTTCACCAGTTGCCAGTCACTTCTGGACTTGCCAGGGTATCCCCCCTGCACCTGCGGAACACCTATCTCCGCTAGCTTTCTGATGAGCGTGAGCTTATCATCAACTCCAAGGCTGACGTCCGATGCCTGCTCGCCCTCCCGGGTGCTAGTGTCATTGATGATGATCTTGTCCGCAATCTTGGCTTGGCCGACCACTTCGGGAACATAGTTGTATTTGCTTGCAACGGTGTCTTCGCGACGCATGGCTTCCTCACTTTCTAAGAACGTGTCGAGACCGAGTGGCATTCGATCGGCGATGAAGCACCAGTTGAGGAACGAGACGTACTATGAGGGGTCCATCGCCAAACGTCCCATTGAACCTGTAACGGCGATGACTAGATGAGCAATCCCCGAGAGGAGCTCTTGCGAGAATCTGCCTTCTGCTCTAGTTCCTTCCGCCAACTCCCCTCGGTTTCGACGAGCGGGCCGTACAACCTCTCCTCTACGGCGTAATACTTGTGTAGACGAAGAAGCTCGCTGCGTTCTGCCACGTTACATATCCTGCCAGGATAGGCAGACACAGCGCTGCCCTCATGCCTGATCAGGTCCGCCACATCGAGCATCCCCTTGATGGCGGCTCTCTGGAATGTCCCCGAGTAGTTGATGAGCTTGTAGCCCATCTCGTACAACTCCTGATAGTGGAGAATCGGGGTCTTTCCACCTTCTACCAGGTTGGCCTTCAGCGGCTTCGGGATCTCCTGACCCACTCTTCGCAGGTCATCCACCCTGAGCAACGCCTCCACGAAGATGATGTCCGCACCGGCTTCACAGTACATGAGGGCTCGCTCGATGGCGTGCTCCAGTCCGTGGATAGCTCGGGCGTCCGTGCGGGCGATAACGACGAAGTCGTCGCTGCGCCGGGCCTCGCAGACCGCCTGGATCTTCACCACCATCTCTTCGGCGGGCACTACCTTCTTGCCCTCAAAGTGTCCGCACCGTTTGGGGAAGGTCTATCATGCCGACGAGCCCCGCTGCCTCGAACTCTCGCGTCGCTCGCATGACGTTGAGGACGTTGCCGTAGCCGGTATCAGCGTCGGCCGTGATGGGAATCGCAACCGATCGTGCGATATTGCGGGCCTGAGTCAGCATTTCGGGAAACGTCTGCAGACCCACGTCGGGATAGCCAAGGATGCTGGCCGTTAACGCAGCGCCGCTTATTGATGCAGCAGCAAAACCAGCGCGCTCCGCTACCATTGCCGAGACACAGTCAAAGACTCCTGGGCAGAGGATCGGCCCTGGTTGGGACAGAAGCTCTCGCAGCCGCGTTGCGCCGTTCATAGATCAACCTCCACAGAGATGCCATATAGACATCTACTGAACCCAGCGGAGGAACCATCAGTCTTCTCGACTTCCCCCAGTCCCTTGCCAAAGCGATGCTCATTAGCAGGCGTGGAGACTCAACCTCGTTCTTCCGCGACGCCACTGGTCAAACCGAAAGTGGCCTGATTGAGCTATCGCGCAACTGGATCAGGTAACGCTGCGGAGGTTGAAGGCACGATACCGCTTGAAGTGTTCCACCAGACCGCCGTCCTTCAGAAGCTCTACCATCACGCCAGGAAGGGGCGCAATCAGGATGTCTACCTCCTTGGTCATGTTCCGGATCGTTCCCGCTGCAAGGTCGACTTCCAATTCGTCGCCCCCTTCAATCAATGACGTGTCGCACTCAACCACTGGCAACCCTATATTGATGGCATTGCGGAAGAAGATCCGGGCGAAGCCTCTGGCTAGTACGGCAGATACCCCGGCAATCTTGATCACCCGAGGTGCCGTTTCTCGTGATGAGCCGCAGCCGAAATTAGTGCCTGCGACGATGAAGTCCCCGACCGATAGCTTGGAGGCGAAATTGGGATCGGCATCTTCCATAACATGCTTGGCCATCTCCTCCAGGTCCAAAGCCCGAGCCTTGTACTTGCTTGCGATGATGTAGTCAGTGCTGATATCGTTGCCGAACTTGTGGGTGCGTCCTCGTAGAAGCATGGCTTACTCCACATACTTTCTGGGGTCGGCGATCTTTCCCTCCAGAGCGGAGGCGGCTACCGTAGCCGGAGAGGCCAGATGGAGGAAGGCCTGTGGGTTGCCAGTCCGCCCGCGGAAGTTTCGGTTGGCGGTGGTGATGACACTCTCGTTGTTGGCAGGTACACCGAGATCGCTTCCGCCCGTGCAACCGCCGCAGCCCGGAATGCCCAAGACACCTCCGGCCTGCAGGATGGACTGGAGAATGCCGCAGCGCATCGCCTCCAGCTGTATCTCCTTGGAGGCTGGGACCACGTAGAGCCTCACGTCCCGGTGGACCTTCTTCCCGCCTAGGATGGACGCGGCAATCTCCAGATCCTCGAGGCGAGAGTTGGTACATGCCACGATGTTAGCCTGCTGAATGGGGGTGCCAAGAACCTCCTCCACGGGCACCACATTGTCCACCTTGTGGGGCTTAGCAACCTGCGGCCCCAGCTTAGAGACGTTGTATTCCAGTACCTGAGCAAAGTTGGCGTCGGGGTCGGAGAAGACCGACTCGAAGGGGCGAGTGGCTCGCCCCTTCACCCAGGCCAACGTCTTCTCATCTGCCTCCATTAGCCCCGCCTTCGCCCCCAACTCCACAGCCATGTTGGAGACGGTGAAACGGGCATCCATGCTGAGATCAGCAATGGCCTCGCCCACGAACTCTGCCGCCTTGTAGGTGGCTCCGTCTGCCGTGACATTCCCAATCAGATGGAGGATCAGATCCTTAGCGTACACACCCTTGGGCAGACGCCCATTCACCACGAAACGGACAGTCTCGGGCACCTTGAACCAGAGCTTGCCAGAGAACAGAGCAGCAGCCTGGTCGGTGGAGCCCACACCCGTGGAGAAGGCGTTGAGAGCACCGTACGTGCAGGTGTGGGAGTCAGTGGCTATTACCAGTTCACCAGGCAGGACATGGCCCCGCTCCAACATGAGTTGGTGGCCAATCCCCTCACCCACCTCATAGAAGAAGCAACTATGCTCGCGGGCGAAGTCCCGCATCGTCTTGTGCAAGTTAGCTGCGACTACTGTAGCCACTGAGGGCATATGGTCCAGAATCAGCGCGTGCTTCCTGGCATCGAAGGGCTTCCTCCCACCCATCTCCCCAAAGATCTGGATACAAAGCGGTCGCTGAGCGTCGTGGGACATCAGGAAATCCAGATTGGCGATTACGATCTCCCCTGCTACGGCATCTCTGCCCGCGTGCCTGCCTAGGATCTTCTCAGCTATTGTCTTTCCCATCATCCCCCCGATCTTGCAGACTAGCGAGTCTCCATACCGATCGATTCTGAGAAGTAGTCCAAATAGGACCGAACTGCAGAAGTCCCGCCGTATCGCCGCGTCTTAAGGTTCTACATCACTTGGCGCCTACTTACCGGTCGGCAACGGATGCAGGCTGAAACCGAGTCGATGCAAGTGCCAACAGATGACTGGACGTCCTATTCCCCCTTGCGGCCGAGCCATTCGACTACTAGATATCCCTTTGCAGACGACCAAACTCGAAACAAGCTAGGAGCATAGCCTGCGCTGGCACTACCCCCCGAACTTCTCTTTGTACTCGGTGAAGCGATCGTAGTCGATTAGGCTGTATAGTTGCTTGCGGGTAAGCATGCGGTCCAGATAGCCGGCCTGGGTTCCGGTTTGCTTGAGTTCCGAATAGAAATCCAGCACAGCTTTGAGGGCTACCTTGAACGAAGTAGTCGGGAAGATGACTATGTTGTAGCCCATCTGCTCCAGTTCCTGTGCTGAGAGATAAGGGCTTTTTCCGAACTCGGCCATGTTGGCAAGAAGGGGAGCATCTATCGCCTTAGCACACTCCTCGAACTCCTGTTTGGTCTCCAGAGCCTCCAAGAAGATCACATCAGCACCAGCACCCTGGTATGCTTTCCCACGCCTAATGGCGTCGTCAAAACCATTCACAGCCCTAGAGTCCACACGAGCTATGATCATGAAATCAGGGTCAGTTCTGGCCTCTATCGCAGCACGGATCTTGCCCACCATCTCATCCTGGGGTATCACTTGCTTGCCAGGCATATGTCCACACCGCTTTGGCACTACTTGATCCTCCAAATGGATGGCGGCAACCCCGGCCAGTTCAAACTGATGCACTGTTCGCATCACATTGACCGCGTTTCCGTATCCCGTGTCGGCATCTGCTATCAGTGGCACCGAGATGGCATCAGCCATGTAGGCAGCCTTCATTACCATCTCGGTTCCAGTGGCAAGACTGATATCCGGCAAACCCGTCAAGGATGTTACGGCTCCATTGCCCGTCATGTACACGGCCTCGAAACCACTCTTGGCAGCGGCCATGGCGCTTACAGCATCATAGGCGCCTGGAACCATGAGGATCTTGTCCCGTTTTAGCAACTCCCGTAGCATTGTCGTCTTCTTCTGCATTTCCCTTCTCCTTAAGCCAGATGCGAATTCGCTCCATTTCCGTAGGTCGGATAGACGAGCCTCTAACGATGTGTTTCTTGTCCGCTAGAGCTCGCATAGAAGCGGGGTGATCGTCGATAGTCAGCCGGTGAAGGCTGCAGGAAGTCGAGTTCTCGTGGCCGCAATGGCGACGAGCGACTTGGAGGCCGAAAACGTCAACTCATGGTGGAGGCCCTTGACTCGATCGCCCGAGCGATGCTGCGTCCGGATTACGAGGCCGATCGTGACAGAGCCTATGGCCTCCTATAGTCGGCGCCGGATCAGATCCAACGGATCCGACGCTCGTAGTATGCCGGCTACCATGGTGCACCTATCAGTTGCATCACGCCAGGGTTATGGTGGACCATCAAGATTGTGATTCGGATCGCGGACGCTGGCCGCTTCAAAGTGTAGCCCCCAACGATAGACGGTCGAGAGGACCTTCACTTGGCTGGACAGGCATCCAAGGCTCGATGAACTACCAATGGCAGGTCGGCATCGGTGAAGCCTGGATCTATCCCCGATGAGCCACATGTTCCTCCAATTGACGGCTGGGTGTGAGACCTGTTTATAGACGCGCTAAGGAGTCTCACCTCCCGAAATCGCTATCCTGCCCCGTATGCGCTGGAAGAAGAAGCGGTTCAGGAGTGGCCACAAGATAATGACTACAACTACCGCCATGATGATGCCGGAGATCGGTCGAGAGAAGAAGATCCCTACGTCACCCAGTGACATTTTCAGAGACTGGCGGAGTGACAACTCGACAGTTCCTCCGAGCACGAGCGCCAATACAAGAGGTGCTGGTGGATACTCCAGCTTCTTCAGGAAATACCCAATCACGCCAGCGCCAATCATCATCCACAAGTCGAATATGCTGTAGTTGACGCTATAGACGCCGACCAGACAGAAGACTAGAATGATAGGGGCAAGCACTGAGTATGGAGCCTTCAGCACCGGAACAAAGAGCGGGACAAACAAGATGTTCAACACGAGCAACATAAGGTTGCCGATGTACATGGACGCTATGAGTGCCCAAACGAAATCAGGGTTCTTGGTGAACAGAAGAGGCCCAGGCTGCAAATCGAAGAGCGCAAGAGCTCCAAGCATAACCGCCGTGACGCTGGAGCCAGGTATTCCGAGTGTCAGCATGGGGATCATAGCTCCTCCTGTCGACGCGTTGTTAGCAGATTCTGGTGCCGCCACCCCCGCGATGACTCCTGTTCCGAACTTCTCCGGGTGAGTTGAGACGCGTTTCTCAGTCGTGTACGCAATAAAGGATGCAATCGTAGCGCCTGCGCCCGGCAGTATTCCAATCCAGAACCCTATGAACGTGCCGCGGGCTATCGGCATTGCGCTGGCTTTGATATCCCTCAGGGTGATGATCATGTCTCTAAGGCGTGTGTCGATAACGTGGCGCTGCACGGCCTGCTCGATTGTGGCCAGTATCTCAGCAACACCGAACACCCCTATAGCTATCGGCAGAAAATCGATCCCGTCCATCAGGTCAAGCTTATTGAAGGTGAATCGCTGCATGCCGGTGACAATATCCATGCCGACCATCGCCAGGAAGAGTCCCATCAGCCCCATAGCGTAGCCCTTGGCTTTCGATTTGCCTGTGAGCCCACTGATTGCTGTTAAGCCGAGCATCATCAAAGCGAAGTATTCAGGAGGGCCAAACTGAAGAGCCATCTCGGCGATGGGGGGGGCGAGCACCGTCAGCATGACGATGCTGAAGGTGCCAGCAACGAAGGATCCGATGGCAGCTATCGTCAGGGCGGGTCCGGCCCTTCCCTTGAGCGCCATTGCGTGTCCATCCAAGCACGTCATTATGGTGGACGATTCCCCAGGGACGTTCATGAGCACCGAAGTCAGCGTCCCGCCATAGGCACACCCGTAGTAGATCCCGGCCATAAGAATCATTGCTGTGATCGGGCCCATGCCAAAGCACAAGGGAATAAGCATCGCCACGGCGGCAGTAGGCCCAATTCCAGGCAACGCGCCGACGAGCGTCCCCACTACCACTCCGAGGGTGACATAGAACATGTTGATTGGGCTAAGGGCTATAGAGAATCCCAGACTCAGATTGCTTAGTATGTCCAATATTAACCACCCCCATTAGCTAAAGAGACTGAGCAAACCCTTGGGTAGTGGCACCTTGAGCCATATACCGAAGACCCCGTAGATCACGATAGCTGCGACGAGGGGTACCGAGGCGAGAATCTTCCAGGAGCGCGTTCCAAGCAGTAATGAAACCAAGGCCACAAAGAGCACGGTAATTGGGATGAAGCCCAGCCCCTCCAGCAGCAGCACAGATGCGGTGAGCAGGCCGAGCGCGCCGCCTATTCGCCACCAACCTGCTGGGCCTGGCCACCGCCGTTCACCTGAAGGCCGAGATCCTGAGCGAATACCATGGGCTGTCAGCACTAAACCGGCAAGGACCATCCCGAGTGATACCCATAGCGGCAGGAAACCTGGCCCCGGGACGCGATCAACCAAGTATGGCAGCTTGAGCGATTCCTCAAGTACCCATGTCCCATAAGCGAGAAACACCAAGCCAGAGGCGGTTTCCGCCCTGTCCATTGCATCCCTCCACGCACGCAGGTGTTTTCCAGGAGGGGGATTACTCCAGCGATGCACTTCCCCCCTCCTGGACTTGGAGCGCCTCTACTTCTTGATTAGACCCATGCTCGTATACACCTGTAGCAATTTCGCACGCTCGTCGGCTTGGAACTTCGCGTAGTCATCTCCACCAACGAAATTTGCTGTCATCATGTTCTTGCTAGTGTACTCTGCCCACTGATTGGACTCGGTGATATTCTTCATGAGCCCCACTATCCACGATTTCTCGTGTACAGCAATACCAGCCGGTGCGATGACACCGCGTGGCGTGAAGAACGTCACGTTGTGGCCCTGTTCCTTCGCCGTTGGTATGTCCTTGAGCATCGGCAAGCGGCTATCTGCGAACACCGCGAGGGCGCGCAGCTTCCCGGCCTCCATATGGGGAACTAGTTCGGCAGGATTTCCGATGACCAGGTCCACATGCCCTCCAAGAACAGCTGCAGTCGACTCACCGCCACCGACGAAGGGGATCATATTCAACTTGATACCCGACTCCAACTCTAGCATCGCGGCAACCGTGGAGTCGGGACTGGTACCTCCGATACCTCCTACCTTGACAGACTGTGGAGCTTTCTTGGAAGCATCAACCACATCCTTGAGCGCCTTGTAAGGCGAGCCAGTGGGCGTCACCATTATCTGCTGATCCTGTGCCATGACGGCGATAGGGGTGAAATCCTCTGGCGTGAGAGGGGTGTTCTTCACGATGAAGTCGATGCTGAACTGGGCAGTCGCCGTGGCAATCGAATGGCCGTCCCCCTTTCGCCCAGCCAGATACGCCCATCCTATTTGTCCACTCGCACCTGGCTTGTAGGAGATGGTCATTGGCTGCGGAGATAACTTGTCGTCGGAGACTATCTTCTTCATCATCTCCGCAGTTAGCCCACTTCCTCCTCCAGCGGAGTAGGGGACGATCAACTCAATAGGACGAGTTGGGAAAGCTGGCACTACAGTGGGTTGCTGTGCTGTGGGCTGAGCTGGCGGCTTCTGTGCCGCAGGCTGAGCTGGCGGCTGCTGTGTTGCGGGCTGAGCTGGCGGCTGCTGTGGCGCTGCTTGGCATCCCGCTGCGGCGAACACAAGGGCGGACAACACCGCAACAAGCCATAAGAACCGTGTCATGCCAATCATCTCCTTTCGTCGCGTACGCATCACTTTTGCTCCTAGCCACATGGGTGAAGAGATCCTCAGACATGAGTCCTGCAACCGGTCGCAGACAAGGTGACAGGCTGCGCGGATCTATGTCCCTTTCATCGAAGACCACCTCCCATCGAATACCATCCGTCATCATCTCCGCTCATCGCTGCGGGCCAACTACTGACCAGACCCTGAAGAGGCGAACCTCTGGCGACACCCGAAGCCGACCGAAGGGACTTCGCCCCTCTGGACTCCCTGTTCACGGATCTGTACTCAACGCGGTAGGGGTGTGCATGGCATCATCACTAGGACTGCCGCTGGCGTATGGTGATCCGCCCGCTAACTGCACTGTGGAAGGGTGTGGTATCCCAGCAACGCGGAAAAGCAAAAACCGACCGTTAGCCGACGGTCGGTTCAATTATCCCGCATGAAGCAGCATCTTTGATTTGCCACCGGTAGGTATCGACTCCAAGGCATCCTCTCCACTAAGAAGACATTGGTGATGCCGGTCGCCTGTTACCTGAGTGATCATCAACAACTATAGTGTCTAACGGATCAAGTTG
>DIXP01000023.1 GCA_002436065.1 Chloroflexi bacterium UBA6077
ATAGGCCGCCATCTGGCGGCCTATCAAATCCAGTTTGGCGGAGTAGTAGACTGCAATTGGGAGGGGGCGAGGTGAGCGTGAACGAACTGAGAATCGCTGTCGAGCCGTTGGCCGCGGGCGTCTGGCGATGTGCCGGCCCCAACGCCATGTGTGGCTGTCGAGCCGTTGGCCGCGGGCGTCTGGCGATGTGCCGGCCCCAACGCCATGTGTGGCTGTCTGATCGTGGACGGGGAGCGAGATGTGCTCGTAGCCGACAGTATGGTCACCCCGGGACTGGCTCGCCAGGTCAAGGATGCCGTCCGGGACCTGACGGGCAGGCCCGTTCGCTACCTACTCAACACCCATGGAGACTCCGATCATATCCTCGGCAACCAGGAGTTCTCGCCGGAGAGCGTCTTGCTGAGCCATCGGCTCACGCGAGAACGGCTTCTCAAGGAGGGTGACAGCGCCATCGCCGCTGCCAGGAACGCGCGCCCGTTCCTGGCCCCTGAGTTGGAGCAGGCGCGGGTAGTGGTCCCTGGGGTGGCCTTCGAAGGAGACCTGCAGATAGATTTGGGTGGTGTCATGGTGGAGTGTATCTACCTTGGACCGGCCCACACGCCAGGGGATGTGGCGGTGTGGCTTCCCCAGCGCCGCGTTCTCTTCACGGCCGACCTGGTCTTCAATCGGATCTTCCCCGTCATGCGAAATGCGGATGTGGCGAACTGGATTCTTGCCCTCGATAGGCTGGAGGCGTTGGAGCCGGATGTGGTGGCGGTCTCTCACGGTGACGTTGGGGGCAGGGGGTTGATCCGGGAGATGCGGGAGTTGCTCACCACGGTCCGTGGTCGCGTCCTGGAGGCGCGGGACCAGGGGGTGCCTCTGGCGAGGGTGCTCGAGGAAGTGAAGTTCCCAGCCTATGAGGGGCTATCCAAGGCCGAGGTCCGCATACCCGAGGCGATCCAGCGCATCTACCAGTACGAAGAGGTGAAAGCCTAGTAAAGGAACACGGATACCGGGTGGAGTAGCAGACTGACGCGCTGCTATCGGCGCTGCCTTGTGCCATGAGACGGTTCCCGCCAGTTGATACAGCCCGAGCTTCTGGAAGAACTCCACATCATGGCTCTCCCAGCGTCGTCCGGCCCGTCCAGCTTTCTTGCTCAGAAACAGCCCCAGCCTCTCGCGCACGTAGCTATCCACCTGCCCGAACTTCTCACCGGAGTTGCCCACTCGAAAGTAGGCTCCCCAGCCTCGTAGCACGCGGTTCATTTCGTCCACTATCGGCTTCATCTCTACCCTACCCTAACTCGTCAGCTATACGCGTATAGAACGGAAGCTTGGCGCTCCCGGTATTCGGCATTTGGCGGTGGCTTGACTGTGGGGCGATGGGGAAGCACAATCGCCGCACCGGTAAGGGGACTGGGGGGTGGGGGAGCGGTTGGCACAGCAGGGGTACAGGACAGACCAGGTGGAGGGCTTCGTCGCGAGCAACCTGAGGCGCAATTTCGCGGCTCTGGCGCTGGACTTCGGCTTCTTCGGGCTGGGGTTAAGCATCTCGTCCACGGCCACGGTGCTGCCGGCCCTGGCCGAACGATTGGGGGCATCTAACCTGGTGCTCGGGGCAATTCCCAGCCTGATGCTGCTGGGGCGAGCTGCTCCCGCGCTGTTCTCGGCTCGGCACATCGAGACCCTTCCCCGCAAGCTGCCATTCGTGCTCACCTACACCCTCTGGGAGCGGGTGCCCTGGCTTGCCCTCGCCCTCGCTCTGTTCGCGCTGGGCTCGCTCTACCCCGACCTGGTGCTCGCGCTGCTGGTACTCCACCTGGCCGGGGTGGCCGTGGTGGGCGGGTCGCTCTCGCCTGCCTGGACGGGGCTGGTGGGAAAGGTGATCCCAACCTCCTACAGGGGACGGTTCTTTGCCATCGGCAGCGGTTTCTCCACCGGGCTGGGGCTGCTTGGCGCCCTCGCCAGCGGCTACCTGTTGCGGGATTACCCCTTTCCGGTGGGATACACACTCTGCCTGGCAGCCACCTTTCTCTGCCTCATGGCCTCGTTCGCGGCAATGGCGGCGGCGAGGGAGCCGGAGGAGAAGGTAACCAGACAGCCGCTGAGGATGGGGGCGCACTTGAGGAGGCTGCCGGGCATCGTGAGAGCCAATCGCTCTTATGGTTGGTACCTGGTGGCCAGGGCGCTGACCGTGACGGGGATGATGGCTGTTGCTTTCTACACCGTCCAGGCGCTTCGGGAGTTGGGAGCCGCCGAGTGGAACGTGGGCGGCTTCACCTTCGCGCTGCTGGCCGCGCAGGCGGGGGGAGGGCTGGCACTGGGCTTCCTGGCGGATCGGTTCGGGCACAGGGTGTCGCTGCTGGTGGGGAGCTTCGCGGCGGTGGGCGCGAATTTGATGGCCCTCACGGTGACCAACCTTGGTCTTTATCATGGGGTGTTTCTGTTGCTGGGGGTGAGTCTGGCCTCCACCACCGTTTCGTCATCTACCTTCGTGTTGGAGTTGGTCGATGCGGAGGAGCGGGCCACCTGCCTGGGGCTTGCCACCACAGCGCAGGGGCCGTTCGCGCTGGTGGGTCCACCGATTGCCGCGGTGTTGGCCGCCTGGATGGGGTTGGGGGCGGTGTTCGTGGCGTCCGGGCTGTTGAGCGTTGGGGCGGCGGTGGTCTACATGGTGAGGGTGGAGGAGCCGAGGGGACGGTGAGACGCGGGGACGCGGGGAAGGGGAGACAGGGGGAAGTGATGGTTGAGATAGACGGAGTGGACGGGATGGATAGGGTAGGGCTATCTCCCAACGCATCACCTGATGGTCGCAGCTTGAATTCCCATTTGCCCTATCATCTCGATGCCATCGTCCCGCCCCGCCAGCACCAGCAGGTCACCCTGCTGCACCAGTTCGTCTCGGCTGGGACTCAGGATGACCTGGGACCCACGCGCTAACAGGACGATGGAGAGGCCCCGGATGCCCTTCAGATTGAGGTCGGAGAGGCTCTTCCCTGCCATGGCCGCGGGCGCCGCGACTATAGATATCCCGTAACCCGGCACCACTTTGAGGTAGTCTACAACCCCGGGCACTGCCAGGCCGTGCGCCAGCCGTACCCCTGTCTCGCGCTCCGGATAGACTACCCTGTCGGCTCCCACCCTTTGGAGGATCTCCGCATGCAGGTCGTCGATCGCCTTGGACACCACCCAGCGCACTCCCAACTTCTTCAACAAGAGGGTTATCAGGATGCTGCTCTTGATGTCCTCTCCGATGGAGACGACCCCCATGTCGAAATTCCTGACCCCCAGCTCCTTCAGGGCCTCTTCGGATGTGGCATCGAGCTGAGCCGCCTGCGTCACGCATTCAGCTATGTCGTTTACGGCCTCCAGGCTTCGATCTAGGGCCAGCACCTCGTTACCCAACTCGCAAAGCGTGCGAGCCAGGCTGCTTCCAAACCGCCCCAGTCCCACCACAACGATCTGCTTCTTGCTTGTCATACCCATCCCCTAGCCAATTTTCACCCTGCCTTCAGGCAGGTGGTACATATCTGGTTTGTCCCGCTGCGCCAGCGCCAGTGCCACAGTCAGGGGGCCGACCCTGCCGACATACATGGTGGCGATGACGACCAGCTTGCCCACATGGGACAACTCGGGAGTGATCCCCGTCGAGAGTCCAACGGTGCCGAAGGCCGACGTGGTCTCGAAAAGCAGCTGCAGCAGGGAGAAACGCTCGGTCATCGAGAGGGTCAGGGTTGTTCCGAACACCAGCCCCAACGACAGCAGCGTCACCGTGAGGGCGCGGTTGACGTGATCCTGCCGGAACTCCCGCCCGAAAGCCGATGCCCGATCGCGACCCCGGATAGAAGACATCACGGCCGCCGTAAGCACACCGAAGGTGTTCACCTTGATGCCTCCACCTGTCGAGCCGGAAGCGGCCCCAATGTACATCAAGGCGATTGTGAGTAAGAGCCCGGCCTGGGTCATATTGCCGACATCGATCGAGTTGTAGCCGGCCGTGCGGGGCGTGACGGCGGAGAAGAAGGCGTTGAGAAGCTTGGCCGGTAGCTCCATAGGTCCTAGGGTAGCGTAGTTGGAGTACTCCATGGCCAGCAGCCCCAGGGTGCCTACCAACAGCAGTCCTGCGGTCACGGCCAGCACCAGCTTGGTGTCCAGAAGCAGGAAGCGCCAGCCCTTCACGCCTGCCATGTCCACAATCACAGTGAAGCTGATGCCGCCCAGCATGATCAAGAGGGCAATGGTCAGCAGCACCGTTGGATCCTGGTTGTAGATGGTGAGCGACCGGAAGCCTCTGAAGAGGTCGAAGCCCGCGTTGTTGAAGGCTGAGACAGAGTGAAAAACCCCCATCCAGAGGGCCTGGCCGGCGGGGAAGTCCTGCATAAAGCGGACGAAGAGGATCGCCGCTCCTGACGCCTCGATTGCCGCTGTCACCAACAGAACCTGCCTGGTCAACCGAAGCACTCCCTCCATGGTGGGTACTCCGTGAGCCTCACGCAACAGGATGCGGTCCCTCAGGCTTGCGCGGCGGCCGATCAGCAGCAAGAGTAGGGTAGAACTTGTCATGAAGCCCAGACCACCCACCTGGATCAGCACGAGGATCACAGCCTGTCCGAAGGGGGACCAGTAGCTGCCTGTGTCCACGACGACCAGGCCGGTCACGCACACCGCCGAGGTGGCAGTAAACAGGGCGGTCAGGTAGGCCGCCCCGGCCCCGTCCGCGGTCGAGATGGGCAGCATCAGCAGGGCCGAACCGGCCAGTATGACGACGAGGAAACCGAGCGCCAGCACGAGGGGCGCCCGTGCGGCGGGTCTCGGAGTCCTGGGAGCGCCAAGCTTGATCTTTTCAGGCTTAGCTATGGGCACACGAATGGACCGCTCCCAGGATCGGATTGTCCTGGGGGGTGATGCGACCGTCGAGGCGGCAATAGGGGCAGATGCGACAGGGTGGGCAGCAGTCCCAGACTGGATGGCAGTGCCGATCCGTGGCCCGATAGACGCCGGAGCGTCACTCATACTGTTGTGGGCTCCAGCCTGCGATAATATTGAAGCGGGCGGTGAACGATGCTCCCGAGATATCCAAGTTCACCTCCAGGTCGTACCGCTCTGCCAGGGTCTCCATCATCGCGAGCAATCGGTGGCCGCGATTGTCGTTGGCAGCCAGAGATCCCGTGATGGTGATGGATGAGCAGCGGCAGGAGCAACCAGTGGCAAGGGTTTCACAGGCCGCTTCCACTGGCCCGATCCAGTAGGGCATGTCGATGCCGGCCGCGTGATCTTCACGAGGGGTATCATGCCCAGCCATAGCGTACATATGTCTTGGTCCTCTTGCCTGCATGGATTGGTGTTGTGCCTGTTCGGACAACGGCAGGATATTCTGCCAGGCCACGGCTCAATAGTGCATCAAGGGGCAGGGGGTTGTGCTCAATGATCGCTAAATATTCACTCTCGTCGGGCAGAGGAGAGCAGACAGGGGAGTTGGTAGGAGGGGGTTGTTCTGTGGTTCTGGTGGCGGCTCAGACAACGGACGTGCTGTGTGTGGGGATTGCGGTGCAGGACGTGCTGCTGTCGGTGGAGGGGTACCCGCCGGCCGACGCCAAGGTGAGGGTGTCCGGTGTGGTAGAGCAGGGGGGAGGGCTGGCCGCGACTGCGGCGGTGTCGGTAGCCCGGCTCGGGGGTAGGGCGGCCCTGGTGGCGGCGGTGGGAGACGATCCCAGAGGTGCGCAGATGCTGGAGGAGTTGGCCCGGGAGGGGGTGGACGTATCGGCTTGCCGGCGGTGCGTGGGAGCGGTATCGCCCTTCTCCACGGTGGTGGTCGACCGTTTCTCGGGAACCAGGACGATATTCTTCTGCCCCGGCAGCACGACTCTGCCTCCTGGGTCGGTGGAACCGTCGCTTGTGCGGGGGGCTCGGGTGTTGCTGGTGGATGCCCTCAGGGTGGAGGCGGCCGAGAGGGCTGCGCTGGTCGCCCGGGAGGCTGGGATTCCCGTGGTGTTCGACGCCGGGGAGCCGGGGCCGGAGCCGCGGCTGATGGCGCTGGCGGACTACCCCATCCCGCCGCTATGGGCGGCGCGGGAGGTGAGCGGCGAGGACGATCCCGAGAGGGCTGCCCTAGCGCTGTTTCGGGCTCCCGCAAAGGGGGTGATCGTGACCATGGGGCCCGAGGGCTACGTGGTGGCGACCTCCGAGGGGGTGTGGCGGGAGGCTGCCTTCGAGGTGGAGATGGTGGATACCACGGGGGCTGGGGATGCCTTCCACGGGGCCTTCGCGCTGGGGTTGGCGTGGGGGTACCCTGTTCGGAAAGCGGCTCGGCTGGGAGCGGCCGCGGCCGCGTTGAAGTGCCGGAAGCCCGGCGGGCGGACGGGGCTGCCCAGCTTCGCCGAGGTGCGGGCGCTGGTGGAGGGGTAGTGGCGCATGCCTCCGAGGGCAGGCAGGGACGAGAAGGTGGTCCGTCCGCCCATGACGCTGGGTCAATGGAAAGGTGAAGACGCAAGGATCGGTGGGATGCTGCTATTTGTGACGCCAAGCGGCGAGGTTCCTTGACGGCACCAGCACTGCCAGGAGTATGAAGTCGGTGTTCCCCGTGTTCTTCGGTTGGTGCGTAGCTTCGGATGGGACATACACAGCAGTTCCCGGTTCCACCGAGTGTGTCTCGCCGTCTATGATAACCTCGCCCCGACCTTGGAGGCAGAAGAACATCTCCACCTCTGGATGCACGTGTGCCGGCCCCATCAGATCAGGCGGGTAGCGCATTATCATCAGCGAGGCTGCGGCACCCGGCAGTGTCTCGGCATCGAACAGCGGCCGGCCGTACCGTTGGAAGGGGGACGGAGCCTGGTATTCATCCACGCTACTCATGTTGATGCTGAAACCTGACATTCGACAAACCCCAATGAGCAGGATGATAGCTATTGTCACGATGGTCGCGGAACCGGGTCTGTTGGTAAGGATCGGCTCTTAGAGTCCAATTGGGGCAGCAAGGTGAGCGCGTTCCCATACAACTGCTCGCCTCCTATCAACACATAGCCAAATCCATCAACACAGAGTGGAACCGAGTCATCAACATACTCAGTCAACCAGATGGTGATTTCTGTGCTAGACTAAAGCAAACGGGCATCAAACTAGGCTCCGTGCACTTCAGCCTATAGGCACGGTGTCGTCATATTCAGACTTCCTAATCATATACGTCGGCGATGGTTACTGGTAGAGGCTCTTTCATGACGTTTCTTCCCAGAGATCATCAACTCCTGCCGAGGTTCCACATTTCCCGGCCACGACTGCTGCGCCAGCTGGGACAGGCCGTTCAGGGAAAACTAACCCTGGTCTGTGCCAATGCAGGTTACGGCAAGACTACACTGCTTACAGAATTCGTCCATCAGGGCAGTCTTCGAGTTGAGTGGTATCACTTCACCACGGCCGATCGTGACATCGTCCATCTGTTCGAGGGATTGGAGGGAGTGTTTCGGCGGCTGAGTCCCGAGGACGAGACCAAGGGCGCCTGGAGACCGAGAGCACGACAGGCGGAGGAGCACAGCGTTTCGGGACTCACCGATGCCCTGATTAGGTTGGCAACTCGGGTGAGCCCCGATCCTACGCTGTTGGTGTTAGACGATTATCAAATCGTCGATCGGCAAGGCGATATGAACGCCCTCCTGGGACCGCTGATCGAGAACAGCCCGCCGTGTCTTCACTACGTCATTCTGTCGAGATCGGCCCCTCGCTTTTCTCTGGCTCGTTTGATGGCTCGACAGGAATTGGTGACCCTGAGTGAGGATGACCTGAGTTTCGCCAAAGAGGAGACCGGAGACCTTCTTCGAGGCAAGTGTGAGTTTGCCCTGGACGACGAGGCTATCGATCTGGTACACCAGCGCACCGAGGGGTGGGCCGCGGCCATCGCCATGGTGGCGCAATCTCTCCGGGTCAGCCGTCCAGAAAGAGTCATGGCCATCCTGGCCGACCCCGCAGCCTCAGTGTGGCTCGTCTACGATTATCTTGCCCAGGAGGTCTTCGATCGACTGGAGCCCCAGGTCCAGGATTTTCTGATCCGAACCTCGATTCTCAACAGGATGAGTCCCGAGGCCTGCGATTACCTTCTATCGGAAGACTCCTCTGTAGTGAGGCTTCTTGCGCTGGAAGCACAGTGCCTTTTCATATACTGCTTGGATCCCTTAAAGCGCTCTTACAAGTACCATCAGCTCTTTGCCGAATTCCTGCGTCAGAAGCTGCGCCAGCAAGAGTCCGGGATCACCCTCTCCGGGCTTCATGGGCGCGCAGCCCAGTATTGGGAGAGGGAGGAGCAATGGGAAGAGTGTGTCCATCACTACCTGGAGGCTGGAGTGCCGCTCAAGGCCGCCGAGGTAATCGAAAGGATTGGGGAGCGTTTCATTTTCTCGGGTTTCTCTAAGACCGTTGAGCATTGGCTCAAGCTTCTGCCCGAGGAGGTTGTGACTACTCGCCCCTGGCTGATGGCGTTTCGGGGCAGGCTAAACCACCTGTCGGTGCACCATGAGGAGGCCCTTCGGGTGTTGGAGCGAGCCCATCAACTGTTCCATGAAAATGGCGATGCTAAGGGGCAGGCGTGGACAGCGGGAGAGATCGCCTATGTGGAATACCGATCAATCAATCTGGATCGATCAATTCGGCGCTTTGCCTCTGCTCTTGAGAGGGAAGGAACGGGCAGCTGGTTGAGAAGCCACTTGCTGGTTATGTACGCGATGGTCCTCCGAGACGCTGGAAGATTGACCGAGTCAATAGACTCTTGCACAGCTTCGCTGAAGGAGTTATCCGGTGTGGATGATGAGGGGCGCCGAATCTGGGAGCAGAGTCGGGCACTGCGGAACCTGGGGATGGCCCAGATGGAAGCCGGCCAATTAGGGGCAGCATTGGCCTCGGCCCGAGAGGCGCTAGCGATTGAAGAGGAGAACCAGATCGGGGAGTACGAGGAAAGCTGGTGTCTCTCCCAGCTGGGTGCCATCCTCACCGTAAGTGGCCAGACGGAGGCAGCTACCTCGGCGCTCAATCGGGCATTCAGTCTCGCTGGCCGCCATGTCCGGCATATCCAGCATTTCGTTGGTCTGTGGCTGGGCAACTGTCTCCGAGACTGTGGACGATACGAAGAGGCAGAGCAGGCCTATGCCCAAAGCATCCGGATGGCTGATATGGAGAATGTCTATCTATCAATATTGTCCCATCGGCTCCGAGGGCCAAGCCCAGCTGCCCTCGACGTGGTGAGGCAATACCAGAACTCCGAGGCTGTGGCGCTCAGGAGTACGGCCGAAGTAGTTCTGGGAGTTCTGTGGAGAGCGGGCCACAAGCCAGAGAGAGCGCTGACACACATTAAGCAAGCCGTGGAGATCTTCATGACTCACGGCTATCCTATAAGGGCGGCCAGCGCGCTGCTGCATCAAGCTCGACTCGAGTACGAGATCGCTAACCCTGTGGCTGCTCGGGAGTCCTTGAATCATGTTTTTGAAATAGCTTCTAAAGGGCAATACTTCCACTTCTTCTGGTGGGATCCGGAACTGATTGCATTTCTCTGTCAGAAGGCGCTGGTCGAAGGGGTCTTTCCCGACTATGCCGCCGAATTGGCGGCTCGTCGACTCGACGCATCAAGCGGCCGAACGCTCGCCCCCCTGCTCCATCACCATCGGCTGGAGGTCCGGCAACGAGCGCTCTCCTTGCTCCGCTCACTGCCTGATCGAGGCGATGAGTCGGTTCATGCTCACGTTTTGGCTGGATGTACTGAACCGGGTGTGAGGGACTTTCTTCGTAGGGCTATGGAAGAGGGTTTACTCTCCACTCAGGGAGTGCAGCTTCTTCGTACTCGAAACCACCTGACGTGGCGAGAGATTCAGGTGTTGGTGGAGTACTACCTCCGACCTACCTCAGAACCCGTCTGCGATGGCACTCGCTTGAGGGCTGAGTGCGCTCGCCGTCTCAACCTCTCCGAAAACACGGTTCGCTGTCATGTGAACAATCTGAGAACCAAGCTTGAATTGCCGGCATGGGTCTCGGGCAAGCGATTCCTCGATTGGGCAGAACAGCAGAGATTAGTACCCAGGTACCCACCCTCCAATTACTAGAACCCCAACTAGTACCCGCTGCTGATGCGCACGAACGCGCCCCCAGGGCACACTAATCACCGTCCTGGCCGCCTGTTTGTTGCCGCAGGGGACCCGCGCCCATGACTCTCGCCGATTGGGAAGCCCTGAAGAGTTCATCCCCACGGGCCTTTGTAACTGTAGCCGAGGCTGCGCAACTGCTGCGAGTCAGCTCATCCACAATCCGACGGCGCTGCCGCCGCAGGATCCTAGCCGCAATCTGGAATGGTCGGGAATGGCGGGTTGAGTTAGCTGCCTTGCGCGAGCGCATGCCCGAGGACTTCAGCGATTAGAGCTGACTCTGGGTTCCGGCGCCGGCTCGCTGAAGGCGTAGCTCGGGAGACGGTTCAGGCTAAGGGCCAACGTTCGGATGCGAGTATGGCGTGGTAGACGTCTCACATGGAGGGAATGTGGAAATCGACCGAAACGACGCATTGCAGATGTATCGATGGATGGTGATTACTCGAGTCTTCGAGGAGCGGGTGGTAGCCCTTCACAAGCAGAGGGGTGTACCCGAGTTGCCGCATGCCTGCATTGGTCAGGAGGCTGTGGGGGTAGGGGTGTGCTATGGGCTCCACAGGGATGACGTCGTGTTGCCATCGCTGCGGACCCGAGCCGCATTCTTCATAAAGGGTTCCTCCCTGCGGACCTCCATGGCAGCCATGTTTGGCAAGGACACGCCTGAGTGTGGAGGCAAGAACACAAGCCACCATATCGGTGATCCCGAGCTTGGGCTGATCGCTGGGAGTGGAATCGTCGGGGGGTCCATTTCGGTTTGCGTAGGGGCTGCTCTGGCGCTAAAACGTATCAAACCCCAGCGGGTGGCCGTGAGCTTCTTTGGCGATGGTGCCACCAATCGGGCTGACTTCCACGAGAGTCTCAACCTCGCGGCCGTTCTCAAGCTGCCAATCGTCTTCGTGTGCGAGAACAACCAGTACGCCTATTCCACGGCCCTCAGCCGTGCGGTGGCCATTCCCCGTCTTGCCATCCGGGCCGACTCTTACGGGTTCCCGGGTATAACCGTCGATGGCAACGATGTGTTGGCCGTTCACAAGGCGGCCAGAGAAGCGGTGGAGCGCGCAGCAACCCAGAACACTCCTACCCTCCTGGAGTGCGTGACCTACCGATGGCGGGGCCACTCGGAGAGGGACGTTTCCGGTAGCTACCGAACGGTAGAGGAAATCGAAGAATGGAAGCGGAAGTGCCCGATTGAGAGGCTGAAGAAGACTCTCCTGGACCGGGGCGTCTTGAACGAATCGTCTGATGCCGGCATCTGGAATGAGGCTCTGGAGATGGTGGAGGACTCGGTGGCCTACATGGAGTCGGCTCCCTATCCCTTGCCGGAGCACACCCTACACGGCGTATATGCCGAAGCACGCTAGCTGGGACAGGAGACGAATCGCACAGGAGGAGTGGACTTGGCAGAAATTACGTATAGAGAGGCCATCCGAGAGGGGATACGAGAGGAGATGCTCCGCGATGACCGTGTGTTCCTGATAGGCGAGGACATCGGCGCATTCGGAGGGTCCTTCCAGGTAACCAAGGGGCTGTACGAGGAGTTCGGTCCCGATCGAGTAGTAGACACACCCATTTCCGAGCTGGCGATCACCGGCGCCAGTGTAGGGGCAGCTGTGATGGGGATGCGGCCCATACTGGAGATCATGTATCAGGACTTCCTGAGCACAGCGTGCGATCAAATACTGAACAACGCGGCGAAGATGCGCTACATGACCAACGGCAACTGTGGAGTCCCGATGGTGCTCCGCACACAGTATGGGGCTGGAACTCGCGCCGGGCTGTATCACTCTCAGAGCCTTGAAGCCATGTACGCGCCGATACCCGGACTCAAGATCGTGATGCCCTCTACTCCTGCCGACGCCAAGGGATTGCTGAAGGCGGCCGTGCGGGACCCCGATCCGGTGCTGATCTTCGAGCACAAACTGCTGTATGGGGTGCGCGGTGAAGTGCCGGATGGGTCAGAGCAGTTGGTGCCCATCGGAAAGGCAGCTACAGCGCGGCCCGGCTCGGATCTCACTATCGTGGCCGTCGGGATGATGGTGCGGAAGGCGTTGTCCGCGGCGAATACGTTGGCGGAGCAGGGCATCGAGGCCGAGGTGCTGGACCTGAGGAGTGTGCGACCGATGGACACGGAAGCTATCGTGGAATCGGTCTCCAGGACCGGACGGCTCGTAATCGTTCATGAGGCTCCGGTCAGCTTCGGAATAGGTGCGGAAATCGCGGCGGTGGTTGCCAAAGAAGCCTTTGGATATCTGGATGCCCCGATTGAGCGGGTAGGTGCTCCGGACACTCCGGTGCCGTTCAGTGCGTCCATGGAGGATTTCTATCTCCCGAACGAGCAGAAGATAGTCGAGGCAGCCCTGCGGACCACCGCGACAGCATAACTATCAGCCCGGGGCGGGGCCCCCGCCCATGGGCGTCCCTGGAGGGACCATGGCTACCGAAATCCGAATGCCGCGGCTCAGTTCCAGCATGCTGGAGGGCCGCATCGTCCGTTGGTACAAGAAGGTAGGCGATCGAGTCAATCGGGGGGAGACGCTGTTCGAGGTCGAGTCTGACAAGGCGGCCTCCGACGTCGAGGCGTCTGCCAGTGGGGTGCTTCTCCAGATCACTGCCGGCGACGATGCCGTGGTCGACGTCGACGGGCTGCTGGGTGTAATTGGCGAGGAGGGCGCGGTGGCGACCCCGGCCGCTTCAGCACCACTGAGCCAGGAGGTGTCAGTCGCTCCTGGCCCGCGGTCTCACCCGCAGAGGGCGGGTAGGGTCAAGGCATCTCCCGTAGCGAAGCGGCTCGCAGCCCAATGGGGCGTGTCGCTGGAGAGCGTGGTAGGCACCGGCTTCGGCGGCTTGATCGTCGAGGCGGATGTGTTGGGGATTCGTGACGCAGACCAGACTTCGGTTGGCGAGCAAGAGGACGTAGTTGCCCTCGCCGGGATCCAAGCCGCGATGCTACGTCACATGGCGGAGACCGGCAGGAACGTGGTGCAGGCATCCACGTTTGCTGAAGTGCACATGCTGCGCGCAATGGAGGCGCGGCGGCAGGCAAAGGTCTCAATTACGACCCTGGTAGCCTGGGCCGCAGTCCGTGCGATACAGGACTTCCCGGTCATCAACTCTCGTCTGCAAGAGGGCAACCGACTGCTGCTCAGGAAGTACGTCAACTTCAGTGTGGCTGTGGCATCTCCCAAGGGGTTGGTTGTGCCGGTAATCCGGGGAGCCCATCGCCTGGGCATCCAGGAGCTGTCGAATCAGGTCGAGTCCCTGGCAGAGAAGGCAAGAGCCGGACAATTATCTCCCGGCGATTTCAGGGGTGGCACCTTTACCCTCACGAATTCCGGTTCCCTAGGGGCGCTACTCTCAGCCCCAGTAGTCAACTATCCGGAGGTGGCGATCCTGGCCGCGGGCAAGGTGGCCGATTGGCCGATTGCTGTGGATGGACAGGTGGTGGTGCAACCCCTCATGTACCTTAGTCTTTCCTACGACCATCGGGTCATCGATGGAGCAGCGGCGATCGGTTTCGTCCAGAAGGTGAAGCGGCTCCTGGAAGAGCAGCCGCTTGGATAGTTGAGGCGAGATTCCTCACGTAGGATGGTTCCCATGGGCAGGATGGGTAGCCCTGACGAGGTGGCACAGGCAGCAGTCTTCCTGGCATCGGATAGGGCGAGCTATATCACCGGCGACACGATCTCCGTGGCCGGTGCTAGTCTGCTACGGTAGTAGCAGGGAAGGAGAGCGGCGCGATGAGGAGGCTGCTCATTCCGCTGTACACATGGGAAAGCAATTGACGGGCCGCACAGGTGATGGCATTCACAAGGACTTCTAGTTCAGGAATGGGAGGTAACAGACAGTGAAGGCTTTGGTGTGCTATGAGAAGGCTCCGGGGTGTATGGAGTTGCGAGACGTATCCGATCCCAGACCGGGGCCGGATGAACTGTTGGTACAGGTAGCCTTTTGTGGCATCTGTGGCTCAGATGTCAAGCTGTACCAAGGATACCACCCCCACGCGATACCACCTGTCGTGCCGGGTCACGAATACAGCGGCGTGGTTGCCAGTGTAGGGAGTGCCGTCACCACACTGACGATCGGTGACCACATAACCGGCAAGGGTGCCTATCCTCCTGCGGGGGTGGTTGTGGGTGACAGCGAGAACACGGGCTTGGTGCGCGGCACACGATCCAGAGGTCTGCACATGGATGGAGCCTTTGCCCGTTACGTAGTGGTCAAGGAACGGTTTGCCGTCAAGCTCCCCGACAGCGTCAGCCTGGAGGCCGCGGCTCTCACTGAGCCGCTCTGCGTGGCCATCAATGCCGTGCTGTCCAAGGCTCGAGTGATGCCCGGCCACAGAGTGCTGGTGGCTGGGCCTGGTACAATCGGTCTGCTGGTGGCTCAACTTGCGCAACTCCAAGGGGCCGATGTCATGGTCACCGGACTCTCCCGGGATGAGAACAGGATCGAGCTAGCACGGAAGCTGGGCGCGGCGGTGGTGATCAACGTGCAGAAGGAGGATCTGGCTCCCGCCATCACCCGCTTTTCGGACGGGCGGGGGGTGGACATAGCTTTTGAGTGTGTCGGCGCGGCTGCATCGGTCAACGACTGCCTATCGGCGTTGGCACCTAGGGGGCAGTATGTGCAGGTGGGCACCTTCGGTTTTGGGAAGCAGGCGGATGTAAATCTGAACCAAGTGATCTTCAAGGAACTTGCCATGGCTGGCGTTTTCGGCAGCATCTTTAACGACTGGCGGCGAGCAGTACAGCTGATGGCCGAGAGCAAGGTGGCCTTGGAGGCATTGATCTCACATCGGTTCCCCCTTAGTCGATGGCAAGAGGCCTTTAAGGTGGCCGAGCTAAGAAGTGGGCTAAAAGTGCTCATCTATCCCGAAGAATAGGGAGGCAAGGGATGGCTTTCGGGCGAGCAACCAGCGACACGGTGGGAGGATCTCTGGGCATTCTCTTGGGGGTACCCTACCTTACCCTGGCGCTACGCATGCCCTTCTGGACGGTGGGTGGTAACCCTGGAGCCGGGTTCCTGCCTACCCTACTGGGTTCGGGGTTCATGGCGGTCTCCCTATCGCTATTGATTAAGGCCTTTGGCGAGCGAGTTCCCGCTTCAACTACAGGCGTGCCTTCTCAGCAATACATCCAAAGGCCACGGTATGTGTTGCTATCGCTGATCGGGTACATTTTTTTGTTCCCACTTGTCAACAACGGTTTGAAATTCA
>DIXP01000110.1 GCA_002436065.1 Chloroflexi bacterium UBA6077
TTACACACTTGACGGGACACATACCGCTACCCTGTCTCCGGATGCATCTCCACACCGAATCTGCGATGGCAACACTTGATGGAGTGGCATATGTCCGCCATCGCACCGTTTGGCGAATAGCAACGAGAGGGAGGCCGCTAGGATGCCAACCATTATGGTTTTCTGCCGGGATGTGTACTCGATGGATCAGAGGCGGGCGTTTATCAAGGGGGTGTGTGATGCGACTGTGGAGTCGCTGCGAGTGCGGCCGGAGCAGGTGACCATACGAGTCATCCGCTCAGGGGATGAGGACATCAGTCGTGGTGGGGTCTTCCGAATTGACATGCCCAATCACGGCGATCCGGTGTAGTTCTAGATCAAGGCGAACTGGGGAGATCGGAACTGATGAAGGAAGGCAACACAACACGTGGGTGGGCGATCGTGGGATTGGGGAAGCATGCAGATGCCTACCTGGCCCCAGCTATCCAGAAGGCGCCCTCTGCCAGATTGGCCGCAGTGTGCAGCAGGGACAGGGCTAAGGCCGAGGCATTTGCAGCGAAACATGGTGCTGATAGGGCTTATGGCTCCTTCGATGAGTTGCTGTCCGATCCGGCTGTAGAGGTTGTCCACATCGCCAGCCCCAACAGCCTGCATGCGGACCAAACGGTCCAGGCTGCCCGAGCGGGTAAACATATCATGTGCGAGAAGCCCATGTCGCTGACTGTAGCTGACGGTGAGCGCATGGTCGAGATCTGCCGGAGCCATCGGGTCAAACTGGGAGTCGGTTTTCAAAACCGGCATCACCCGGCCCACCAAGAGGCTCGCCGGCTGATAGTCGAGGGTGCAGTTGGGGAAATCACCCACGCCGTCGCCCAATATGGCCATGGTTTCATCAGTCGCTCCCTGTCCGGCTGGCGCGCCGATCCAGCGATGGCAGGCGGCGGGAGCCTGATGGGGTCCGGTCTTCACTGTCTGGACCTGTTGAGGTTCTTGTTGGGCAAGGAGGTGGAAGAGGTCGTGGCTGCAACAGACATGGGGCAGCCCGATCGGCCGGTGGATGAGGTCGTCCTCGCCATCCTGAAGTTCCGCGATGGCCCGTATTGCTTCGCGGTCTCGGGACTGCACATCCCCCGTATTCGCAACGACGTCGTGGTGTATGGCACCAAGGCACGCATAACAGGCTCTGGCACCGTGGGCACCAAGCTGCAGGGAGAGCTATGCATTGATGCCGACGAGCTTGCCACAAGGATGCAGTTTCCCGTGGCCGAGCCCATCATCGGTAGCTACATTCGCCAGGTCGAGGACTTCAATCAGTCTATAGACCAGGACACTGAGCCCAAGGCATCGGGGGTAGACGGTATCGAGATGATTCGTGTGGCTGAAGCGATCCTGGAGTCGAGCCGAACAGGCAGGACGGTCAGAGTATCCAGGTGAGATGGACGGCAACCAAGGTCCGGCGAGAAGCTTGGCTGGAAGAGAGCATTCATACTTGGAGGTGAGAGAATGGACTTGAAACTGCGCACAGCCTCTATGGCTATCCTGGTGCTTGCCCTCGGGATGGCCGCGTTTGCGGCCTGCTCTGCCCCGGCGGCCCCGGCCTCTCCAACCGCTGCCAAGGCGGCTTCGGCGGCCGCAGCCGCAGCACCTACGGCTGCCAAGGCCGCCGCCGCAGGGCCATCGGTGACCTGGAAGATGGCCATGCCAGCGGTAGGCCCCAATGGCGTCATCGGGAAGTCGTACTTGTGGTGGGGCCAAGAGGTAGAGAAGCGAACCGAAGGCAGGGTGAAGATCCAGTTCTTCTGGTCAGAATCGTTGCTGGCTCAGAAGGACATGTTGAGCGGGCTCGCCCAGGGGATTGCCGACGCCTGCATCGTTGGCTTGAGCTACTTCCCCGCGCAGAACGCGATTGGTCTGGTCACGGAGTTCCCCGGGAACGCATCTGATCCGCTCGCCGTGTTGAAGGCCATGGACGAACTGTACGACACCAACGCCGACGCCAAGTCGGACCTCGAGAAGAACGGGGTGGTAAGGATCGGCGGTTGGACGACCGGATTGTTCCAGCTGTTCCTCGGCGAGTCCTTCACAAACCTGGACGGACTCAAGGGCAAGAGCATTCGATCCGGCGGTGGTGCCCGAACCCCTATGTGGCAGACGTTGGGAGCCAACCCCGTCTCGATGACCAGCGGCGAGCTGTACGACGCTGTCGATCGAGGAGTCATCTTCGGCTTCGAGAACACCCTATGTCTGGCCGACGACCAGAAGCACGGAGAGGTGGTCGAGACCGTCGTGCTGACGAACGCCGGTTCGGTGACGGGGTCCTTCCTCGGAGTGAACAAGGGCGTCTGGGACAAGCTTTCCGAGGCGGACCGGAAGGCACTGACGCAGCTTCGCGACGATTTCCACGTTCAACTGGCGAAGGATCTGATCGGGAGCCAGGACGCCGTCGTGGAGAAGTGGAAGAAGAACGGCATAGAGTTCGTTACGCTCAGCGGCTCGGACAAGCAGACGTTTGACGCCGCTGCGGCGGCCGCGACTACCACACAGGTAGAGAAGTCGGAGAAGGCCGTTGGCGGGAGCGGGAAGGCCAAGGCCGCTTACGAGCAGTTCAAGAGCCTGGTAGAGAAGTACGAGGCGCAGATCAAGAAGGACGGCTACCCCTGGAAGAAGTAGGGTAGACACCCAATCGAGATCGCGAAAGCACACACAGTACACAGTACACAGAGCACACAGAAGGAGAACTCAGACCATGTTGCATGGCATGAGAGCAGTGGACTGGCAGCCAGGGATCGATTTCGACAAGCTGCGCAGAGACCGGCTTGCCAAGGCGAATGCGGCGATGCATAAGTACGGCATCGGCTCGGCCCTCATCTATGGATGGGACAGCAAGAGGTACGTCTCTAGTGTCTGGAACCATCCTTACTCCAGGCACATGCCCTTCGCTCCCGTCCTCTTGATCCGGGACGCGGGCTTCCCCTACGTCTGGACGTCGAAGGCTCTGGATGACTACCAGGTCCAGAGGGAGTCCCCGTGGTTGGAAGGCCACACCGTCGCAGACAAGCACGGGTCTATGAGGGCGAACCACATGCTCCCCAGGGCCGAGGCCGACAAGCTCTGGAAGCAGAACGCGCAGCAGATCAAGGGTATGCTGAAGGAGCATGGCGTCGAGAACGAGCCGATGAGCCTGGACTGGGCCGGTCCGGATCTAATAAACGCCCTCGCGAATGAGGGAATAAAGGTGGTGGACGGCAACAGTTGGATCATCGAGGCTCGCATGGTCAAGACCGAGGAGGAGATCTCCCTCATGAAGATGGGAGCGATCTGCAACGAGGCAGGCTACGCGGCGGTGGTGGAGAAGGCGCGCCCCGGCATGCCGGAGAACGAAATCCAGGCCATCATGGCCGAGGCCATCTACCGGGCCGGTGCGGAGTATGTAGAGGGCTGGGTGATCACGGGCGGGCCGAGGACCTGTCCGCGAGGCTACAACTGGTCGGACAGGAATTGCCGGCCTGGTGAGATGCTGGTGGTTGAGGCGTGCCACGTCACCTACTGCGGCTACAAGGTTTGTTACGACCGCACCTTCGTGATGGGCGACCAGCCGACGCCCCTCCAGAAGGAGCTGTACTCCGTCGCCGTGGATATGAACGAGGCGATCATGCAGCTGCTGAAGCCCGGGATCACCAACCACGACGTGGCGAGACTCAGACCAACGCCGGAGCCCTGCTTCAGGAACCTGCAGGATATCGTCAAGTTCCGCAACAGCTACGGTTGGCAGAACCATCTAGGTGGTATGGGCATCGCCTGGTATGAGGCTCCGTATATCGACCTGGATGAGCCTGAGGTCGTACTGGAGAAGAACATGACCTTCTCCTACCACATCCAGTTCTGGGTCGAGGGCAACGAGGGTGTGGCGTTGGAGAACACTTTCCGGATCACCGACACCGGCTGCGAGAACCTCTGCAAATGGCCTTACAAGGAGCTGCGGGCTATCGGTGTCTAGTAGTTCCTGATGAGCTATCCACATTCGATGTAGCGCGTCCTTTCTTCCTCCTTTCTTGTGGAGGCGGTGTGCTCGGGGAATCCTGCTCTGTTGCTAGGGCAGAGGCAGGGTGGTGGCTTGTGGGCACCGATCGAGCGCACCGTCCCGCACGGGGGGGTCATTGGAGAGAGTGGAAAGCAGATGAGCATGGTACCAGAAGGGCTAGCATCTACCGGGCAGAGCGGAAGTCAATCGGTGTTGAGCAGCATAGGCCGGGTGCTCTCCAGCTCGAAAGGTGCCGAGTGGGGCACCGTCGTTGCCGGCTGGACCGCAATCTTTATGATGTTCTCAATCACTGCCGACGTCATAGCGCGCAAACTTGGCCACTCGATACCCGGCGTATTCGAGATAACCGAGGAGGCCATGATGCTGGTGGTTTTCCTGCCGCTGGCACACGTGGCGCTGAACCGAGGTCACGTGATCTTCTCATTCACGACCGGGCGAATACCCAAGTGGGCGGAGCAATTCCTAGACGGGATGGCCTCGCTCGTGGGTGGGGTTCTCTCCGCGGCCATCGCATGGATGGCCTGGGGGGTAGCCTGGAAGAACGCCCTCATCGGTGAATACCGGGAGGGACTCATTGACGTAAGCATATGGCCGTTTAGGTTCGTGCTCGCGATCGGCTTTGGGTTGTTCGCGTACTACTTGTTCCTGCTAGTGTGGCGGGACTTCAAGAGCGCGCTGGGGCACAAACCCGAATAGGCGCGCGAAGGGGGACCGGGTTCGAGGCGGGCAGGCCAAGCAATTATCAGGATGAGGCTGTTGTAGTGTGGGCAGTCGGGTTTGCCGGAAGGTGCGAGTCCCCGCAGTCTCTCCCTGTGGCCATTCACTCGTCTGAAAGCTAGACCGCGGAGGCCGTTCTGATGGATTCGATGCAAATCGGAGTCTTGAGCGTCGTTCTGTTGATAGGGCTGTGCGCTCTGAGGATCCCGATCGGGTATACCCTGGGTTTAATTGGGGCAGTCGGGCTGACGTCGATGCTGGGATTCGAGTCTGCCTTCAACTACGTGGCTATGAGACTGCACACGGTCATTGCGAGCTTCACCTTCACGGCGATTCCGCTGTTCTTTCTAATGGGATACTTTGCCATACACGCGGGCCTGACTACAGACGCCTTTCAAGCTGCGCGGGTGTGGCTCGCGCGTCTGCCGGGCGGGGTGGCCTCGGCCGTAGTGATGGGTTGCGCGGTGTTCGGCGCCTGTTCTGGGGCCGGTTTGCCGGCGGCGGCGGCGCTTGGCCGGATAGCGGTCCCGGAGATGATCGCGCTGGGTTACAGCCCAGGGCTGGCTACGGGCGTGGTCGCCGCGGCATCTCCGCTGGCGGTGTTGATCCCGCCGAGCGTGCTGATGATTATCTACGGTGGTATCACGAATACGTCAGTGGCGCGGCTGCTGATCGGGGGAATTGGGCCAGGGATACTCGCCACAGTCATGTTCATCGGTGGGATTACACTGGCGGTTAAGATGCGACCCAGCCTGGCTCCGTCATCTGCCGGGTTGAGCTTCAGCTGGCGAGAACGGATGGGGGCGCTGAAGAGCGTATGGGGAGTCCTGCTGCTGTTCCTGGCCGTGGTCGGGAGCATCTACATGGGGCTCGCGACGCCGACCGAGGCGGCGGCGGTGGGAGCCCTGGGGGCGATGCTGCTGGCGGTGTCGATGCGACGGCTTGACGTCCCGAAGCTAAAGGACGCAGCTTACGAGACCGCGAGGATCAGCGCGCAGGTCTTTCTGATCATCGCGATGGCCCAGATCTTCTCCGCCTTCATAACGCAGACCGGAGCGGTAGACGAGGTTGTGGCGTGGGTTCTGGAAATGCAGATGACGCCCGCCGCGTTCATGGTCATCATATCGATCGTATACATAATACTCGGGATGTTCCTGGACAGCACGTCGATGATTGTGCTCACGATGCCGGCGGTATTCCCCGTTATCCAAGCGCTAGGGTTGGATCCGGTCTGGTTCGGCGTCATGGTGATCGTTTACGTTGAGATTGCGGCCATCACGCCACCGCTGGGGATCACAGTGTACCTGGTGAAGGGGGCCATCGGGGACCTGGTCGACCTGTGGGATATCTTCAAGGGTGCGTTCATGTTCTTCATCATGTGGATCGCAATGCTGTTCATACTGTACGCCATCCCCAACATCATTCTCTGGCTTCCGAACCAGATGAAGGGCGCGGCGTGGTAGTGGTTGGGCATGAGAATCTGGCAGCGATGGTCTATGGAGTCTGGTTGACGATACGGTATTGAGGTGGAGCGAGAATGGCCTACAAGGTGGTCATGACAGTAGATCTGGGCAGTACGGAGATAGAGGAGCGTGCGCTGGAAGCCGTAGGGGGGCAGGTTGCCGTCTCGGTCTGCACGACCGAAGAGCAGCTGATCGAGAGCTGTCGAGACTGCGATGGTGTCCTTGTGGGCGCGAACTCGCCTGTTACGGCCAGGGTGATCGATTCTCTGGAGAGGTGCAGGGTGCTGAGCCGGTTGGGCATCGGGTACAGCAATATTGACGTGAAGGCAGCGACCGCGAAGCGGATCGCGGTGACCTACGTGCCCGACTACTGCGTGGGCGAAGTATCCGATCATGCGTTGACCATGCTGCTGGCGTTGGCGAGGGCCATAGTGCCACTGAACCAGTCGGCCAAGTCCGGACGGTGGAAGAAGGGTTTTCAGGAGCTGAAGCAGCCGATGCGCAGGCTATCCGGGCAGACACTGGGGATCGTGGGGCTCGGGAAGATCGGCCAGTCTCTAGCAGCGAAGGCGCAGGCGCTGGGGCTGAGGACCATCGCATTCGACCCCTATCTCTCGTCTGAGCGGGCGCAGGAGCTTGGAGTAGAGCTGGTGGAGATGGATTTCCTGCTGTGGCACTCGGATTACGTATCCTTGCACGCCCCGTTGACGGAAACCACCAAGAAGCTGTTCTCTCTGGCAGCCTTAAAGAAGATGAAGCCCACGGCGTATCTGATCAACAGCTCGCGGGGTGGCCTGGTGGATGAGCGGGCGCTCTACGTGGCACTCACCGAGGGGTTGATCGCGGGGGCCGGTATCGACGTGACCGATCCAGAGCCGCCTCAATCAGACAACCCGCTGTTCCGGCTGGATAACGTTCTCATTACGCCACACGTCTCCTACTACTCCGAGGAGGCCGATGTGGAGCTGCGGAGGCGGTCGGCCGAGGCGGTCGCAGATGTGCTGCAGGGGAGACGGCCGGACGATCTGGTCAATCCTGATGTTATGGCGGAAGCCACACTCCAATGATAGGCACGCAGGCGGCACGGTGACAGCGGTGTCACGTGCAATCTTCATGCAGCAGGGGAGCGATCACAAAATGGAAAGGAGAAGTAAATGACGGAATTCGGCTTCATGGGTGTCGACTGGGAAGAGCGGATCAACTTCGACCGGCTGCGGCGGCAGAGACTGCAGAAGGCGAAGGATGCGCTGGCGGCTTCCGATGCTGATGTCCTTTTCGTCTTCAGGCCGGAGGATGTGAGGTATCTGACGGGCCACAGGATGCACCTTGGTCCGACTGTCATCCTCACAATGTGCGCCTGTGTTTTGCCCAAGGGTGGGGAACCGTTGCTCTTCACCCACGACATGATCTTCGCCAAGGCCAAGATGCCGTGGCTGAACCCCGAGCTGATCTTCGATCGGCCCAACTGCCGCAGCGAAAAGGGCGTGAAGCAGTTTGTCGAGCAGGTGCGATCGATTCTTGGCAGCCAACTGGATGGCAAGGTGGGCGTCGACATAGGCACGTTCCCGATGTGGAAGGCGCTGCAAGAGGCATTGCCCAACTCGGAGTTTGTGGATGGCTATGACATCCTGTGTAAGGCTAAGGTGATCAAGACTCAGGATGAGATCGAATGCCTGCGCGCGGCCACCATGATCACGGAGGCTGGTCTCGATGCAGCGTTGAGGGTGCTTCGACCCGGTGTGCGGGAGTGCGAGGTGCTGGCCGAAGCGTGGCGAGCCTTCACTGCCCTAGGCAGCGAGTGGACCCAGTGCTCCAATATCGTCTGTTCGGGGCCCTATACTGCGCCCTACCGCCGGTTCACCTCCGATCGCATCATTCGGGAAGGGGACCCCGTGGTGATCGACATCGGGGCCTGCTTCAACGGCTACTGGGGGGATTTCACCCGCACCTTCATCTGCGGCGACATCGATCCGACCCCCGAGCAGATCGAACTGCATCAGGAGTCCTACGACACGCTGTTCGCGGCCTGCGAGGCGGCGCAACCGGGAGACACCAACTTCGGTATCCATAAGGCCCTTCAGAATCCCCACGGCGACCACCTCTCAGGTGGGCACGGCGCTGGTGTCAGCCCGTGGGAGCCGCCTTGGGTCACGGCTATCACCGACGAGAACCTGACTACCCTTCTGCCGGGCATGGTGTTCAGCATCGAGCCCTACGCAGGCAAACCGGGCATCGGTGGTTTCCGGCTGGAGAACAACGTGCTGGTGACGGAGAACGGCCCTGAGATATACAGCCCGTACCCGTTCGACGAGCGGCTGCTGAAGAGGACTCATCCTATGGATAAGACCACCGGCCGGAAGCGTCGCGGAGGTTTCGGAAGATGAGTGAAGGGAGCAACCCAACACCCTGGGCGATTCCCGATAAGTGGACGGTGAGCCAGCACGACTTCGATCCAGGGGTGCGCAAGGAGTGGCAGCTGCCTCGACGCGTCAGGGTGCACGAGGTGACACTCAGGGATGGAGAGCAATGGCCGGGGGTGGTGTTCCGCAAGGACGAGAAGGTCAGGATAGCGCATGCCCTCGCGGACCTCGGGGTGGACCGCATCGAGGGCGGGATGCCTTCGGTGTCCGAGGAGGATGCCGAGGCTATCGCCACCATGAGTCGAGAGATCAGCGGTTCCGAGATCTGCGCTTTCACTCGAGCGCGAAGGGACGACCTGGAACTGGCGCTGAAGTGCGGTGTGGGAAGAGCCATCGTCGAGATCCCTGCCCTGCCGGCCCAGGTGAAGCGCATCTGGGGCACGCCGGAGAAGGCTGCCGAGAAGTTCCTGGCCGAGACCGAGTTTGCGGCGCAAAATGGGATGAAGGTGACCCTGTTCTTGATGGAGGCCAGTCGGGCCGACACCGAACTGTTGAAGAGCCTGATCGTGCCCTGCGTCAAGTACGGAAAGATCGATAGTCTCGGGCTCGTGGACACTCGAGGGAGTGCCCTGCCGCAGGCGATGGCGTGGCTGGTCACAACCCTCAGACCCTATGCCGGTAGGTTGCCGATAGAGATCCACGCCCACAACAACTGGGGGATGGCCACTGCCACGACCCTCGCAGCCGTGGCAGCGGGGGCAGAGGTGATCCATTGCGCGGTCAACGGTCTTAACGGCAACGCGGCGCTGGAGGAGTGCGTCATGGGCGTGCACGCCCTGCTGGGCGTGGAGACGGGGATACGCACCCAGGGGCTCATGGGGGCATCCGGGTTGGTGAGGGATCTGGCTAGGGCAGATTGGTACAAGCCCTTCGTCGGGGAGCAGGTCAACGCGGTGGAGGTGGGTATCGGCACCCAGATGATGTGGGATCGAAGGGACGATCCAGTCTACGGCCGCCGCGACATAGTCAACTTCGAGTTGATCGGGCGAGAGGCTTACGAGGTGGTGCTGGGCAAGAAGAGCGGAAGCTATTCGATCCTGATCAAAGCCCGAGACCTGGGGCTACCCGAACCCGACAAGGACGCTATCCAGAGGATCCTGGCGGAAGTGAAGGCGTTGTCTGAGCGGGAGAAGCGGGCCGTCTCCAACGAGGAATTCAGGGCCTTCTACCAGCAGGCCGTTGCTGGCAGCTAACCCCTGAGTGGTCGCCAATAGATAGACAGCGGGGCAAGGCGCCGTGTTTGTTCACGTCGCGCCTTGCCCCGTGTTGTCCAGGTATGCGCTCACCGGGAGGGCAGTGGGCAACATGGATAGGTCGAACATAGAGAGATAGATGAAGGTTCCGGTCGGTAAGGGTGAAGCGACCAAGACCGACCTCAAGAGGGGGGCTTGGACATTATGAGGGCGATGGCACTTACTGCCTTTGGTGAGAAGCTCGAGATGCTCAACGTACCGGAGCCGGAAGCCGGCGACGGTGAGGTAGTACTTTCAGTCCGAGCGTGCGGGGTGTGCCGCACGGATCTAAAGGTGATGCACGGTTTGCTTCCTCAGGTTAGGGCTACGCCGCTGCCGCTGATCCCCGGACACGAGATCGTAGGGGTTGTGGATGCGGTGGGACCGAACGCCGGGGGCTGGAAGATCGGCGACAGGGCGGTGGTGTACTTCTACGTGGGCTGTGGCAACTGCCCCCCCTGCATGGTAGGCCGGGTTCCGCTCTGCCATAACATCCGGTATCAGATCGGTTTCAGTGCCAACGGCGGCTATGCAGAAAAGGTGAAGGTCCCAGCGCGCAACCTGGTGCGCATCGCCGATCATGTGCCGGACGAGCAAGCTGCCGTCGTGCCCGATGCCGTGGGCACGGCTGTGCACGCGGTGATGGATGTGGCCGAGGTTCGGCCCGGGGAGAGGGTCCTGGTGACCGGGGCTGGGGGTGTGGGGCTGCACATTATCCAGTTGGTGCGGTTGAGCGGCGGGTACACAGTGGTTGCGGACGTGGATGGCTCCAGGCTGGGCATGGCCGAAGAGATGGGGGCCAACGAGACGCATCAGATCAGCGGGCTCGACGCTATTCCCGACTCGATTCGAGTGGACAAGGTGATCGAGGCATCAGGGGCCCTGCGCGACTGCGGGCAGGTGGCGCGGCTGCTGAACAGCGCCGGCCGGATCGTGCTTGTGGGGTACACGGTTGGCGAATCGCTGACGGTGGGAAGTCTGGACATGGTCTCACCGGAGTTGGAGATCAGGGGATGCAGGGCATGCAACCCCAACAATGTGGTAACCGCGGTGGAGTTGGTCGAGCGGGGGCAGGTGCGTCCGGTGATAGACTCCGTCTTCCCTCTCTCGGAGGCCAATGAGACCCTGGAGAAACTGAGCGCCGGGAAGCTCAAGGCGCGAGCAGTGCTCATACCCAACTAAGGGGGGCTAGCGTAACCGCGGAGACGCGGAGTTCACGGAGAGGGCACGGAGCCTTCTGGGGGATAGGCTCGGTGCCCTCGTTGAGATCGTGAGGAGTTGTGTTAGGCGCGATAAGTCGCAGGACGATCGGCGGGACGGATTGGAGACGGCGACTGCGGTAACAGTGTGAAATGAGGTTTGGCTGACATGGTGAACGCGAGACGAGTACAGGCTCTGGATAGGGTTGATGCGGCGCGAGTGCTGCTGCATCCATCCTCAATTGCTGTGGTGGGGGCTACCGAGGATCGGCGGAAATTCGGAGGCCGGCTCTACGGATCCCTCATCGACCATCAATACCCTGGGCGGATCTATCCGATCAATCCGTCCCGGAAGGAGTTGCTGGGCATCCCAGCCTTCCCAGACATCGCCAGCCTGCCTGAGACGCCGGACATGGCCGTGGTGATGCTGCCTCCTCCTCTCGCGCTCGCCGCAATCGAGGGCTGCGCCGCGCGTGGCGTACCAGCCGCCGTCATCATCGCGTCAGGCTTCGCCGAGGCCAGCTCAGAAGGCGAGGCATATCAGGAAACGCTCAAGCAGATATCCAGGAGCAGCGGCCCTCGACTGCTCGGGCCCAACTGCCTGGGGTTGGTCAACACCCACGACAAGGTCACGGCCTGCGCCACGATCGTGCTGGATCGCGGCCCCATGCTGGAGGGATCGATCAGCATGGTGTCCCACAGCGGGGCGCTGCTGATGACGGTGATGAACCGAGCGCAGGATCTGGGGGTAGGATTCCGGTATCTCGTTTCCTCCGGCAACGAGGTTGATCTGGACGTCTGCGACTTCCTCGATGTGTTCTTAGAAGACGCGGAGACCCGCGCGATTGCCCTCTTCCTCGAGCACATCCGTCGCCCCGCCCGCTTCAGGGAGTTGGCGGCCAGGGCGCGAGAGATCGGGAAGCCAATCGTGGCTTTGAAGGTAGGGCGATCGTCGGCCGGGGTCAAGGCTGCTCGCTCGCATACGGCGGCCATCGCGGGGGACGATGCCGTGGTCGACGCCGTACTGAGGGAGCACGGCGTGCTGAGGGTGAACAGCCTCGAGACGCTGGTAGCCACCGCACACGCGCTCTCTCTGACGCCGAGGCCGCGCGGGCAGAAGATCTTCATCATCTCGGGCTCTGGTGGCGCCTGCGGCCTTCTCGCGGACCTGGCGGCCGACGCTGGGCTCCAGCTAGCTCAGTTCGGCGAGGAGGGGCAGACGGCGCTGTGCAAGCTGTACGCACCGACCGCCATCCAGAACCCGCTGGACCTGGGTGGGATGCGGCCGGGAGTGCCGCTGTTTCATCCGGACTCGGTGCAGGCATGCATCGAGGCTGTGGGGAGCGATCCGAGCGTGGATGCGCTGGTGATAGGCTTGATGACCCAGCCATACAGCGCGGAGAGCATGCGCCGTGTAGTATCCTTTGCCGAGCAGTGGAAGCGGCCAATTCTGGTGTACGGGGGTGTCGGCAGCGTGGGGCAGGATGCCATCGACATCCTGAAGGCCGCGGGGGTGCCGGTGATACCGGACTCGGAGCAGTGCATGAAGGTGGCTGCGGCGCTGATGCAGCAGGCCGAGCCGCACGGGGGCGATCTCCCGGCTGTGTCGCGGGAGGTCCCACATCTGCCGGCAGGGGAGGGGGCGCTGACAGAGGTACAGAGCAAGGATATGCTCCGTTCCTGGGGGCTCCCGGTGCCCAAGGAGATGCTGGTAAGGTCAGCAGAGGGGGTGGACGAGATCGCCGAGCAGTTCGCTGGGCCGGTCGCCATGAAGATCGTCTCTCCCGACATTCTCCACAAGACCGAGGTAGGTGGGGTGGAGCTGGGCGTGGTGGGCAGGGATGCGCTCCACGCGGCGTTCAACGGGATCATCGGGAGGGCTCGGACTGCGCGTCCGGATGCTCGCATCGAGGGAGTGCTGGTTCAGGAGATGGTGAGTGGGGTTGAGGTGATCGTGGGCAGCAAGCTCGATCCCCAGTTTGGCCCTGTCGTGCTCGTCGGCCTTGGTGGGGTGTTCGTGGAGCTGCTGAAGGACGTCTCGCTGCGGCCCGCACCGGTCGGCGTCGTGGAGGCGCGGCGGATGCTGGAGGGGCTTCGAGGCTATCCCCTACTGACAGGCTTCAGGGGGGCGGCGCCAACGGATGTCGACGCTCTCGCGCAGTTGGTGGCGTCTTTCTCTGCCCTGGCCGTCTCTCTGGGGGATCAGGTGGAGGAGATCGACCTGAATCCCGTGATAGTCCTTCCGAAGGGGCAGGGCGTAAGGGTAGTGGACGCCCTGGTGGTTCGACGATCGGGTAGCTAGTGGTCGACCAAACTGGATTTGGTAGGGGGCGAAGCCGCCTGCTGGGAGCGCGGGCGGCTCGCCCGCACGAGGGACTGGCGGGCGAGCCGCCCGCGCTC
>DIXP01000075.1 GCA_002436065.1 Chloroflexi bacterium UBA6077
GAGTCGAGTTAGTAAGGGCGCGTGGTGGATGCCTTGGCGCTGAGAGCCGAAGAAGGACGTAGTAGGCTGCGATAAGCTACGGGGAGCCGCCTGCAGGCATTGATCCGTAGGTATCCGAATGGGGCAACCCGGCCGGGGTCATGCCCGGTCACCGCTACCTGAATATATAGGGTAGTCGGGGGTAAGTGGGGGAACTGAAACATCTAAGTACCCCGAGGAAAAGAGATTATTCCCTTAGTAGTGGCGAACGAACGGGGAAGAGCCCAAACCCATCAGATGTAAGGTTGCGGCCGTTGTCTGGTGGGGGTTGTGGGGCCGTAGTGGGGTCCTCTGCAAGGGACCCGAGTGGATATAGCTATCTAGTCGAAGTCTTTGGAATAGGGCACGACATAGGGTGATAGTCCCGTAGGCGAAAGGTAGCTATAGTGCTTGATTACGGTACCCGAGTACCGCGGGACACGCGGAATCCCGTGGGAAGCTGGGGGGACCACCCTCCAAGGCTAAATACTCTCAGCGACCGATAGTGAACTAGTACCGTGAGGGAAAGGTGAAAAGCACCCCGGAAGGGGGATGAAAAGAACCTGAAACCACGCGCCTACAAGCAGTCGGAGGGGGAAACCCTGACGGCGTGCCTATTGAAGAATGAACCGGCGAGTTACTCTACGTGGCTGGTTAAGGATGTAAAGGTCCGGAGCCGCAGCGAAAGCGAGTCTGAATAGGGCGTTTGTCGCGTGGAGTAGACCCGAAACCGGGTGAGCTATCCATGGCCAGGCCGAAGCTCTGCTAAACCGGAGTGGAGGGCCGAACCCATGTATGTTGCAAAATGCAGGGATGAGCTGTGGATAGGGGTGAAATGCCAAACGAACCCGGAGATAGCTGGTTCTCCCCGAAATGCATTTAGGTGCAGCCTCGAGATTATCCTCGTGGGGGTAGAGCACTGAATGGGCTAGGGGGCGCGAGCTTACCAAACCCAATCAAACTCCGAATACCATGAGGCGTTGCTCGGGAGTGAGACGGCGGGTGCTAAGATTCGTCGTCGAGAGGGAAACAACCCAGACCGCCGGCTAAGGTCCCTAAATCTAGGCTAAGTGTCAAAGGATGTGGGATTACCGAAACAGCCAGTATGTTGGCTTAGAAGCAGCCACCATTTAAAGAGTGCGTAACAGCTCACTGGTCGAGTGATCCTGCGCCGACAATGTATCGGGGCTCAAGCCTAGTACCGAAGCCGCGGACTCTCGTAAAGAGAGTGGTAGGGGAGCGTCGCACGAGCGGTGAAGTCGTTTCGTAAGGAACGGTGGAGCGAGTGCGAGTGAGAATGCCGGTATGAGTAGCAGAAGGTGTGTGAGAAACACACCCACCGAATGCCCAAGGTTTCCGACGGAAGGCGAGTCCACGTCGGGTTAGTCGGGCCTAAGCCGAGGGCGAAAGCCGTAGGCGATGGACAAACGGTTTATATTCCGTTACCGCTTGCAGATGATAAAGTCCCGTTTGGGGGACGCTGTGGGGTAGGCCGGGGGCAGTGCTGGAGCTACTGCCTCCAAGGGTGCAGACTCTTTCGGGAGTCGAGACTCGGGGCAGCTGCGGGGAGACCCAAGGCGATCCGGCTGAACCTCGGGGCCAAGAAAAGCCTAAACGGGGAAGCTGCAGGCGCCCGTACCGAAAACCGACACAGGTGGGCGGGAGTAAGAACTCTAAGGTGGACGGGAGACCCCTCGTTAAGGAACTCGGCAAATTAGCCCCGTAACTTCGGGAGAAGGGGCGCCCTCTGGGGTGATCGTAAGTGAGCTCTGGGGGGCCGCAGTGAGCAGGCCCAGGCGACTGTCTAACAAAAACACAGGTCCCTGCTAAAGCGAGAGCTGATGTATAGGGGCTGACGCCTGCCCGATGCCGGAAGGTTAAGGGGAGAGGTGAGAGCCTTGAACCGAAGCCCCGGTCAATGGCGGCCGTAACTATAACGGTCCTAAGGTAGCGAAATTCCTTGTCGGGTAAGTTCCGACCCGCACGAATGGCGTAACGATCTGGGCGCTGTCTCAACGAGGGACCCGGCGAAATTGAATTGACGGTGAAGATGCCGTCTACCCGTGACAGGACAAAAAGACCCCGTGGAGCTTTACTGCAGCCTGACATTGGATCGGGGTGCAGCATGCGTAGGATAGGTGGGAGGCTTGGAAGGAGTCCCTCTGGGGGCTCTGGAGCCGACGTTGAAATACCACCCTTGCTTCGCTTTGATCCTAACCTGCAGCCATTATCTGGCGTGGGGAAAGTGTCTGGTGGGCAGTTTGACTGGGGCGGTCGCCTCCCAAAAGGTAACGGAGGCGCACAAAGGTTCCCTCAGGCTGAATGGAAACCAGCCATTGAGCGCATTGGTATAAGGGAGCTTGACTGCGAGACGTACATGTCGAGCAGGGGCGAAAGCCGGTCAAAGTGATCCTCTGGCTCTTTGTGGAAAGGCCAGGGCTTAACGGATAAAAGCTACCCCGGGGATAACAGGCTTATCCTGCCCGAGAGTCCATATCGACGGCAGGGTTTGGCACCTCGATGTCGGCTCGTCGCATCCTGGGGCTGGAGTAGGTCCCAAGGGTTGGGCTGTTCGCCCATTAAAGCGGTACGCGAGCTGGGTTCAGAACGTCGTGAGACAGTTCGGTCTCTATCCGTCACGGGCGTAGGGGATTTGCGGGGAGCTGCCCCCAGTACGAGAGGACCAGGGTGGACAGACCTCCGGTGTGCCAGTCGTCCTGCCAAGGGCGCTAAGCTGGGTAGCCGACGTCTGGAAGAGATAAGCGCTGAAAGCATCTAAGTGCGAAGCTCGCCCCAAGATGAGATCCCCCACAGAGTTAATCTGGTAAGGCCGCAGATAGACCATCTGCTCGATAGGCCGCACGTGTAAGATGGGTAACCATCTCAGCTTAGCGGTACTAATGGCCGAGGACTCGACTCTTTCGACTGTAGGTCGGCAGGATCGAGCGCAACAACGTTGGAAACCAAGATCAAGTTATCGAGAGTAGGCTTGCTGGTTCGTGACTAGCAGCGAGGATTTGCGGTTCGTGCTGGATCGTGGTATACTCTCTGTTAGTGACGAGTCAGTAAGCGATGCAGGTGTCTTGAGCGAGGCGGAACCACCCGTTCCCATCCCGAACACGGAAGTGAAAAGCCTCAGCGCTGACGATACTGTGAGGGCAACCTTACGGGAAAATAGGTCGTCGCCTGTATCACTCACTACTCACCCTATGTGCTTGAGAGCACACTGCACTCCTCTTCGCAGGAGTGGCGCACGACGCGGGATGGAGCAGTGGCAGCTCGTCGGGCTCATAACCCGAAGGTCGTTGGTTCGAATCCAACTCCCGCTACCAGGTCAAGGCCGGCGTCGCAATGGCGCTGGCCTTTTCTATGCCCCCATCGTCTAGCGGCCTAGGACATCACCCTTTCAAGGTGAAGATCAGGGGTTCGAATCCCCTTGGGGGTACCAGACAGTGAAGGGCGGCGGTCCGTTCGAGGGAATGGACCGCCGCCCTTCACTGCGTCTTGGAACCTTTCCGCGTTGTTTGCCGTCTATTCAGGTATAATGCCGTGGTTTCCTCCACGGACTACTCTCGCACCTTCGATGCTGAAAGGGATGATCCACGATGAAGTCTTCGCTGGCTGTCTTCCTGGGACTGTGTACGGCCCTGATGCTCCTTCTATCGGTTGCCTGCGCCTCGTCATCCGCACCTAGCACCGGATCGCGGTCGGACGCATCGTCGCCTCAGGAGAGCGGTGCTCCCACGGCGCCGGCCTCCGTGACCGCGCCTCCCGGCGCGGCTACTCAAAGCGCGCAGGACAGAATGGTGGTGCGCAACGCTTCTTTACGGCTGCTGGTGGGCAACGTTGACGAGGTGCTGACCAATGCTGGCAAGCTGACGCAGGAGTTGGGCGGCTTCGTTGTCTCCAGCGAGAGTCGTGATATGGATGGTAGCAGACTAGGCAAGGCCGCGCTTCGGGTTCCCGCCAATCGGCTGGAGGAAGCGCTCCAGCGGATCAAGGAGATGGCCATCAAGGTGCAGTTCGAAAGCACGACGGCCAAGGACGTGACCGAGGAGTACGTCGACCAGGAGGCGCGCCTGAAGACGCTGAGGGCTCAGGAGGAGCAGTACCTCAAGCTGCTCGACAGCGCCAGGACTACGGAGGATGTGATCAAGGTCACCCAGGCACTCACGCAGGTGCGGGAGCAGATAGAGCGTTCCGAGGGCCGCATTCAGTACCTGCAGCGCAGCTCCGAGATGTCCGTCATTACCCTGGATCTGACTACCTCCGCTACCGCCCAGCCTGTGTCCACCGGGGAATGGAGTCCACTGGAGACCGTCTATTCTGCGCTACATGGGTTGGTAGGGGCGCTGTTGCTGCTGCTCAGCTTTGCCATCTGGATAGTGGTCTTCGTGCCGATCTGGTTGCCCACCGTGCTTCTGATCAGGTGGTGGCGGCGCCGTCGCCGCCGGGGTGCTCCTCCCGTTCCGCCGGCGGCTCGGGCCGGAGGCGCTACAGCGTAGAAATAGTAGCGGTGACCTAAGTGGCCTGTTCACCGAAGGGGTTCCAAGAATGTAGCCGCAACCTTTAGATTGCGCGTAGCCGGTTGGGGTGTAGGCGACTTCGCGAACAGGTACGCGCAGGCTGAAGCCCGCGGCTACATTTGTGTGCTGCGGATCTGGCGGATGGACCACTTGGTGCCCGCTATAGCGCTGCTTCCGCCTTCCCCACCACCCAGCGGTAGTAGCTATCCACCACACCACGCCGGAGCAGCCTCTCAGCCTCCGCGGCTATGCGCGAGAGGTGTGGGGTCCGGGAGAAGGCTGCTGCCTGGGCAATCTGCCGGCAGAGGTCGATGGTCTTCTGGAGCGCGAACACGATGTCCCCCTCCGCCAGCCCCGTCCGAGCCGCCAGATCGGCGAGGGGGGCGCCTGTTACCCATGCGAGCCCGACTCCCCGGAATTCGGACGCGAGCGGCCCTGTGAGGTCTACCCCAAAGCGATGCTCGGTCTCCAGCACCTTCTTCGAGGTTGCCTCTGCGGCCCCCCGCAGTCTGACGAGCTTCGGCGTCAGCGACAGCGCTCTTCCGGCCCCGTCCTTGTCGAAGGCGAACCACGAAGCGATCTCCGCCAACTCCTCCGCCGAGGCGTCGCCCAGCACCCCCCAGTCCAGCAACTCCGCGATGGTGAGCGCCTTGGAGTCGAAGAGCCGCATCAGCACCTTCGCCTTGGGCCTCGGGTGCCCATTTACCAGATAGCCGAAGCTCTCCAGGACCGTGCGCAACGCTCGCAGGGTCTTCCTGGCCCTGCGCCGCGACTCACTCCGTACAGCCTCCAGCTCCCTCTCCACCTCGATGAGCAGTCCGGAGTAGCTCTGCCTCTCCCGCTCCGACCGGCGGTGCGTAGCCCGCATGGCGCAGGACCGGCAGGGGCTTTGGGCCGCCGCCTGCGAAGCCTGCTTCAGCCTCTCTCGGGCTACCGTCGCCCTCTCCTGAGCCGCTTTGGCGGCCTCCACCTTCCCACCCCGTGCCAGGGAGTCCGCCTCCTTGGCTGCTCGGTTGAGGGCCGATTCTGCCCGCTCCTGCTCCTTCTTGAGCGTTTTCTCCTGCGCCAGCCAGTTCACTGGTCCGCCGTCTCGCGGACAGCCCGTGTGTATTCCGGCCAGCGCGGATGCGAGCGCCTCCCGCTCTTCGACCAGCGATCGAATCTGGCCCGCATGGTGGAACTGGCCGAGGCTTCCGGCTATCAGCTGAGCCAGCCGCTCCTCGTCCTCGGGTTGCTGCCATAGGTTGAGCACCGTGCTGTAGCTGGGGCGGAAGGCACTCACCAGTGGCGCTACCTCGCCGGTGGCAACCTCGAGCATCCGGTCCAGACCCACCCACGGCGAGTGGAGCAGGACCGCGTAGCCTACCGCGTCCATCCCCCGTCGGCCGGCACGCCCGGTGAGCTGCCTGTACTCCCCCGCCGAGAGCAACCGGCGGCTCCTCCCGTCGTACTTCGTCATCTCTCCAAGCACCACCGATCGGGCCGGGACGTTGATGCCCAACGCCAGAGTATCGGTCGCGAACACCACCCTCAGCTTGCCGGCGGCCAGCAGCTCCTCCACGAGGGTCTTGAAAGGGGGGAGGAGGCCCGCGTGGTGGAACCCGATGCCCCTCGGCAGGAGAGAGAGCAACCGCTGCAGCTGCTCCAGCTCCTGGTCCTCAGGAGGCAGGGATGCCAATTGCTGCCGAGCCAGCCGCCGCACCTCCAGCGCCTCCGCCCGGGAGAGCAGGTTCAACCGTCGGCAGCTCTCCGCTGCCTCCTCCACCGCCCGACGGCTGAAGAGGAAGTAGATGGCCGGCAGCAGGTTGGCGTTGTCCAGCGCCTCCACCACCTCGGGTGGGTCTGGAGCACCCTCCAACTCCGGCGACCTCCGCTCGGCCCTTCTACCGTTGAGTGGGGTGCCTCTTCGTCTGGGCGGCTGAGGGCGAGACTGCTTCGCGGCCGGGAGCAGGGGGCGATTGCCCTCCAGCAGCGGGAGGAGCTTGCCATCCAGGTAGTAGCGATGCTTGAGGGGCACCACCCGCTCGTCGGACTCGATCAGCGAGACCTCCCGGCCGGTGGTGCTGATCCACTCCGCGACCTCCTCGGCGTTCGCCACCGTCGCTGAGAGGCAGACCAACTGGACATAAGGTGGAGCCAGCAGTATGCTTTCCTCCCACGCCGTACCGCGTTCCGGGTCGGCCAGGTAGTGGACTTCGTCGAAGACCAGGCAGCCCACATCCTTGAAAGACTCCGGATTCTGCACTAGCATGTTCCTGGCGACCTCTGTGGTCATCACCAGCAGTTGGCCGGCGGGGTTCTCCACCAGGTCGCCGGTCATCAGGCCCGCTTTGTCGCCGTACTGTGATCGGAAGTCCCGAAATTTCTGGTTCGAAAGGGCTTTGATCGGGGTGGTGTACAGGGCGCGGAGACCCCGCGAGAGGGCAAGGTGCACCGCGAACTCGGCGATTACCGTCTTACCGGTCCCGGTAGGGGCAGCCACCAGCACGGAGTTGCCCTGGGTCAGGCTCTGCATCGCCTCAAGCTGGAAGGGATCGAGCTGAAAGGGGAGGCGGGAGCGATACAGCTCGACGGCATCTATAGACAATAGTATCTCCTGAACTAGCTCAGCTGTTCATGGAGATTATACCAGTGCGGTCCGCTTGCCCCTGCTGCCCTGGAGATGCGCACTGTCGAGTTCTGGGGTATACCTGGACTCCCCTAACTACCTATCTCGACTATCTAGTTGTAGATATGCGCCTGTCTAGTGTACCATCTGCTCCATTGCTCGGCTTGAGGTCGGTTGAATGGGGAACATGCCCCACAGGGATACAGTGGCCAGGGTGTTTCGGCGCACGAAGGGTCTGTTGTGGCAGGCATTGCTGCTGGAGGCCAAGCGTGAGGTGCGTCGAGGCGACTTCGGCGCGGCCGTAGAGATCCTTCGGGACGCCTCGGAGCTGCTTGATGACCGTGCGAGCAGCGCATGGCAGCAGACGAGTCGGCGAATCCAGCAGTCGAGGCCTAGGGCGATCGAGGGTGACGAAGAGGTGGTGGCGACCATGCTGGAGACGCTGGTGCTGGCGCTCAGAGAGCACAATATGGCGGCCATCAGGGGTTGCATGACGATCCTGGAAGAGAACAGCATCGACGTGTCGGATGTGCTGCTGGAGGCCGCAAGGCGGGCAAACGAGGGCGGCTGGGAGGCCAACCAGGGCAACGAGCTTCTCTGATCTGACTCCCTTCCCCAATTTCCTCTGCCAAGATGGACTGATCGACACTCGATCGGCATGGCTCTTGCCACCTGACCCTTCCGCACCGGCATAGCCGGCGGCGCCCAAGGGTATGCACGAGACACCCGTGTGGGCGAATCTGGAAAGGAAGGTGCGCGAGGTACATGGCTCAGGTAGAGTGGTCCTATGCTTCGCGAGAGCTGCGGAGGGAATGGGAGAGCACGTCTCTCAACTACAGCCGTCCCTGGGAGGAGGTTGAGGGTGATGTGCGCTTTGGTTGGGAGCAGGGGATGAGCCCGGAGTTCGATGGGGCCGATTGGCCGGATGTGGAGTCGGAACTGCAGCGCCGGTGGGAGGAGACCTACCCCCACTCCGACCACGAGGACTGGAGAGCGGTGAGTGAGGCCATCCGTCTTGGGTTCCTGCGGGCCAAGGAGATGGTCAGCTAGGGCGAGGGGCTGGGGGCCTCCCCGCGGGTGGTCTCGCCCCGGGGAGGATCCCCCACGGCTACCTCAGTCGCAGGCCCAGCACTCCGGCCAGTTCGCGAAGCAGCATACGGGCCTGGGGCACGGGAAGTCCGTCCACCTCTCCGCCGAGCGTCTTTTCGGAGAGTTGGCGCAGCGCCTCCAGCGCCAGAGGCGTATCCATGTCATCCTCCATGGCGCCCAGGAAGAGCGCCCCTTCGGCCCAGCTGTATGCTGGTTCGGACAGCGCCTCGACCGGCCCCGCGGCGGTGGCCGCAAGTTGCGCTGCGAGTCTCGCAGCTTCGACCATCTGACCCTCGTCATAGGACCAGGGCTTCGTGTGATGGTGGCTCAGCAGCAGCACCCTGATCGAGTCGGGACTATAGCTCTGCAGCAACCGGCTCACCATTACCAGGTTCCCCAGCGACTTGCTCATCTTCTCACCGTCCAGGTACACCGTGGCTGTGTGGACCCAGTGGTGGACGAAGGGATGGTGACCGGTGTAGTTCTCCGATTGGACGATCTCGCTCTCGTGGTGGGGGAAGACCAGGTCGCTGCCGCCCCCATGGATGTCGATCGTGTCCCCCAGGTAGTGCAGCGCCATGGCGCTGCACTCGATGTGCCAGCCAGGCCTGCCCTGTCCCCATGGGCTGTCCCACTCTGGCTCCCCGTGGGCCGAGGCCTGCCACAGCACGAAGTCCAGCGGATCCCGCTTCAGCGTGTCCCGTGGATTGTTGCCCCGCTCGTTCGCCACCGGCAGCATCTCCGCCGATCTCAGGTGACTCAACTGCCCGTAGGAGGGGTCGCGCTTAACCTCGAAGTAGACGTTGCCCTCCCTCTGATAGGCGTAGCCCTTCTTGAGCAGAGTGTCGATGATCTCGATGATCCTGGATATCTCCTGGGTGGCCCTGGGGTAGAAGTCGGGCGGCAGGACGTTGAGGGCTGCCATGTCCTCCTGGTAGCGGCGGGTCTGATCCGCTGCCAGCTGCTCCCAGGGCATGCCCAATTCCTTGGCCTTCCTGAGGATGTCGTCATCCACGTCGGTGACGTTTTGGGTGTAGCGGGTCTCGTGCCCCCGGTGGCGGAGATATCGGATCAGGACGTCATAGAAGACGTAGGTGAAGGCGTGGCCTAGGTGGGTGGTGTCGTAGGGGGTTATGCCGCATACGTAGAGGGTAATGGGCTCCTGCTTGGGCAAGAAAGGCTCCTTGCGCTGGGTCTTGGTATCGTAGAGAAGCAAGGCATGTTGCCTCCTAACCAGACGTGGTGGAGGGTTCTCCAACAGAATGCCTCCATGCAAAGGGTATACCCGAGGCCAATCCGTCGCAACCATTGACAGCAGCCGTTTCCTACACAATAATGGGGGAGACAGTTAACAGGACGTACGCCCCCATCGTCTAGCGGCCTAGGACATCACCCTTTCAAGGTGGAGATCAGGGGTTCGAATCCCCTTGGGGGTACCAGAGAAGAGCCGGGACCTCAACTGCATCGTGCAGTTGAGGTCCCGGCTCTTCCGCCGCACAAACCGGACCATACGCGCCTGGATAGATTATAATGATCCTCACCCACACAGAGAAACTGAGGAGGGTTTGAGGTACATGCGAACCAATACGGTGAAGCGGCTTCTGAAAGAGGGCAAGCCGACTATCGGTACCTGGCTCAACTTCCCCTGCGTCAATTCGGCTGAGGCGATGGCTCACGCTGGGTGGGACTGGGTCACAGTCGACATGGAGCATGGTCCTATCGACTACGAGATGCTGAACAACATGTTCATTGCCATTGGCACCACCAATGCAGTGCCCATGTGTCGCATCCCCAATAACGATCCGATCCACATCAAGCGTATCCTGGACGCCGGAGCCATGGGTATCGTGGTTCCCATGGTGTGCTCTGCTGATGAAGCAGCCGACGCTGTTAGGAACGCCAAGTATCCCCCGGAGGGGATCCGCAGCGCGGGCGGCGGACGCTGGCGCTTCTGGGCCGGCGCGGACTACATGCAGCACGCCAACGACGAGATCGTCGTCATCGTGCAGATCGAGCACATCGACGCCGTGAAGAAGGCGGAGGAGATCCTCTCGGTGCCGGGTGTGGACGGCTGCTTCATCGGTCCTAACGACCTTGCCTGGTCGATGGGGCTGGGTAAGGGCGGCTTCGACAAAGAACCCGCTCACGCCGAGGCCGTCGCCGAGGTCTTGAGGGCCGCGAAGAAGGTCGGAACGCCCGCCGGGATCCATTGCCGCAGCGTCGAGGAGGTGTCCCTGCGGATCGAGCAGGGCTTCCAGTACTGCGCTTGCGTGAACGACATCCAGTTCATGTTCAACACCGCCGCCGCGGCCGCGAAGCAGATCCGCGACAGAATGCCGAAGTAACGCCTTGCGGGCGAAGGGGCCGGTCGCATCCGTGCCCCTTCGCCCTCCCCCAGACACTCCCCCACCGCGACCAAGTCCGTGACCCATGCCTGTTTGCCATTCGAGTGGTCCGCAGTCTGCGAAGAATCTTCTGTTGACGGACGACGCAGCGCCTCTTCCGCGCTGTGGCGCCTCGGAATCACATGCCCAACAGGAGCCATGCTGGAGTAGCGGATTCGTCTTCGTAGGAGCAGCTTTTGGATCCTCTGTCTCTGGTTGTGCTGGCCGGTGTCGGGATCATCAGCGGGTTCCTGGCGGGATTCCTGGGCATTGGTGGCGGCGTGGTGGTCATCCCAGCCCTGGTGTATGTGGTGGGAATAGACCTGAGGCTGGCTACCGGAATCAGCATGGTGCTGGCCATGTTCACCGCCTTTTCCGGATTTCTGGCGCACCACCGAAGTGGCACGGTGGATGTGGGGCTTGGTGTGGTCCTCGGCTCCGCGGGGGTGGTAGGGGCCCTCATCGGCTCCTTCGGCTCAGCCCAGGTGGCAGAAGGAACCCTGCTCGTCGTCTACTTCTTTCTCGTTGGGGGCGCAATGATCCTCCTCCTGTTCGCCCCTCGTGAGGAGGCGGAAGCTACCACGGTTAGCCCGTTCCTGGCTTTCCCCATTGGGCTGGTGGTTGGTGTCTTGGCTGGGCTGCTGGGGGTCGGCGGAGGCTTTATCCTCACTCCTCTCATGATAACCCTGCTCCGAGTTCCTACCAGGATTGCGGTCGGCACTTCGCTGTTGACGATCGTCCCTACCACCGTCGCCGGTACGATCGGCAAGGTGGCAACCGGACAGTTCGACCTGGCGATAGGCAGCGTGGTGGTGATCTGTGGCATCTTGGGGGCACAGGTGGGCGCTAGGGCTAGCACCAGGGTATCCCCCAGGGTGATCCAAGTTACTCTGTTTGCCCTGCTCGCGACCATCCTGGCGCGCACGGCGGTAGATCTGTTCTCTCGTGGACCCTGAGGCTCGCGCCCCTCTCCCACCGCAGTGGGAGAGGGGCGCCTACCGGTTCTCGCCGGAATCAACAAGCCACCGGTAAAAGGGAGAGGGGATCCGTTTGCATCCCCTCCCGGAGGGATCGTGTCCTTCCCTGCGCCCCCGCGTCTCGCCTCCCGCTACGCCGCCCTCGCCTGCTTGCCACCTCCAACGTGGCTCATGGCGTCTTCGTGAACGGAGCTGATGCGCTCGTTCGTGCTGGCATCAGACTGGAATAGGATATCCGCCCAGGTATTGGCATGCTCCTCTTCTTCCGCCAGAATGTGCTCGAAGATAAAGCGGGTGGTCGGGTCGTCGTTGCCGCAGTAGCGGATGATCTCCGAGTAGAACTCAACAGTCACCCGCTCGTCGATCAGGTCCTCGTGCATCATGCTGCGCAGGTTGGTCCCGTAGTCCACGGGGCTGGGCCACAGCCGCGTGATCTCCTCAGGCTTGTCCGCCGGCACTCCACCCAGTAGCTGGATGCGGGATCCGATCTCGTCGATGTGCTCCAGTTCCTGGTCAGCGAACTTCTTGAAGGCCTCCTTGATCTCAGGGCTGTGGATGTCAGTGGACATAAAGTAGTGGTGCCAGTACTGCATCAGCGCGATCCACTCGCTCGATATCGCGCGATTGAGTAGCTCGATCACCTCATCCCTGTTGGCCTTGTAGTAGGGCGTCACCGCCCCCTCGTCCACCTGCTGGCGGGCCTTGCTTGCCATGTCCTTAATGCGGTCTTCCCAGATCCTGCCTTGCTGAGCTTGCATGGACATAGACTCTTCCTCCTGACAACCGAGCTTCAATGTGGTGGATCCCACTCTCTCGGAGCGCAATACGGTGCCGACCCAAGTGGCACTGCACTTCCAAGAGCACACCTTATGCCAGAGTTAAGCTGTGGAAGCTGAATGTTGGTGGCTCGATTGAGACCTAAGTCACAGCGATCATCGGCTGCATCTGGCACAATTCCAGTAGAACACCGAGATGGGAGGTAGGAACAGTGGCCAGAAGGAAGATCGTCCAGATCGATGAGGAGCTGTGCACCGGGTGTGGGGTGTGCGTTACCCCTTGCGCAGAGGGAGCCATTCAACTGATTGATGGCAAGGCAAGGGTGGTCAAGGAAGAGCTGTGCGATGGGGCTGGCTTCTGCCTCGGTATCTGTCCCACCGGCGCTATGACGGTGGTCGAGCGGGAGGCGGCGGGATTCGACGAAGCGGCCGTCCTCGCTCACCTCGCGGCGGGCGGAGCTAAGAAGCCTTTCCACCTGCCGGAGCCCGCCTGCTTCCTGTGCGACAGTGAGGATACCGTCGCGCCGCTTCTTCCCGTCCGGCGATGTGGCAAGAGCGAATGGGTGTGTGTCCGCTGCCTGCCCAGGCTGATCCACGGCTAGTCTGGCGCGCGAAAATCCCGGTCTCGGTATTTCGACAAGAGGTCCGAGGCGATCCGATCGATCGCCTCGGACCTCTTATGCGCCATTGGCGGGGGATTGCTATCCGATCAGCAGATCGTACCCTGTCCTGAGCACGATGGCGATCAGCACCACCATCAAAGTGGAGCGGATCTGCTTCGGCTGGATCTTGGCGTTCAGCCTCCCACCGATCTGTGCGCCCGTGATCGAACCGATGATGACTACCAGGGCTATCCAGTAATCGAACTGCCCCGTGGCTATCTTCCCAATGGACCCGGCAACGGTCGTGGGTAGGATCATCAGCAGGGATGTGCCTACGGCGATGCGAGTGGGGATCTTCAGCACGGAGATCATCAATGGGGTCATGATGAAGCCTCCCCCTACCCCCAGCATCCCAGCGAGAACGCCGACCCCTAATCCCAGGAGGGAGGCGAGGGGAGTGCTGATCTTGGGCATCTCATCCTTCTCCTGCTTCGGGGCGACGAACAGCAGCAGAATGGAGAAGAGCACCAGGCCGAGGTAGACGGTCAAGAGCACTCTGCCGTCGATGGTCGCGGACCCGAACGAACCGAGTAATCCCCCAATAACCCCGGCCGCGCCCAGAATGACCCCTAGCCGCACGTTCACCGTACGGTTCTTCTTATGGACCACCAATCCCGAAACGGTGGCGAAGAACGCCTGAACCATGCTGATGCCCATCGCCAGCTTCGGCTCCAGGGCGGCTATGTACACCAACAACGGGATGATAACGATCCCGCCGCCAATGCCCAGCAACCCAGCCATGGTGCCGGCCGCGAGACCTATGACCAAGAGCGACCCAAGGTTAATGAGATCCATCTGTACCTCGATTGGCCGGGGGCGTTACGCCGTCCACCCGGATGCTACGCGCGAACGGCATAGAGGTGCCGCAAGGGTTTCAGGGAGAGAGGTGGCAGGTATCTGGACCCGCGCCAACCGATAGCTGAGCTAGGTGGAAACTGCCGGGAACCCGTCGCGCTGCCCATAATAGTATCTCCAGCCGTCCCCCGCTGTCCAGTCAGAGTCGGGGCGCGGGTGCGCGTCACGATTCTTGGCTGGGCCGAGCCCGCCCGCCGCTCAAGCAGCGGGCTGAGACGCTCAAGCCCGGTAAACCGGGCTGGGACCGACTGCGTAGGTAGGGCCCCTTGGGGTCCTTGAGCGTCTCAGCCTGGTCCGTTTACGGCCAGGCGTCGTGACACGCACAGTCGGATGTTGGCACCTCGGACGCCACCCAACGCCCCACCTTCGTTTACGGCCAGGTGTCCAGGCAAGCACGGCAGGATGTTTGCACTCAAATGCCGGTCACCAAGCCTGGTCCGTGTACGCCCAGGCGCCGTGTACGCCCAGGCGCCGAGACCAGCGACGCCTCAGAATCGCGACGGGCACCCTGCGGGGCGCGTTGCTGCTGTACCAGACTGGGGCAATAATCCTCCTGACCGCAACCCGGTTGCAGCAGCATGGTTGGTTGGTTGGTGACGAGGAGGGACTGTGTGTAGGTCCACTGATGCTCGTACTTGGCGAGAGTTGGGGCTGTGCGAAACCTGTGGCGGACACCCCGAGCCCACGCCGGCATAGTGCCGCACACATCAATCCCCACCCTTGTCATGGTGAGCGTGGAGCGAAGCATCTCCTGTTACCGGAGACTCACAATTGGCCTACGCCCCGTTCTGCGTTTCCAGGTCTACCGGTTCACCCAGGTAGCGGGGTTGAGGACGGGTGATGTTGGCCTCGTACCAGGTCGCCGCCAGCGCGGCGAACTCCCGGAGGTCGTAATACTCCTGCTCAGGGTAGTAGTCGCGCCCCGCTACCCACCCCACTGCCTCGATGCCGAAGGAGCGAGCCAGGTAGAGCGCCCGGGGCAGATGGTAGCGCTGGGTCACCAGTATGGCCTGCTCCACGCCGAAGACGGCCCGCGCCCGATAGCAGCTATCGTAGGTGCGGAAGCCGGCGTAGTCCAGGTTGACCATTTCGGAGGGCACGCCCTGGGAGACCGCCCGTTGCTTCATGGCCGCGACTTCGTTGTATCCCGCCGAGCTGTTGTCGCCGGTCATTAGCAGCCGGCGCACCTTTCCGGCCTTGTACAGCTCCACTGCCGCGTCCACTCGGTCCGCCAGCATGAGGCTGGGCTTTCCGTCGATCGTCAGCCCAGCCCCAAACACCACTGCTACCGGCATCGCGGGAAGCTGGGATACATCCTCGTAGACGCCCTCGCGCCCGGAGGAGAAGACCCAGGCGGCCGGCGCCACGGCGCCCAGCAGGAAGCCGAGGGCGATGGCAAGGAGCAATAGCCCGACGCGCCAGACCGCCGTGCGTCCGGAAGAGGATGGAGTCACGCCTCGTTCTGTCATCGAGCGTTGTCGTTCCATGGAACCCGCGCCTACCACAGAGCTCTCCATCAGAGAAGCGAAGGCTGGATGGGGAGATTCGACCCCGCTCCGCCCTCGGGCCGCCAGAGGTGCCTGGACAAGTCTACCCGGCCGTCGGGTAGGAAGCCTACCCCCTCCGCTTCCAGCAGCCCGCGCTGGACATCCGGACTGCCAAACGCCCACCCACCGCTCAAGCTCCCCTCTCGATTGACTACCCGATAGGCAGCGGCGCTCTCCTCCCTTGGCTTGGCGTGGAGTGCCCAGCCCACCTCCCGTGCCTTCTTCGGGTCTCCCAGAGCAGCGGCGATTGTGCCGTAGGTCGTCACCATCCCTTTCGGGACCTGCCTGACCACAGCGTAGACCCTTTGATTGAAGATCGGAATAGCTGTTGAGTCGCCCAAGGACTCCTCCAGAGAGCCGGTTCCGACAGATGGACGCCCCACATTGAAGAGAGGCTATGAGGTTATCATGGAGTATACACTATAGATTGCGCTGTAGCTCCACGAGGGCGATGGGAGTGACGGCCGCGAGGAGCGACACCGCCCAGTCCAGGGCGGCCAGCTGCACCCCCCCCAGAACTGCCCTCAGTCCCGGCACTAGCAGCACCGCCAGCTGCAGGAGAGCGGAGCCGCCGAGCCCCAGCAACAGCGACCGGCTGAACGGCCGCCCGTAGCGCAGCGCGGAGCGGTGGCCCGCTCGCGCCAGCGGCACGTGTAGCAGTTGGGCGGTTGCCAGGCTCCAGAATGCCATCGTTCTTGCGTGAGGACCCGGCCCATGGCGGAGCAGCCCGATCCCGTAGGCTGCCAGCGATCCGGCGGCGAGGGCGGCCGACTCGGCCAGGATCCGGCGCTGAAGAGAGGCCGGCACGATCGGCTCCCTCGGATCCTGAGGCGGTTGGGCCATCAAGTCTGGATCGGCGGGCTCCATCGCAAGTCCTAGAGCTGGAGTGAGGTCCGAGATCAGGTTCAGCCACAGCAGTTGAGCAGGGCTCAGCGGCGAGGGCAGCCCCAGCGCCACGGAGATGGCCACTGCCCACACCTCGCTGGCGTTCGTGGACAGCAGGTAGTGCAGCACCCGACGGACGTTGGCCCGTACCAGCCTGCCCTCCTCCACCGCCACCACCATCTGGGAGATGTCGTCGGTGGACAGCACCACATCCGCCAGCTCTCTGGCCAGCTCCGTGCCCCGCTTTCCCATTGCCACCCCCACGTCGGCTGCCCTGAGCGCGGGGGCATCGTTGATGCCATCACCTGTCATGGCGACCACCTGGCCGGAGGACTGCAGCGCACGGACTATCGCCAGCTTCATCTCGGGCGGCGTCCGCGCGAAGACATCCACGTCCTGCACCAGCCCGTGCAGCAGCTCCTGCTCCGGGTCGGCTAGATCCTCGGCCTCCAGCACCCGGAGCTGACCGTCCCCCTTCAGGCCAAGCTGTCTGGCCACCGCCGCCGCCGTTCCCGCCTGGTCTCCCGTTATCATCACGGTGCGGATGCCCGCTCGATGTAGAGCCCGGATTGCCTCGGGAGCCGCCGACCGGATCGGGTCCACCAAGCCGGCCAATCCGCACCAGCTGAAGCCGCTCTTCAGATCCCCTTCATCGAACGGCTCTGGTATCTCCTTCCTGGCAAACGCCAGTACCCTCATCGCCCTTGCCGTCATGTCGGCGTTCTGCCGCTGCAGTTCGAACCTCCTGGCCTGATCCAGCGGTTCGTTCCTGTCGTCGACGAGGATCCGCTCACACAGCTCCAGTATTTCGTCCGGCGCCCCCTTGGCCAGCGCTATCAGCCCATGCGGGGCCCTGTGCACGGTGACCATGTGGCGGCGGCCGTCGCCCCGGTCCCTGCGGTCGATCCTGGGGTACTCCCTTCTCAGCCCTTCCACGTCGAGGCCCGCCTTGATCGCTGCCATCAGTAAAGCCCCCTCCGTTGGAGAGCCATCGATGGAGAGCTCGCCGTTCGTACGTCCCGCTACCTCTGCGTCGGAACATAGGACTCCTGTCCGGAGTACCTCCCAGAGGACCGGTTGGTCGGCCGCGGAGACCCTCCCCTTCTGGTCGTGGAGCCCTCCCTTGGGGGATAGGGCCGGCCCGCCCACCCCGATCCGGCTGCCGTCCACTCGGAACTCCCCCACCGCCATCCGGTTTTCCGTAAGGGTGCCCGTCTTGTCCGCGCACACCACCGTGACCGAACCCAGCGCCTCGGCGGCACCCAGGGAACGAACGAGGGTCCCCTTGCGCCGCATCCGCGCGGAACCGAGCGCCAGGACGGTGGTGGCCAGCGCTGGCAACCCCTCCGGAAAGGCCGCCACCCCCAGCGCCACCGCCGTGCTCAGTGCCGGAACCAGCCCCACGCCACGCAACAAGGACAATCCCGTTACCCCCAGGGCGATCGCCGCTGAGGCGCCCGCGAGTCCCTGCCCTGCGCGATCCAGGTCCCTCTGGAGTGGAGTCTGGGGCGTCTTCGCCTCGGCTGCCAGCATCCGCAGCCCCCCCATGGCGGTGCGCTTCCCCGTTGCTACCACCACTGCCCGCCCTCGTCCGCCCACCACTGCCGTTCCCCGGTACACCATGGAGCCCCTGTCCGCCAGCGGAGCCCTCTCCGGCACCGCCTCCACCGACTTCTCCACCCCGTGCGGCTCGCCCGTCAGCGCAGACTCCTCGACCTGGAGACGGTGGGCCTCCGTGATCCGGGCGTCGGCCGGCACGGGGTCGCCGGGCAGCAGTTGGACCGTGTCCCCCGGCACCAGCTCCCCGGCGTCCAATCCCGTGACATCCCCGTCACGCAGCGCTCGTGCTCGTATCGGCACGGCCCTGCGCAGCGCCAGGATCGCCCGCTGTCCGGACCGCTCGGTTGCTGCCCCCAGCAGCGCGTTGGCTGCCATGACCCCGCCCACCAGCAGCGCATCCACCAGCGCCCCCGTCGCCAGTGAGAGGACTACCCCCACCCCCAACAACGCCGATGGGGCGTTGAGAAACTGCTCTCCCAGCAGCTTGAGTATCGACGGCTCCTTCGGCTCGGGGAGCCGGTTCGGCCCCACCCGCTGCCGCCGAAGGGCAATCTCCTCTTCGGCGAGCCCCTGTTGGGGGTCCGCATCCATCAGCCTGATCACCTCGCCTGCAGACATCGCGTGCCACGGGAGGTGCTGGGTGCTGGGTGCTGGATGCTGGATGCTGGGTAGTGAGTGCGGCGACCCTTTTACCAGCTCATTTGCCGACGAGGGGCGAAGGGGAGCGATCTCTCCCTCTCTCTCAGGGAGAGGGTTGGGGTGAGGGTGGACTCCCCTTATGCCCACCACCGGCACCGCTCCCTCGCGTGCCGCCCGCACCAACGCGTGGGCGCTGCACACTTCGGGGTCGAAGTGCACCAGGACACATCCCGTCAGGTGGTTCGCCGAGGCCGTGTGAACTCCATCCACCCCCAGCAGATGCTGCTCCAGCGGCAGCTTCCGTTCGGGATACCGGTGCAGGTAGCTAACCTCCAGCCTGACCCTGCCCGGTACTGCCGAGTGGCGGACGGAGACCGTCGGATCGCCTGGGACCGCTGTCACCACAAGACCGTTACCTCATCAGCGACGCCCATCGCCAACTACCACGGGGGACTGACCTCGCGCTACGCGGGGCTCGGAACAGTAGTGGCAAGCCCTGTGCCGCTCACGTGCGGGGTGGGCATGGTTCAGACAACAGGCGAGATGGCGTAACAGTGTAGGGGCGACCGGCCGGTCGCCCTGGCGGGGCAGGCCGGCGAATGGGCAGGGCGACCGCGGGTCGCCCCTACAGCAATGTCACCACAGTCGCGAACCATGCCGCGGGGTGGGGAGCAATCTGAGGCAAACGGGCTGAGTGGATGGGGCTGCCCTCATTGGGACAGTTCGTCCCCCATGCGGCGGCGTTTTCGATTTTCGAGGATTGACAATCATGTGATGGAGATCATCGAGAGAAACATGGACCGTCTCTTTGTTGGGGCATCTTCACACCGTGACGTAGACACTTCCGCCACAGCTTCCCTGCTTCATTAACCACCTCGCACGTAATCCTGCCTTCGCGGATCAGCCGCCCGATTCGCTCTTTCAGAGAATCCTACCTGCCATCACCCGTCACCGTCGGCTTCTTGCCTTTCCCGCTCCCTTCACCGGCAGCCTTCGGCGTGCACCATCTTCTCCCGCAAGGCTTCATCTGCCCGGCGAATCGGCTGGCCCACATCTCAATACATGTGTCAACCGTTCTTGCCCTGTCTCCATTCTCATTTCAGTCCCCTATTCGTCGGGGCGACCGTGGCAACTAGCCCTGCCATGTCTACGCACTCTCGGAAGGCGCCCATTTCAGTCCCCTATTCGTCGGGGCGACCGTGGCAACGGCGGCCGCCATCAACTCCGCGAACGGCTTGTAGTCACATTTCAGTCCCCTATTCGTCGGGGCGACCGTGGCAACCCTCTGAGTATTAGAAGGAGAAGAAAATGGAGAGGATTATTTCAGTCCCCTATTCGTCGGGGCGACCGTGGCAACCTATGAGAATGACGACGACTGGATCGCCGGCCCTCGCTATTTCAGTCCCCTATTCGTCGGGGCGACCGTGGCAACGATGGACCGTTTACGGCTAACAACGCATACACGGCTATTTCAGTCCCCTATTCGTCGGGGCGACCGTGGCAACCTCTCCAATTCGCTCCAGATCGCCATCATGAACCTGATTTCAGTCCCCTATTCGTCGGGGCGACCGTGGCAACAAAGTACAGGATCACTGGTCCGCGTTGTGCATCCCCTCATTTCAGTCCCCTATTCGTCGGGGCGACCGTGGCAACATGGCTAGGCCGCTCGACGACTACAGCTACAGCGATAATTTCAGTCCCCTATTCGTCGGGGCGACCGTGGCAACTCCGCCCTGGCCTCCCACTCCGCCAACTGCTTCCATCATTTCAGTCCCCTATTCGTCGGGGCGACCGTGGCAACCGCCCTGGGCGGCTGCCTCCAAGATGCCTTTCTTGCCATCCCCGGCCCGTGGATAGCCTCTCAAGGGTCTCCTACGCGGCGCATCCGACACTCATCCGACCTCCTCTATGGCGTCGCTTCGCAAAGGCCACAATTGCGCAGGGGACGGCAGGGTTTGCGAGCCTTCCAGCCGCCTATTCTCGCCCGTTTCCGTCAGAAGGAGAAGGTTCAGTGCGAAATCACCTCTCTGCTCATCGGGGTTTGCGAAGACCCGCCCCACAACGCCCTCCACAGCCTATTCCTAACCGGTGGCCGCACGTTCGCTGCACGAACGGGCGCGGAATGCATCACCACTCCACACTGATCCTGCCATTCCCGAAGGTGCACGCCTTTCCAATGTGGGCAACCCCTGCCGCCATCAGCAGCGGCAGGAAGGGTCCCACATCCCCCTCGTAGCACACTTCGCCCACCAGCCCGCCCAGCTTCATGTGCGCATCCTGTCGGCTGGAGTACCGCTCCCAGTCCACCCACCGCACATGGCGGGAGATCACCCCTATCCGCTTGGCCTCTGCCACCACCCCACGGTAATCTGCGTCCCAACGGTGGCCCCCGTGGAAATAGCTGAGCGCGGAAAGCCGCCGCAGCGCTGCCCTGACCAGTAGCGGAAAGTGCGGCTCCAGTACCAGCCGCCCATCGGACACGAGCCGCGTCGGAGTGACGAACCGCACTATCACTCGCTCCGCCTCGATGCCCTCGCACAGCCGCGCCATATCCCCGTAGGTCGCCGTCAGGTCCGCCGAGGCAGGATAGAGCGACCCCTCCCCGTACACCCGCTCTGACCGTCCGTCTAGCGGGTGTACCGCTCGCACCTCCTCCAGTTGAAAGCGTCCCCTTCCCCTGCCTATCCCGCCGCCCCCCATCTCCAGGAATGCCATCGCGAAGTAGGGCAGGTAGGCGATCGCCCTTCCCACCAGCACGGCGCCGAACTCCAGCCTCCCTCCCGGCTCGATCACCGGCGGAGGATCCACCGGCGGCTCCAGGACGAACGGGTGAGGGATCTCTCGCAGCGACCGGAGCACCTCGGATCCTGCCGGCAGCCTCGTCTCGAAGATGTAGCCGTAGGGGCAGCTATCCCGAACGGAACAGCCGTCACAGCCGTCTCGCCCGCGGCTTCGCTGGAAGCAGGCGGTGCGCTTGAATGCCACGCCGAAGGCGCCTCGCAACGTGCTGCCGGCGTTGGCCGGAAGCCGGATGGTGTCCACCGCCCTCAGCGCGAAGCGGTACGATCCAAACTGAAGGGCCGGCTGGGAGCCGTTCACAACCTCTCTATCTCCCCCCTCAGCAGCCCCGCTGCCAGGTCGAACGGACTCTCCCCTACCGCTATCCCCAGCGACTCCAGCGCTCCAGCCATGTCCGTCAGGGGGTTCTCCCTCCCGTCCCGCTGCTGGTAGCGGCGAACCACGCTCTGCTCGGACACTCCTTCGAACCCATGGGCGATGATACTCTTGTTGCGAAGGCCGGAGAGGCAGTCCAGCCCCTCCAGCAACCTGCACGCTGCCTTCATCTGCCCCAACCGCTCCGGCGCCGCAAAATTCTCGCCCCCTTCCCATCCGTAACGGATCATGGCCGCGAACACCGTGCGGTTAGCGCCTCTGTAGTCTAGATGCCTTCCATCGGTTTGCTGCGCGTTTAGGAATTGGTGCAGGCCCGGCTTGGACTCGACATAGTCGCACCACCGCTGCTGCGACTCCTTGCTGTCCACCTCCGTCGACAGCCCGGGGAACAGCTCCTCCACCATCAGCCGGTACAGCGCCTCCTGGAACCGGAAGACGCGTCCCAGGAAGGCGGTGTACTCGTGGCGACCCCAGGCCATCGAGCCGTTGTGGTACAGCTCTCGGATCCGGGCCTCTGGCTGTCGATCCATCAGCGCCGACAGCTCGTGATGGGTTCGCTCGCAGTGGTTTCTGGCATCCGGTTTCTCCATGGATGCTCGCCTGGCCGCCTCCAGTTGTGAAGAAGCAGCCTCGAAGTCGAAGTGGTAGCGCTGCGCCGCGTAGCGCGCGAACCGCTCCATCCACTCCGGGGCGTCCGCCTTCTCCAGTAGCGCCGCAGCCGCCTCGAAGTCGTAATGCTGGAGGCTGGCGGCTGCCATATCCCTGGCGACCCCCTGTCGAAGCTGGCGGCTCAGGTCCAGTTCCCTCGGCCGGCTTTCCCCTTCCGGCAGGTAGAGCACCCGGCAGCGTTCGCCAAAGCGCGCTACGGCGGCCAGCACCAGCCCCAGGTTCGCCGCCGGGGTGCCGCCCACCGGGCACACGTAGCAGCACTCAACCTCCCGCATCCAGCGTCGGTTGGAGCCGAGCTGCCGACGGAAAGCGACCACCATGTCGTCGTACAGGCTCGGGTTCCCATCGATGGACTCGCACCACACCTTTTCCAGACCCCTGCGGCTCCACCGGGTCTCCAGAAGCGCGGCGGCAATCTTCCCAAAGTGGACCGTGTCCCTCGCGCGGTGCTCCGGCGGTGCCCATTCCGGCTGGTTGGTGGCGAACAGCACCACGCGCAGCTGGCTCCCCTGCCGCAGCGATTGCTCCACGGGAGGAGTGATGAGCGGCAGAGAGAGCCTGGCCGAGTGGGTTTCGAGTTCCGCCAATATCCTCTCTCCCTGTTCCCGGGCCGGCTCTATCTTCTGCCCGTCCAGCATCACATCGCGCAGCCCCACGTTTGCCAACAGTAGCGTCGTCATAGCGTCACCTTCACCCATCCCGGCGGCTCCGATGGCGCGCCGCCACGTTCGATCAGCCTTCGACTCTTCGGGAACGGCGCACCCGGGCGGCCCAACCGGTACCGGCCGCGCACTTCCTCCATCATTGCTCCCTCCGACAGCGGACTCCCCAGCGTCTTCGCTGCCCACCCGCTGCCCCACGCCATCTGCAGCGGGAACTGGTTCTCGGCGAGATCGGAAGCCAGCCGCTCCAACCTCTCGTAGAACTGGATGAGGGGGATCTGCCGACACTCGCGGTAGAACAGCTTCTCGGCTGCGATCGCCTTCGCCGCCCTCTCCCTCCCCATCTGGCAGAGCCCCTCGATCCACCCCCTCCTTTCCCCGAATCGCAGCGATGGCTCCGATAGCAGCCCCTCTGCTATCCCCACCCGGCAGGCGAGCTGCGTGCCGGGCCGCAACGCCTCCACGGAGAACAGGAAGTTTTGGCCCTTGCGCGCCAGCTCCGGTCCGCGCAGGGAGTATACGGAGACCTGAGCCAGCTCCAGCCGGTCCAGCGGCACCGGCGCGCTGTCGTCCACCAACAGCGCGCGCATCAGGTCGTGGTTGGGGTCGCGGCCAAACACCCGCTTTTCCCAGCGAGAAGCCGCGTACTTGGGGTTGGGTCCCAGCTCGTCACCCCTCGGAACGCCCATCTCCCCGGCGGCATGCCAGGCGGCCACCGTGCGAAGTGCCCCCTTCAGGGAACTGCCCGGGAGGTAGGGTCTGCCCTCGACGTCCTTGATGCAAGGCAGGATCTCGGAGCCCACGCCGCTGCCGGCGGGCAGGGAGTAGGCCGCGCATGCCTCATGCTCGCCGGGACGCAGCCGTCGCGAGAGCCGCACCTCGGGTGTGCCGTGGCGCAGCTCCTCGTCGGTGAACCGCTCCAGCAGCTTCGCCTGGTCTATCACCCACACGGTGCCGCGCTCCAGGGCGAAGTCGTAGTCGGCCAGCAGCCGTCCTGATCCGGAGCCTACGTGCAGCGGGCTGATCACCTCCACGGTGGCCGGAATGTTGCAGCGAAGGGCGGTCTCAGCCATCCCCGCCCTCCCCCACGGCCACAGGGAAGGCGAGCCCGTACCTGTACACTCGGTGAGCGTCGAATCCCTCCGGCGTCACGTCCGCGAGGTCTCCGGCCTCGCCGGTCCAGCCTATCACCGATCCCTCCTCCAGCATTCGCACCGCCTTGCCGCGCAGACCCTGGCCGGCTTGTGAGCCTACCCAGCCCCCACGGGGGCGGAGACGGTAGGCTGCCGCGTCTAGCGCCCCTTCCTCTGCCTCCTCCGCCGTGGGGTGGTAGAGTGCCAGTGTCACCGCGCGGCCCCCGGGGGTCGGCGCTTCCGGCAGATGCGCGCTCTCCCAGCGATCCCAGCGGAACTGCCCTCTGCCCGACGATCGCTCTCCTCCGATGCCGCTCTCCCCCAGGTGGGACAGAGCCTTTTCCAGCAACTCCTTCCAGGCGGGCTCCCTCCATCGCACGCCAAACCACAGGCCGCACCCGTCGAGGTATCGCACCTCGCCTACCTGGTAGAGTGAGGAGCTGTTGGCTGTCCTATCCAGTGCCACCCGCGCCACCGGGGCCGGGCCGTGCCAGACCTGATCCAGCCTGCTCGGCAGGGCGCCACGCTCCTCGGCGGTGATCCAGAGGTCGCCCGCCAGCCGGTTAACCTTCTCATCCATCTCCCCTGAGAGGTCATCCCCCGCCAGGATGCGTCCGAACCCCCCTGCCGAGACCCTCGTCACCTTCTTCAGCCACTTGCCGTCCTCGCTGGAGTCCTGCTCGGCCCCTGCTCCCCTGTCTATCCGCACCATGGGGCGGGGGTAGAACAGCACGTCTCCGGCCCAGGGGAAGGTGGATGTGATCAGGAAAGGGGCTGGTCGTGTGAGGAAGGCATCCAGCCAGTCCTGCAGCCAGCCGATTCCCTCCAACTCCAGCAACGCGTTGCACAGCGCCGAGAAGAGGGTATCCGAGGGGACGCTGGTGGCCGTGCCCGCCATTCCCACCCCTCGCTCACCTACATGGAGCGGCGAGGTGAGGTGGAGCCGATAGACGTCCTGCTCCAACTCTCGCCTCCTATGCCAGGTGGAGACAGGAGGCCAGCCATCCCTCCAGCCTCTCCGTGGCGCCGGGTTTCCCCATCAACTGCGGCAGTGTGAAGCCCTCCGCCCCCGCTTCGGGCGACCACCGCGGGATCTCGTCCCAGTTGTCCCCTGCTCGACATGAGATGGAGAGTCCCTGGAACTCCACCCTGCCGCTCCCTCGGGCTCCCTGCCCGCCCAGGTAGTCCTCCTCCAGTAGTCGCATCGCCCGCAGCACCAGCCCAAACCGCTGTACGTCCTTTGCCTCATAGAAGGCGAAGCTCATCTCCATTGGCCCAAACACCGCCCCGGCCGGCACCCGCTCCATCTGTCTGGGGGTGGCCGCCGAGGTGACCCGGTCGATAGCGACCTCCCACTTAGCCTCTGTGTATGGAAGGTCCGTTTTCGCCTCCTCTAGCCGCCGGGCGCTATCACCATTCAGGTGGGTGTCTCGCACCAGAAGCCGAGTTTGGCTGGACCAGCTTTGAGCCGGCACCCCGAAGACATGGCAGACGTCGCATTCCCGGTAACCATTCTCATCCTGGCAGACGTGGATCTTGACATCCCTGCCGATTCGCTGATCGGAAACCAGCCCCTGTGATCGCTCCAAGAGGGAGCGCATCTTGCCGCGCAGGGAGGAACCCGGGATGTAGGGTCGGTTGGTGAGTGGATCACGAACCACGGGGTTGTCCATGCCTCCTATGGCAAGTGCGCCCGAACCCGCCCCGATGTGGAGGCCTGTCAACGCTAGGATGTTGCCCCTGATGAACGCTCGCCCCAATAGGGTGAACTCGCCGTTTCCCATTCCCTGCCTCCTCTAGTCCCTGTAGTCCCTGCCGCCCGAGGCTCTGTGGTAGGCCAGGATTGCCTCGAAGTACTCGGCGAAGTGGGTGAATTGCTCCCTGGTGGTCACCAGGTCTATGGCGGGAATTAGCACGCTGTTCAGGCTCTGGACCCCCTGTCCCCTTTTGTCCTGGTCGCGGCTCTGCTGGTAGGCCAGCTTGGGCTTGAGCAGCAGAAGCTGGCGGATGGATGCCTTGGACTCCGTGTCCGAAGACCCAGCCGGCCATTTCATCTGGATCTGGCGCACCGTGCCGAAGACGCCCCTGATCTGGCTGGTGGTCAGCCTCATCTGCGCCAGCGCCTTCCCGATGTCCTCCGCCGACTTCACCAGCAGTTCGGCGTTGCCTCCCTGGATGATCTCCTTGAGCTGCTGTTCGCTGGGTGGCTGGAAGGGGGCCGGAGTCGGGTACCCACCCTGCCTCTGGCCGGCACCTCCGTACTCAACGGGGCGAGGGGCCGAACCCCGGAACGGCTCCGGCCTTGGCCTGAAATCGCTCATTGCTTGTCTACCTCCCTGGATCTCGTGAGATACTCTGCCCACCGGACGGACAGGCCGAGCCTCCAGATCACCTCAGGCTCCCCCAGCCGTCTCTGCAGCGCCGCCAGCGAGGCCCGCGTCCCTTCTTCTCGCGACCGCTCCCTTGCCCTCCCCAGGCTGTAGGCGGCCATCCAGGCCCACCGCCCATAGTACAGCCGCTCCGGGTCTGGCCGCCCTTCAGGCGATTGTCGGCCGGCTTCCAGCCGGTACTGGGCCGCCAGAGAACCGAGCGTCGAGAGTAGGGCTCGGGGGCCTCGGCTGCCGTCGGGGCCGGATAGCAGCTGCAGCAGCTCGGCTACCTGTTGCCGGACCGAATCGAACTGCTCCCATCCCATCGTCTCACTGAGGAAGGTGACGGCGTCCTTTGCGCGGCCGTTCCGCCGCTGGTGCAGCTTCGAGTCTCTATCGAGCGCCTCGCCGGCCTCCGTCGCTGCCTGGTACAGTGGCAAATGGGGGTCTACCGTCGCTATGCCAGCGGAGATCCGCACCGAGGGGTTTCCCATGGCAAACTGTTCAAGCTCGGCGCGTATCCGCCGGGCAAGCAGCGGGATGCGGTCCCAGGCCCCGACGAGGAAGAGGTCGTCTCCGCCCGAGTACACGCCGTACAGCAATCCCGACCTGTCGGCGGCATCCGCCGGCACCATCTCCCGGTCGGCCTCCGCCTCGATCGCGACACGGTTGATCCAGCCCTCGAAAAACAGCCTCAGCGCCGAGCTGAGGCTGGCTACCCTGGAGGCCGTGGCCCTATCGCCGAGCCCTCCGCCGAAGAGCCGACCGAGATCATCCACGTCCATGCGGAGGACGCCAAGCCGTTTCACCCCGAGCGAGGCCCCCGCGATCCCGTCGAAGTCCCTCGTCCTCTCGCTGCCAGGTCCCTCCACCCTTGGGACGATGGCTGGCGCCCAGCGGAAACCGTCGGCTCCCGCTGGCAGGAAGTTCGGGCTGTTGAGGGCATAGCGTAGCGCATCATCGGCGCCTGGGCCGAAGTCCCACCAGCAGCCGAGACGCCCCAACGCCTCCTGCCATGGCGAGAGGGTACCCGGAGGGGGACAACCTCCCACCGAGAGAACCGCCCCACCCTGTCCGGCAGCCCTGACTACCCCCTGCCCCAACTGCTCCATCCCCATGCAGAAGGGGCATTGTTCGCCCTCCCCCGAGACAGGGCCGAGTTCGGCCCAGCAGCTGTCGCACTGCTCCCGGCTCCCCCCACTGCCCGAGGGGGCGAAGAGCAGTCCATAGGAACGGCGAACGACCCTGCCGAAGCGCCTGGTCTTCGCCTCGCTGATCTGCCCTCCCAATTTCCCCCAGCAAGCTGCGAAGTGCTCGCGCCCAAAATCGTCGGCCGAGAGGGCGATCGATCCAACCGCGATCGCGAGGTCGCCGCCGTGGAGTTCCAGCATCGTTTGTTCGAGGTCTGCGCAGGCCTGCTCGAGCTGCTCTGCCCTGGATGCTGGGACGAAGAGGTAGAAGCGGCCGCCGCCCCAGTAGAGGGCGTTGAGGGGCGGAAGCTCCAGCCTATGCAGAATAGACCGCGCTGCGCTCTCCGTGAGCAGCTGCAGGTAGAACGATCGCCCTCGGAGGGTTCGAGCGGCGCCCTTGGCGCTCAACGTGTACAGGAAACTCTGAAGGCCGGAGAGATCCCCTCCAACCATCGTCACGAGGGGCTGGGATCGGTTCTGGCCGCGGGGCGGCCATGCTAGCAGCCCCTCGATCTCAGGGTCGGATAGGCCATCGTGGTACAGGCAGGTGGCGACCGCGCAGGTGAGGCGGGAGTGGTCGAACAGCGAGACGTCCGGGGTCTGCTGGTAGGCCGCCGAGGGAACGCACCAGCAGTATCGCTGGAGAAGGTGGTACAGTGTCTCCAGGTACCGATCGAAGCTCCCCTCGGGGATCCTGTCCACCGATTGCTCGAACCCCTGCCACAACTCCAGGTACCCGCGATGGCACTCTTCCGGCGACCATCTCTCTCCTTGGGGAAAGATGACGTCGCGCTCCAGCTCTAATGGTCTCAGGGGGTAGTAGCCGTCCGGGGCCGTCCCCGTGCCGTCCAGGGAGAGGCGAGAAAAGACCGTGAGCAGTTGCGATTCCCAGGGCGGGCGGGTCTGGGCCTGCATAGGCTCTCTTTCCCCTGCTGCCATCCTGTCCGCCAGGGCGATCAACCTGGCCGTGCGAGATACTGGCACTCCTTGATGGTGGCTCAGGATGTCGTGGGGGCGAATCGGCCAGCGGCTGGCCACATGCTTCTGCACGAAGTCCGCAGACCACAGCGCATGCGCTCCGTGGCTGCCGTATTCCTGCCGGTCGAAGCCGCGATAGTCGGTCGAAAGCTGCGATCCGGATCGCTGGTACAGCTTGCCGATGTCATGCAGTAGCGCACCAAGCTGCAGGGCCTGAAGGTCGCTGTCCGGGATGGGCATCCGCACCTCCTCGGCTCGCCACAGGCGACGAGCCGCCAAGCGCCTTTCACACAGGCGCTCTAACCTGATGGGACGGCTGCGTGAGGAAAAGGAACAGCAACTTGGATTGTAGCGGCCAACGGGGATCTCGTCAACGAGTGTGTAGCGCTACCAGGAGGATGACTACTGTGGTCTGGCGCTGCGGATCTGTCTACCTAGTAGCCCCGGGATCGGAGTTAGTCCGCAGACTGGCCTCTATGTGGTCCAGCGCGTCCGCGATGCTCTCGGCCACGTAGTAGACCTCGCGGAGAGTTGGCCGGGCGAAGCCGCCGGAGATGGTCTGCTCCAGCATCTGAAGCAGCGGCTCGTAGTAGCCGTGGCCGTCCAGGATCACGATTGGCTTGTTGTGGTAGCCGAGACTCTTGAGGGTGATGATCTCCAGCAGCTCCTCCAGCGTGCCTATGCCGCCGGGGAGTGCGATGAAGGCGTCGGCCCGCTGTTCCATGATCGCCTTCCGCTCCCGCATCGTGAGGGTGTAGATCATCTCGTCGGCGTCGGTGTATGTCACCTCAACCCGGTCGAGTCGCTCAGGGATCACCCCTACCACGTTCCCGCCACCTGCCTGGACCGAGCGGGCAACAGCGCCCATCAGCCCTCTCAGCCCGCCCCCGTATACCAGCCGGTGGCCACGACTGGCCATCTCCGCCCCCAGCTCAGCGGCCTGGCGGAAGTAGATGTCGTCTATCTCATCGCTGGCGGCACAATACACACAGAGGCAGTAGCTCACCTTTGGAAACCTCGGACTATGATTACATTGGGCTTATGATAACAGACACGGCGGTACTCGGCGGAATCCAGGGGTCGGCCGTGACATCGCGTTCCCTGCTGTCACGGCCGACCCCTCTACGGAAATGGCGAGACCCCGGGCCTCTCAATGCCTTCTCCGTGTCTCCATGGTTCCGTTACCCGGCCTCGCTCCTTCCTACTGTCCCGCTGGTGCTGATTCCCCAGGCCAGGTGAAGGAGTTGAACGCCCAGTCAAACAGCTCCACCGTGTCTGGCACCAACCCTGCCTCGCTCCGCATGAAGGCAACGTAGATCCTGTGCCCGTTTCTCTCGGCGGTTGCTACCATCGCCCGTCCGGCGTCGTCCGTGTAACCGATCTTCACACCATCCGCACCCGGGTAGGCCCACAGTATCGGATTCAAGTTCTCGACGGTGTAGGCGATGTTGCTCCCGGTGATGTCGTGGTACCTGGCCGCCGCGAGCTTCTGGAACAACGGGTACTGCATGCCATAGCGAGCCATCACCACCATGTCGTAGGGCGACGAGTAGTGGTTGGGAGCGTCGAGCCCGTGCGGGTTGGCGAAGTGTGTACTCTGTAAACCGAGTTCGGCTGCCCTCTGGTTCATCAACTGGATGAACGTATTCTCGTCCCCCGCCACGTAACGGGCGATCGCCACCGCGGCGTCGTTCCCCGAGGGTAGCATCAGCCCGTACAAGATGTCCTCCAATGTAACGTCGAACCACGGCTCTAGCCCCATCAGCGTGCTATCCTGGAAGTCCTTGGATGAGACATCCACTTTTATGTGCTCCGATGGGTTGCCGTGCTCGATGCCGAGGATCGCGGTCATGATCTTCGTCAAGCTGGCGGGGGCTATCGGCTCGTAGCCGTTCATCTCGAACAGCACGGCCCCTGACTCACCATCCACCACGACGAAGCGGTTGGTCGATGGATTTGGATCCGGCGATCCTGCATTCCTCACCGGAGTCCGGTTGGAATTGGCCACGGGCGGCATCGTGGGTGCTACCAGCGGCCGAATGCAGCAGGGAGTCGGCGTAGGGGGTGCCGTGGGCGCCAGTGGCACCGCAACCACGACCGGTGAGGTTGCTGTGCCGAGCGTAGCCTCCCCGCCGGGGTTGCCCTGGCGTGCATCGGTCGGCGTCGCCCTAGACGTCATCGATGCTCCCAGGGCGACCAGTACCATGGCAGCCAACAGCAAGACCCGCCAGCCCCCAAAGAGTGTCGAGAGAATTCCTGCGGATGATCGAGGTCTGGCCACGCGCACGGCGTTGGGTCTTCGCGGCTCCAGGTTTGGAGATCCCCGCATGATGGCCTCCTTAGTTGATGCGCTGCGTAATCTACCAGAGAGGGCCCCTTCGCATCTAGCAGACCAGGAGAAAGACGTCTGAATGCGGACGGCTGGTGAACTGGACCAGCCTGATTGTAGTGGAGGCGCTATCGATGATCAACTTAACCGCTGGGAGGGCGGGTTACCGGTTCCGCGTGCGCTCCTCACTAACCAGAAATCCCCTGCCGTTCTAAACACAGGGTGTGAAACGGCAGGGGATTCATCGTCTGATTGGCGGATGCTACTACCGGATCACCACCGGAGTTCCCATGGAGGCCCAGTCCCAGAGCCACTTGGAATCCTCCAGGTTCAAACCAAGGCAACCGTGGCTTCCAGGCCACCCGAAGGTCCCCAGCCAGTAGTTGTAGTGGAAGGACGCTCCGTCACCGGTGAAGTACTGGGTGTAGAGGACGTTCTTGAGCAGGTACCCGCCGGGTCCGTCCCGGGGGATGCCTATGGTCTGGCTATCCATCGTCTCGTTGGCCACGCGATTGAATATCTGGAAAGTGCCGGGTCGGGTGGGGGTACCGGCGTAGCCCCTGATGGCAAGGCAGCTAAAAACGGCCTTGCTCCCCTCGTAGGCCGTCACGATGGTCGGCGTCTCCAACTCCACATCGATCCACTTGCCCTCGAAGCTGGATGTGGGGGACGGCGGCACCCTCACCTCGTCGGTCTTCAAGAAATCACCCTGATCCACCTCGAACCACCGACTCCCGTCCGACGCCTCCACCTCTCGGTGGACCATCACCCTCGTGTTGTTGGGGATCGGCCGGATGTCAGCCTCGTCCTGGACCATGGGGAGGCTCCGGAGTATTGTCTTGGAGCCCACTGATCGCGCGGGCAGATCAATCTGCTTGATCACCTTCGGGGGCTTGATGTCCATCTTCATGAATATGGAAGGTTCCGATGGGCCAATGTCAGCAACGTCCAGGTATCCGATCGAGTCCTTTTCCGGACTCCACACCTTCATCCTGTCGCCGTCCTGAGGCTCCACCACCATGAATCGCCGAAATTGCGGAACGTCCCAGAGGGGACTCGCGCTTGGGTCCCGGCTGGACCACAGCTTCGTTTCCACGAAATTGGATACCCACCACTCTTCGTACCCAGCGGGGAGCTGCGGACCTCTCCTGACCGGCTCTGCTGTGGGGGTTGGGGTGGGCGATGCGGTGGGCGATGCGGCGAGTGGGGCCGAACTGGGTCCAACCGAGGAGGCGTCGATGTAGGCGTAGTTCTTGGTTTGGGGGTTCCACACGTACAGCCTGGATCCCTGCTGTGGAGCCGCGATCATGAAGTAGCTCCACTGGGCTGCGCGACCGAAGGAGACAGCATTTGCATCGGGTCCGGACCACAGGTCGGTGGCTCGATGCGCCTGAACCCAGATGGGGTCATCGGCCATCGCCGGCGCGGTCCACATCGCGACCGCCAGGAAGGCGAAGACGAGCAACACGCATAACGATGAAGATGACAGGGGTCTTCCCAGCCGAAAGAGGACTCCAAGGTTAGACATCCAGCACTACCTCCAGAAATGGACGTGACTACACCATGCCAGCTGGGGAAACCATCGGCATTGCGGCCCGTCTGCTTATGCCCCGTGAGGAGGCCCATTGAGTAGGGAAAAAGTACAGATGGTAAGTGTCGCATCTTCTTGCTATTTGGTCAATAACTGCCCCAAGGTCGGAAGGGCCATTTCACTATGGCACAGG
>DIXP01000112.1 GCA_002436065.1 Chloroflexi bacterium UBA6077
TTCAAACCGTTGTTTTTGCTGAATTTCAAACCGTTGTTGTCACAAACGGCATTGCCGGCGCTCGTTCCGCTGGGATAGAGGTGAGCACGGAAGAACTCTCCTACTTCTCGCGCATGACGGACCACGAGAGCTTTGCCGAGCAGGCGCTGGTGGAGATCTATCGGCGTGGAACAGAGAAGGCGAGAGAGGTCTGTGGAGTCAACGATGGTGCGGTGTGGCAGCAGGGTTTCATGGACTATCACCGGCCCGATGCGGTGAGGATCCTGGACTGGGGCCACTCTTCGGAGTACATCGCCGAGGCAGGCCAGGCGGTCTACGGAGCAGGGACTGCCGAAACCAGCGAGTGGGTGGGTGGGGGAGCAGCTGCATGAACTGAGGACGGGGGACCCCGACAAGGTGCTAGCGGCCATGCGGGCTCTAGAGAGGGTAGTGGGCGAGCGAGTACAGGAGGGCAGGCGGGAAGAGGTCCTGAAGGTGGTGACTGGCAGCCTGGAGTACCTGCACAAGAGGCGAGAGCAGATCCGATATGCCGAGTTCCTAGCAGCGGGATACCCCATCGGGAGTGGAGCGGTGGAAAGCGCCAACAAGCTGGTGGTGGAGGCAAGGCTCAAGGGCTCGGGGATGCACTGGGCCGACGAGCAGGTGGACCCGATGCTGGCTCTACGCAACGTGGTCTGTAGCGATCGGTGGGAGGAAGCCTGGACACAGATCAGCCAGCAGTTGCGCAAGCAGGCCAGGGACCGTAAAGCGGCCCTGCAGGCTGCCCGTCGAGAGCACAGAGTTGGAGCAGCTGAACAGACGCCACAACACGCGGTGCCAACCGAGCCCCTCGAAGGGGCTCCGAGGGCAGTCAGCGACGCAAAGGCACAAGCCCCTTCCCAGACTATCAAGAAGCTGACAACCACCGGCACCACCGGCGCCACCGGCACCACCGGCGCCACCGGCACCACCGGCCCTGCCAGCGCCACCGGCCCTCGGCGCCCGGACAAAGACCACCCCTGGAGGCACATGCCCGTCGGTAGGCCGCGCTAAGACAACTACTACAACGTTCGCTTACCCGGAATCGTGACGCGCACCCTCGGTAGCACAACTTGACTTTCCCGAACAGCTTGGCGATACTGCCGCGCGAGGAGAAGACTCATGCCCCCTATCAGTCAACTAGCCAAGAGAGCCATCGCGGGCAAGCCTGCCCTCTTTGGATGGCTCTACCAACCCTACGCCGACTACATGTTCCACAAGCGTCGAAGCTACCTGGCGACCCAGTACCGCGAGCTGTTACGCCAGAACGGCCAACCGGTGCCCGCCGGTACGGCCTTCTCCATCGGCCACGAGCCAACCTTGCGCTGCAACCTCGCCTGCAAGATGTGCTACCAAGGCGACTTCCGAGAGGACGAGAGCGGCATCAAGGAACTCACCCTGGACCAGATCGTTGCCGTTTACGATCGAGTGAAGGTGGCCGACACCAAACTGGTGGGCAGCGAGATCTTCATGCGCAAGGACATCTACGACCTGTTGGAGTACCTGTGGAAGCGCCGAATACCCACCAGCCTGATGACCAACGGGACCCTCATCGGGGCGAAGGACGTCGACAGGCTCCGGCGCTACGACAATATCGACTGGATCGGATTCTCCATCGACGGGTCGGAAGGGGTCCACAACGCCATCCGTGGCCGTCCCTACGCCTTCGCCAGAACGGTCAAGGCGATCAAGGAGACCCTGCCCTACTTCACCGTCAGCGTCAATGGCGTGATCCTGAAGGAGAACCTGGACGACTTGGCCTCGGTGCTACGGTTGTGCAAGGAGATAGGTATTCCGTTCGTCCACTACATCTTCGAGGAGGTGTACACGAAGTTTGACGTGCGCCTCACCCAGAAGATCCTCCAGGACCGAATGGGATGGGGCTCCAATGACTACGAGATATGCGCGAACGTCCGTGAGGACTTCGACTACAGCTTCGACGATCTATCCTACGCGATCGAGAGCCTCAAGAGAGAGGGGCGGCGCCTGGGGGTGTATCCGGTCTTCAGCCCCGACGTCTGGTCTCGCAGACTCCCTGAGTACTATGGCGGAACCGCACCGGACGGACTCCACCTGGTCTGCGCCAAGCTTGTGAGCGACACTCCCACATTCCGGCTGGACCACCTGGGCAACGTCCATCACTGCGGCGTCATCCGACGGCCCTTCGGAAACCTGTTGGAGCAGTCCATCGAGGAAATCTGGAACTCCGACGAATACCAGCGGTACCGCCGGCTGCTGATGGACAAGAGGCTACTCCCCATATGCAAACGGTGCTGCAAAGCGGCGTTCATATGAGGCGGGTGAGGCACTCAGTACCCAGCACTCAGCGGCTGGCGCTGGGAGTGGTGGTGCTGATTACACTTGCAGGGTTGGCACTGCGATTATTCGCCATTGGCCATGGGCTGCCCTACCTGTATGTGCCGGATGAGAGCACCATGGTGGGGGGCGCCCTGCGGATGGGCGCCACGAGGAGCCTGCAGCCATCCACATTCATCTATCCGGCCCTGCTGATGTACCTATTCGCTGTCGAATACGCGGGACTGCTGGTAGTGGGCCTGCTGACGGGGCTATTTACCTCCATAGCCCACTTTCAGGAGTTCGCCTTCACCGACCCCACCCTGTTCTACCTGCTGCCTAGGCTTGCAATCGCCCTTGTCGGCACGGCGACCATTCCCCTCATCTACGTAGTGGGGAGGAGGTTGTACGGCCGGTGGGCAGGGGTGATCGCCGCCGGACTCCTCGCCGCCAGCGTCATGCACGTGCAGATGTCCCACCAGGCCCGCCATTGGGCGCCGGTGACCTTCTGGACCCTGCTGGTGCTGTGGGTATCCCTGGACCTCGCCGAGCGTGGCCGAAGGCGCGATTACTGGCTATCGGGTCTGCTGGTGGGGTTGACAGCAGCCACATCCTTCAACGGGTTCCTCCTGATGGCGATGCCGCTGGTCGCTCACTACACCGCGCTGCGAAAGCGAGGACTGAGCGCGCTGGAGCCGCGCAACCACCTCCCGATGCTCGCGGCGCTGGTATTGGCACCCGCGGTTTTCTTCGCTCTCAACCCCTACATCCTGCTCCAATTCAGCCGATTCGTGTCCTTTCACTCCCAAGGCGACTCCTCCATCGGCGGGCAGATCGTGGGGCACTACCAGAGCTTCTTCGAGGAGAAGCAGGGCTTCGCATTTTTCGCCCAATCCACCCTGGCCTACGAGCCCGCCGTAACCCTGCTGGGAATTGCGGGGGCCTTCCTTGCCATCCGGCGCTTCCCCACCACAGCCCCCCTGGTGCTCCTCTACCCCCTGTTCCACTACCTGATGTTCGCCACCACCGCCCCCAGCCTGGAGCAGCGATACATGCTGCCGGCCGTGGCGGTTCTGGCGCTCCCAGCAGGCCTCGCGGGGGCGGAGATGGGCAAGCGAATCCTGGGGAACGGGAGCGGTTTGCGGCTCTCCCTGCTGGTGACAGTGGGCGTTCTCTTCGCGCTGCTTGTCTCCCTTCCCTCCTTGCGCTACGATTGGCTCCTTGCCCAGCCGGATACTCGGACGCTTGCCAAAGAGTGGATCGAGAGTCAGCTCCCTGCGGGCGCGGATGTAGCAGTGGAGTCCTATCCGCCGCCGATCAACGCCGACATGGACACCCTCAAGGCCCATCTGCGGGAAGCACCCAACAGCCTGGGCGCCCGGGACCAGTGGTTGCTAGAGAAGGGGTTACCCCCTGGAGAGATGGCATACCGCCTGGCCCGGCTGAACCTTGTAGACACTTCACCCAAGGTGGATCGTCTGTCTCCCTACCTAGCAGCCAATCCGCATCGCTACTACGTGGTCAGCGACTTCCGCTGGAAGTCCGAGCACCAGAGCCACCTGGCCTTGAAGGCATACCTGGCGCGGCAAGGAAGACTGATCGCAGACTTCAGACCATCTACTGAAGAGGGATATGTGCCTTCGGATATGCTAAACAACATGGAGGACCCGTTGGTTGAGCTGTGGAAGGTGGAGCGACCCGGTCCCGTGATCGAGATCTACGAGGTAGCTCGGTGAAGATATGCCTGCTGACCGATGAACTCTCCTGCAAGCACGGCTGGGGGAGGTACTCCATCGCCGTGATCCGCGCGCTCCTCAGGCAAGGAGCCGACGTGCGGATACTCTCGCCCAGGTCACTCTGCACGGAAACCGACCTGCTGGAGCATCCGGACCACCACTCGATCTCATCCTTCCTATGGGACACACGCAGCCTGCTGAGCACCACCATCTCCAACTGGAAACGAGTCCGTCGTCTGTTGGAGGGATGCCAGGTTGTGCACTGCATCACAGAACCCTACGCCCCGGTGGCCGCCATATCGGCCGGAGGCCGGCCCACCTTTATCACAGCCCACGGCACCTACTCCGTGTACCCTCTCACCAAGAGGCGGGATGCCCTGCTGCTGCGGTACGCCTACTATCGCGCCCGGCAGGTGCTGTGCGTGAGCCGCTTCACCGAGTCGCGACTGAAGGAGAGGGTGAAGCGGGTCGCCACTGGCGTGATCCCGGAGGGGGTGGATTTCGAGAGGTTCCAGGCTCCCACGGACCCATCCATCGCGCCCCAGGGCCGGTACATACTCTCCGTTGGCCCGATCAAGCCTCGAAAGGGATACACGGTCTCCCTGGATGCCTTCATCCAGGCCAAGCGGGCGATGCCGGACCTGGAGTATTACGTCGTTGGGATGATCCACGACGACAGCTACCACCAGAAGCTACTGGAGACGGCCCGTGATGCCGGAGTGGCCAACAGTGTCCATTTCCTCGGCCAGGTCCCCGACGAGCGGCTAATTGCCCTCTACCGGAGCTGCGCGCTCTTCGTGCTGACTCCACTCACACTCGGGACCCAGTTCGAGGGGTTCGGTCTGATTTACCTGGAGGCCAACTGCTGCGGGAAGCCCGTGGTAGGCAGCTATGGGTGCGGAGCCGAGGAGGCAATCGTGGACGGCGAGACCGGCCTGCTGGTGCATCAAGGGCAGCCGGAGGCCACCGCCCAGGCAATGCTGAAGCTGCTCTCAGACCCCGACACAGCCACCCGCATGGGGGCCGCAGGGCGGGAAAGGGCACGGCTGATGAGTTGGGACGTGACGGCCACCAAGCTGCTGGACCACTACGCCGCAAGTCTGAAGGGATAGGGCTTTGGAGCAAGCGAGGATAAAGCAGCAGATCATCGATGGAGGATGCTTCGACAGGGCCGAGAACGAACGGATCTACCGGAAGTTCTTCGCCACGGTGCCACGGTCCTTCCTGCGGATCGTGGAGAGTCACGGCCTCGGGGGCAAGAAGGTGCTGGACGTGGGCTGCGGCTACGGCCACTACCTGGTGCACTTCGGGCCGGGCTCTCTGGGGTTAGACGCCAACGAGCGCAGCCGGCGTTTCGCCCAGTCAGCGGGTCTCCAGGTGATGGACTGCAATGTGGAGGACGCGCTCCCCCTGCCGACGGAGTCCTTCGAGGCCGTCTGGTGCGCCAACCTACTGGAGCACCTGGTGGCACCCCACCTGCTGCTTAACCGGCTGCACCGCGTACTCGCGCCGGAGGGGCTGCTCGTTACCAAGGTGCCGGTCATCCCACCCTGGTTCGTTCGAGGGCCGGTGCGGTTGCTGGGCCGCCCCCTCGGGTACGAGGCGTCGGAGCACATCAACGCCTACACCCCATCTACCTTCGCTTTCGCTATAGAGAGGGCTGGCTTCCAGGTCATGGAGTCCATATCCATCAACCTTCCGAATCCCCTCCTTCAGACGCTCACGGCTCCCATAACGAGGTGCTGGGGCGCCAGCATAACGGTGGTCGCCCGAAAGGACTCGGCCTTCGTCTACCCAGAGAAGCGCTTGGACGCCTTCGATCCTCAGTGGATGGAGGGCAGCTATCGGTAGCATGGCATCTGTCCTCCAGTTGAGCCCCATACCCTTCGCCGACCATGCTGTGGTCGGCGGTGGAGAGCGCTACCCCACCGAACTGAGCCGCGCCCTGGCCAGGTATGTCCCCACTACCCTGGTTTCCTTCGCGGATAGGATGTCGGTCCGGCGCGAGGGAAACCTCACCCTCAAGCTATACCCCGTGATCCGCTACGTCGATGGGAAGCGGGTGAACCCCCTCTCTCCATGGTTCCTCATGGATCTCCCCAGCCACCAGGTGGTTCACTGTCACCAGTACCAGACCCTGATGACCAACATGGCCGTGATGTTCGGAGGTTGGCTGAGGAAAGGGACCTTCGCGACGGATCACGGTGGTGGTGGCAAGAACTACAGCAGGCGACTCCGCATTGGCGATAGGCTGACCCGCTTCCTGCCCGTGTCCCGATTTTCGGCGACGCTTTTCCCCAACCTGTCGGAAAGGACGACGCTGATTGGATCGGGCATCGATCCGGAGCGCTTCAAACCGGTGGAGGTGGATAGGCAGCGCTCGGTGGTGTACGTAGGGCGGATCATGCCGCACAAAGGAATCGACTTCCTGATACAGGCCGTGCAGCCCGACACCCCCCTTCAGGTGATAGGTAGGGTCTACCACGAGCGCTACTTCCAGCACCTCCAGACGCTGGCCGAGGGTAAGCAGGTCAGCTTCATCACCAACGCCGGAGACGCGGACATCGTGCTCGCATACAGCACCGCCTCGGTGGCGGTGCTCCCCAGCGTCTATCGGGCCTGGGATGGGGTGGCCCACAAGCAGCCGGAGTTGCTGGGCATATCGCTGCTGGAAGCCATGGCCTGCGAGACACCCGCGATCTGCACCGACGTAGGGGGAATGCCCGAGGCGGTGGTGGAGGGAACTACCGGCTACGTGGTGCCTCCCGGCGACGCGGAGACCCTGGCAGACCGGCTCTATCGACTGCTCGACCACCCCGCCATGGCTCGAGACATGGGTAAGGCTGCCCGCCAGCACGTCCTGGAGAACTGGACCTGGGACCGGGTCGCCAGACGGTGCCTTGAGGCGTACGCTGCGGCCGGCTCATCTACAATCCCCTGCCCGGGCCGGTAGATTCCAGAGGGGGAATTTCCCGAACTCCCCTACCCTCGGCCTCCGCTCAACACCAGCGCTGCCCTCCGCTTCTCCCGCCGCAGCATCCACCATACGAGGCAGGCGCTGATGGCATCCCCCACCAGGTAGGTGGCCGAGACGGTCCAAGCGGCGCCCGCCGCCCCCATGGAGGGGATCAGCACCGACCCCATCCCCACCATGACCAGGGCCGGCACAACCTTGGAGGCTATGGCGAGCTTCATCGCACCCAACACCTGGTACAGCGGCCCCAGACCGATGGCGAATCCCAGGGTGGCGCAGCGGAGACCGAGGCCGTACATCGCACCGAGGGCCGGTCCGTACTCTGGGCGGTACAACTGGAGCACGAAGGGAGCGATAACCATCAGTCCAGCCGCCATCACGGAGGACATCGCGATCCCACCAATCGTCACCTGCACCAACGGCCTCCCGACATAGGCCACGCCCAGGCAAGACCGCACCTCCGCCAACTTGGCGTACAGGTTTCGGGAAATGGGAGCCATGGGCACGGCCAACAGCGTGAGGGTGAGGTTGGAGGCCACCTTGAAGTACGCTACCTCGGCATCGCCAGACAGGTTGCCTAGAAGGAGAAGCGGCGCCAGAGATATCAGGTTGGCGAAGTTCTTGTCCAGGCTCACCAGAGCGCTGAAGGCGAAGTACCGGCCGAAAGCCACAGCCGGCGCGGCGCGCACAATCTGCCCAAGGGTCGGCAGGCCAACCATTCTGGGAAGCGTGGATCGGTACAGCAGCAGAGCGGCGCCGGAAGTGAGGATTGGAGTGAAGGCCACAGTGTAGAGTAGCCCAGAGACCCCGCCTCCAGCGGCCACCACCCCCAGATTGAGGAGGCTTCCCAGCATCAGTGCCCCATTTTCCAGCAATGCCAGCCTCTTCACCTGACGAGTGCTCTGGAGCGCAAGGAGGACCAGGTTGTAGGCCACCAGGAGGGGAGGCGTAATGAAGAGGATGCGCGCCATCTCACCGATGTCCGGATCGTTCAGCACCACCGCGCCGAGAACGCTGCCGCCCAGAAGGCCTACCCCTGCCTCGACGAGACTGACCACCAGCCCCACCTTGAGGAAATATCCCAGTAGCCGCAGACACTCATCCCTGTCACCCTTGGTGTAAGCGGCCGCGAGGCGGGTGATCAAGGCTTGCCCTACCGCCAGGTTCGCCAGCATCGCCACCAGGTCCAGGAGAGCCCTAGCTTGATAGTAGACACCGAACGGAGCGGGATTCAGCAAATTGGCTATGATGATCGAGGTGATGAACTGGAGCCCCATGGTGGCGAAGCTACCCATCTGCAGGGTCATCACCTCACGCGCAAAGCGCCTGGAGAGCAGCCGCCGAGGTGCGGCCAGCAGGCTTCTAAGCCAGAATGAGAGTCTCGAGGAAGCCATCAATCCTCCTTTGGCCCTGTTGAGAAGGCCCGCGGTATAATAGCGAAAAGATGTCGAGATAGCACTCCCGCACCTTTCGAGATAAGCCTTCTTTGACGATTCACCGCAACGACGCGGATTGGAGCGCATCACCAACACTATGAAGGTACTTGTCCTCTCCGATGACTACTCACCCTACACTAAAGGCGGAGCCGATATAGCCGCCGAGAGACTCTCTTCAGAATTGGCCAGACAGGGCCATTCTGTGCGAGTCCTCACCACCGTGGATAGCAGAGACAAAGCGGTCTCCGATACCGTGCACGGTGTCGAGGTGCGGCGCATCTTCTCCAACTACCCGGCGAGGATGCGTTGCATTATGGCGGTGTACAATCCTCAGACGGTTGGTGCGGTAGCAGGGGAAATCGCCGAGTTTCGCCCAGACATCGTCCATGCCCAGAACATACATACCCACATCTCCTTCCAGGCATTGCTGAAGGCGAGGGACGCCTCCGTGCCGGTCATCCTCACTGCCCACGATCATCAGCTGTTTTGCGCGGGCAAGTTCGACTGCGCGGACCCCGCAAGGCCCATCAAGGTCCCTGCCCTTCGCTGCGCGCGCTGCCAGCAGTTCCGTTACTTTCCCTTCCGTAACGCGTTGATGCAGCGGGCGATCCGACTGTCCGGCGCGCGGATCTACGCCGTGAGCAGCGCCTTACGGGATGACCTCATTGCGAACGGAGTCGATCCGAATTCAGTGGGCGTCATCCATAACGGCATTGACCCGGCGTCGATGCAGGTGGCCGAGGAGCATGTCGCCACCTTCGCCCAACGCCACGCTCTAGGGGGCAAAAGGGTGGTCCTCTTCGGTGGGAGGGTCAGTCACGCCAAGGGAATAGACCAGGCAGTCACTGCGTTGGGCCGGCTCCCGGCCGACTTGGACTTCACCTTCCTTGTGCTTGGGAGCAGCGAGGACTACATATCCTACATCCTGCAGCTCGGCCACCGGCTGAGCGTGGAGCATAAGACGGTGTTCCTCCCCTGGCTATCCGGCGACGACCTGAAAGCAGCCTACGCCCTGTGCCACGTTTGCCTAACGCCGTCGATATATCGGGAACCGTTCAACCTGATCAACATAGAGGCTATGGCCGTGCGTAAGCCGGTGATCACCACCTGCTTCGGTGGGCCAGCGGAGGTGGTGGTGGACGGGGTCACTGGTTATGTGGTGGACCCCAGGGACACGGACCTCTTCGCTAAGAGGCTGCTGGAGCTGTTGACGGACGCGCCCCGAGCGAGGTCTATGGGCGAGGCCGGCTACCAGCGACTCCTTGAGCACTTCACAGTGAAGCGACAGGCAGAGAAGATGCTCTCCGCCTACGAGGCAGCAATCGCGGGGACTGCGCAGTGAGTGAGCGAGGGGAGGCGGCAAACAGCTTCCCTCTCCCTGAGGGAGAGGGTCAGGGTGAGGGGAAACATGGGTCGCCCCCGAACGAGCCCTCACCCCGACCCTCTCCCACTGCGGTGGGAGAGGGAGAACGCCCCACTCATCACTCATCACTCATCACTCATCACTCGTTTCGCATCCTCCACATCATCACGTCGTTGGACGTGGGGGGAGCGCAGAAGCACCTGCTCTCCTTGGTCAAGGGACTCAGACAGCGCGGCCACGAAGCCGACGTTGCATTTTTCAAGAACCCATCGTTGGTGGAGCAGTTCGCCAAGACGGGCGCTCGACTGTTTGACCTGTCTGCCAGGGGCACGCTGTCGCCCCTATTGATCCTACGACTGGCAAGTATCCTGGCCCAGGGAGACTACCAGGTCGTCCACACCCATCTCCTGAAGGCCGACACGTATGGAACGTTGGCAGGGGTGTTGGCCCGAACCCCGGTGCGTATCGCCTCCAAGCACAACGACGAGCGCGCCCTTCGGAACCCAGCCGCCGCGACCATCCATGGACTCCTCTCACGACTGAACCACCGGGTGGTTGTGTTGTCTGACTACGTAGGTCAGTACGTGGCCTCCGTGGGTCGGGTGGAGCCAAGACTCATCACCCGCGTCTACTATGGTCTCCCGACCAACTCCGCAGCCTCCCCCGGGGAGGGGCTGCGGCTGAGGACCGAACTGGGGATCGCCCCCGATATCCCACTGGTGGCAACGGTAGGGAGACTGATGGAGCAGAAAGGGCTGACGTACCTGCTCCAGGCGATGCACATACTCCAGCAACGGTTGCCGGAGGCCCGCCTGCTGATTGTGGGCGACTCCCAGGATGGACGGGACGAGTACAAGCAGCTACTGCTGCGGCAGCACCACTCCCTCGGGCTGGAGGGCAGCGTCATCTTCACCGGCGTCCGCGACGACGTGCCGGCGGTTATGCAGGCCATCGACCTCTTCGCCATGGCCTCCCTCTGGGAGGGCTTCGGCCTGGTTTTCCTGGAGGCGATGGCCGCGGCACGACCGATCGTGGCCACCGCCGTCAGCGCGATTCCGGAGGTGGTGGAGGAGGGGGTGAGCGGCCTTCTCGTGCCCCCACGCGACCCCGAGGCACTCGCCGATGCACTGTACAGCCTGCTGAACGACCCAAACAGGGCCAGGAGGATGGGCGCCGCCGGACTTCTCAGGTTGAAGAACCGGTTCACAGAGGATAAGATGGTAGACTGCATCGAAGGGCTGTACCGCGAACTCTGCAACGTGCCGCCCGTACCTGGACCTCACCATTCCGATCGTAGAAGCCCATCACGAACAACCTGAGGCCAACCTGAAGTACTGGAGGAAACGCCGTTGCGGAGCGTGGTGACCGGCTGCGCCGGTTTCATCGGATCCCACCTATCCGAGGCTCTGATAGCTCGGGGCCACCAGGTGGTCGGCATAGACTGCTTCACGGACTACTACCCCCGAACCTTCAAGCAGGACAACTTGAGGGGACTCCTCCAATCGCCCGGCTTCACCCTGATCGAGGCCAACCTGCTGGAGTACGATCTCAGACAATTGCTGGATGGAGCGGACTACCTGTTCCACCAGGCCGCCCAGGCGGGTGTTCGCGCCAGTTGGGGCCAGAGCTTCCGCGTATACACCGACAACAACGTCCTGGCCACCCAGAGGCTGCTGGAAGCGGCCAAGGGGGTTCCGCTCAAGCGGCTGGTGTACGCCTCCTCCTCGTCGATCTATGGCGACGTCGAAACGCTTCCCGTCACCGAGGATACCCGTCCCCAGCCGGTCTCGCCCTACGGCGTGACCAAGCTCGCAGCAGAGCATCTCTGCCACCTATACTGGGTCAACCACGGCGTCCCCACGGTGTCGCTGCGCTATTTCACGGTGTACGGCCCTCGCCAGAGACCCGACATGGGCTTCCACAAGTTCATCCGATCCATCCTTTCCGGGGATGAGATCACCATCTACGGGGACGGAAACCAGACGCGCGACTTCACCTTCATCAGCGACGCGGTTGCAGCCAACCTGGCCTGCATGGAGTCGGAAGTCTCCGGACGGGTGTTCAACGTGGGAGGGGGAAGCCGCGTCTCAGTCAACCATGTCCTGGATGTGCTGCAATCAGTCTCCGGACTGGAGGCCAGGAGAGTGCACATCGAGAACCAGAAGGGTGATGTCCGCGACACCCACGCCGACACCTCGCGGGCAAAAGACGCCCTGGGCTTCAGGCCCACCACCTCAATCGAGGAGGGCCTCCGCAGAGAGTTCGAGTGGCTGCGAGGCTTGCTGTGAACTTGGTCTCCCTCTCCCCGCGGGAGAGGGGACAGGACAGGACGCATCCCAATCCTGATTCTCTCCGGCAGGTTGGTTCAGTATGAGTACAATCATCAGGTCCAGACCCATCAGGGTCCTGGAAGTGATGGAAGCCACTATCGGCGGCACCAAGCGACACCTCCTGGCGCTGATCCGGGGCCTCGATCGCGCTCAGTTCGATGTAGAGGTCGCCGCCCCAGCGGTCCGCTCCGAGGCGTTCGACGATGTCACCTTCACCGACGAGGTACAGCAAGCGGGCATCAGGCACCACTACATCCCCATGCGGCGAGAGATCTCCCCCGTCTCCGACCCGGCCTGTTTCCTGCAGCTTGCCGCCCTCATGGCACAGGGACGGTACGACCTGGTCCACACGCACAGCTCCAAGGCTGGCTTCCTCGGGCGGCTCGCCGCCAAGGTAGCCCATGTGCCGGCCGTGATCCATACCCCACACGGCTTCTACTTCCTGAATCAACAACGTGGTCCTAGGCGGAGCTTCTACCTGAACCTTGAGCGACTGGCCGGGTCGGCAACAACACGGCTCATCGCCCTGTCGCCCACGGAGTGCTCGGAGGCGGTGGACAACCGAATCATCCGGCCAGACAAAGTGGCCCTTATCGAGAACGGCATCCAGCTGCCGAAGACGTCCGGATCCGCGGCTATCGCGGCGTTACGCTCTTCCATCGCCCCCGCTGCCCGGCACCTCGTGGGCACGGTCGCCCGTTTCACGCCCCAGAAGAGCCCCCTGGACTTCGTCAGGATGGCGGAGGCGCTGGTGCGACTCGTGCCAGGGACCGAGGTGGTCTGGTGCGGCGACGGTGAACTGCGAGCCGAGGTAGAAGGGCTGGCCCAGGAGCTAGGGATCGCCGACCGGATGCACCTTCTTGGTTACCGGACGGACGTGCTGGACGTTATGGCTTGCATGGACATCTTCGTCCTCACATCGATCTGGGAGGGGCTTCCCTACACGGTGCTAGACGCCATGGCGCTGGAGAAGCCGGTGGTGGCCACAGCCGCGGTGGGCACGCGAGACATCGTGGAGGATGGCGTAACGGGATTGTTGACTCCCGTCGGCGATCCCCAGTCCACCGCCCGAGCCGTTGCCAGCCTGCTGACAAATCCTGAGCTGGCCCAGTCGATGGGGTGCGAAGGAAAGCAGTTGCTGCTGCGCCGCTACTCTCAGGAAGCTATGGTCAAGAGGACTGGACAGCTCTATCTTGATCTAGTACCATAACCCTCTTAGAGGAGGGTCTCTATTTGAAGGGATTCAGTAGCCGCTTTATCCTCTTCCTCTTCCTGGCCGATGTCCTTGTAACGGAACTGGCGCTCTTAATCGCCGAGTACGCGCGAGATATATTCCCCTTTGGCCGAGAGAGCGCGGGCATGAGCTTCATCGATCTCCCGATCCTCGTGGCCGTCGCGCTGGTGTGGGCCTTCTTCCTTCGGCTATTTGGCGCCTATGACCCGAAACGGCTCTCGACCTTCGTCGACGAGGGGCGCTCGGTGCTGTTCGCGGTGATGGCGGGAATGGTCGTCCTCTCCTCGTTCTTCTATATGTTCAACCTCGAGTACCGCTCGCGAATGTCCTTTGTTTACTTCCTGGCCATCGACCTGGCGCTGCTCCTCAACTTCCGGCTGATAGCCCGCTATGTGATCCGTTCGATGGTAGAGGGCGGATATAGCGTCCGGCGGGTAGTGCTGGTGGGCTTGACCAAGGTTGGCAAGGAACTGGCCTACGTCATCCGTACGCAGCCCTGGTCTGGACTCGTACTGGCAGGGTTCGTCGACGACGATCAGTCTCAGCAAAACGCGGAGATCGAGGGGCGACCTGTGCTGGGCACCACCGACAACCTCTCGAAGATCATCTGCGACTACTCGATCGACGACGTGATCGTCGCCCTGCCGGGCAGGGAGCACGACAGGATAGCCGAGATAGTGCTGGGCCTGCAGACCTGTCCCGTGAGGGTACGAGTGGTACCCGACCTCTTCGAGATGGTGTCCGTCCGCGCCCATGTGGAGGACTTCTGGGGCGTACCGCTAATTGGGCTGCGAGACCCGGTCATCACGGGCTTCGACCGCGCCTTCAAACGCGTTTTCGACCTGCTGGCCTCCTCCATTCTGCTTGTGCTGCTGAGCCCGGCGATGCTGTTGATCGCCCTGGCCATCAGGTTGGACTCCCATGGCCCGGCCATCTTCCGCCAGGAGAGGGTGGGGGAGAATGGCAAGCCATTCTTCATGTACAAGTTCCGAACGATGCGCGATGGCGCGGACAGGATGGTATCCAAGCTAGAGGAGCAGGGGGTCTACGGCAACGGGGTCTACAAGGTGAAGGATGACCCCCGGGTCACCAGAGTAGGCCGGATACTGCGCCGCATCAGCCTGGACGAACTGCCCCAGATGATAAACGTGCTCAAGGGCGAGATGAGCCTGGTGGGTCCGCGGCCGGAGCAGCCGTGGATAGTGGATCGGTATGAGTGCTGGCAGCGCAAGAGGCTATCGGTGATGCCGGGCATGACCGGATGGTGGCAGGTGAACGGCCGGAGCGACCGCCCGATGTACCTGAATACCGAGTACGACCTCTACTACATACAGAACTACTCCCCAATCCTGGACCTCAAGATCCTCTGGAAGACCGTGTGGGTCGTCCTCAAGGGCAAAGGCGCGTACTAGCTGTCAGCTTTCAGCTATCAGCTTTCAGCTTTCAGCGGTCAGCGGCAGCTTCAAGGGGTCGCCACAGGAGCACTCTTGCTCGATCTGGTTGTTTCTGTGGACCGTGCCAGCGGAGTTGACGCGGGGAACCGATTCTGCTTTCATCTCCACACAAACCAGAGAGCAAGCCAGATCAGCTGATTGCTGACTGCTGACCGCTGATTGCTGATTGCTGATAGCTGATTGCTGATAGCCCAAGGAGGTCCAATGGATCTGGTGGTGTTGGGGACCGGAGCGGCCTACCCTGGACCGGGCCAGGCGTCATCGGGCTACATGGTTCGAGACGGGCGAACAGGGCTACTGATGGACTGCGGCAACGGGGTGGTTAGCAGGCTGCAGGACGCGGGGGAGATGGACAACCTGACGGCATTGGTCTTCAGCCACATCCACGCCGACCACCTGCTGGACATCTTCCCGCTCTTCTACTCACGGGCCTACGTCAAAGGGGAGCGCCCTCCTCGCCTACCGCTCTACCTCCCACCGGGGGAGGCAGACCGCTTTGCCAGGATAGCCGAGGCGCTCCGAGTGGAGCCGCGGAAGCTGTTCGAAGAGGCCTTCGACGTCGCGGAATACGACCCTGATGCAGGACTCCGCATAGACAACCTGTGGCTCTCCTTCGCTCGCAACGAGCATCCGATCCCGACCTTCGCCATCAAAGTGGAGGGCGGAGGCGGTTCGATGGTCTATTCCTCGGACACGGGGCCGTCCCAGCCGCTGGTGGAGTTGGCAAGGGGCTGCAACCTGGCACTTTGCGAGGCTACCCTGGAGGAGGCGGACTACAACCCGGACAAACCCATCCACCTGACGCCTCGCCTCGCAGCCGAGCTGGCGAAGCAGGCCGGCGTACATAGGCTGCTGCTCACCCACCTGTGGCCCTTCTACGACCGACAGCAGATGCTGGCAGAGGCAACCCGGGTCTTCCCTTCCAGCGAGCTAGCGGAGGAGTTGAAGAGATACCCAATCCCGTGACGAACGACCCAGTGTTAAGGCACTAACCAGAACCGCGGAGTGCACAGAGGGCGCAGGAGGGCTAAGAGGGGCCACGTGCCACTCCACCGACCCTCCGGATTCTGTGTTGAATCACATGACTGGAGACAAAAGTGCGAATAGGCCAGGTAGAGATAGCGCTTCTGACAGATGGTACGGCGCTGGTCGATGGCGGGGGCATGTTCGGCGTGGTGCCGAAGATGATGTGGGAACGGGTGCTCCCCGCCGACGACCTGAACCGGATTCCCATGCGCATCAACAGTCTGCTGATCCGCGATGGAGAGCACACCATCGTGGTAGACACCGGCTTCGGCGGCAAGATGCAGCAACGCTCAATGAAGGTAATGGGGATCACGGAGACCGGCCTGCTCCCAGACCGACTTCGGGAGCAGGGAATCGATCCGGGCAAGGTGACGTTGGTGGTCAACTCCCACCTCCATTTCGACCACAACGGCGGCAACACACGACTCGAAGAGAGCCGTCCGGTGCCCACCTTCCCCAACGCCACATACATCGCCCAACGGGGGGAATGGGAAGCGGCCACCCACCCGAACGAGCGGACCAAGGTCAGCTACCGCCCCGATAACCTGCTCCCAATCCAGGAATCGGCTCGGCTGGAGTTGATCGAAGGCAACTCGCAGATCACCCCCCACGTCCGCACCCTGCTCACCCCTGGGCACACGCCCCACCACCAGAGCATATTGATCGAGTCCGAGGGGAAAAGGGCCCTCTATGTCGGCGACCTAGCCTGCTATGCGGTCCACTTGGAGAGGCTGCCCTGGGTGCCTGCTTACGACCTCGACCCCGTGCAGACTATCGAGACCAGGCAATGGGTCCAGCGCTGGGCGGTAGAAGAGGGTATCCTTCTCGTCTTCGCCCACGATCCCGAGATCAACATGGGTTACCTTCGATCCGAATCGGGACGATACAGGATTGACCCAGTCGAAAGCCGTTAGCTAGGCGGAGCGTCATGCGTATAGCCATCGATGCCAGACTCGTCTCCTACGCCCTGGGCGGCATCAGCCAGTACACAATGAGGCTGGTGAACGCCCTTGCCTCGTTGTCCTCGGAAAGCGAGGTTCTGGTGTTGGAGAGCCAGAGGGCCAACGGCGAGGCAGCGTGGCCGGAGGCGGTCAGGAGGGTGAGACTTATCACCCCGCCTCACAACCGGTTCGAGCAGTTCACCCTCCCCATGGAGCTGCTTCGGGTGCCCGCGGACGTTCTGCACAGCCCGGACTTCATCCCACCCTTCCGACGGCGCTGCCGATCGGTCATAACCATCCACGACCTGGCCTTCGTGCGTTTTCCGCACCTCCTGACCGCGGAGAGTGCCCGCTATTACGGCCAGGTCGGGCGGGCGGTCCAGAGCGCCGACCGGGTCATCGCGGTCTCCGAGTCCACTCGGCAGGACATCCTGGAGTTGCTGGAGGTGGCCCCAGAGAAGGTCACCGTGGTGCACTCGGCCGCTGCACCAGAGTGCCGCCCCCTGAGTCCGGAAGAGCAGAGGGAGCGACGGGCCGTGTTGGGACTCCCTGAGAGATTCATCCTGTTCGTCGGGACGCTGGAGCCCCGTAAGAACCTCCCCACCCTGCTAGAGGCAATACCCACTCTTTGGAGGGAGCATCATGTACCGCTGGTGGTGGTCGGCGGGAAGGGGTGGCTGTACGAAAGGGTGTATATGACCCTGGACAGGCTACGCCTCACCGAAGAGCAGGTGCAGATGGTGGGGGCTGTACCCTCCCACGAACTGGCGGACTACTACGGCTGCGCCACCTGCCTGGTGATGCCCTCGCTCTACGAAGGCTTCGGCCTGCCGGCCCTCGAGGCGATGGCCTGCGGCACGCCTGTGGTCGTCTCCAACGTCTCGTCCCTCCCAGAGATCGTCTCGGACGCCGGACTGCTGGTGGACCCCGAGGACGTCGATGGCCTGGCTGACGCCCTCGGGAAGCTGCTCTCGGACGAGGAGATGCGCGGGAAGCTCGGAAGGCTGGGACTCCAGCGTGCATCCACCTTCTCATGGGACAGGACCGCCCGAGAGACCATGCAGGTCTACCGGCAGGCCGTTGAAGGGCCCCGATGAGGATCCTATTTCTCACCCCCCAACTACCGTACCCCCCCAGGCAGGGCACTCAGATACGAAACTACCACCTTGTGCAGGCGGCAGCCGGCACCCACGATGTAGATCTGTTGTCCTTTGTGAGGCCGGAGGAGGACATGGGATCAGCGCCTCGTAGGGAAGGGGCCTGTCCCCTCCCGCCTGTTGACGTGGCAGCAAATGGCCTGCTGAGCCTCTGCCGACGGGTGGAGACCGTGCCGGCCCCCTGCCGCAGCCGCTGGTCCAGGCTCCGCAGCCTCATCACATCCGTGGAACCGGATCTGGCACACAGGCTAGCCTCGCAAGGTTTCGCCGCCGCGCTTACCTCCCTTCTACAGATTGAACGGTACGATGTGGTACAGGTAGAGGGGCTAGAGATGTCCCGGTACATCCCCATTATCCGGGCGCTGGCGCCCCAGGCATCCATCCTGTTCGACGACCACAACGTGGAGCACTTGCTGCAAACTCGCGCGGCAGCCGTTGACAGTCACCGCCTCTCCGGCTGGCCAAGAGCCGCCTACTCCCTGGTGCAATCGCAGAAGCTCAGGCGCTACGAGGCCCGAGCCTGTCAGGCATCCGATGCTGTCCTAGTCGTCTCCGAGGCCGATGCCAGGGCGCTGCGGGATCTACGCACGGGGGTATCTATCCATGTGGTGCCGAACTGCGTGGACGTCCAGTACTACCAACGGGATCCCATGGCAACCCCACAACCGGCCTCCCTACTCTTCACAGGCACCATGGACTACCGGCCCAACGTCGACGCGGTGGCATGGTTCGCCACGGATGTCCTGCCATTGATCCTAGCCCTGAGGCCCGATGTCCGGGTTCGGATCGTCGGTCGCTCCCCCTCCGCTATCGTGAAGCGGCTCGCCGAGAAACACCCCAACCTCCAGGTTATCGGAGCGGTGGAGGATGTGCGGCCTTACTTCTCAGAAAGCACGCTATTCGTAGTGCCGATCCGCATGGCTGGGGGAGCCAGGCTGAAGATCCTGGAGTCCATGGCCATGGGTCTGCCGGTGGTCTCCACACCAATGGGGGCAGAGGGCATAGAGCTGGCGGACGGTCGGGAATGCCTTCTGGCCGCTGGCGCCGACTCCTTTGCCACGTCGGTACTCCAACTGCTTGAAGACCCGGCCCTCCGGACGAGGCTGGCCCTGGCAGGCCGGCAGATCGTGGAGGAAAGGTACGACTGGAATCGAGTGGCTCCCCGGTTGCTGGGGGTGTATGCTGGCCTTGCCCGTGACACGGGGGCACACAAGGATGAAACCTCTGTCACGTAACCCCGAATCCTAGCGCCACGAGTCAGAACAGGAGTCTCAGGATGATAGTAGGAGCATGCCGAGTCATCCTCCATCTACCGGACGCCCACTCCCTCAAGGAGAAGCGACACGTGGTCAAGTCGATCATCGCGCGGGTTCACAACCAGTTCAACGTCTCGGCGGCCGAGGTAGAGGACCAGGACTTGTGGCAGCGAGCGGTGCTGGGCATCGCAGTGGTCACCAACGACACCCGGCACGCAAACGAAGTGCTCTCCAACGTCGTCAACTTCATCGAGAACGCCAGCCCCGCCGCCGAGATGACCGACTACGAGATAGACATAGCACCGGTGCTGTAGATGTTCACCCGCAACCGAAAAACGCGCCCCTGGTGGCTATCCTGGCCCATCGTCCTGCTGGTGCTGGCCGGCGCCACTGCCGCCTTGCTGGCCGCCGGCCCTGCTGACCTACGGGAGAAGGCCCTGGCCCTGCTGGGGGATGAGCGCCGCCACCAGATCGTCGCCCTGGCATCCAGCATCAACCCTCGACGGGTGGAGACGGATGACATGATCCCTCTCCGCCACAGTGGCATGAACCCGTTGGGGGTAAACACCTTCCTGGAGCAGGAGGCGGAAATCTCCAAACGCCGGCAGACCCTGGAGATGATCAAGGCCGCCGGCATGGGATGGGTCCGCCAACAGTTCCCGTGGGAGGACATCGAGAAACCATCAAAGGGGCAGTATTGGGACGAGAAGTGGGGCCAGAGTACGTGGGACAAGTACGACAACATCGTCGACCTGGCCAGCGAATACGGCCTGCGGCTGATCGTTCGGCTGGACCTCCCCCCCAGGTGGGCCCACCCCGACAACCCCTGGCCTCACACCCCCCCGGCCAGGTTCGAGGACTACGGGGATTTCGTCCACGCGGTGGTCAGCCGATACAAGGGCAGGGTGAAGTACTATCAATTGTGGAACGAACCCAACCTGGCCATCGAGTGGGGCAGCAAACCGGTGGATGCAGGGGAGTACGTCCGCCTGCTAAAGATCGGCTACCAGCGAGCCAAGGAGGCCGACCCGGACGCCGTGATAGTGAGCGCGGCTCTCGCCCCGACCATCGAGGAAAGCTGGCAGGCGCTGAACGAGCAGCTATACCTGCAGCAGATGTACGACGCCGGCGCCAAGGACTACTTCGACATCATGTCGGTGATGGCCTACGGACTGCGCTCCGGCCCGGATGACCGCCGCCTGGCCCTCCAGGACGTCAACTTCTCCCGACCGATGCTGATACGGGAGATCATGGTGCGCAACGGCGATGCCTCCAAGCCGATCTGGGCCTCGGAGATGGGCTGGAACAGCCAACCGGAGTCGGTGGTGGCCGAGCCGGTCTTCGGCCGTGTGAGCGAGGATCTCCAGGCCCGCTACACCGTGCGGGGCCTCCAGAGGGCCTCGGAGGAGTGGCCCTGGATGGGGGTGATGAACCTCTGGTTCTTCAAACGAGCCGACGACCGCGAGAAGGATCAGCCCTTCTACTACTTCCGGATGGCGGAGTCGGACCTCACCCCCCTACCGGTCTACGAGGCAGTGAAGGGCTGGGGGACCGGAACCCCCACCGTTTTCCGTGGCTACTCCCAGGAGGACCACTGGGCGCTGAACTACCAGGGCGGGTGGAGCACGGTGGCCGAACCCCGGGCCTCGCTTGGCCAGATGAGGGTTGCCGAACAGGGTGCGGCCTCGGCCGACTTCACCTTCCACGGAACCGACCTGACCCTGGTCGTCCCCACTGGACCAACCCTGGGCAAGGCTTATGTCGAGTTAGACAGCTCGGCGGAGAAGGCCAACCTCCTGCCTCGGGATAGCTCGGGCAGGGCCGTGCTGGACCCCCTGGCCCCCACGGAGGGCTGGCAGCAGCAGATCCCGATCGCCAGCGGCCTCGCAAACGGCCCCCACCACCTGCAAGTGACGACGGAGGGCCCGTTCGCCCTGGACGGTCTGATCGTGGACGTGCGGGACCCGATCTGGAAGCCCTGGCTCGGCCCAGGGGCGGGCGTGGCGGGGGTAATGCTCGCCCTGATCCTGGGGACGGTCGTACGGAGCAAGCTGAATAGCCGCGGGCGCCTGAGGTTCTAAGTCTGGGGTGCGGCGGTAGCCGTCGCACCCCAGGTCTCTCTACACCAACTCGAAGCGGGCGGTGAAGTGTCGGAGCACCGGAGGCTCCTCGACGATCCTCACACCTCGAATCGACGACTTCTTGTCCCGCAGCGCCGCGAAGGTGGTGGCCACCCATCCCAATTGGGCGTTGGAGTAGGTGCGGCGGGGGATCGCCAGGCGGACCAACTCCGGATGGCCGGAGCCGAGTCCGAACATCACCGAGCCTATCTCGCAGCCGCGGATCCCGCCCTCTGAATAGAGAGTGATCGCCAGCGCCTGACCCGGGAACTGCTCCACCGGGATGTGGGGCAGGAAGACCCTGGCATTGACGAACACCCCGTGGCCGCCCGGCGGCTCGATGATTGGAACCCCCAGGTCGCGGAGCAATCCCGCCAGGAAGCGTGTCTGACCGATCCGGTGGGCCAGATACTGCTCGTCCAGCACCTCCTTGAGACCCACGGCGATGGCCTCCATATCCCGGCCCGCAAGTCCGCCGTAGGTGGGGAAGCCCTCGGTCACCACCATGCGCCGACGGATTCGCTCCGCCAGGTCGGTGTCCCGAAGCGCCAACACCCCTCCGATGTTCACGAGGCCATCCTTCTTGGCGCTCATGGTGAGCACGTCGGCGCACTCACCCATGGCCCGAACGATCTCGGCCACCGACCGATCGGCGCATCCCTCCTCTCGCTCCTTGATGAAGAAGGCGTTCTCCGCGATCCGGCTCGCGTCGAGGATGAGCAGCACCCCATACCTCCGGCAGAGGGCGCTCGCCGCCCGGAGGTTGGCCAGGGAGACCGGCTGACCCCCACCGGCGTTGTTGGTCACCGTCATGACGACGCCGACGATCTCGCCGGCCGAAGCATCCTTCAGGGCAGCCTCCAACCGCAGCAAGTCGACGTCTCCCTTGAAGGGGGCCTGGCTACCCAGATCCCTCGCCTCGACCGCGGGCAGGTCATCGGCGAAAGCGCCGGCCACCTCCACGTTCGCTCGTGTGGTGTCGAAGAAGGTGTTGGAAAGCACCCTCTGGCCGGGCTTCAGCAACTCCGCGAACAGCAGGTGCTCGGCCGCGCGTCCCTGGTGGGTAGGAATGACCTCGGGCAGCCCGAAGACTTCGCGCACTGTATCTCTAAAGCGGAAGAAGCTGCGGGCGCCGGCGTAGCTCTCGTCGCCCTGCATCAGGGCCGACCACTGGTAGTGGCTCATAGCGCCCGTGCCCGAGTCCGTGAGCAGGTCCACGAGGACGGCCTCGGCCGGGATGCGGAAGAGGTTGTATCCGGCCTCCACGAGCAGTCGCTCCCTCTCGTCGGGACTGGTCTGCTTGATCGGTTCGACCATCTTGACCCTGTAGGGTTCAACGGGGCCCAGGGCAGCGATCCTCTCCAGTGGGTCTGTCATAGGCGGCATGCGGGTGCTCCCCCTGGCAGAAATGGTCCACGGCGACAGCGCCGCTAGATGGGCGCTGTGCAATTTGGATGCTAGCCCCTACCTCGGCAGCCTGTCAATCGCGGTTCGGACTCGCCGCGCAGCCTTGAGTCAGATAGTCAGATCGCCGTGTTGACGAGGTATAGCCTGGGCAAATAGAATAGTGTCCGTCGTGCAATCGACGCTGTGGCGCCCCATCACCATTGGTGCCCGTACAGGGCGGCATGGGTGCAAGGCGCATCTGCGTGTCCCCTGGTTCCCTTTTCACAGACGGGCCCTGACCCCCACACTCAGGGCGGGCCAAGTATCTTCACCACGCGGCGTCTTACAGCGTCACCCACTATTTAGCAGGAGGTGAGCAGCAGCCGAGAATGTTGTGGCTATCCCATCCTGGCCTGTGAAGCTACTGCAGTAGATGCCAATTCTTGAACGTGAGAAGAGGATACACATGAGGTCAATGGGTTCCCGAACTTGGTTGATAGTTGCGCTTTCCCTGGCTCTAACCCTGGTCGTGGCCGCCTGTGGCGGTGCCCCTGCTCCAACGCCAACCACCGCTCCGAAGGCGGCAGAGCCAACCAAGCCCGCGGCACCGGCCGCCGCCACGGCCCCCGCTGCACCAGCCGCTACAAAGGCCCCCGCCACTGCGGCTACGCCCGCGGCGGCTGCCCCGACTGCCGCCACCAAGGTATCGCTTCCGCCCCTTAAGAGCGACAAGAGCCTATGGCCCAAGGCCGTATCCGTCGGCACAGCCTCAATGGGTGGCACCAACTACATCGCCGGTGGCGCCCTGGCCAAGGTCTTCGAGAAGATGGGCGTGCAGGCCGCACCCGAGGTCACAGGCGGATCTATCCAGAACCCTCAACTGATCCAGTCCAAGCAGATCCAGTTCGCCAACATCGCCCAGGGCTCGGCCTATGATGCCTGGAACGGCACTGGGTGGGCCAAGAGCAAGCACACCGACATTCGCAGTCTGTTCGGCGTCCTGCCTCAGTGGCAGCACGGCTGGGCACTGGCCAAGAGCGGGATCAAGTCCTACAGGGACCTAAACGGCAAGACCGCCAGCGGCGGTCCGGCCGGAGGCACCTCCGACCTCTACCTTAAGCAGTTCACCGAATTGCTGGGCATCAAGCTCAGCAAGGTGTCCGCCGCCAGCTACGCCGACACGACCGGCCTGCTGAAGGACGGACTTGTGGACGCCGTGTCCACGAGCGCGGGCGTTCCTCACCCCTCCGCCGCCGAAATAGCATCCACCCAGGACACCGTCGTGTTCGGCTTCACACCGGACGACGTCAAGAAGATCGTAGAGAAGTACCCTTCCCAGGCTGCGGGCCAGATCGCGGCCAACACCTACAAGGGACAGACGCAGCCGGTCGACTCCGTGGCCGATTGGGTAGCCTTCTTCTGCCACAAGGACATGCCCGAGGACTTCGTCTACGAGTTCGTTAAGGCAGTCTTTGAGAACAAGGAAATGCTAGTCAGCGTGCACAAGGCCATGGCCGACACCACCGAGGCAAACGTCAAGACCGTGACGTTGCCGATGCACCCCGGCGCCTATCGCTACTTCGTCGAGAAGGGCATTCCGATGTCCCCTCTGGCAAAGCCCGTTCAATAGCTGGTTGCCAAGCAGCCGCTCCCCAACGTTGGGGAGCGGCTGCCAGACTCCCCGGGTCGAAATACTGCTTCAACGACGCATCGGAGAACTCTCTTGGACAAAGCAGCTGGCATCCCGGAGGTCGTGACCGAGACGGCGCGACTCCGGCCCCTGTCAAAACCCTACTGGTACATCGTTCGGTCGATAGCTATCGCTATGTCGGTGTGGCAGTTGATCGTCCTGACCGCCGCGCCAACAGACCCGCTGATCTTGAGAGCCATCCACCTGGCCTTCATCATGGCGATAGGCTTTCTCCTGATGGGCTTCAACAAGAAGTCCCCTCGCGACCGGTTCTCGCCGATAGACGTGATCCTCGCACTCCTCAGCTTCGCCGTCGTGGCCTACATAATGAGCGATTTCGACGGCCTGATCAATCGTACCGGCGTCGTGCCGACCCAGATGGATGTAGTGGTCGCCACCCTGACGGTGCTGCTGCTGCTCGAACTCACCCGACGAGCCACCGGGCTTGTCCTCCCCATCATTGCACTTGTATTCATGGCCTATGGGCTGTGGGGGAGCAACCTCCCTGGCTTATTGCGCCATTCCGGTTACTCCTACCAACGAATCGTCAGCTTCATATTCGGCACGGAGGGGATATACACCATCCCCCTCGGCGTCTCGGCCACCTACGTGTTCCTGTTCATCGCCTTTGGCGCCTTCCTGCAAGTCTCGGGAGCAGGTCAGGTCTTCACCGACCTGGCACAGGCGATCGCGGGGAGCACGAGGGGCGGCCCAGCCAAGGTAGCCATCTTCGCCAGCGCGCTCTTCGGAAGCATCTCCGGCTCGGCAGTGGCCAATGTGGTAACCACGGGAGCCTTCACCATCCCTTTGATGAAGAGCATTGGCTATCGCCCCCACTTCGCTGCGGCCGTAGAAGCCGTGGCTTCCACCGGCGGCCAGATCATGCCCCCTATCATGGGCGCTGGGGCCTTCATCATGGCGGAAATGGTGGGCGTTCCGTACGTCGATATCATCGTCGCTGCGGCGATTCCCGCTCTTCTGTACTACTTCGCGCTCTTCTGGATGATCGACTTCGAGGCGGTCAAGTACAATCTCCGGGGCATCCCACGAAACCAGTTGCCTGATTTCTGGGCCGTCACCAAGTCGCAGGGCTACCTATTGTTGCCCCTGGTGGTGCTAATCTACTACCTGGTGATCGAGCAGGTATCGCCCATTCGCGCGGCGCTCATCTCCATCGTGTCGATCCTCATCATCAGCTCCGTCAAGCGTGCATCCAGGATGGGCATATCCAAGATACTGGACGCGCTGAACAACAGCTCAACCGGCATGATCGAGGTGGCCTCCACCTGCGCCACCGCAGGTATCGTGATCGGCGTCATGGGGCTAACGGGGCTGGGGGTCAAGTTCGTTACAGCCCTCGTCGCGCTCTCCGGTGGGAATCTCGCCGTGGCCCTCTTCCTGACCATGATCGTCAGCATGCTGCTGGGCATGGGGGTGCCAACCACACCGGCCTACGTCATCGTGGCAACCACCGCCGCCCCCGCCCTGGTCAAGCTGGGGGTACCACCTCTAGCCGCCCATCTCTTCGTCTTCTACTTTGCCTGCATCTCGGCCATAACTCCGCCCGTGGCGCTTGCCGCCTTTGCCGGCGCCGCCATCGCCAAGGCGAACATGTGGAAGGTGGGGTTAACAGCGGTCAAGATCGGCTTTGCCGGCTTCATCGTGCCCTACATGTTCGTGTACGGCACCCCCCTCTTGATGATGGCCTCCTGGGAGAAAGTCCTGCAGGCGGTCGTAACGGCCTGCGTAGGCACCGTCTGCCTGGCCGGAGGTTTCCAGGGCTGGTTCTGGAAATCTCTCCGCTGGCCCCAGAGGCTGGTACTTGTCGTGGCAGCCTTTGGACTGATCGACCCCCAGCTCATCACCGACCTCTTCGGAGTCGTGTCCATCGCCGCCGTGCTCCTTTCGGTCAAGCTGGGCTACTACCAGCGGGAAGCCGCTGTCGCTCAAGGTAGCTGAGGATCGAGAGCGGGCGGAGCGCTATGCTCCGCCCGCTGGCGCCCCAAGCGTCACAGCCTGCACTCCCGTCAAGCCGATCCGCACCTTCCTACTGATGTCCCCAGCCATTCCCACCACCCATCTCCGCCTGACTCGGTCCGCCTCTCGCCACTTCGGCAGTGCCTTGCATGCGATTACTCCCGCCCCCGTTGCCTGCGAAGGGCATAGAATCCCAGACCGACGATCAGGACTCCGGAGACAACCAGCAGCGTCTGCCAGGGCAGGGACAACGCCACCAGAGCGGAGGCAACGATACCGGCCGCCGGCACCAGGGCCGGATACAACCGGTGTTCCGGCGGCAACCGGAGCGCGGAGGCACTCATGATCCCATAGTAGACGAGCAGGGCAAGGCTGCTGGCCTCCAGCAGCGGCCGCAGATCCAACGCGATCATCAGAACCAGGAGAAGCACCCCGATGGAGAGGGCAGCATTGCGCGGGATGCGTTCGCGTTCCGAGAGGCAGCTCAGCCAAGCAGGGAGGTCGCCGTTGCGGGACATAGCAAAGACCAGGCGGGACAGGCCCCAGATCTCCGTCAGGAGCACCGCGGAGGTGGCCAACAGCGCACCCAGCGAAAGCAGCAGGGGTCCGATCGGACTTCCAACGGCAACCATGACCGCACGTAGCGGGGCACTGGCTTCCCCGAATCCCTCTGGCCCCATTGCGCCCAGGGCTACAAAGGCCACGCCTAGGTACAGCACTGCCGTGACGGCTATGGCCGTTGGCACCGCACGTGGGAGAGTCCTGCGCGGCTCCAGCACCTCCTCGGCGATGGTCACCGGCCTGGCGTAGCCGGTGAAGGCGAAGAACATCAGCGCGCTCGCCTGGAGAAGCCCGCCGATATCGCCGAGGAGAAAGGGTTGAAGGCGGTTCGCGTCGAAGGCCGGCAGGGCCAGGACAATGAAAGCTGCCAGGATCGCCAGGTTGGCCACCACCAGAACCCCATTGGCTCGAGCGGACACCCGGACACCTACCATGTTGACGACCACAGCCCCCAGAACCAGGACGAGGCCGATGACTCGGACTGGGACATCAGGGAGGAGAGGCTGGAGGTACGCCCCGAAGGTCAGGGCGTAGGTCGCCGCGGCGGCGAGGGCCGCCAGCAGAAAGAGCCAGCCAGCGGCGAACCCGACTACCGGTGCCAGCAGGCTCCGGCCGAACTGGTAGGCCCCACCCGCCCGTGGATCGTAGGCGCCCAGTTCCGCTGAACTGAGGCCATTCAGCGTGGCGACCGCAGCGCCAAGGAGCACTGCCAGCACCAAGGATCCACCGGTTGTGCCCGCTGCCTCGGCCATGGAAACGTAGACGCCTGCGCCAATCATCGCCCCCAGGGCAATGGCAACCGTCTGGCCGAGGCCGAGCCGCCTCACGAGACGCCGCTCTTCACCCATCACCCTGCCTCTACTCCACCAGGGTGTCCTCTTCCATCCGCAGCAACAATGGGGCCATGGCGTCCCAAGGATGCTCGGTCCTCAGGGGGATGGCTGCATCAGGGCCGGGGGAGGATTGGGTATGCATACCCAATCCTCCTCTATAGGACCGATATCAGGATGCTTCGTAGGCCAGCCGGAGCAGGCAGCGGGAAAGTACGCGGACTCCTGCATCCATGGCCTCCGGCGTGGCCAGCTCCTCCGGAGTGTGGCTGCGTCCTCCCTTGCAGGGGATGAAGAGCATCCCCGTTGGGCAGATCCCAGCCATAATCTGGGCATCATGGCCGGCACCGCTCGGCATGTCCATGTAGCCAATCCCCTCCTGCCGACAGCAATCCCGCAGCAGATCCCTGAGCCGCACCGGCAACACTACCGGTGTGTGGCCATCCACCGGCGGCTTCCATGTCACCCCCAGGCCCAGTTCGGCCCCCACCTCCTCGCACATCTCCCTGGCCCGGCGCACCACCTGCTGTTTGACATCCTCGTTGGAGTGGCGGATGTCCATGGTGAACTCCACCCTCTCCGGTACCACGTTGGCGGAACCCGGATAGGCGGCGATGCGGCCGACGGTCATGACCCCGCTACCCGAGGCCATGGCCAGCTCCGGCAAGCGACTGATCATCCGCGCGGCCCCGAGCAGCGCATCCTTGCGCAACCGCATGGGGGTGGTTCCGGCGTGATCGGCTCGCCCCTGCACCGTGACATCGACCCGCTGAACGCCCACGATCGCCTCGACGACCCCCAGGGGGATGCCGGCGTCCTCCAGGAACGGCCCCTGCTCTATGTGCATCTCGAGGTAAGCCTCGATATCCCTTCGACGGGCATCTCCGATCCTGTCCGGATCGAGCCCCACCCCTCGCATGGCCTCCGCAACGGACTCGCCACGTTCGTCCACCACCTGGTCCAGGATCCGACGCTCAAGTGTGCCTGTCACCATCTTGCTGCCCATCAGTCCTATGGGGAACCGACTACCCTCCTCTCCGGTGAAGGCGACCACCTCCATCGGTAGCCTGGGCTGGCCATGGCGCTTCAGCGTCTCCCGCACAGCCATGAGCCCCCCCAGCACCCCGAAGAGGCCATCGTATTTACCGCCGTTCTTGACGGAATCGATATGGGACCCAACGACGATGGGAGCAGCATCTGGAAGGGTGCCGTCCGCACGACCCCAGAGATTCCCCGCCGCATCGCGCGAGACTCTCAGACCAGCTTCCTCCATCCATATCCCGATCAACCGCTGGGCTTCAAGCTCCTCCGGGGTGTACGAGGCCCTGAATACCCCACCTTCCCCCGTTGCCCCTATCCGACCAAGGGCTTCTATCCAACCCTGTAGCTCGCTCAAGCTACGCCTCCCTACTGGAAATCATTGGCGGAACTCAGTCAGTGTTGGGACATTGTAGCGCACCGTGCCATCCTCGCTATAGCTGCTGTCGCCCGTTTGGCCTGGGACCTGCCTATAGGGTAGAATCAATACGAGGACGATGAGAACTTGTGGCTTCTCTCAGTCGAGAGAAGCCATTCGTGCGAGTGGCACGGTTGAGGTCATGGAAGAGCACTACCTGCAGACTCTGGAACTGAACAAGGTGTTGGACAGGCTGGCGGGCCAGACGGCCTTCTCCGTCAGCAACGAGAGGGCGCTGGCGCTGCGTCCGGCCACCGAGATGGTGGAGGTACTGCGACGCCAATCGGCCACGGCTGAGGCGCGCCGACTCCTGGACCTGAAGCCGAACTTCAGCGTCGGTGGGGCCAGGGACATCCGCGCCCACCTGCAGCGGGCCTCCATCGGCGCCCTGCTCACTCCGGACGAGCTGCTGCTGGTGGCCTCCACCATTGGAGCCAGCCGGCAGGTTCGGGGCACCATTGCCAAGCTGGGAGACCAGTTGCCCACCCTGGAGGAGGTCACCCTGCCGATCGGCGCCCACGACGACCTGGAACGTGAGATCCGCCGAACCGTCACCGACGCTGGCGAGGTGGCAGACTCCGCCAGCCCAGAGCTTGCCCAGATCCGAATAGAGCTGCGGCGCGCCCACGAACGGCTGATGGCGAAGCTGCAGGAGATCACATCCTCGTCCGCCTACCGGACGGTGCTCCAGGAGCCGATAGTCACGCAGCGGAACGGCCGCTACGTGGTGCCGGTGAAGGCCGAGTTCAAGGGACAGATGAAGGGGATCGTCCACGACCAGTCGGCCAGCGGCGCGACGGTGTTCATGGAGCCGCTGGTGGTGGTAGATCTGGCCAACCGCTGGCGGCAGCTTCAGATCGACGAGGAGCGGGAGGTTGAGCGGATCCTCCGCACACTGGCAGGGCTGGTCGGCCGCGAGGCCGAGGGGCTGGGACGCACCCTGGAGGCCGTGGCGGAGGTGGACCTCTACCTGGCCAAGGCCAAGCTTGCCGAAGCGATGCGGGCGTCCACGCCCCTGCTGCTGGATCTGTCCTCCATCACTCATCACTCATCACTTCCATGCATCCGGCTGGTGAACGCCCGCCACCCGCTTCTGAGCGGCCATGTCGTGCCGATAAGCGTGGAGCTAGGGGGCGATTTCGACGTCCTGGTGATCACCGGCCCTAACACGGGCGGCAAGACCGTTGCCCTCAAGACGGTGGGGCTGCTGTGTCTGATGGCACAGTGCGGGCTACAGATACCGGCCGACGAGGGCTCGGCAGTGGGGATCTTCCGGGCGGTATACGCCGACATCGGGGACGAGCAGAGCATCGAGCAGAGCCTCTCCACCTTCTCCTCCCACGTGACCAGAATAGTGGACATCCTGGGCAAGGCCGACGAGAGGTCGCTGGTGCTGCTGGACGAGCTGGGGGCAGGCACCGACCCTCAGGAGGGTTCAGCCCTGGCCAGGGCCATCCTCTCCCACCTGTTGGAGCGAAGGGTGCCAACCATCGCCACTACCCACTACTCCGAGCTGAAGAGCTTCGCCCACACGACGCCTCGGGTGCAGAACGCCTCGGTGGAGTTCGACCTGGAGACGCTGTCTCCCACCTACAGGCTGAGTATCGGCCTGCCCGGACGAAGCAACGCCCTCGCCATCGCCAAACGCCTTGGGATGAAAGATGAGATCCTGGAGGGGGCGAGGCAGCTGCTGCAGCCCGGCGAACTGGAGATCGAGGGGCTGCTGTCCCAACTCCAGACCGACCGAGATCAGGCGAGGGAGGCGAGGGTTGAGGCCGAGCGGCTGCGGGACCGGGCGCGAGCCCAGCGATCCAGGCTGAACGCCGAGCTGGCAGAGATGGAGGACCGGAAGCAAACGGTGTTCGAGAGGGCCAGGGAGCAATCGGAGCATGAGCTGGCGGCGCTGCGGCAGAAGGTGCAACAGGTGATGCGAGAGTTGGAGCGAAGCCGCCTCCTCCAGGGGGATGCGCAGGCAGGCGTGGCCGCTGCTGCCGAACGAGCCGAGAGGCTGCGGCCGGTGCATGTGCCCCGGAAGCGCCAACCCCAACCGCAACGGATGGCTGCCCAGGAGCTCAAGATCGGGCAGTCGGTCTTCGTACCCGGTCTGCAGAGCGTGGGCACCGTAGCCTCCCTGCCCGACGGCAGGGGCGAGGTAGAGGTGCAGCTGGGCGCGATCCGGACCAGGGTCAAGGCGGGCGAGCTGTCCCGCACCGACCAGCGGGGAGCAACGCCGGAGCGCGAACCGGAGATCACCTATCGGGTGGACATGGACAGGGCCGCGGCGGTGAGCCTCCAGCTTGACCTGCGGGGCCGCCGTGCCGACGAGGCCCAGGAGGAGCTGGACCACTATCTGCACGACGCCTACATGGCGGGCATGAAGGTGGTGCGGATCATCCATGGGAAGGGCACCGGCGCCGTGCGCCAGGCCGTCCGCACCCAGTTGGCAGCCAGCCCCCTTGTGAGCCACTTCGAGCCCGCCGACGCCAGGGAAGGCGGCGACGGTGCCACCGTGGTCTCCCTCGCCAACTGATCGGCCCCGCGTCGCTTGAAAAGGCCTTCTCTGTTAGAATAGATGGCATCCTTCGTGCGTCTTCCATCGCAGCACTTCTTTGAGAAAGGTCTATTCCGTATGGAGAAGCTGATCCAAACGGCTCTGATTGTCGTGGGGGCATATCTCCTGGCCCTCTGGGTAGCCGCAATCTGGTGGACCTACCGAGATATCCGCAACCGCAGCAGGGACATCTTCCTCCAGATGGCTGCCACAGTGTTGGTTGCCGTCTTCAGCTTTCCGGGGCTACTGATCTATCAGGTACTGAGGCCGCCGAGGACGTTGGCAGACAGTTACGCCACCGCGCTGGAAGAGGAAGCCCTGCTCCAGGACATCGAGATCCGGACGGCCTGCCCCGAGTGCAAGCACAGGACGGAAGAGGAGTACATCTTCTGCCCCAACTGTTCCACCAGACTCAAGCGACAGTGCAGCAACTGCCGCAAACCGCTGTCGCTGCGTTGGAGCACCTGCCCGTACTGCGGTGAGGGTGTAGACTCGGTCTCCCCCATCAGAGACCGAGAGTCAGCCCGCCGTTAGCTACTCTCGAGATAAGAAGAGGCCCGGACTGGTGCTCAGTCCGGGCCTCTCTATTTCCTGTCGGCATGGCAACGCTGGGCTAGGCCTCAGCCCCCGCTGCCGCTCCGCGCGTCGATGCCATAGCGTGCCGCGATGGGGGAGTCCACGGCCGGTTCGCCCTTGATGCTCTCCCACAACTGGAAGGCCGAGCGCACCCTCTGATCGGGCCCTTCCACCACCAGCACCACAGCGCCCTCTGCGCCACCCACACCGCCGGAGGCCACCAGGGTAGCATCCACGCCAGTGAGGATCCGCAGAGCATCGATCTCGGTGACCACGGTGGCGCCCACCACCGGCATGTACCCTACCGTGGCGCCATCCGGATACTTCAGCCGCTTCAGGCCGCACTTGCGGGAAGCGGTGATAACGGAGGGCACCAGCTTCTCCAGCCCCACTGGAATGATCAGGTGGGATCCGCGAGCCATGACGATGGGGAGGGAGGCCCCAATAGTGCCGCCCACAGGGCTGCCAAGCAGCACACCGGCGTTCCCCTCGGGGTCCACGGCGTTGGCCCCCTTGATCATTACGTCGTCGGCGTCGAACTCCTTCAGCACCTCCGACCACTCCCGGTCCACCGGCACCCCGTTCACGAATGAGAAGGGCTTGATCCAATCCGGGCTCCGGAAGGTGGTGCACAGTAGCCCATGGCAGATGATGCCCTTGGTGAAATAGCCGGGGGCAACGGGTTTGCCCAGCAACTCCTCGGCGATGTACGCGTTTGTGGTGCCGCCTCCCACAATGACCCTGCCCCTCTCCAGGGCAGCCCGGACCTGCGGCATCGCCACCACGGCCTTGGCGATCAGCCGCTTGGACTCGGCGGTCGTAAAGGTCATAATCCCGCTGCTAGCTTCACATTCGGGGCAGTCCCGGTCACCACGCCAATTCCAACCCTGCAATGGCATATCCCAACCCTCCCACATTCTAGACAGTATGAAACAGCTGTCCTAGCACTCCACAATGACTCCCGCTCAACCTATCCCAGGGCACGCACGCACCTGTCATTCTGAGGCGCCGTAGCGTCCCTTGTCATTCTGAGAGGCCCGCAGGCCACGAAGAATCTCCTGTTGACGGTAATCGGGAGATTCTTCGGCGCTACGGCACCTCAGAATGGCAAGGGACGGGCGGGCCACTCAGAATGACGGACGACGCTGCAGCACAGCGGCACGAGCCCGACACTACTTCTCACTACGTGCCTTGAAGATGGTGCGGATCGGCGTGCCCTCGAAGCCGAAGCGCGCGCGTATCTCGTTCTCCAGGAACCGAAGGTAGGAGAAGTGCACCAGACGGGGGTCGTTGACAAAAAAGATGAAGGTAGGCGGATTGACTCCCCCCTGGGTCACATACAGCAACTTGAGCGTCTTGCCCCTGCCGGAGGGGGGTGAATGCTTGATGAATGCCTCCTGCATCGCATCGTTGAGGACAGGGGTTGGCACCCGCTTCTCGCGCTCCTTGGCGATGGTCATGGCGGTGTCCAGGATCTTGGTGACCCTCTGCCCAGTCAAAGCGGATGTGAAGAGGAAGGGCACGTAGTCCAGGAAGCGCAACTCCTGCCGGAGCTGCCGGGTGTACTCCACCATGGTCGTTGGACCCTTTTTCAACAGGTCCCACTTGTTGACCACCACCATCATCCCCTTGGCCGCGTCAAGGATATATCCCGCAACGTGGGTGTCCTGGGCGGTCAAGCCCTCCACCGCATCGATCACGAGCGCAGCCACGTCGCACCGCTCCACCGCCTGGATGGCCCGTAGGACGCTGTACTTCTCTATGCCCTGCTCCACCCGACCCCGGCGTCTGATCCCCGCGGTGTCCACCAGCAGAACCTGTGTGCCCGAGTACTCTATGAGGGTATCCACGGCATCGCGGGTCGTGCCGGGTATCTGGCTCACCATCACCCTCGTCTCGCCGGCCAGGGAGTTCACCAGGGACGACTTGCCAACGTTGGGGCGCCCCACGATAGCCAGCCGGACGCCGGCCTCCTCCTCGACCTCCTCTCCGAGGGGGAAGCCTTTCACAACCTCGTCCAGCAGATCCCCGGTGCCATAGCCGTGAATAGAGGACACGGGGATCGGCTCTCCCATCCCCAGTTGGTAGAATTCCACAACATCAAAGGTTCGTTCGGGGTTATCAGCCTTGTTGGCCACCAGCAGGACGGGCTTGTCGGTCCGCCGGAGGAGGTCCGCGACGTCGTAGTCCACAGCGGTTGGCCCCTCCCTGGCGTCCACCAGGAACAAGATCACATCGGCCGACTCGATGGCCTCCTCAGCCTGGGAGATGATCCCCTGGCTGACCTCGTCGGCAGGGCCAAACTCCAGCCCTCCCGTGTCCACTAAGGTAAAGGGACGGCCGTTCCACTCGGAGGTCCCGTACAGCCTGTCACGAGTTGTGCCGGGGATGTCGTCCACGATTGCACGGCGCTCGCCTACCAGACGGTTGAATAGGGTCGACTTACCCACGTTAGGGCGCCCAACTATGGCGACTATCGGGTTTGGCATGTCAGATACCGCATTCTATCGAATTGGGACCGTTGGTATCGCGGTACCGCTTGGTACCGGCGTGTCTTGAGGGGCAGGAGTGCCCCCAGCAGCTGTTCCAGAGATGCCGGCTGTCGGAGTTGGAGTGGCGATGGGTGCAAGGGCCACGTTCACCGACTCGGGGCTCACAGACACCACATTCACCGCCGAAGGGACTTGCACCCTCGGCTTCACCTCATGGACTCCCTCTCCCAAATCAACGACGTCCAAAGTGACCGCTAGCGCATCCCCTCCCAGCCCCTGCATGATCGGTGCCGGTCCCTGGAGCGTCACGTCGACGGACTGAGGGGGGGAAGCGATGCGCAGCGCGGGATCCAGATTCGCGACGCGCGGAGCCACCCTCACCGTCTGACTAGTCTGAAGCACCGACACATTCACCCGAACCCGAGCCGTCTGCTGCGGCTGGAGCAGGGAGATCCCTTGCGGCACCGCCAGTTGTAGATCCTGGATAATGCCACTGGAGGCGCTGCTCAGGTTGACAGCAGCCGTCTCCAGATAGTTGATGCCAGCCAGAACCTTCGGGTCACCCACCACCGTCACTGTTGGTGGATCAACCAGCACCGACTCCACCCAATACCCCAGGGCAACTGTGCCGGTGATGGGAGTTCTGATCCCCACCTGCTTGTAGCTCACCTGCTGCTGCACCGGCACCTGGACCTTCACGGTCTGGGGGGTGACCCGAACCGACCGAACCGTGGCTCCCGAGGCATCGGTGGGCAACGGCTGGAAGGCCGAGTCGATGTCCACCGTGATCCCCTCCAGCCTAACATCCACAGAGGCCGCCTCCACACCCTGGACCAGACTGGCGGGCCCCGAAACGACCACCGCATCTGGCTCAACCTTGAGGGCCCCGTAGAGGTAGCCAAAGGGGACATTGCCCACCAGGTTCGCCTTGACCGGAACGGTACGCTCCTGGATCTCCTCAAGACGAACCGTGACGACGCTGGGGATCACCTCCAACACCCTCACCTGGGAGTCGGACACCTCGGGCACCACCGTGACGGCCTCGATGCCAGGGCCAGAACGGGATAGGTCCACCGAAGCTCGGAAGCTGGAGCCGCGCAGGCTGGACCATCGATCCTTGGGGGCTCGGATCTTGAACCGCACCGGATCCACATTGCTCATGACCACAAGCCCAGGGGGAACCTTGGCGATCTCTATCGGGATTTGGATATCCGGGATATCCACCCTCTCGGGATTCTGGTCGTTCACCACCAGGACCCACAGGGTGGTAGATAGCAGTAGTGCAAGCGCCGCGAGTCCGTAGTTGATCCTCATTGATCCGACTTTGCCGCCTCTTCCCGCCTGCTAATCCGCCCCAGACCCCGATCCCTAAAAAACCACGATGGCAACCACGAAGAGGCAGCCTGGGGGCGATAGAGCGCAGGCAGGATCTTCTTCAACTTGCCTTCATCCAGGTTGCGGACGATCCTCCCGTTGTTGGCCAGGGAGATGATGCCGGTCTCTTCTGAAACAATGATGGAGATGGCATCAGTGCGCTCGGTTATCCCCACACCGGCTCGGTGCCTGGTGCCCAGGTGTTTGTCCGACAGTATCGACTCGGTGAGAGGCAACAGGCAGGCGGCCGCGACGATCCTGTCTCCACGCAGGATGGCGGCTCCATCGTGAAGTGGAGCGTTGGGAAAAAAGATCGCCATCAGCAGGTCCACCGACACCCGACCCTCAATCTCCACCCCTGTGTCCACGTACTCCCCCAGACCCGTCCCCCTCTCCAGGACGATCAAGGCACCCCACCTTCGATCCGACAGGCGGCGGCAGGCGACGGCAATCTGCTCCATGGCCAGCGCCAGTTCATTGCTCGCCCCCCCACGAGACAGAATGCGGGAGGTCCTGCCCAGCCGTTCCAGTGCACGCCGCAGCTCGGGCTGAAACAGGATCGGAATGGAGACCAGGAGGGCCGGAATGGAGTTCCTCACCACCCAGTTCAACACGACCAGGTCCAGGACATTGCCCATCAGGGCCGCCACCAGGATCAGCATAATCATGCCACGGATCAGGGCAATGGCGGTGGTACCCTGGATTAGACGGAGGATCCAGTACAGTATCGCCGCCACAATTAGGATGTCGACCACGGCGCGCGAATCGAGACGCGACAGCGTCGACAGAACGGTCTCAACAAGACTGGTCATGTTAGTCTGCCAACTCCCCCGGCAACCCCAGCTTGCTCAACAGGGTCTCCAGCTCGCAACGCTGCTCGTCGTTGGGTTCCAGCAACTCCAGGATCCTCAGGAACGCCGCCCTCGTGGGCTCATCGATAGTCCCGTCCACCTCAAGGGCGGTTCGCAGCAGCTTCGCTGCGGCATCGTGCCTTCCCGAGGCCACGCTGGCTTCCGCATGGCCCAGCACAACGCTCCAATATGAGGTTACGTCCGGAGCCTGAAGGGGCCGGGGCGAATCCGGTGCCTCCTGCTCCCCATCGGGTTCTAACCCCTCAGATGACTCCGCGAGACTCCCATCATCCGCCTGGATTCCCTCCATGTCCACTGGAGGGGAGGCGGGAGGACTCTTCAGCTGGCCATTCTGTCCGGGCAACAGCTCAGCGAGCCGAACACTGGTATCACCTCCGGTAATCCTGGATCCGGCCATCCAGCCCATGACCGCTTGAGCCATGGTATCTGAGCCCCTCATCTCGTAGAGGTCGTGCACTCGTCGCGCCCTCTCCCTAGCCTCTGCCACCCTTCCTTGGACCAGCAGTACCCTCGCCAACAACAGCTGAGCCGGGAGGAACTGCGGATGAGAGATGATCAAACGGTACATCTCGTCGGCAGCCGATCTCAGCTTTCCCGCATCGAGCAGCTCCGTGGCGCTCCTGAGTGCCTGGATGACCTCGCCCTGAACTAGCTGCGGTAGCAGCACGATTTCATCCAGATGATCGCCTGCCGGGCGCCCTAGAAGCTCGGCCGGGGCCGCCGATATCCTATCCACTAACGGGGCAGGCAAGCCAATGCCGGGAGCAGTAGACCTCAGCCAGACCAACCCCTCCACCGCTGGCCCCAGGTCACCGTAGGCCGAACGCTCCCTCAGGAGATCCAGCATCATCTCCACGGCTTCCTGCCGAAGCTCGCGCGCACCGGCATCCCCGGATTCCACCACCGCTCGAATCTGGCTTTCCGCGGAATCCAACTGGCGGGCTCGCAGCTGGAGCCTGGCAATACCCAGGCGCGCCCGCGGAAGATCTGGGGCAATCTCCAACGCCTTCTCGTAGGCGCTCATCGCTTCCTGCGTCCGCCCCAAGCGCGCACTGGTCTCGGCCAGCTCGATCATCTGCTCTGCAATGGCAATGCCAGCCGGCGCGGTCTCATCCTCATTCTCGACCGTGTCGATCACTTCCTCCTCGGGACTGAGGTGGTCCTCAGACCCTTCGGTCGGGTCCTCATCAGCCTCTGCCGAACTGGGAGCCGTGGTATCGACTAGCGGCGGAACGTACTGATCCCACTGCTGATAGGCGCTCGCTGCCGACGGGGCGGAAGCGGTCTTACTCAGCCCGACCCAGGGGGACGGGTCCCACAGCGGAACGGGAGGAGGGACCGATGACTGGACGGGAGTCGGAGCAAACGCGGAGATGGGTAGCTGATCCTCGCCAACAGATTGCTCCCACGGCTCCACAGACTGGTCGACGGGAGGGATCAGTTGGCCCAGTGTCTCCTGAGAGGCCTCTTTCCCCGAGGCAGCCGCATGCCACGAGAACTCAATCCCGCGACGAATCGCCGACAGGAGGTCGAGGACGGCGGGATTGCCGGGGTCCAGCACCTGGACTCTCTCCACCACCTGGATGGCGACTTCAAACCTGCTATGCAACGCCAGGTTCCTCGCCAGCTTCAGGTAGGAGGGCATCACCTGGATCGACAAATCCCCTTGAACCACCAACTCCAGCAGTGAATCCCACAGCTGGAGGTTGTCCGGCCGCAGGCTCAGAGCACTCTCCCATGCCTTCAACGCATCCTGAGACGCGCCACGACGCCGGTGAATCTCGCCCAACAGTTGAAGGCTTTCCGAGGCGGCGTCCAGGTCACCCAGGGTTTCCTGGATCTCCACTAGCCTCCGGAGGAGGGAGAGGTTGTCGGGCTGAGCCCTCCAGAGCGCCTGATACAGGTCAGAGGCTTCTCGCAGCCGTCCTCCCTTGAAGAGGGCCATGGCCAATTGAGTCTGAGCGTGAGGATCCTCGGGCACCAGATCCAAGGCACGTTGATACTCCAGGATGGCCTTGTCCCATCGCCCCCCCCAGGCGTGAGCGGCACCCTTGTTCACTGCTTCCTGGAAGGTTCCCCTATTCACAGCCACCTCGCAACGATTAGTGCTGAGCGCTGAGTACTAGGTACTCGTGAACAGCCAGGACAGCAACCCCTTCTGACCGTGCAGCCGGTTCTCAGCCTGGTCAAACACCACAGACTGTGGACCGTCCAGCACCTCTTCGGTGATCTCATCACCCCGGTGGGCCGGTAGATCGTGCATCACGATGGCTTCCGGCTTGGCCAGCTTGAGCAGGCCCTCGTCGACGCAGTATCCACGGAATGCCTCTCGTCGGGCCTTGCTCTCGCCCTCCTGCCCCATGCTCGTCCACACGTCGGTGTACAGCACGTCAGCGCCTTCCGCGGCCTCAGCGGGCCGGCGCACGATGGACAGAGTCCCTCCAGTGGCCTCCCGGTCCCTGGATGACCGCTCCACGAAACCCTTGACGGGCTCGTAGCCCTCTGGGCAGGCTATCCGGAGCTGTATCCCAACCTTGGCAGCGCCAAGGATGAGGGAATGTGCCACGTTGTTTCCATCCCCTATATAGGCTACCACCTGACCCGCCAGGGAGTCCCTCTTCTCCCTGATTGTCAGCAGGTCAGCCAACAGTTGGCAGGGATGGCTCATGTCGGAGAGGGCATTCACGATGGGAACAGATGCGTATCGAGCCATGACCTCCAGGTGACGATGGCTGTAGGTGCGGGCCACGATGCAATCGACATAGCGACTCAGTACCCTTGCCACATCGGGTACGCTCTCTCGCTCCCCGAGACCGACCTCCGGTGGGGAGAGGTAGATGGCATGTCCGCCCAATTGGCGGACGCCCTGCTCGAAGGACACTCGCGTACGGAGGGAGGGCTTCTGGAACAGGAGCGCGACGGCCTTGCCCGCCAGTTCGCTACGCTGTTCCCCTCGCTTCAGCTCATCCTTGAGCACTGAAGCCCGGTCCAGGACGCGGAACAACTCTTCCCGAGATAGGTCGGATACGCTGAGGAAGTCGCGCATGCAGTCCCCCCTGATGTCATGGGAGATTCTCATCGCCGGAGGGCACGTGCGGAGTCGCCATGGGGAGTTCTGGACAGGGCGACCCGAGGGTCGTATTAGGTAGGTCATGGTCCACCATCGCGCCCACGCCGGTGGGTTCCTCCCAGCCAGTCTCCATCATGGAAAGCCAGCATGGGCAAACCGGAGTCAGTATACCATAAAGCTCGGCCGTGAAAATCGGAGGTCTGCCTAGGCTGAAGGCACGTGGATGACCTCAGCCTAGGCAGACCCCTGGTCGCGTTGGCACAGCTCCTGCCAAAGCTGCAGGCTGCCCGTGTCGGCGGGTCGCCAACCCTCGGAGATGGAGACAGACGCTGTGAGCACGATCCTATGGATTATCATCGCTCTGCTATTGGTCTTCTGGCTGATTGGGGCGTTCTTCACCACTCTTGGAGACATCGTCTGGATAGCCCTGGTGGTGGCGGCTATCCTGATCGTATACAACCTGCTTGCAGGAAGCAGAAGTACCACCCAATAACAGATGCGGCCCGAGCGCAATCGCTCGGGCCGCACTGCTACGTCAGTCCCTTCCCCATTTCCAGCGGAAGGAAAGCTGATTGACCTACTTGACCAGTTCTGCCCCCGCGTCCAGGGCCTTCAAATTGGTCTCCAACCTACGGGCAGGCGTGGTTTCCTGGAAGCACTTCTTCAGCGGGTCCATTGAGATCACGCCGGTGGCAGACACCATCGCACCGAGCATGACCACGTTGGCCACCAGCTTGTCTTCCAGATCATCCATGGCGGTCTTTGTGGCCTCCACGGCCTTCTGAGTCACACCCTCTATCTCCCTGACCTTTACTAGAGCAGGGTCGTAGAACAGCTTGCCGCCCTTCTTGGTCCCACCAGCCAACTTGTCGTAGGCCTCCTGGGAGAGGGCTACGAAGATATCCGGCACCGCGACGCCCGGGAAGTCAACTTCTTTGTCGTCGTCGATCACGACATCGCAACGGCTGGCGCCGCCTCGGGCCTCGGACCCATAGGATTGAGTTTGAGTCGCGTTCTTGCCGGCGTAGAGGCAGGCAGCCCGACCCAGGGTGATGCCGGCGAACAGGATGCCCTGGCCGCCGAAACCGGCAAACCTAATCTCTGTCCTTGCCATTACTCCTTGCCTCCTACCCTGTCGAGCAGCTCGTAGTACCTCTCGGCTATCCCACTCCGATCCTCGCGCCGCACGAACTCGCCCAGCAGCATCTTGCCAGCCCGCTCCTCAGGGCTCAGCTTGTCGGCCTGAGTCGCAAGGCAGGTGCAGTCCTCGATGTACTTGATGTTTTTGCCCATGTCCTCGGTCTTCAGGACGTAGCGGCCGAACTGGGTCGTGCAGGGCAACATGATCTCGATGTAGGAGAAGCCCTTGACCTGGATGCCGTTCTTGATGGAGCGGACCAACCCGTTGAAGTGCTTCGGCATGGAGGTCCATCGAGCCACGTAGGCCGCGCCGGCCGCCTCGGCCAGCTTGCACATGTCGAAGGGATCCTCCAGGTTGCCATAAGGGGTGGTGGTGGTGGTGCCCTTGAACGGGGTGGTAGGGGCTACCTGGCCACCGGTCATGCCGTAGATGCCGTTGTTGAACATAAGGGCGGTCACATCCAGGTTGCGCCGGCAGGCATGGATGAAATGGTTGCCGCCGATGGAGCCGGTGTCGCCGTCGCCGGTGAACAGGATGAAGTTCATATCCGGCCGGGCCAGCTTCAAGCCCGTGGCCACGCCGTAGATCCGGCCGTGGTGGGCATCGATGTTGTCACCCTTGTAGCGGGTGTAGGTGATGCGGCTGCTGCAGCCAACACCCTGCACCCACACAGTGTTGGTAGGGTCAAGCTTCAGGTCGTCCATTACCTGCAGGACGGCATGGATCACGTTGCCGATCCCACAGCCGGGGCAGGCCAGATGAGGCATCCTCTCCGGGCGAACGTACTTCTCGATCAGGGGGTGTATCTTCGCGGGTCTCTCGGTACCAACCGTCATCTGCCGTACCTCCTCAACTGCTCCAGGATCTCGATGGGCTTGTGAGGCTCCACACCGCCGTGGGGGATGTGCACCACGCGGGCCTTGCCATGAGCGGCCCGCTCCACCTCCCGCACCATCTGCCCATCCACGTTGATTTCAGGGACCAGGATGGTGTGGACCTTGTCAGCCACTGCCTCGATCTCGCCGTCCGGGAACGGCCAGACGATGATCGGCCGCAACATGCCGGCCTTGATACCCTCGGCTCTGGCCTGCTGCACCGCGGACAGGGCGGGCCTGGCCACACCGCCATAGCAGACCACCGCGATGTCGGCATCTTCCATGTCGGTCTTCTCTACCCGCACGAGCTCGTCCTTGTGAGCGCGCACCTTCATGACCAACCGGTCCGCCATCTTGCGCTGACCTTCCACGGAGGTGACGTCGTAGCCCCTGGAGTCGTGGGTGTAGGGAGAGACGCAGATGCCATAGCCCTCGCCGATGTTGGGGAAGGGGTAGTTGATGACTTCAGGCGTCTCCAGCGGATACATCTTGAACTGCTCGGGCGGAACCGTGGGCTTGAGCCGCTCGACCCTCTTGATGGCACCCTCCTCTGGGATAACCAGCCGCTCCCGCATGTGGGCCACGGTTTCGTCGGTGAGTAGGAAGACCGGGCAGCGGAAGATCTCGGCCAGGTTGAAGCACTCGATGGTGAGGTCGAATGCCTCCTGAACCGACTTGGGGGAGATGGCGATGATCTCGTTATTGCCGCCGGCGGAGCCGTACCTGATGGTGTAGAAGTCAGCCTGACCCACGTTGGTGGCCACACCGTTGCTGGGTCCTGCCCGCTGCACGTCCACCACCACGATCGGGATCTCGTTCTTGATCGCGTAGCCGAGCCCCTCAAGTTTAAGGCTGATGCCTGGGCCAGAGGAGGCTGTCATGGACTTCAACCCGCCCACAGCAGCACCGGATGTCGAGTGGATGGAGGCCAGTTCGTCCTCCATCTGCATGCAGATACCACCCACCTCGGGGAGTCGTTCGGCCATAGTCTCCGACATCTCGGAGACAGGGGTGATGGGGTATCCAGCGAAGTATCGGCAACCGGCCGCTATCGCCCCCTCGGCGATGGCCACGTCGCCCTGCACGAAGTAGCTACCCGTGTTGACGGCTTTACCCTTCACGACCTCACCTCCTCTTCGTCCTTCTCGATCACCAGGGCGAAGTCTGGGCAGGCCTTGTCACACATCATGCAAGCGTTGCAAGCGGCTTCGTTTACCACCTCGGGGATCACGTAGCCCTTCTTATTGAGATTGTGCGACACCTGGTAAACGCCCTTGGGACAGAACTGAACGCAGAAATGGCAACCTTTGCAGTAGTCGGGATTGAAATAGATCTTCGCCACAAACTCCTCCTGTTAGCGTTGAGGAATCACGCCCTGCAGACATGCTCTTGTGGGGCCAGGGCATGACCCCACAAGTTCGTCGGGATTCTATCTGCGGTGGTTCGCTGTCGATTCTATGGCAGCGCAATAATCATGTCAACCTATCGATACTATGCCAATAGCGTTATGGAACCATATGTGGGGGCGGGCGATCGACGCAACGCCGAACGCCCCGTCCCGACAGAGACAGCAGACTGCCCTATCGCATAGCTGATGCTAGGTCAGCTCGCTCCTGGAGAGACCCAGCTGGCCGAGAGTCGCCACTGTGGCCGTGCTTGAAAGGATGGAAGCAGATGCACGCCATAAATGGCGTGCATCTGCTTGGCATGCCGAGGTGTCTCCTCTGTTACGGCGCCGTCGGCTCACCCTTGGTGCTTCGGTAGTCGGTGAAGGACCTCCAGAGGGGGAGCATCAGGGCCGCGAAGGAGAGCAGCATCATGAAGCCGCTAACCGGCCGGGTGAAGAAGATGGTCCAGTCGTTGGAGTAGGAGATCATGCTGGTCATGAAGTTCCGCTCGGCCAGTGGACCGAGGATCAGGCCCAGCACCAGCGGGGCTATCGGATAGTCGAATTTCCGCATGAAGTAGCCGACCACTCCTGCTCCAGCCATGATGTAGACGTCCGACATGTTGCTGCGCAGGGCATAGGCCCCGATGAAGCAGAACACCATGATGAAGGCGGCGATCACCGCCTCCGGGAGCTGCAGCACCTTCACAAACAGCCGGATGGAGGCCAACCCCACGAACAGCATCAGGATGTTGCCCACGTACTGAGCAGCGAAAATGGTGTACACCATCTCCGGGTTGGTGTGGAATATCTGAGGACCCGGCTGAATACCGTGAAGCAGGAAGGCACCCATCATCACCGCCGCGGCACCGCTACCAGGAATACCAAGCGTGAGTAGCGGGATCATGGCGCCACCCGTAGCGGCGTTGGCGGCGCAATTGGGTGCAACGATGCCCTCGGCCACACCCGTCCCCATCAGCTTCCCCTTCTTGGAGTACTGCTTCTCGATCCCGTATGAGACAAAGGCTGCCACCGTGGCACCCGCGCCGGGAATGGCACCGATAATGGTTCCTATCACGAAGGAGCGCGTCATGGGCGCCCACCAACTGAACACCTCGCGCACACCCGGCAAGGCGGCCGAAGCCTTGCCCATCGACTGGACCGACTCCACGGGGAAGCGCAACTCCAGCCGATCCAGCACCTCGCCCATGGCGTAGACACCGATCATGACGGTCAGAAAGTCGATGCCGTCCCTTAGGATCGGTGACCCGAAGGTGAAGCGCTCAGCGCCGCTGATGTCATCAATACCTGTTGTGGCCAGGATCAGCCCGAGAAACAGGGAGATGAGCGCCCCTCGAATGGAGGAGGTACCCAGCACTGTCACGCTGGTGAGGCCGAAGAAGACGATGGCGAAGAACTCAGGCGAGGAAAAGCTCAGGGCGACGGTGGCAAAGGGTGGAGACAGGAAGCTGAGCACTACCGCGCTCAACAGACCGCCGATTACCGCCGAAACCGTGGCGATCCCCAGGGCCTTGGCGGCCAGCCCCTTCCGGGCCATGGGGTAGCCATCCCATAGAGTCGGGACATTCATGGGATCGCCCGGGATGTTGAACAAGATGGCGGTGATGGATCCGCCGTACACCCCACCGTGGTAGCAGGCCGTCATCAGCAGGATAGCAGAGGTGGTATCCATGGTGTAGGTGAATGGCAACATCAGGATTACGGCCATCACCATCGTGACGCCTGGCAGCGCACCCGCGACCAGCCCCACGATCAACCCAATCAGGATCAAGAGGAAGTTCAGGGGGGTCATGGATTGGGCCAGGCCAAACCCAAGCCACTGTAGCATCTCTAGCATGGATCCACCTCAGATGATTCCTAATAAGTAGTAGATCCAGAGTGTGAGGTTCTCGAACGGGCCCACCCCCAGCGGTAGAGAAACGTAGACGATCCTCACGAAGAGCAGGATCAGGGTCACGGTCCCCAGGACCGAGACCACCAGGGAGACTATCGGCCGTTTGAACCCGCCAAGCATCATGAAGGCGAACATGAACAGCAGGTTGGCCAGGGAGAAGCCCAGGATGGTAGCCAGGTTGACGTAGGCCAGTACAGCCACTAAACCGAGAGCCATCAACCACCAGACCCGCTTGACACCACTCTCTGATTCAGTGGACGTGGCGTAGGCCGCCGCCCTGGCCGGGGCCTTTCGGATCTCGGCGAGGCAGTCGATGGCAGCCGTGACGATCAACGCGATCAGGATCGCCTGGGGCCAGAAGCTGGGCCCAAGCCGACCAGGCCGCGTGGAGAAGGCGATCTGGGTGCTGAGGTAATAGTAGTAGATGCCACCCAACAAGACGGCCCCAGCCCAGAGAGCCGGGCCGTACTTCTGTAACCAGGTGGCCTCCCTCGCCGGCATCGGCGAGGAGAGGTCGGTTGGAGTCCAAGACATATCCTTGTCTCCTTATGAAGGAGGGATGGGGGGCGGGAGCGCCGTTCAGCCGGCCCTCCCGCCCCGAGGTCACCCGCTGCTACTTGGTCTTCAGCCCCAACTGCTTCATCAAGGTCACGCAGGTGTCGTACTCTCCGTCGAGGAACTTCGTCACTGTCTCCGTGCCCATGAAGCTATCCTCGGTCATGTACTGATCCTTCGCGAAGGCGGCCCAGTCGGAGGTCTTGGTCGCTTTCTCGAAGGCGTCGGCCAGCACCTTGATCCTCGCCGGATCGGTGCCCTTCTTCGCCACGATCGTGCGGAACTGGGGCAGGAAGATGTCGTAGCCCAGCTCCTTGGAAGACGGGACATCCGGGAAGTCCGCCAACTTCTGCTCGCGGAAGATGATCACCGGCTTGATCTGGTTGTTGGTCAGGTACTGGCGGACATCCCCAGCCTGCTCGTACAGCAGATCTACATGGCCGCCCAGCAGGGCCGCATAGCGCTCACCGGGGGTTGGGTAGGGGACGGAGTTCATCTTGACGCCCTTGGAGCCGAGATAGGCGGCGGTGACCTCGTCCAGGCTGCCCTGGCCGGTGATACCCACCTTCAGCTTGCTGGGGTCGGCCTTGGCAGCGGCCTCCACATCCTTCCAACTCTTGTAGGGGCCGTCGGCCTTGACGAACAGGTACGACGGACAGAGCTGAGCCCGGATGATAGGGGCAAAATCCTTATGGGAGTAGGCCGCGTCGCCCGAGGCGACGGAGGCGAGGGAGTCGGCGATGAAGACCGCGACGCTGTAGCCATCGTTGGCCGCGGCAAGCAGCTTGGCGGCACCGGTGCCGCCGGTGGCCCCCGCCACGTTGATGGCCGGCATGGCCACGGCCAGTTCCTTCTCGGCTATGCTGCCCAGCTTCCGGGCCAACTGGTCGGCCCCACCGCCGGCGCCCCAGGGTACGATGAAGTCGATGGGGCGAGACGGAAACTTCTCCGCCGAGCCGGATGCCTTGGTGTCGGCAGGCTTGGTGTCGGCAGGCTTGGCAGCCGCGGCCTGGGTAGGAGCGGCGGCCTGGCCGGACTGAGCCGGTTTTGCCGTGGGCTCCGGGGCCTTGCTCGAAGTTGGAGGAGCAGAGCATCCGATGACTACTAGAACACATAGCGCCATTGCCGCCGACAGTACAGTCATGCCCCTGACAGTTGCGCACAGACCCATGGTGAAACCTCCCTTTATCATCTGAAGAGACACCAGGAAACGCGTCCACGAGGAAGACCTTGACAAAGGCTACCGCTGACTCTGAGAAACAGGTCGAGCGCGACTCCTGGAAGCGCCGATCTACCCTACGCGGACGGACTCATGCTCCAACTCGCTATCTTGTTGCCTAACTCGCCTCCTTTCTTGGGACTCCTGCGAGGATGCGCCACACTGTGTCTTGAGCAGTGGGCAAGGATCTATCTGATCGCCCTGAGGCACGGGTGGGAGCATCAAGAGAGGCGACACCAGAGGCCCTCCCACATCAGAGGAACGACCGCCGGCGGCGGGGTTGGGATGCCTTCATCGACTCTGGCTCACTCTTCAAGCCAGTTATCCGGCCCGTCCTCTTCGACGCTCAAGAGATCGATGGCAGTAGGGCTAGTCATCCGCGCGGCTATTGTATCATAGCGCAACAGTGATAGCGCGATATCATTCATCGCATATGACAATGTCATCCTGTCTTCATGTCGATATGGATGACATTGTTGACGCCCCCCAACGACAATGATACTGTGACCATGGCCTTCGCAATGGTTTATCTCGAGTTAAGGAGGTGCGCAGGGAGCTAGCCAGGCTACAGCCAGCGGAAAAACGGACCCAACGCGACTCAGGCCGAAACACCCATCAGGTGAGCAGATCAGGCGCGGCCACTACCATCGAGCGACCCTCGGAGATCGTAATCGTAGAGAGACTGTAGAGAGTTTTGTTCTTCGAGAGGAGTGTTTTCGCCATGGCTATCAACTGGGTGGTGCCAAGGAGCATGCTCGCGTCCTTAGTGCTGGGTCTCTGCTTGGTTGCGGTGGTAGGGTGCGCGCCTCCGCCTGCGACACCCGCAGCCAAGAGCACTGCGGCTGCCCCCGCCGAGAAGTCCCCTGACAAAGCAGCGGTGGCTCCGGTTGCGACCACGGCTCCGGTCGCGACCACGGCGCCCGAGAAGGCCGCCGAGCCAACGGAGAAGTATCCCTCACGGCCCGTCGACTTCATCGTACCCTGGGGCGCCGGCGGTGGGGCCGACCAGATGGCCCGGAAGCTGGGCAGCATAGCCGAGAAGGAATTGGGCGTGGCCATGCCCATCATCAACGTGGCGGGGGCCACCGGCGGAGCCGGCGCTGCCAAGCTGCTGGCAGCAGCGGCCAACGGGTACTCCATAGCCGCCTACACGGGCGATGCCCACGGCAACGTGGCTCTGGGGGCCGCCTACACCCACAAGGATCTGGACGCCGTCTTCCGCGCGCAGAAATGCCCCTCCTACCTCTTCGTCAAGGCCGACGGCCCCTACCAGAGTTGGAAGGACGTGGAGGCCGCCGCCAAGGCCAATCCGGGGAAGCTGCGGGTGGGAACCACGGGCGAGGGCAGCCCAGACGACGTGACGATAGCCTTTCTGGAGACCAAGGGCCTCAAGATGATCTCCGTGCCCTACCCCAACCCCGGTGAGCGCTATGCGGCGGTGCTGGGAGGCCACACTGAGCTGCTGTATGAGCAGGCGGGGGATGTCCGTCAGTACCTCACCAACAACCAGATCAAGCCGGTGATAGTCTTCAACGAAGACAAAATAACAGGCTTCCCCGATGTGCCCACCTCCAAGGAGTTGGGTTATCCCATCTTCCTCCCTCAGTTCCGAGGAGTTGTGGCCAAGAAGGGCACCGACCCGGCCAGGGTCAAGATACTGGTCGATGCCTTCCAGAGGGCCACCAAGACCCCCGACTGGCTCACATTCGAGAAAGAGCAGTTCGTGACGGCCGACAGTATCCAGGGTCCCGAGGAGTACGGCAAGTTCCTGGATGCCGAGTACGAAACCTGGGTAAACCTGACGAAGCAACTGGGAATGCGGAAATGACCGCTGCGCAGCAGAGAGCCGAACAACCGATGGTAGTTGCCTCACTAGAGGCCTACCGCTTGAATCAACCGCTCAGCGAACCCTACCATTTGGCCTTCGGCAGCTTCGACGCATTCGACACCTTCCTGGTTCAGGTGGAGACAGAGAATGGAGCCTCAGCCTGGGGGGAAACCACGGCCTGCCCGGGCTACGTGCCCGAGACTGGAGATGAGATCTGGGCCTTCCTGTGCCACCAGGCCGCCGAGTTGATAGGATCGCCGGTGGAAAAGGGGCTTCACACACTGTTGCCATTCGCACAAGATGAACCCTTCGCCGTCACCCCTATGGCGACAGCCTTGGAGGGGCTGCGTCCAGGGCAATGGTCGCGTCTCGCGCTGAAGGAGAGGACTTCAACGGTGGTCCCCCTCGTAGGTATTCTGAGCGCCGCGGATGAACGCAAGCTGGAGGCCGGCTTCCGTGCTCAGGTGGAGAAGGGCCACGCCACGGTGAAGTTGAAGGTTGGCTTCGATGTGGAGTCCGACTGCCGGCGAGTCCTCTTCGTCCAGAAGCTTGCACGACAAGTCCAGGGGGTGAGGATACGGGTGGACGCCAACCAGGGCTACTCCCTGGCGGATGCCAGCCGATTCGTCCAGACGCTGGATCCGGAGGTGGTGGAGCTGTTCGAGCAGCCTTTCGGCATAGGGGACTGGGAGTCTCAGGTCGCCCTGGCGCCGCACTGCCCAGTCCCACTGATGCTGGATGAGTCGATCCTGGGGCCAGAAGACGTCAAGAAGGCGGCCGCCCTCGGGTGCGCCAGTTACGTCAAATTCAAGCTGATGAAGGCAGGGAGCAGGGCCAGCTTGGCTGAACTGATCGCCTTGGCCGGCTCCTTGGGACTGAAGGTGGTGCTTGGCAACGGCGTGGCCGGCGAGATCGGATGCTACCATGAAGCCATCGCCGCCCTGGAAGCCGGAGTGGAGACCGCGGGCGAGATGAACGGTTTCCTGAAGGTCCGAAGGCCCCTGCTGGCAGAACCCCTGGCGGCAAGGCAGGGAGGTATCGAGGTGACCATGGGTCTGCAGCAGATGCCCTCGCCCGCGCGGCTCGCCGAGATGAGCGTCGATCAGCGGCGCTGGTGCTAGGAATCGAGGAGTCTCGAGTCCGTTTCCGAGTTGGGCAGGCTGCGAGCCTGCCCAACTCGACACAAAGAACATGTTGACCTGACAAGTTATGCGTGCTATCGTGGCGGCCCGGAAGGAGGTGCTTCCCCACTCATGAGCAAGGACAGAAAGACCCTCGTGACCGGTGTTATCGGGGCCGACGCCCACAATGTTGGGATCCGTATACTCTCCATGGCCCTGGAGAAAGCGGGGTTTCGGGTCCACGCCCTCGGCGCCCTCACCCCAGCCGAGGACTTCATTCGAGCCGCCGTCGAGACCGATGCCGACGTCATCATGGTGTCCTCCCTCTATGGCCACGGGCACCTCGACTGCCGCGGTTTCCGAGAGAGGTGCATCGAAGCCGGCATTGGCGACATCCGGCTCTACATCGGCGGCAACCTGGTGATCGGGAAGCACGACTGGCCTGCCGTCCACCAGACCTTCCTCGACATGGGGTTCAACCGTGCCTACCCTCCCACCACCCGCCCGGCCGAGGTCATAACCGACCTCAAGCGCGACCTGGGACTCAGCGAGGAATAGTATGAGACCTTTCTCTTTCAAACGGCTTTCTGAAGAGGAGTTCCTGGAGGAGCGGCAACAGGTGCTGGCCATGTGGCCGACAGGTTCGGAGATCGACCTGGACGAGGCAGTGGAGTACCACCGACAGATCCCCTCATCCAAGAACTACGCATCGAAGGTGCGCGATGCCTGCGACAGGGGCATAACCCTGGCCCAACCCAGGGGTGGGGTTCCAACCCTGGATGAGCACATCGATCTACTGCGCTGTCTCCAGAGCGAGGGCGGCGCGGAACTGCTCCCCACCACGACCGACAGCTACACACGGAACGAGCAGTTTGGCAACGCCCAACGAGGGATCGAGGAGAGCCAGAAGGCAGGCCATGCCATGCTGAACGGCCTGCCGGTGGTCTGCCACGGCAAGCTGGCCTGCCGCCGCGTGGTCGAGGCGATGGACAACCCCATCATCCTGCTGTCCGGTTCCTCCAGGACCCGTCTCACGGCGGAGACTGTGCTCTCGGCCGGCTATTCCGCCTTCCTCGGCTCAGGCATCGCCTATACCATCTCCTACTTCAAGACCCGGACGCTGGAGGAGGGAATAAGGAACTACCAGTACGTGGACAGGCTCGTATCCTTCTACGAGGAACGCGGGGTCCACATCCACAGAGAGCAGCCTGGATTCCTCACCGGTACCCTCGTCCCCCACGGCCAGGGGATAGCCATCGCCGCGCTGGACAGCCTCATCGCGGCCGAGCAGGGAGTGAAGCAGTACGCCGCTGGACTTGCCCAATCCCTCTGCCTGCCATACGACATCGCGGGGATCAAGGCGATAACTAAGGTGTGTCGCCGCTACCTGGATCGCTACGGCTACAACGACGTCTTCGTACCACCCATCACCCATGAGTGGATGGGCGCCTTTCCTCCTGACGAGGCACGGGCCTATGGCGTGATCTGCCAGGGGGCTGCCATTGCCGCCCTCGGCGGTGCGGCGGTTATCGTGACCAAGTCCAGCCACGAGGCCTACGGGGTGCCCACAGCCGAGGCGAACGCCGCCGGCGTTAGGGCTACCAGAGAGGTCCTCCAGTTGATGAAGGGGGTCCGCTACGGGGAATCGCCCGAGCTGCTTCTGGAGATGCAGATGCTGGAGGACGAGGCCATCGCCATCGTGGACCGGGTCCTGGAGTTGGGCGACGGCGACCCGGCCATCGGTGCCGTCAGGGCCTTCGAGGCCGGAGTGCTGGATGTACCCTGGTCGCCCAACAACTACAACGCCCACAAGGTGATGCCGGCCAGAGACTCTAGCGGCGCCATCCGGTACCTGGAGGCGGGCAACCTGCCCTTACCACCCCACGTCGCGGAGTTCCACCACGAGAAGCTGGCCGAGCGCGGCCGGCAGGAACGGCGTGAGGTCGGCCCCGACATGGCGATAGACGACGTGATGGCGATAGCCGATGGCTGCTGACATCGCGCTGTTGATCGACTTCGGCAGCACCTACACCAAGGTGACCGCCATCGACCTGGAATCCGAAGAGCTGGTGGGCCGAACGCAATCGCCCACCACCGTGGCCACCGACATCATGGTCGGTCTGCGAAGGGCTCTGGACCAACTGGATAGTTCCACCGGGCTGAAGACGGATCAGATGGAGACGCGCCTCGCTTGCAGCAGCGCGGCGGGCGGGCTCCGGATGGCAGCCATCGGCCTGGTGCCCGAGCTGACAGCAGAGGCCGCCAAGCAGGCGGCCCTCGGAGCCGGAGCCAAGCTGATCTCCGTCCACTCTTACGCCCTAACCAGCCGAGATGTCCGGCAGTTGGAAGCCTCCGCCCCAGACCTCATCCTCCTGGCTGGCGGAACCGACGGGGGCAACTCCGATTTCATCCTTCGCAATGCCTCTGCCCTGGCAGGCTCCACCCTACGAGCCCCCATCGTGGTAGCCGGCAACCGCTCGGCCTCCGACGAGGTGGAGGCCATCCTTAAGGAGCGCGGCAAGGAGGCAATCCTCACCGAAAACGTTCTTCCTGGCTTGGACAGACTGAACGTGGAACCGGCCAGGGGCACCATCCGTGAGCTCTTTATGCGGAGGATTGTCCATGCCAAGGGACTGCGAGGCGCCGAAGGCTTCGTGGGGAACATCCTGATGCCCACTCCCATGGCTGTACTGCAGGCCGCACAGCTTCTGGCCGATGGGACCAAGGAGGAGACAGGGCTGGGAGAACTGCTGCTGGTGGACGTGGGAGGGGCAACTACCGACGTCCACTCCATCGGCGACGGTCGTCCACGGCGCGAGGGCGTTGTGTTGAGAGGCATCCCCGAACCCCACGCCAAACGAACGGTGGAGGGAGACCTGGGCATCCGGTACAACGCCACTACCATAGTTGAAACCGTTGGCAAGGAGGCGCTGCTGCGCCACGCTGAACTTGAAGGATCCACGATGACACTGGAGACGGCCGTGCAGGCCCGCACCACCAGCACGGAGATGGTCCCCGAGGATGGAGCGGGCCTGGCCCTGGACGTAGGGCTGGCCCGGGCCGCGACGGAGGTGGCGGTGCGCCGCCATGCTGGCTTCCTGGAAGCGGCCTACACCCCCTGTGGACGGGTGGACATCCAGCATGGAAAGGATCTCACCGAGATACGCTGTCTCGTCGGCACCGGCGGGATCTTCGCGTGGGGCAGCGCACCCCGACGGGTGCTGGAGGCCGCGCTCTACGATCCCCAGGATCCCCTCTCCTTGCGCCCGAAAAATCCGGAGATATACGCGGACGGCCCCTACATCCTGTATGCCCTGGGCCTGTTGGCCAACTTGGCACCTTCCAAGGCCCTCAGGGTGGCAAAGCGGCACCTGCGGCCCGTGTAAGAAACGGCAGGTCCCTCAGAATGACAGGTGACGCCGCAGTACTACGCCGCCCGCTTCATCCTCTTCGCCAGATGCCTACTGAACCAGTCGCGGGCTACCCGAGCCACCTCCTCCAGCGTCCCAGGCTCTTCGAAGAGATGGGTAGCCCCAGGCACAATGACCAACTCTTTCTGACCGGTCAGCCTGTCATAAGCGGCCTGATTCAACTCCACCACCTCGAAATCGTCTCCCCCGACGATCAGCAGGGTAGGAGCCTGTACCCGCGTCAGCTGGTCCATCGCCAGGTCGGGGCGGCCGCCCCGGGAGACGACGGCCGCTATGGACGAGCCCTCCTCCGCCGCTGCCCTGAGCGCCGCCGCTGACCCGGTGCTCGCCCCAAAGTAGCCGATGGGAAGGCTGCGGGTTTCGCTGTTCTGCTGCAACCATCCCGAAGCGTCCATCACCCGACGGGTGAGTAAGTCTATGTCGAACACCAGCCTGCGGTCCTCGGCCTCATCCTCTGTCAACAGGTCGATCAGCAGGGTGGCGATGCTCGCCTCCTGAAGAACCCTGGCCACATAGTTGTTGCGAGGGCTGAAGCGCCCGCTCCCACTTCCGTGGGCAAACAACACCACACCCGCAGCATTCCTGGGCACGGCCAGGATCCCCTTCAGGGTGACGCCGTCCGCGGGCACTTCGACGTAGCGTTCCTGGATTGGTGCGCTCCTTCTCTGAGTCATGCTGTCCCCCTTACGAACTTCTCTCGATCTAGGGGTCGGGATCCGCCTCCCCCCCAAGACAGGCCGGACACCGCCGCATTCCGCGTGCCCGGTAATCGGTCGGGGGGTAGCCTCACCGCCAACTGCGAGGATCTGCGTGGTGGTAATGCAGATAGGTCTCTCGTTGCTGTAGAATTGCCACGCACGCCCCGATCGAAGGTGCGTTAGGGAAAGGCCGCCGTAGTCATGGAACAGTGTCCCCCAGAGAGTGGTGGCTTATCGAAGACCCCATCCATCCAGGAAGGCAAGTTCGACTTGGCCGGCGTGCTGACATTTGCCGCCGCCCACATGGGCCACGACACCTACACCGGCTTCCTCGCCCCTCTTCTGCCGCTGCTGATCGCCAAGTTGAGCATTCCCATCGCAGCTGCGGGCGTCCTCTCAGCCGTCTTCCGCGCCGGATCCCTCGCGCAACCCCTCCTAGGGGCGTGGGCGGATCGGACGGACACCCGCTACTTCGTCATCCTCACTCCAACCGTCACTGCCCTGGGGATGAGCCTCCTCGGGCTAGCTCCCAGCTACATGGCCGTTGTAGTGTTGTTGGCTGTCGCTGGGCTTAGCCACGGGGCCTTTCATCCTGCCTCCGCTGCCACCGTGACCCGCATAAGTGGTCGCACCTGGGGCAAGGGGTCTTCCATATACATGGCCGGCGGCAAGTTAGGCTTCACCATTGGACCGCTCTTCATCGCCTCGGTGGTGACCTGGCAAGGACTGGAGGCGAGCTGGATGGCGGCGATCCCCGGCATCCTGGTATCCCTGATACTCTATCGGCTCCTCAGAAACCGCCGAGTCACGCCGGTGCGCAAGGCCACCAACCCCAGCGTCTGGAAAGAGATCAAGGAGCAGAAAAGATCCCTGCTATTACTCTCCGGCTTCGTCCTGTTCCGTTCCACTGCCTTCATCAGCTTCACAACCTTCTATCCAACCTTCCTCTCAGAACTGGGGTTCACGGTGCTGTTCGCGGGCTTCGCGATGACCCTGTACCAGCTCGGGGGCGCGATGGGCGCCCTCATGGGAGGCTTTCTCTCGGACGTAGGGGGGCGTCGGCTGATGCTGGTGATAAGTCAACTGCTCGCCGGCCCCCTACTCTACATGGCACTCCAACGGCCTGGCGACACGGAGGGGCTGCTGCTACTGGTCCTGGGGGGAGCCATGATCTCCGCCGCCACCCCGATACAGCTCATCCTGTTCCAGCAGTTGATGCCAGGAAATCGAAGCACGGCTGCCGGCATCTGGTCGCTCCTTTCCTTCGAGGGCTCGGTCGCCACGGTTATTCTGATCGGTGTAATTGCCGACTGGTACGGGCTGGGGGCAGCCCTCGGGCTGAGCGTGCTGGCCTCTATGCTGTCCATCCCATTCATCCTGGCTGTGCCGGAACCAGACAGGGTCGAGTAGGCCGTAGTTTGACAGCCCCATAGGCCTCGGATAGGATTGTCGCCATATCTCAATCACAACGATTCGAGAGGAGGGAGGGGAGTTGGACGATAACAAGAAATGGTGGGCTCAGCAGTCGTTGGAGCAGGCGGTCGCGGCCCTGAAGAAGCATGGCATGGATGCCGTCTGGCTGGCGACAGCCGATGAGGCGAGGGACCGCGCTCTGGAGATGATCCCTGAAGGCGCCACCGTGGGTGTTGGCGGCTCCATCACCATCCGTCAAGTCGGGCTGTTGTCCGCACTTCAGGAGCGAGGCCACACCGTGTACCAGCACTGGGCGCCCGGCCTGACGCCGGAAACCCGGCGCCAGACGCAGATGTCGGCCATCTCGGCGGACATCTATCTCTCCAGCGTCAACGCCGTGACGCTGGATGGACAGCTGGTTAACATCGACATGACGGGCAACCGGGTCGCATCCATGATTTTTGGCCCCAAGAAGGTCATCCTGATCGCCGGCATGAACAAGCTGGTCCGCGATGCCACCGAGGGGATCTGGAGAGCCAAGAATGTGGTGACTCCCGCCAATGCCCATCGCATGGGATTGAAGACTCCCTGCGCCCAGCTGGGCCGCTGCACCGATTGCGACAGCCCAGACCGGCTGTGCAGGGCCACCACCATCATCGAGAGACGACCGGCATCGACCGATCTCTCGGTATTGCTGGTCAACGTGGAGTTGGGGTACTAGGGACAAAGGTGAAGGGTACCAAGTAGCCTCGCGCTGCGAGGCTACTTGGTACCCTTCACCACGTACTTCTCCACCGTCCTCAGCAGGTCGTCGATATCGAACGGCTTTCCCAGATAGCCCTCGGCCCCAATCTCCGCCGCTCTCCCGGCGGCGTCCTCGGCGGCCGTCAGCACCACGATCGGGGCCTGGTGGTCGTACCTATCCCGAAACTCGCGGGCAAACTCCCAGCCATCCATCCCCGGCATCTTCATGTCCAACAGGATCACCGCGGGCATCTCCTCGGCCACCCTCTGCAGCGCCTCCCCGCCTTCCATGGCCGTAACCACCCTGTAGCCCCCGATCTCCAGGAGGGTTTGCACCATCTCGAGCAGGTCGAAATCATCGTCCACCACCAGCACAGCATCACCCTTCGCCGTCACGAGAACCTCCCTCTGCTAACGGTATGCTGAAGTAGAAGGTGGATCCCTTACCTTCCTGGCTCTCGAACCAGATGTTGCCGTCGTGCCGCCCGACGTTGAGCTTGCTCAGGTAGAGGCTGAGAGCCACCACCCCGCGGTATCCCGGGGCACCCGGAGGGATCGCATCGTAGAAGGGCTCGAAGATGTGAGACTGCCGCTCCTGGGGGATCCCCACGCCACGATCCTGTACCGATACTACGGCATTTCCATCTTGGATCCACACCCGCACCTTGATGTCGCCGCCCTCTGGTGAGAACTTCATGGCGTTGTCCACCAGGCTGACGAGCACATCCTCGATGCCCTCGCGGTCGGCATACACGGGTACGGGTCCCTCGCGATGGAGCAGCAAGCGATGGATCGTACTGGTGGACTGCAGCCGCTCCACCACCTCCGCGGCAAGGCTACCGAGGTCGAAGTTCATACGACGCAGCGGCTGCGGTGTCATGCGGAATCGGACAGCCTCCAGCATCTCCTGGACTCGGCGGTTGATCCGGTCGGCCTGCCTGTTGACGACCTCGATGGCACGGCCTTCCCTGGTCTCGTCCCCTCCTGGCACCCATTTCCCCAACATCTGCGCGTAGCCCTTGATAGTGGTGACAGGGGTCTTCAACTCGTGAGCGGCAGTGGAGATGAACTCATCGCGCAACCTTTCCTGCTCCTTCAAGCCAGTAATGTCCTGAAAGACCACTATAGCACCGATAATCTGTCCCGCCGCGTTCCGCAATGGAGCCGAGTTGGCCAGGACGTAAGCATCACGACCGGAGGGGTGTTGGATCCTCATCTCCACCCCCTCGCACGCCGTGCCCCGTAGGGCACAGGCGGCGGGAAGCTCCTCGGGGGACATGGGCTGGCCGTCGGGGCGGAGCATCTTGAAGTAGCTCGCCTGGGCAGCAAGGCCGGCATCAGCGATCATGGGGCGTCCGGCGATCTGTTCGGCCTTCCGATTGAACAACACCAACCGGCCATCCGGACCGGAGTGGAAGATGATGCCGACAGGCGCCGTATCGATCAACACCTGAAGCTGTTGGCGCTCCTCCTCCACTACCCGCTGCAGCTCCTCCAACTGATGAGCCCTGTCGCGCTCGCGACGATACAGCGCCACGTACTCCGAGAGCAGGCCAAACAGCACCAACAAGAAAGCACCCACCTCCAGGATCCGCTGCCAGTACCACCACAGATCGTAGCGCCTGCCGCCGATGAAGGTTGTCACCATGGCAAAGGCCAGGATCAGTTGAGCGAAGGCCCCGTAGGCGAAGACAGGGTCGCCGGTCCTCTCGTATCGCCGCGCCCACGCCAGGCAGCTGAGCAAGAAGGCCACGATGATGGCCAGGTTCCACGCGAGGTTGGGGGCAGTAAAGGTCCCCTCCTCGAGGAGAGGGGGAAGCAGCTGTTCGTAGGCCACCAACAGCACGCTCAGCACCAGAAGCAGCGCCATCCATGCCACAGCTACCCTGGGCCACCACTGTTCTCCAATTGCATTGGCCCGCGGCCATCGTGCCGGTACCGAGGCGAGGAGAAAGGCGGCAAGAATACTGAACTTGAGGTGCCAGAACCAGCTCGACGTATCGGGACGCTGGGCGATGAGCCCCTCCTCGTTCGAGAGTAGCCCCGGCCAGGAAAGCAGGTAGAACACCGACAACAGAGCAAAGCTGCTGAAGCCCATCCCTATCCAGAAAGGCGCCGGCTCCCGCAGCACCTGGTACCGGCCGAAGCTCAGGAAGGCGATCCCGAAAGCCGACAGGGCAAGGAAGCCGTGCATCAGTGGGACGTACCACGTGAACACGGCGATGATAGGCCCTGGACCCCACCACAGTGCCAGAGCGATGTGTAGGACTGCCAGGATTCCAAAGGCGATCAGCAGCCTTCGAAGGATCCGATCGCCAAGCTGTGGGGCCTCATTGCTCGTCACTGCCTAACCCAGTCTGCCTCCGCCAACGTCTACAGGCTACTTCGGCACCAAGCATGCCAGACCGCCAATCCGACATTAGGCCGAGCCAACTGCGATGAGCTCTTCGCTAAACTGTTACTCTGCGCGTGAACGTACCGGGGACCCTCCGAATGGCATAAAACCTGCACCCCCTCGAATGGCATGATCCCAGCAGCGAGAAGGGGGCTAGCGGTGGGCACTTCAAGCGAGAAAGCGTACGACCGCTCATCAGTGAACTCGTCCCACGATCCACCCGTCGGCGGCCATGAGCCGTTGCCAAAGGGCCTGCCCAGCATGACCGACCTGGGCATCAAGCCGCAGGCGGTGGACAGGTTACTGCCTCACCTCGACTCCTTCGTGAAGTGGGAACTGCTCCGCTTCCTTCACAGCAATCCCGAGACGCTGGCAACACTGGAGGACCTGGCTCGCTACACGGGTAGGGACGAGATGGAGTTGAAGCCAGCGGCAAGGGCGCTGACTACCGCGGGGATTCTCCAGCAGATGGATGCTGGGGAGGGCTACGAGTACTGTCTCACCGAAGACGAAACCCTCCGTCACCTGATCGCTCACCTGATTCAGTGCTTCATGGCCGACCACCTGGTGCGTCACGCCATATCCATCCGTATACTACAAGCCCGGCGCCAGGACAGCCGGACGCAGTTGCCGGCACACTGACACAGCTGATGAGACCTGGGTCTCAGTCCTCGGAGTCCCCATCCGGAGTCCCATGCAGCTCCTGCCATAAACGTTGCACCGTGGAAAAGGCTATGTCGTAGCCGAAGCCTCTTCGGACCAGGTGCCCTCCCAGCTTCTGCCGAAACTCGAGCCAGGGAAGCCCCTGAAGGGATCGAGCCTTCCGCAGCGCCGCACGATAGGCAGACTCCTCCTCGGTTTCCTCGCCCGGCAGCACCTCGTCGATGATCTCCCGTTCGATGCCCTTGGCCCTCAACTCGGCGCTCAGCAACCGGCTACCGCTGGGCCTATAGGTCTGGCGATTCTCCACCCAGGATTGGGCAAACTCAGCATCGTCCACGAGGCCCGTGCGTTGAAGGCGCTCCAACGCCTCGCTCACCAGGTCGGGAGCGAATCCCCGCCGTGCCAGCCGCTGCCTAACCTCGCTGGCGCTGCGAGGCCGATAGGAGAGCAGCAGGAGGGCTGCGTCGTACGCACGGTGGAGGTCATCCTCCCGCTGGAACTGGGCGACCTCCGCCTCAGAGAGGGAGGAGCCAGGCGACAACCTGGCTCCCAATTCCTCGTGGAGGCTGAAGGCGAAAGCGCCATTCAGAAAGACGTTGACCCGATGGCTCCCGGCCTTCTTCTGTGGTTCGATGGCGGTGATGCGTTGCGGCATGGCTCCGGCCTTCTGGACAGCTACTCTTCGTCCGCCCCGTCGCCGCCAATAGGGGTCACCGCAGGCACGACTCGCCCATTGGCGATGGACTGGCGAATCTGCCGATCGATCTCCAGGGATACCTCGGAGTTCTTCCTCAGGAAATCCTTGGAGTTCTCCCTACCCTGGCCCAGCCTGGTCTCCCCGAAGGAGAAGAAGGCGCCGCTCTTCTTGACGATACCCATCTCGACTCCCACATCCAGCAGGCCACCCTCTTTGGAGATCCCCTCGTTGAACATGATGTCGAATTCCGCCAACCGGAAGGGAGGAGCAACTTTGTTTTTCACCACCTTCACCTTGGTGCGGTTGCCCATGACCTCGGTGCCCTGCTTGATGGCGTCGCTCCGCCGGATGTCCAGCCGCACCGAGGCGTAGAACTTAAGCGCTCGTCCGCCCGGGGTGACCTCCGGGTTCCCAAACATGATGCCCACCTTCTCGCGAAGCTGGTTGGTGAACACGACGGAGGTCTTGGACCGGTTGATGGCCCCCGCCAGCTTCCGGAGGGCCTGTGACATGAGGCGAGCCTGCAAGCCTACATGGGAGTCACCCATGTCGCCCTCTAGCTCCGACCTGGGGACCAGGGCCGCCACAGAGTCGATGGCGACGATGTCCACGGCACCACTACGGACCAGCGCCTCGGCGATCTCCAGCGCCTGCTCGCCGGTGTCCGGTTGGGAGACCAGCAGCTCATCGACATTAACCCCGCAACGCTGGGCATATGTGGGGTCCAGGGCGTGCTCCGCGTCGATCAGGGCAGCTACCCCGCCACTCTTCTGAGCCTCTGCGATGATGTGCTGGACCAAGGTCGTCTTGCCGGACGATTCAGGACCAAAGATCTCCACCACCCGACCACGAGGTATGCCGCCGACGCCCAGGGCTATATCGAGAGCGATGGAGCCCGTGGGGATCACATCGACGGTCATCTTCGCGGAGTTCTCGCCGAGCTTCATAATTGAACCCTTGCCGAATGCCCTTTCGATCTGCCCGATGGCTAGCTCCAGCGCCTTCTCCTTCTCCTTATCCATGCCTCTTCGCTCCTCCCAATTGACCTACTCCGGCGCCAAAATCCGCACTCTAGCAGCTTCAATTATAGCACAAATGTTCGAGATGGGCCAGAATCAACTCGAGGGCGGCCTCGACGGAGCGCCGCTTGTTAGTGATCCTGTCACCTACCCACTGGCAGCGGCGCAGCTCAACGCCCGTGGGCGAGGCCAAGGCGACGTAGACGAGTCCGACGGGCTTGTCAAGGGTACCGCCGCCGGGCCCGGCGACTCCAGTGATGCCTATCCCCAGGTCCACCCCGAGGGCACGACGCACTCCTTCGGCCATGGCCACCGCCACGGGCTCGCTCACCGCACCGTGGGCCGCCAGGACCGCCTGCTCCACCCCCAGCAGCCGCTCCTTCACCGAGTTTGCATAGGCCACTATCCCGCCCAGGAAATAGTCGGAGCTACCGGAGACGTCGGTAATGACGTCCGCGAGTCCCCCTCCGGTGCAAGACTCCGCCGTCCCCAGGGTCATCCCCCGAGCCCTGAGTCGCCTACCCAATTCCTCGGACTGTGCAAGTATCCGCTGCTCGCCCTCTTCCATCTCCGCGCCTTTCCATAGTAAGGACTCTCTCCCTCTCCCCGCGTCTCACGAGTTCCCCCACCAGATCGTACTCCATTGCGGAGGTTATCCGGACGGTCACCATCTCGCCCACTCTGGCCTTGCCAGAGAAGAAGACCAGTCCATCCACCTCCGGCGCGTCCCGGTAACTTCGGCCGGCCACGGTGAGGGCCTGCCGCCGGGACCCTTTTCCGACGCCTTCCACCAGCACCGCCAACTCCCTCCCAACCATCAGGCGGTTCCGTCGAAGCGAAACCCGCTGGGCCGTCTCCATAGCCTCGCGCCATCTCCGCTGCTTGACGTCCTCAGGGAGCTGCCCTGGCAGGGCTGCGGCAGCGGTTCCCTCCTGGGGTGAGAAGGGGAAGACGCCCACTCGGTCGAAGCCGGCCTCCTCTATCGTTCGCAGCAGATGGCCATGCTCATCCTCCGTCTCTCCCGGGAATCCCACTATGAAGGTGGTGCGTACCGCCACCTCCGGGATAGCCTCCCTCAGCCTGAGGATGAGAGATGAAACGTCGCCATCCGGCCTCCCCATGCGGCGCAGGACGTCCGGATGGCTGTGCTGGAGAGGGATATCCAGATATTTGCACAGCTGCGGCATCTCGGCCATCGTTGCCACGAGGCGCGGGGTGATCCGCTGAGGGTAGAGATACATCACCCGGAGCCACCGAAGATCGGGCACCGTCTCCTCGAAGCGTGCCAGCAGGTGGGCCAGGCCATCTCGTTCACCCCTGTCGAGGCCGTAAGCGGTGGTATCCTGGCCCACCAGCACGATCTCCTGGACACCGCGCTCCACCAACTGCCTGGCCTCCGCCAGCAGCCGGTCCGCCGGCTTGCTCCGATAGGGGCCCTTGATGCGGGGAATGATGCAGAAGGAGCAAGAGGCATCACAACCATCGGAGATCTTGAGGTAGGCGCTGGCACCTTTCGGATTGCGCGGGACATCGCCCAGTTGAAGTTCGTCGCCGACGAGGACGGGGATGTCCGCCCGGGCAGAGTCGCCTCGTCTGTTCGGTGCCGTAGGGCGAGGTGCCTCACCGCCAGGCGGAAGGGGACAAGCCCCTCCCCTACGTTGGGCGCGTTGCTGAAACGACTCGGCGATCTTCGTGATATCCGTCCAGTTCCGGCATCCGAGGACAGCATCCACCCCCGGAACCTCCTGAACCAGAGCCTGGCCCTCCCTTTGGGCCAGGCAGCCCGCCGCCACAAGATAGCTTCCCCGCCGTTTCTTGCCCGCGACCTCTCGGAGCAGATCCAGCGCCTCGGCCCGAGCTGCGTCGATGAAGGCGCAGGTGTTGACCACGACCAGATCGGCCTCACGGAATCGATCGACCGGGCTGTGCCCGGCCTCCATCAACAATCCTTCCATCCCCTCGGAGTCCACTTCATTCTTGGGACAGCCGAGAGTCAGTATGTGGAATTTCATAGAACGTGCTATTGCCTTCCCCAGCTGATGTTCTTCACTTCGCCACTCGCCCCCAGTCTACCCTGGCGCATTCCGTTGACGGTGACCTCTACCGCGCCGGCGTTGCCCACCCGCATGTCGATCCTGTCCTTAGCCTTCCAGATCCTTGTGTCGCCGGTCTGGAGTTCGCCCTCGAAGAGCGGCGATGAGGACTGGCCATCAGCGATTACTCGCAACCAGCAGCGGTCCGTTACCCGCACCATCACCTCCACAGCCTGGATAGGCGTAGGGCTGGGGGACGGGATCGCCGTCGGCATGGCCGTGGGGACAATTGCCAGGGCTGGTGGAGTCACCGTCGCTATGACCGTGGGCCTAGGCGTGGTGCCGACCGCACCCACGGTCCCCATAGAGTTGGAAACGTAAGCCGCATACTGGGCATACAGGAAGAATAACGCACCGATACCCAAACCCACCAGTCCCAGCAGCGCGAACCAGCGCGCCGGAAAGCCCGGGCCGTTGGGAAGGCCGCTGGCCGCGGGACGGATAGAGGTCGAGGGAGAATGGGACGTGGGCGGTTGATACAGCTTGCCCGCGAACTCAGGGTCTATCCCCAGGTACTCGGCGTAAATCTGCAAGAACCCACGGGCGTAAACAGGCTCGGGAAGCTGGGGGTAATCCTCTTCCTCCAGGGCCAGCAGGTACTTCTTTCGGATCCTCGTTTGGACTTCGGCTTCGTCTACGGAGATACCCTTACGATGCCGAGCCTCCCTGAGCAGTTCACCCATGGTTGGCATGTCGCTAGCCCCCTTGGAGGTCCGCCAGGCACACGGTCCCAGCAGCACCCATGGCTCCGCTGTCTGGCCCACTACGCGTCAATATATCGGCACACTGGGGGAGTGTCAAGGCTGGCAAGGTTGACTGCCGGGAGCCTCACGGCAGATAATGGCGCTTATCCCTTACAAGCCTCAGCATACCAGCAGCGCAATGGAGCTATACTTATTGTCATGAGCCCTAACCTCTCACTCATCAACGTAGTCGGGGCGGTCTTCCTTCTACTCTACGGCATGAACATCGCCGGCAATGGCCTACAGAAGGTCGCCGGCCAGAAGCTACGGTTGCTGTTGTGTGGCCTGGGCAAGAACCCGCTGGCCGCCGTGGGGGTAGGCTCCGCCGTGACCGCGTTGCTGCAGAGCAGCAGCGCCACCACGGTAATGCTAGTGGGCTTTGCCCGGGCGGGACTGATAGAGATGCGGCAGACCATCGGGCTGCTGCTGGGCGCCGACATCGGAAGCACCCTGACGGTCCAACTGCTGGCATTCCGCATATACGACTACGCCCTCCTGCTGGTGGCGATGGGCGCAGCCCTCCTGCTGGCTTCACGCCGACGCTCCCTGCAAGATGTAGGGCAGTCCATCCTGGGCTTCGGCCTGGTGTTCCTGGCCCTCAAGATCATTATCGAGTCAATGTCGCCGCTGGGGGGCAACAGCCTGGTGCGCGACCTGTTCGTCAGCCTCCGTGACGTGCCGATCCTGGCCGTCCTGATGGGGGCGATCTTCGCCGGAGTAACAACGAGCAGCGCGGCAACCGTGGGCTTTGTCCTGGCCCTCGCGGCAAACAACCTACTGCCACTGGATGCGGCGATACCGTTGGTGCTGGGCGCCAACGTGGGCACCTCTCTAGCCGCCTTCCTCTCGAGCCTCGGAGGGAACGCGGAGGCCCGGCGTGTGGCCATAGCCCACGTGCTGTTCAAGTTGCTGGGAACCGCGCTGTTCCTACCCTTCACCGGGCAGTTCGCTGCCCTGATATCGCTCACAGCCAACGACGGCGCCAGGCAGGTTGCCAACGCTCACACGGCCTTCAACATCGCCATCACCTGTCTCTTCCTACCCTTCTCCGACCAGTTCGCGAGGCTGGTGAAGTGGCTGGTGCCGGAAAAGGGCGGCGACAACAGCTTCAAGCCGATGTACCTGGACGACTACGTCCTCGAGTCTCCGGCTCTCGCCCTCGGACAGGCTACTCGGGAGACCATGAGGATGGCGGACATGGTTCAGGAAATGGTCAGGGACAGCCAGAGGGTGTTCCGCGACAACGACGAGATGCTGCTGGAGGGAATCGAGAAGCAAGAGGATCAGATCGACTTCCTGGAGGAGGCGATCAAGGCATATCTGACCAAGCTGTCGCTCCAGAGCCTGACCGAGGAGCAATCCAAGCGGGAAGTAGGGCTGCTCTACCTGATCAACGACCTGGAGCAGATCGGTGATATCGTGGACAAGAGCATGATGCAGTTGGCGCGGAAGAAGGTGGAGGGACAGTTGGTATTCTCCAGCAAGGGGATGTCGGAGGTAGAGGAGCTGTACCGGAGGGTGCTGGAGAGTCTTGGCTGGGTGATTACCGCCATCGCCACCAGAGACGTAGAACTGGCACAGAAGGTGCTTGGCCAGAAGACTGTCATCAACAGGATGGAGAGGGAGTTGCGCCAGGCCCACATCCAGCGGCTCCACGCAGGGGCCAAGCAGAGCATGGAGACCAGCGCCATCCACATGGACCTGCTGAATGACCTTAAGAGGATTAATTCCCACGCCACCAACATGGCCTACGTCGTCCTGGGAGAGCTTTAGGAGGAGCACGACCCGTGAAGACCCGAGTGGCAGTCCTGTTTGGCGGACGATCAGGCGAGCACGAGGTCTCGCTTGTCTCCGCCGACTCCATAATACAGAACCTCGATCGATCGAGATACGAGGTCGTACCCATTGGGATCACGAAGGAGGGACAATGGCTCCTGGAGGGCGACCCGCTGGGGACGCTCCGGGAAGGCCGAACAGGGAACAGCTGCCAGCCTGCTCTGCTGAGGCCAGCCGATGAAGCCGGAGGTCCCGCTACTCACACAGCCCTTTCGAGTTCCAACATGCCGCTGGTAGTGGACGTGGTGTTCCCCGTCCTGCACGGCCCCTTCGGGGAGGACGGGACGGTACAGGGGCTGCTGGAGATGGCGGGCGTGCCCTACGTGGGCGGAGGCGTCCTAGCCTCGGCAGCGGGCATGGATAAGGCGATCATGAGGGCCCTATTCAAGGAGCGAGCACTCCCCATGGTGGACCACGTGGTGGTGCTTCGCCGAGAGTGGGAGGCCGACCCCGAGGGGACCATGGACAGGATCGAGCGGGCGCTCGGCTATCCCAGCTTCACCAAGCCTGCCAACCTGGGCTCCAGCGTGGGCATATCCAGAGCCGTGGACCGTTCCGGCCTGGCAAAGGCACTGGCCGAGGCATCCAAGTACGACCGAAAGCTGGTGGTGGAGCAGGGCATTCGCTGCCGGGAGATCGAGTGCAGCGTCCTGGGGAACGACGACCCGGAGGCGTCCGTCCCCGGCGAGATCGTCCCCTGCAACGACTTCTACGACTACCGGGCGAAGTATCTGGACGAGGGCTCGAAGCTGCTGATCCCGGCGCCGATACCGACCGAGGCCGCGGAAGAGGTGCGGCGCCTGGCCATCGAGGCATTCAAAGCGGTCGATTGCGCGGGGATGGCGCGGGTGGATTTCTTCTTGGAAAAGGGCACCGGACGGGTGTACCTGAACGAGATCAACACCATCCCGGGCTTCACCAAGATCAGCATGTACCCCAAACTGTGGGAGGCAAGCGGACTGCCCTATGCCCGGCTGCTGGACCGGCTGATCGAGCTGGCGCTGGAACGCCATGCCGACAAGCTGCGCTGCGCGACCTCCTTCCAGCCCGACTGATGACAACCTCGATAGCTCACCACGAAGACACGGAGAAGGCACTGAGTGACTTTGCGACATCTCCGTGTCTCCGTGGTTACCATCCCCGTTGCGGAGACGATGCATGCCGATGAGGGTGTTGTTGGCTGGTGGAGGCTCTGGGGGATCCAGCGCGCCGGTTCTGGCGGTGGCGCAAGAGCTGAGGCGGAGGGGGGAGTGCGAGTTCCTCTACGTTGGGACAGCCGGAGGCCCCGAGCAGGAGCTGGTGGCTCGCCACGACATCCCCTTCACCACCGTGCAGACCGGCAAGCTGCGCCGGTACTGGTCGTGGCAGAACCTCGTGGACATCTTCAAGATACCCCTGGGGTTGGGCCAGTCCCTGAGACTGGTGGCAAGCTTCCGGCCGGATGTGGCCTTCGCCGCCGGGGGCTTCGCCGCGGTGCCACCGCTCCTGGCCGCCAACCTGCTGCGGGTGCCAACGGTAATCCACCAGCAGGATGTGGAACCAGGCCTCGCCAATAAGATCCTTGCCCCCTTCGCCGCGGCAATTACCGTCACCTTTCCGGGCTCCCTTGCCCACTTTCCAGGCTCCAAGACGGCGGTGACCGGCAACCCGGTGCGGCAGGAGATCCTGACGGGCAGCCGGGAGGAGGCGAGGCGGCTTTTCGACCTCAAGGACAGCCTGCCGGTGGTGTTGGTGACGGGGGGGGGCACGGGTGCTATGGGGCTGAACCGGCTGACAGCCCTGGCTGCCTCCGAGCTTTGTCTGCGCTGCCAGCTCTTACACATCACAGGCAGGGACAAAGGTGTGGATGGCACCGACCTCGGGCCAAACTACCATCAGATGGAGTTCTTGGCCGAGGGGATGGGCCATGTCCTGGCAGCAGCGGAGCTGGTGGTGAGTCGGGCTGGCCTCTCCACCCTCACGGAGCTGGCCACCCTGGGGAAGCCCAGCATCCTGATCCCGATGCCCCAGTCCCACCAGGAAGCCAACGCCGCGGTCTTCTCGAGAGGCAATGCCGCCTTGGTGCTTCAGGAGGACGAACTGACCGGAGAGGAGCTTGCGGAGGCGATCCTCAGCCTCCTCGAGGACAGAGAGCGACTATCAGCCATGAGTGAGCGGGCAAGGGGCCTGATGTCTCCCCTAGCGGAGACGAGGATCGCGGACGAGATAGAAAAAGTCGCACACCGCTAGTGCTCCGCCGTCACCTGTCATTCTGAGTGGCCCACCCCCTATATGTCATTCTGAGTGGCCCACAGGCCATGAAGAATCTCCTGTTGACGGTAACCCGGAGATTCTTCGGCGTTGCGGCGCCTCAGAATGACAGTGTTGGGGCGGCGCCGCGGAATGACGAGTCCGAACTGGGAGCGGCTGTAGAACTAGCCGGCAAAGGCGTGTTGGATCGCCAGCATTCCCTCAAACAGCAGCCACGCCATCGTTGCGGTGGTCGGTATGGTCAGCACCCAGGCCACGAACATGTTGCCTGCCACTCCCCAGCGGACCGCTGACAGCCTCTTGGAAGCCCCCACACCCATAATTGACCCGGAGATCACGTGGGTCGTGCTCACGGGAAGGCCAAAGTGGGTAGCCACCTGGATCACGCTTGCAGCCGCAGTCTCGGCCGCAAAGCCGTGGATCGGCTCCAGCTTGATGATCTTGTGTCCCATCGTCTTGATGATCCGCCACCCGCCAACCGAAGTCCCAGCCGCCATGGCGGTGGCCGCAACTACCATGACCCATACGGGCACGTGGAAATCCGAGATCATCCCGGCGCTGAAGAGAGCCATAGTGATGATCCCCATTGTCTTCTGTGCATCGTTGGAACCGTGGCTGAAGGACATAAAGGCCGAGGATAGCAGCTGCAATTGGCGGAAGTGCACGTTCACGTAGTGGGGGCTCCGGCTGTGCACCAGCCACAGAAGCCCGATCATCAGGGCAAAGCCGATAGCCATGCCCGCGAGAGGCGAAGTGAGGAGACTACCAACGGTCTTCTCCAGACCAATGCGGTTCAGAACACCGCTACCCTGAAAGGCCAGGGAACTCCCAACGAGCCCGCCAATTAGAGCATGCGAAGAGCTGCTGGGTATGCCGAAGTACCAGGTGATCAGGTTCCAGACTATCGCCGCCGAAAGGGCGGCCACGATCACGGGCTGGGTCACCGCGGATGGATCAACGATCCCCTTACCCACTGTGGTAGCCACGGCCGTTCCCGAAAAGGCCCCCAGAAAGTTGAGGCTCGCCGCCATTAGGATCGCCTGCCGGGGAGTCAGCACCCTGGTGGTGACCACGGTGGCGATGGCGTTCGCCGTGTCGTGAAAGCCGTTGATGAAGTCGAAGGCTATAGCCAGGATCAACACCAGGCCAAGGAGTAGTAGCGCGTCAGGCATTCTTCATCACGATCGACTGCAATACATCGGCGACGTCCTCGCATTCATCGGTGGCCCTCTCCAGCAGTTCGTAGATCTCCTTCCACTTGATCAGGCGGATGACGTCGGTCTCCTCGCGGAACAGTCCTGCCAGCACCTTCCGTCGAACCTCGTCGGCTTCGTTTTCCAGACGGTTGATCTCCACGCAGTACACCAAAATCTCCCTCAGGTTGCGGCGAGCCCGCATCACGGAGATGGCCTGGTAGATCTGCTCGGTGGAATCCACGATGATATCCGCCAGCAGTTTGGCCTGGTCGGTGGGGTGCTCCACGGCGTACAGCACCATGGTGTCCGCGGCGGCCTCGATCTGGTCCATGATGGTATCTATCGCAGAGGCAAGGGCATTGATATCCTCCCGATCCAGGGGTGTGACAAAGGTCCTGTTCAGCTCGGCGAACAGGTCGTGGGTAATGCGGTCACCCTCGTGCTCGAAGCTCTCGATCTTCTTGACTATCCGATGGGCTTGGTCGTAGTGCTCCAGCATGTCGCGAAGCGTCTTGGCCCCGTCCACCAGGTTCTTCGCGTCCTCCTCGAACAGGTCGAAGAACTTCTCGGCGCGGGGTACCAGTCCGAATCTGGGCAATGCTTCCTCCTAATCAATGAACTACTCGCTCATCACTACGTTCACGTGTGGATTGCTTACGTCAACCTGAATCCTACCATTTTTTCGCTCGAAGTTCAGGTCCAACTCCTGATCGCCCACCCTGAGGTGGCGCAACGAGAGTTGGTTGAGCCAGGCCGGTAGGGCGGGCCTGACCTGGATCGTCGAGTTGCCGGCCGCCGGCCGAAGCCCCAGCGTCTGCTGCAACAGCAAGAAGACCGAGCCAGCCGCCCAGGCCTGGGGGCTGCAGGAAACCGGGTACTGAGCGGGCATCGACTGATATCGACGGTCCCTATCGAAGCCGCAGTACAGCTCGGGTAGGCGGTACCCTCCAAACCTCAAGCCCGCTTCATAGAGCTCGGTGAACAGCTGGCAGACGGCCTCGTCGTAGCCGTATCGCTTCAGCCCAGCGGCTATCAGGGAGTTGTCGTGGGGCCAGATGGAGCCATTGTGGTAGCTCATGGGGTTGAAGTTGGGCTCCAACTCGCTCATGGTCCTGATGCCCCACCCTGTCAGCATGTCCCCCGCCATCAAGCGCCCCACCACGCGGCGCGCCCTATCGGGTGAGACGATACCTGACCAGAGGCAGTGCCCAACGTTGGAGGTAATGGAGGGCACAGGCCGCCCCTTGGCATCCAGCGCCTGTGCGTAGTAGCCCTCGCCTTCCATCCAGAATTTTCGCTCGAACCGCTCACGTAGCCGATCGGCCTCCTCCAAGAGCTGCTGGGCCAGATCGTCCTCCCCCAACCCGCGAAGCAGACCGGCCACCCGGATCCGGGCGTCGTAGCCGTACCCCTGGACCTCAACCAGCGCGATGGGAGGCTCCACCAAGGTGCCATCCCGCCATACGACGGAGTTCGGGGAATCCTTCCATCCCTGATTCCTGATGCCGCGCGTCGAGCGGCTCCGGTACTCCAGAAAGCCATCCCCGTCCAGACCCCCGCGGCAGCGCACCCACTCCAGCGCCCTCATCATGGGGTCTCGCAGCTCGGCCACCAAGCTCCAGTCCTCGGTCCAGCGCACATACTCGGTCAACAGGATCAGGAATAGGGGGGTGGCGTCCACCGTCCCGTAGTAGGAGTCGTGGGGGACCTGCCCCGTGCGCGCCATCTCGCCGAACCGGATCTCATGGAGGATCTTGCCGGGCTCCTCATCCCGCCAATCATCGAACTCCCTGCCTTGGTGCCAGGCAAGGAAACGCAGGGTACCGAGGGCGATGTCCGGCCGCAGCATCAGGGTCTGATAGGAGGTGATCAGGCTGTCCCGACCAAAGGGCACGCTGAACCACGGAATACCTGCTGCCGGCAGGGAGCCCGAGGGTGAATCGGTCATCAGCAGCCGAATATCGTAGAGCGCCCGCTGGACCATAGCGTTGAACAGCTCGTTATCGGAGATGATCGAGGTGCACTGGCCGGCCCACTCGCGGTAGGAGTCGGATATGGAGTCGTACTCGATGTCCAGGGGTACCACAGGGGCAACCGCGTCCCGCAGCAAGGGATCCACATGCAGGGTGATGGAGACAGCTTGCTGTGGCGGGAGGGTGAAGCGATAGGTGGCTACCACATGCGGCGGCATCACTCGAGTCTCTTCCCGAGGACCGAGAGGGGAAGCGGCTGCCGGCACGCAAGCTTCCCCGGTGAAGACCTCGATCTCGGTCGGCGGCTCCTCAAAGCTGATCTGCGTCCGCCGAAGAACGCCATCCGCCCCCAAGTAGCTCAGCCAGAGTGATCGCCCGTCGTGGGTAGGTGGGGAGATCATTCCTCGCCTGGCCTGCTTGGCATAGCCACGAACGTCGAACATGTCCCGGAAGTCGGACCCGAAGGCAAGCTTGACGGTCAGATCCACGGGGAAGGGATTGAAGCTGAAGAAGCCGACGCGCTCGTGAAGACCATCGCGTATGAAGCGGTTCCGGCGAACGCTGATGGTTCGGGCCTCGACGGCGGTACCGTTCGGCAGGACGCCCCGTTGGTTGGCGAACTGCAGGGTACCCACGAAGCTCTGGTCACCGGCTGCAGAGAGCAAGGAGAGGTCCATCCCCTCCACAGTCATCTGGTACATGCTGAGGAACCGGGTATCCCGGAAGTAGAGTCCCTGCCCCTCGGTACTGAGGGCGCGGATGTCTCCGGCGAGGTCGCACACGAGAAAGAGCTCGCCTTCCTTGAGGACGGACCGGGTATCGAAGGAGAGGGCAGTACGGATATCAGTGGACATATTGGCCGTCAGCCACTACCGCAGCATCCAGTGTCGCTCTGATGGATCCAACTCGCTGTCATTCTGAGCAGCCCGCCTCCTACATGTCATTCTGAGCAGGCCACACCGTCCCTATCACCCTGGGCAGGCCGCCACTTTATGTTCTGAGCGGGCCGCCCCGTCGTTGTCATTCTGAGCAGGCCGCAGCCCTAACCTGTCATTCTGAGTGGCCCGCAGGCCACGAAGAATCTCCCGTTGACGTAGTACCAGGAGATTCTTCGGCGCTGCGGCGCCTCAGAATGACAATTAGAGGCACCGCCTCAGGACGACAGGTCCTGCGAAGCTACTTTGGCGTACTACGGACATAGTTCCAGCAAGTCGTGGAGGGAATGGAGGGCGTGGTCGGGATTGAAGCCCAGCAGCAGCCCCTGGGGACTTGGCCCCCACAACGCAGCAGCGACCCTAACCCCAGCCGCGCGGCCGGCCTGGAGGTCCGCGATGCTATCTCCCACGTAGAGGGTGGCTTCGGGTCGAGCAGACATCATCTCCATGCCCTTGAGCACCGGCTCGGGCTCGGGCTTGTGCTTGTCGGTATCATCCACCGATACCACCACGTCCAACAAGCTCTGCAACCCGAACATGGGTAGCACCCTCTCCACGTCAACCCTTCGCTTGGAGGTCACTATGCCAAGGGGGTAACCACGCCGGCGTAGCTCTGATAGCACTTCGGCCGTATAAGGAAAGGGGCTAACCAGATCGTCGTGTAGCCGCTGATATGCCTGGAGCCATTGGTCTTCCAGCTCGTCCACCCGGTCCCGCAGGGTGGGGAAAAGCCTCCACAGCTGCTGGCGAGTGGGCGTGCCGAAGCCCTTCTTGATCTCCTCATCGGAGGGTGGGTTATCCACCAGTTTGAAGAGCGTGGCCCGATAGCAGCTGAGGATCAGCTCGGTGGTATCCACCAGCGTCCCATCCAGATCGAACAGCAGATAGCGGAAAGGTGATTGTCTAGAAGAGCTGCCTTCCACAGATAACCTCATCCCTACTTGCCCCTATTCCAACGAAATCTATCTTCACTCCCAACAGCGCCTCCAGTCTGGAGAGGTAGCTGAGGGCCACCGCAGGGAGGTTATCCAGGCTTCTCACCGAGGATACTGGTCCCTGCCAGCCCTCGTGGGACTCGTAGACCGGTTCGCAGCGAGCCAGATCATCAGGATCCGCAGGCACGTAGTCTATCTCGGTGCCATCCAGGCGGTAAGCCACGCAGATCCTCAGTTGGGGCAGATCGTCCAGCACATCCAGTTTGGTCACCGCCACGGAGTTGAAGCCGTTGACCTCTACCGAGTGCCTGGCCGCCACCGCGTCGAACCAGCCGCACCTCCGCGGACGGCCGGTGGTTGTCCCGAACTCGTAGCCCCGCGAACGGATCTGCTCCCCGGTCTCGTCCTCTAGTTCCGTCGGCATAGGGCCGCCGCCGACCCTGGTGGAGTATGCCTTGAACACCCCCACGGCCACGTCCAGGTACGAAGGCCCTATCCCTCCCCCGAGGCATAGCCCCGCCACCGTCGGTGAGGAGGAAGTGACGTAAGGATAGGTGCCGTGGTCGGGATCGAGCATGGTCCCGTGGGCGCCCTCCAGCAGGATGTTCTCCCCCTTCCGTATCGCCTCGCTCACAATCGGGCCGGTCTCGCGGATGTAGGGGCGCAGGCGGGCGGCGTGGGCCATCAAGGAATCGAACATCGGCTCCAGCTGATAGGGGGCAGCGCCGTAGACCCTGGTGATCAGGGCATTCTTCTGGGCGAGGGCCCGCTCCAACTTCACCCTGAAGGTTGCAGCATCGAGGAGGTCTCCAACCCTGAGACCGTTGCGCGCAGTCTTGTCCGCGTAGGCGGGACCTATCCCTCGGCCGGTGGTGCCTATTCGCCCCGCCCCTCGCTCCTCCTCCATGAGGCGATCGAGCAGCAGGTGGTATGGCATGACCAAGTGGGCCCGATTGCTGATCAGCAGGCCAGAGGTATCGACACCGCGCTGGTGCAGGGTGTCCAGCTCCTCCAGGAGGATGGCGGGGTCCAGCACCACCCCGGGCCCCACGATGCAGATGGTAGAGGAGTTGAATATGCCCGCCGGAACCAGGTGGAGCGCGAACTTGCCCTGGTCATTGACCACGGTGTGGCCGGCGTTGTTGCCGCCGTGGGAGCGAATCACCACGTTTGCCTTCTGGGCAAGCAGGTCTATTACCTTGCCCTTGCCTTCGTCTCCCCACTGACCGCCAACTACGCCTACAATAGCCATCGTGTGTCTCCTCTCGCGTTACTTCCACGGCAGCGGCATTTAACCCGGTGAACAGCACCACCGCTACCGGCCAAGTCGTGGGTCTTGGTGGCGTGGTCCAGCTGAAAAGCTGTAAGAGGCGCCGCAAGTCGCCGGGACGCCGACATGGTAGCGGGCATGGCCTCACCACGCCGACAACAGCTGACTCAATGAGAGGCCGGTATCGCACCGACCCCCGATCAAACACAGTAGCGGGCAATCTCAGCCCGGCGGCCATTATATCACAGCACGCTGACCTGCTCTTCGATCTGACGAGGCCGGTGCTGGCTGTTGACGCCCATTCGGGGCAAGTCTATTATTCTGAGAAGCCGAGCAGCTGCCTAGCATCGAACATCGGTGCAGCCCGAAGGAGTCGCCATGTCCCCCGTCAATGTGATACGCATGCTGGAAAAGGTTGCGCGCCTGTACTACGAGGACGACCTCACGCAGCAAGAGATCGCCGGCCAGCTCGGTGTATCGCGCCCTAAGGTCGCCAGGCTGCTGAAGCAGGCAAAGGAGCGCGGAATCGTCAAGATCGAGATCGTTGCTTCCCCAACGGCCACCGGCGAGCTGGAAAGGAACCTCGAGCATCGCTTCGGCCTCAAGGAGGCAATCGTGGTGCGTGTGGACGGCAGCAACGAGCCCCTTGTGCGCCGGGAGATTGGGGCAGCCGCGGCGGAGTGTTTTCTGCGGGTACTGAACGAAGGGGACACGGTGGCCGTCTCCTGGGGACGGACGCTGCTGGACCTGGTAGACGCCCTGAGGCCTCAACACACGCCTGCCCGCATCGTCCAGATGGTTGGCGGCTTCGGTCGCGTCGACGTCAATGTCCACGCGAGCGAGCTTGCCCGCAGGATTGCCGAGAAGCTGGATGGGGACTACGTGCCGCTGCCCGCCCCCGCAATCGTCCAGACGCCCGAGCTGCAGGCGGCGATCATGGAAGACGTAGGTGTGCGAGACGCAGTGGAGGGGGCGAGAGAGGCACGGATCGCGCTGGTGGGGATAGGTGTTCCCGGGCAGAACTCCGTGCTGGTGGAGTCGGGCTATCTCTCGAAAGAGGAGATGGACGAGATCGAACGGGAGGCAGTGGGAGATATCTGCGCCCAGTTCTACACTGCCCAGGGCCAGCTGTACGACTCCCACTTCTATCACCGGGTTGTGGGGCTACCGCTTTCCGACCTTCGCGGGATAGAGTATGTGCTTGCGGCCGCTGGAGGGGTATCCAAGGCTAGGGCGATACTGGGAGCACTGCGAGGGAAGCTGATCAACGTCTTGGTCACCGACGAAGACACGGCCGAGGCCGTGCTGCAGATGGACACAACGGAAACGTAGGGGCAACCCCTACGTTTCCTCAAGCCTCTCCGGCTTCTCCAACTGCTCCTTGATGGCGCTCAGGAAACGCGCTGCAGCGGCACCATCCGTGACCCTGTGGTCCACCGACAAGGTAGCGCTCATCAGGTGGGCAAAGCCAAGCATGTTACCCATTTCGGTACTGACGGCCACCGGCTCCAGGCTCACACGACCTAGGGCCAGGATCGCGGCCTGGGGCGGGTTGATGATGGCAACGAACTCGTCCACCGGGTACATGCCGAGGTTGGAGATGGTGAAGGTCCCACCCTCGTAGTCAGCCGGGGCAAGCTTGTTCGCACGGGCCCTGACAGCCAGCTGCTCGATCTCGCGGGTGATGGTAAGGGCACTCTTGCAGTCCGCATCCCTCACAACAGGCACCACCAACCCATCATCGAGGCTGACGGCCACGCCCAGGGCGACCTGGCTGTGAGTCTTGATGCCGTCCTCGGCGAAGCTGGAGTTCAACGCTGGATGGGCACGCAAAGCTTTCGCGACGGCGGCCACGACCAAACCATCGTAGGAAGGGGTAGAACGCCCCTCGCCCTTCAGCCTGGCCCGCAGCGCCACCGCTCTGCTCACATCGATCCGCATGGTCAAGTAGAAATGAGGAGCGGTGGACTTGCTGTCCACCATTCGCTCGGCTATACGTCTCCGCATACCTGATAGAGATGTGGGCTGCTGAGCAGCTGGCTCGACAGCGAGGCCGGGTGATGGGACAAAGGCCAGAACGTCGCGCTCAGTGATACGTCCGCCCGGACCGCTGCCTTTGACCAGAGCCAGGTCGACGCCGCGCTCTCTCGCCAACCTCTTGGCAACGGGGGTAGCCTGGGCTGCGCCCTGGGACGGCTGAGCCGAACCGGCAGGAGAAGCACCCCTCATTCCCGCCGCCGAACCAATGCCTTCTCGCCTGGGAGTCAGATCGATGGAAGCAGCGAGCCGAGCAACCCCTGGTTCAGTACCGGGCAACGGTTCCTCTATGGTATCGGCCAGGTAGGCAATAGGGAGGGTTACGCCAACGGTGTCGCCATCCCCATAGAGGCGCCGGCGCAGGTAGCCCGAGGCCAGGGACTCTACCTCGATGGAGACCTTGTCGGTCTCCGCCTCGAAGAGCGGATCTCCCTTGTCTATCCAATCTCCCTCCTTCTTGAGCCAGGACACGATCTTGGTTTCCTCCACGGTCTCCCCCAGCTTCGGCATGATGATGGGTTTGATCATGCTACGCCTCCAGAGAGAGTATGCCGGAGTACTCCAGCAACCCACGAGCAGCGGCGACTATGTCCTCAGCGCTCGGGATGGCCAGCGCCTCGAGGTTAGGCGCCTTGGGAAGCGGCACATCGGCACCAGCCACCCGGGCGATGGGGGCATCCAACTCGTCAAACAGGCTCTCGCTGATGCGGGCCGCTACCTCAGCCCCCACTCCACCGGTCTTGCACGCCTCGTGGACTATCAGCGCTCGGTGGGTCTTCCGCACGGAGGCGGTGATGGTCTCCATATCCAGGGGTGAGATCGTCCGCAAATCTACCACCTCCGCCTCCACCCCCTGCTCGGCCAGCCGATCCGCCGCCTTCAAGGAGTAAGGGACCATCCGGGAGTAGGTGAAGATGGTAAGGTCCCGACCGGGCCGCTTGACGTCCGCCTTCCCGATCGGTATCAGGTAGGACTCCTCGGGGACAGGACCCTTCGCGCCATACAGCATCTTGTGCTCGATGAAGGCGACGGGGTTGTCGTCGCGAATGGCGGATTTCAGTAACCCCTTGGCATCGTAAGGGGTGGAGGGCATCACCACCTTCAGGCCGGGGGCGTGGAGAAGCCAGGCCTCCAGGCTCTGGGAGTGGTGGGCGCCCAGGGTCCTGCCAGCGCCCCCCTCGGTGCGCAGCACCATCGGCACCGTGGTCTTCCCGCCGAACATGTAGCGGGTCTTGGCCGCCTGGTTGACCAACTGGTCCATGGCCAGACCGATGAAGTCCACGTACATGATTTCGACCACCGGCCGCATGCCGGTCATGGCCGCCCCGAGGGCAGTCCCAACCAGAGTATTTTCCGAGATAGGTGTATCCCGTACCCTCTCAGGGCCAAACTGCTCCAGGAGCCCACGCGTGGCTCCATACGCGCCACCGTAGAGGCCCACATCCTCACCCATGAGGAAGACCGTGGGGTCCGTCTCCATCTCCTCCCTCAGCGCCTCGCCGAGGGCCTGCCAGTATGTTATCTCTCGCATGCCATCGCTCTCCATCATGCGTACAAGTCCTGGTACAGCTCGTCCTCCGAGGGCAGGGGGCTGTCTATGGCAAACTGGACCGACTCCTCGATCTCGGCCTGCACGCTGGCCTCGATGTCCTCCAACTGCGCGGCCGTGAAGGCACCTGATGAGAGCATCTTCTCCTTGAACAGCTTGAGGGGGTCGCGGTCCCGCCATCGAGCTTCTTCCTCTTTAGTGCGGTACACCCGAGGGTCGCTTCGCGAGTGGCCGTAGTAGCGGTAGGTCTTGCACTCGAGAAGGGAGGCCCCTTCGCCACGGCGCGCCCGCTCCACGGCCCTGGCCACGGCGTCCCGCACGGCCAGGACGTCCTGGCCATCCACCACTTCCCAGGGCAGGCCGTAGGCGTCCGCCCGAGGGGCAATGTCCCGTGTGGGGAACATGAGTCTGGCCGGACCGGACATGGCGTACAGGTTGTTCTCGCAGATGTAGACCGCCGGCAGCTTCCAGACGGCCGCCAGGTTGAGGGACTCGTGGAAGTTGCCCTGGTTGGCCGCTCCGTCGCCGAAGAAGCCCAGCACCACCTGGTCCGTTTTGCGCAAGGTGATGGATAGACCGGCGCCCGTGGCTATAGGTATTCCCGCGCCGACAATGCCGTTGGCCCCCAGGTTGTTGAGGTCCAGATCGGCTATGTGGAGAGACCCACCCTTCCCCTTGCAGCAGCCGGTGGCCTTGCCGAAGATCTCGGCCATCATCTCCTTCAGGTCGCCGCCCTTGGCGATGCAGTGGCCGTGCCCCCTGTGGGTGCTGGTGATGTAGTCGTCCCCCCTGATAGCGGCACAGGCCCCCACGGCCACCGCCTCCTCGCCCGCGTACAGATGGGAGCCGCCCTCGATGAGGTTCTGCCCGAGAAGCTCCATGACCCTATCTTCAAAGTAGCGGATGCGAAGCATGTCCTGGTAGTAGCCGGGGAACCGCGCCGCCTCCTCCGTCCTCTGCATCAACGCCTCCTCCACGCACCAACTGATACCCTACGCCGTGGGCTCGACCAATTGTCAGCATTTGTGCGACACGACCATAGCCACGGGGTAGACCGCTGTCAAGCGGTTGGACCTGAGATCCGTGCATAACTGGGATAGGAGGAGGATGGGGTAAAGTTTAGGGAGAGACTAGCTTTTCAGGAGAACCGATGGACCTGGCACCTGTGCAGCAGAGCATGCTGGATGACTACCTTGCAGCCTTCGATCCGTTGATAGGAGATAAGTGGACGGAGCGGACCTTTCGAGGGACGGTACAGGGGATCATCGGCGCCGAGAGTCTGGTGGGCTCTCGGATCGCCGCTTTTTCCCCCTCACCTTGCGACGGGAGGGCACAATGGGGAGCAGCGAGTGAGGCGAATGGCCAGGGGCGAGAGCACCAAGCGGTCTGAGATGGATGCCGAGCATCTCACGGAGAGGCTGCGGGAGCGGGGGCTGGAGCAACTTCGGGATGAAGAGGAGGTATGAGCAATCGTGGACCCTTCCGAGTTGCGTAAGCCGTATGCCAAGGAGATGCCGGCCCTGATGCGGGTGCGTAAGACCGGTTCTGAGAAAGGCATGGTGCCGGGATACCGGACGCTGAACGTCCTGAGGGTGGGGAGAGAGGGTAGACGGGGGGTGCTCTACCACCAACTGTTCAGCAGCCAGGCAGAGGGATTTGAGAGCGAGTCGACCGAGATCCAGAGGGCAATCTCGACGGTCGGGGAGAGCCTGACCAGCAAGAAGGTGACCTACCTGATGGACAGCCAGAAGGATGTGCAACTGATGGACCTAGAGGCCATTCGCACCCTGGTTGCCCTCGGCTGGGTGGCTGCCGGCTTCCTTTACGAACTAGGCGTGACTCTGGAGTGGCCCGAGGTCCAATTGCTGGCTCGCCTGGGCGGCTGGATCCCCAAACCCAACCGCCCTCCCGGCAAGACCATCCTTTCCAAAGGACTCCAGCAGCTACTAGATCACCTGGCTACAGAAGCGATCCTCGCCGACGAAATCCGGCGTAACGGTGCTCTCCCGCCGCGCATCGCGCCTTCCTCGGCCCCAACTGGCAGCCTGCCTCTTGAGTCACCAGTTATGCACGGATGTCAGGCTCCGGTCCGAAGCCAAAGCCTTTTAGTTCTCGAATTGTCTTCTACGTCATTACTTCTTGGCCGGCTCCATCAGGTCAGGCAGTAGCGGCTTGACGATCACCTCCGTTTGATCCCAGTGGTCGATGTAGGCCTTCTGATCCATGTACTTGTACAGTAGGCCGGCATCATCGCACTTCTTCTTGAACTCCTCGCTGTTTACCACCTTCTTCATGGCATCGCCCAGGATGGTGACGATCTCCTGAGGAGTGCCCTTGGGGACAGCGATGCCGCGGGACGCTAGGAAGTAAACGTCGTAGCCCTGCCCCGGGAAGCCCGGGACATCCGGGAAGAACTTGCTCTGCTCCTTGTCAGTGTAGCCCAGTACTCGGATGCCCCCGGACTTGTACTGGCCTAGGATAGTGGCTGGGCTGGTGGCCATGGCATCGATATGGCCACCGAGAGTCGCCTGGATCGCCTGAGGGTCACCCTCGAACTGCACCCGCGCGAACCGCACTCCAGTGGCCTTCTGGAGTTGAAGCACCAGCAGGTGGGTTGTGGAAGCGATGCCTGTGCTGCCCACCCTCACCTTCTCGGGGTTGGCCTTGGCAGCATCCACCAGCTCCTTGGTGGTCTTGTAGGGGCTGTCACCCTTCACTGACAGAGCCATCGGGTCGACGGCTGCGACCGCGATGGGGACAAAGCTCTCTCGATTGAACTGCGGCTTCAGGTCAGGGTTGAGATATACATTGATGGCGGGCGGGATCACCATCAGGGCCAGGGTGTAACCATCGGGTTTGGCAAGGGCGACTTCGGTGAGGCCTATCTGAGATGCGGCGCCCGCCTTGTTGACTATCGTCACAGGAGTGCCTAACTCGTTCTCCAGCAGGGGGGCGAGGATTCGAGCAGTGATATCGTTGGTGCCACCGGCGCTCCAGGGAACGATGATAGTGATTGCCTTGCCCTTCTGGGGGAAGTCCACCTTCTTAGCCGGAGCGGCCGCAGCGGTAGGTTGGGCAGCAGGCGCGGTGGTAGGTTGCGCGGCGGGAGCGGCCGCCTTCGTGGGTTCTGCAGCCTTGGACGATGCTTGAGTTGGGGTGGGAGTGGGCTGCGAGCACCCAACCAGGATAATGCTCACCATTGCCAGCAGCGACAGTGCGAAGACTAGCCTGTGTCTCATTGATTCCTCCTAGAAATCTACTAGAGCTCTATCCAGCTTACTCACCCGCGTCCAACATGGTCAGGCGGTCCCTCCATAACTCCTCACCTCCAGTGCAGTTTGGTAGCTCGCTTTGTGAGCTGTCCGGACGACTATCCAAACTCGAAACGGGCTTGATGTCGGCCTGAAACGGTTCCTTTGAGCTGCTAGTGCTAGACGCGTGTGCTCCAAGCAGAACGACACAGAGCTAAAAGGCCCTGGGTCTGAAGCACCCACAGGATGCCATTCAAGATCCGCCGATGATCTTGGGCAGGACGTCCAGCATGCAGTTTTTGGGGTGGGAGTGGCTCCCTGAGCTTCTCCCACTGCTCGTTCGTTAAGTCTCCTCTGTGCATACTTCAGAGTATGCACAGAGTTTAGAATACGCCCTAGTTGGCCAACACCGACTTCGCCGCCGCGACAACGTCACTCTCCTGCGGCAGATAGGCATCCTCCAGGCTGGGGCTGAACGGCACCGGCACCCATGGCGCCCCCACCCGCTTGATGGGGGAGTCCAGATAGCCAAGCGCCTTCTCCGACACCACGGCCGCCACCTCGCTGCCAAAACCACCACGCACCGGCGCCTCATGCACGATCACCAGCCGCCCCGTCTTCTTGACTGAGGCCAAAATCGTCTCCTCGTCCAGCGGCTGCAGCGAGCGTAGGTCCACCACCTCGACGCTGATGCCTTCTTTGACCAATGTGCGCGCGGCCGACAAGCAGACGTCCACCATACGCCCAAAGGCGATGAGCGTCACGTCCTCGCCAGTTCGCTTCACGTCCGCAAGACCCAGTGGCACGGTGTACTCGCCCTCCGGTACCTCGCTCTTCTTGGCATAGAGCAGCTTGTGCTCGAGGAACACCACCGGGTTTGGCGTGCGAATAGCCGCCTTGAGCAAGCCCTTGGCGTCGTAGGCGGTCGAGGGTGCTACGATGGTTAGGCCAGCCACGTTCGTCAGCCAGGACTCAACGCTCTGGCTGTGGTGGGCGCCCGAGCGCCGGCCGGCCCCGTAGGCCATGCGCACGACCATCGGCGCCATCACCGCCCCACCGGACATGTAGCTCACCTTGGCAGCATGGTTGACGAGGGCATCCATGGCAATGGCGGCGAAGTCCGCGTACATCACCTCCACAACCGGCCGCATCCCCAGCATCGCCGCACCCACACCAGCCCCCACCAGCACTGATTCGCTCAAGGGAGTGTCGAAGATGCGCCCCTCCCCGAACTCCTCGTAGAGGCCAGTGGTGACCAGAAAGTTGCCGCCGTGCGCGGCCACATCCTCGCCCATCACGAAGACGCGCGGGTTCGCCCGCATCTCCTCGGCCAGCGCCTCCCGAATCGCGTCGCGGTACATTATCTCTCTCACGATCTCCTCCCCCCAACCAGGGCCGGGTCCTCAGGTGAGTATGCCCATTCCCCCACTTCCTCCGCCGGTGGAAAGGGAGAAGCCTCAGCGAAGTTAATGGCCGCATCGACCTCGGCCCGCGCTTGGGCGTGGACAGACAACCTATCTTCATCATCCAGTAGACCACGCTTGGCCAACTGTGCAGCCAAGCGGGGAATGGGGTCACGCTGCTGCCAGAAGGCTATCTCGTCCGGGTCGCGCCGATACTCCGGCCGCTGATTCTCGCAGTGGCTGCGATAGCGATAGGTCACGCACTCCAAAAGCGTCGGTCCCTCACCTGCACGGGCCCGGGATATGGCCTGCTGAACGGCCTCATACACTGTCAATACGTCGTTGCCATCCAACCGCAGGCCAGGGAAGCCGTAGCCTTGCGCCCGGCAGGCGAACTCCTCGCCAGCGAAGTGTTTATGCAGAGGCGTGTACTCTGCGAAGCCATTGTTCTCGAGGACGAAGACGATCGGCAGTTTGAAGATGCCGGCGAAGTTCAACCCTTCATGGAAGTCACCCCGTTGGGCCGCCCCGTCACCGAAGAAATCGACGACGACATTGTCTTCCCTTCGCAGCTTGAAGGCGAGTGCCGCCCCGACCGCCACGGTGATATCCGAGCCGATCAGGCCGGTCCCCAGAAGCACTCCGCGTTGGGGGTCGGCCATGTGATGAGTGGTAGACTTGCCCCGCGCCGCCCCGGTAACTTTGCCGTAGATGCCGGCCATCTGCACTTTGGTAGGCACACCCTTGACAATGAAGGCGCCCCGCGTGCGCAAAGAGGGCATCACCTGATCGGTGCGTCGCAGGCCATAGCAGGCGCCGACTGCGATTGCCTCCTGACCCTGGCTTCCGTGGGGCAACTCGATCACACCTCCTTTGCCCCAGAGACCGCAGATGCGATCCTCAAACTCGCGTGTCAGGACCAGCAGACGGTACATCTCCTTTAGGTTCTCGGGAGTCAGTTGCTCGACGTAGTCCAAATCAATCCTCCTAGTAAGGCCGGCCTGTCAGGGGCAGTGCCGGTCCAGTCCTGCTTCACTCCGGCTTCTCCAACCGTCTTTTCACCGCTTGCAGAAACTGCACGGCCGGAGCACCATCAACCGCACGATGATCGTAGGAAAGGCAAAGATGCATCACCTTCCCAGCGACGACCTGGCCATCCCGCACGATAGGCGTGTCGGCCACCTTGCCCATGCCAAGAATGGCCACCTCAGGCAGGTTGATGATCGGCGTGAAGAGGAGCGAGCCGAATGTACCAGAGTTGCTCAGCGTGAAAGTGCTGCCCTTCATGTCGTCCGGCGTCAACTGACCTACCCTTGCCTTGGCGGCCAACTTATCAATCGTCTCGTCTATTTCTCCTACGCTCTTCCGGTCGATGTGGCGCAGCACGGGCACTACCAGCGCACCGTCGATGGCAACGGCAACGCCCATATGAACATCACGCTTAACCAGAATGCGTTCCTCGCTCAGCCACGCATTGAGCAGCGGGAACTTCCGCAAAGCCTGTGCTGCCGCCCAGGCCACGTAGGCCGTGTACGAGTAACCGGTCTCCTTATGCAGCCTGGCCACCTGCCCCATGTCCACATCCACGACCGTCGTCACGTCGGCCGCGGTGTGCCGGCTGAGCGACACTCGCTCCGCAATGCGGCCCCGCAATCCGGTCAGAGGTACGATCTGGGAATCATTGGGGGACGGCGCAGCGGCTGCAGGGGAAGCGAAGGCCCGCACAGTCTTTTCGGTGATTAGCCCGTCCTCCCCAGTGCCAGGCACGCGGGTGAGGTCGATACCCAGTTCTTTCGCGAGTCTCTTGGCTGCCGGCGAGGCGGGACGCCTTCCTTCGGCGGGTAACTGCCCTACCGTTGCGGGCGAAGGTGCGGTGACTGTCGGTACTGAAGAGTTGGTCTCTCCCACGCCAAGTGCAGAGATGTCCTCGTTCGGCTCCGCGATGATGGCGATGGGTACATCGACGTCCGCCTCTTCGCCCACCGCTACCAGAATCCTGCGCAGGACACCATCCTGTGGTGCCTCCAGCTCGTTGGTGGCTTTGTCGCTTTCAACCAACACCAGCGGTTCGCCCTTGCTGACCCGGTCACCTTCTCGCTTCAGCCACTCGGCAATACGCCCCGTGAGCATCGATTGCGAGAGCGCGGGCATGCGCAGCTGAGTTACCATCAAATCAACCTCCATAGGGGAATGGCGATTGCCATCTGAGCACCAAGACTCCGTAAGTGCATAGCTCAGCATCAGTCTGCCGTAGCTGAGCTCGGCGGTCGAAGGGTCAGCCTCACTCCTTTAGGGCTACGCTTATCAAATGGGGCAAGCCCTCTCGGTGCACGAACGGCACAGCGCCCTCTAGCAGCTCGACGACACCACCGCGTGCGGACCCGCTTCTCCCAAAGGTTCGCGATCGTGGCCGCCTCGAGCCGCTGCTCTTTCGCGCTAACCGCCCGCCGACGAGTTCCAAGCTGCGAACACGTGGCGACAGAGTGACAGATCGACGTTGCCTCACCTAGATCACTCCGCTCGCCCGCCAAGCCGCGATTTCCTCCGATGAGTAGCCTAGCAGACTTCCATACACCTGCTCGTTATGTTCTCCCACCGCCGGCGGCGACTTGCGGACCGAGCACGCCTGGCTGGCAAGCCTGACTGGGCTCCCCATCACGGGCACGATCGCTCCCTCGGGCGTTCTTACGTTCAGCACCATGCCACTCGCCATGAGCGATGGATCGGCGGCAACTTCCCCCACAGTCCTAACCGGGCCACTGGGCACACCGGATGTCGCCAGGACCGCCGCCACCTCCTCGCTTGTCCGCTCGGCCGTCCACCTTCCGATAATGGCGTCTATCTGCTCTTTCTGATGGGTCCGCGCTTCCCTGGTAGCGAAAGCTGGGGCTGAGCGAAGCTCTGGAACTCCCATGATCTCTACTAGCCTGCTCCACTGGTGGTCTCGCCCTGCGTTGATATAGACGTAGCCGTCCTTGGTTCCATACGTATTGATCGCCGCTACTCTCCGATTCCGGTTGCCGTTCCGAGTCTCGCTCTGACCGGTCAGAAGCTTCCACGGGATCTGTGTAGATAGCGTGGCCACAGCGCTGTCGACAAGAGCAACGTCCACTGACTGCCCCTTGCCGGTGTGGCGGCGTTGTTCCAGTGCGGCCAGAGCGCCGATGGCGGCGTAGAGGCCCGTCAAGTGATCTATTATGTAAACTCCAATGAGGGTCGGCGGCCCGTCGGCGGGCCCCGTTAGGTCCATCAGGCCGCTCACAGCCTGCGCTATCTCGTCATATGCCGGCCAGTCAACGTACGGGCTCAGAGGATTGAAGCCCGCAATGTTGACCGTTATCAACCCTGGATTGATCTCCGCCAGATGCGAGTTACCCAAGCCCATCCTTTCCATCGTACCGGGACGGAAATTCTGTACAAGCACGTCCGCGCGCTCAACCATCTGTCGTAGAAGATGCTTGCCCTTCTCAGTCCGCAGGTTCAGCGTGACGCCCAGCTTATTTCGGTTATAGCTGGCGAAATAGAGACTGTAGCTTTCGTAGATGGGGAGCCCTATGCGACCGTCCTCCCCATCTGGGGGCTCTACCTTGATCACCTCGGCCCCCATATCGCCAAGTATTTGGGCGCACAGTGGACCCGCTATGTAGCGCGACAGATCCACAATCCGCACACCTTCCAAAGGCTCTGGCATAAGACGTGACCTCCGCAGTCAACGACGGACTGTCTACAACTGGGATAGCACCCGCTCGCTTTCAATCTGTGGGTAACGGCTCGATTCAACTTGATTAGGTTGGCAGGCCTTCACACGCAGCTACTAGACACTGGAGCCTCGGTCTGCCCTCTGAACCATCACGGTGCTATCGTTCGCTGGCCTACTCTACTAGGGCACTGGCATGTCCAACAGCCACTAGCTCGCCACGCTGATTCCTCATCCAAACATCCAGGTACATACGGGTGACGTTCTCTTGCTCTTCCAGCCTCTTCACCATTCCCGAAACGACTACCTCGTCGCGTACGATGACTGGCTTGATGAACGAAGCGGATAAACGTCCGGTGGTCAACCATGCTGGGCCGAAAAAGCCTGTGCAAAGCTCTGACAGGTAGGCCACTGTCATCATGCCCTGGATGATGGCATCAGACTGGCCCCGACGCCTGGCATTCTCCGGGTCGGTGTGGATTCCCGGCCTCATAGCCTTGGCACCTCCTTCAGCCCAGCCGAAGGGGAATCCGGAGAAGGCAATGCTCTGCTCGAGGCTAGTCTGTTTCTGCAACGAAGGCAGTCCAGCTCCGAGCGGCGTGTGTCGGTCCGCCCGAGTAACCAATTCAGCACCGGCGGGCATCACTCCGGTAATGGCATCCGCTCGCGGCGAACTCCTTCCCTGTCCGACTACGGAACTGGCCTGCAACCCCACCGTTTCCCACGCCCGCATCCGGATCAACGGCCGGTTCGCGTCGTCCACCGCCTCACCCTCCGTTATACGGTAGTCCTGGCCACGCTTCTGGAACTTGTCAACGTGCCGACCACGAACCGTGACGTGCTGACCTAAGGAGACGGGGCGGAGCAGCTCGACCTCGCTACGTGCGTGCAGGCCCGCTGGGTAGTCCGGCCTCACATCGTAGATCAGCAAAAAGAGTCGGAGTATGTCATTTGTCAGGAGAAGAGGATGACCGATGCGGCCGCCGAACGGAGACTCCCGCAAATACCATGAGCCGTAGTCGTCGACGGCGTAGGCGTAAGCCTTGATCTGCAAGTCCGAGATGATTCCATCTACTGGCCCCATCTCTTCACCGATTTCTATGCTCTCCCACGTAAAAGGCTTGGGCTCGCTTGCTCGGCACACTGCCATCTCGCACTCTCCTGCCATAAGTAGTGATTATCCTGGCTCTGACTTCGAAGTCAGAGCCTCGACTAAACCAGATCGATTTCCTTTCTGCTCTATATCGAGACAGCCCGCCTGCGGCACCAGACGTAGCCACTGAGTCGTACTGGCTGCAGAGCGCGCATCGCGCCGCTCTGGACACGGCGGGCCAGGTGTGCTTTCCGCTTCCTCAGTTAGCTTCAGAGCCGACCGCGCAATTCGCGTCACCCGATGCTGCCCGTATCCGACCCACCGGTTGGCCGGGGCGCCGTGTGCCCTCGTCTGATGACGAACTTGACTAGAGGCGGCAATGCCAACGCTGTCAAGCCCAGCAGCAATAAGACCACAGTGATAGGTCGAGATAGCAGGTAGGAGGGATCCCCGTTGGCCATGATCATCGTCTGGCACATGGTCCGCTCCATCATTGGGCCCAGGACGAGGGCTAGCACCAGAGGCGCCAGGTCGAATCCTATTTTCCTCAGAACGTAGCCCATGATGCCCATACCAACCAGCACCGCAATGTCCAGTACGCTGTTGTTGACGCTGTAAGCACCCACCAGGCAGAGCACCACAACGACTGTCATAAGCATATGTTTCGGTACACGCAGCAAGTTGGCAAAAAGACCCACTAGCGGCAGGTTGAGAAGAAGCAACGCGACATTGCCCACGTACATGCTGGCCACGACTCCCCAGAAGACGTCAGGCCTCTCCTCGATCATCAGCGGCCCAGGCTGTACGCCGTGTATCATGAGAGCTCCCAGCAGCATCGCGGTAGCGGGGGCGAAAGGAATCCCTAGCGCGAGCAACGGAATCATCGCCCCAGCTGAGGCCGCGTTGTTGGCCGCTTCTGGACCGGCGACGCCCTCTATTGCACCTTTCCCGAATTCTTCTTTATGCCTGGACACACGCTTCTCCAACGAGTAGGAGAGAAAAGTCGAAAGTACTCCCGCCGGCCCTGGCACTAGGCCAACGAAGAAACCGGCGCCAGTGCCACGAAACATTGCTGGCAGCGATCTAGCCCACTCCTCTGAGTTTGGGAAGAGTTCGCGGAATTTGACCCTGGCAACGGCCGGCGAACTGGTCACTTGCTCGGCGATGACTAGGACCTCCGTGATGCCAAACAAGCCCATGGCGACCGGCACAAACTGAATGCCTTGGGAAAGCTGCACGTTGCCGAAAGTGAACCGAGAAATGCCGCTCAGCTTCTCCATGCCCACTGTACCTAGCAGCAGTCCTAGGCCGATCATCAGAAAAGCCCTAACGAGAGAGCCACCACCGAGGCGGGATAGGAACAGCAACCCCACCAAAGTGAGGGCGAAGTACTCTGGCGCACTGAACGAAAGAGCGATAGCAGCCAACTTCGGCGCGAAGAACTGAAGCCCAATGATCCCCAATGTACCAGCAATGAATGAGCCTACAGCCGCAACTGTGAGCGCTGCGCCTGCGCGCCCCTTCTTAGCCATCTGGTAGCCATCCAGAGCCGTTATAACCGAGGTCGCTTCTCCTGGTACGTTCACGAGTATCGAGGTAGTGGAACCGCCGTACATAGCGCCGTAGTAGATGCCAGCCATCAGGATGATTGCCGTAGTGGCGTTGAAGGTGAACGTGACAGGGATCAGCAAGGCCATTGCGCCCAGCGGGCCAATGCCGGGCAGCACCCCGACCAGCGTGCCAAGGAGCACTCCCATCAAGCAGGCAAACAGATTCTCCGGCGTGAGAGCCACAGAGAAGCCGTACAGAAGACCGCTACTCAGCGATTCCATAGTGCTACCTCCCTCACTGTATCCACGCCCCGACAGGGAGTGGCACCCCCAACACAACCGAGAACAAACCGTAAGACGCGCCGGCAACGACCACAGCAGTCAATGTCGTATCCCGCCAGCTGCACATACCAAGGACGCGAAGAGCGACGACGGTAACGAGCCCTCCGGCCACCAAGTAACCGAGGGTCGTCAGAAGGCTAGCGTAGACGATCAGGCTCAATACCAGCCCCAGCACCCGCCGGCCGGGAGCACCGGCCGGCAGGATCCTCTCCGCCACAACACGTGTGTCCATCCGCCAAGACTCGACGAGCAAAGAGATGCTGAGTCCCAGCAGCAGCAGGCCGACGAGCGCCGGGAACAAGCCCGGGCCTGGCGACACCCACGTGCCGACCGGCAGAGCCAACGCCATCCCTATGTAGATGACCGCCAAACCGGTGACGCAGATGCAGAATGTCAGATGTTGCGTGCGCATCGGCGCTACCTCTGTTTCCACCCTACTAGTTCGGCGACCTTGCCGTTCGTTTCGTAGTCGCTCTGGAGCCTTTTCGCGAGATCCGCGCCGTTCAAGTAGTCGATATCCATCTTGTTATCCTGGGCGAACTTGGCGAAGTCCGCGCCATCCATCATCTTCTTGAATGCGTCATGTAGCGTCTTCACGATCTCATTAGGCGTGCCTTTGGGCGCTGCGATGAGGTAGTAGACCCCACCTGTTATGTCATAGCCCAGCTCCTTGAAGGTGGGAATGTCAGGCCAAGCGGAAATGTGCTGCGCCTCGTACACCGCCAGTGGGCGCAACTTTCCAGCTTTGACCTGAGGAATCAACGCTGAAGGGTGGGCTGCGTATGCATCTATGTGTCCGCCCAGTAGGGCCGGCAAGCCCTCCGCGTCACCTGCGTGCGGGACGGAAATAAAGTCGATACCAGAAGCGATCCGTAGTTGCTCGGCGCGGAGATGAGGCATGGTGCCAACACCCGAATTGCCTATCCTCACCTTGCCGGGGTTGGCCTTGGCGAAGGCCAGCAGATCTTGGATCGTCTTGTATGGGGAATCGGCGTTCACGGCAAGGACGAAGGGTTGGTTCACTAGATTGATCACTGGCGTGAAATCTTCAGGCCCTTTGTAAGGGAGCGCAGCGCGGTGCGGCTGAAGGGAGATCCCAGCTACGCTCAGCAGGCCGATTGTGTAACCGTCAGGCTTAGCCTGTGCCACCTCAGCAGTGCCGATCGTCGTCGACCCACCCTCGCGGTTCACCACGACGATGGACTGTGATAACTGACCCTTCAAGAGCTCGGCTGTGGTCCTTGCCGTCAGGTCCATCGCGCCGCCGGCCGGTTGGGGCACGACAAGTGTAACTGGTTTAGTCGGGTAAGAAGCCTGGCTGGCGCAACCGTTGAGAGCCAGAGCGAGAAGCAGGATTACCAAGCCTAGACTCACGGTGGTGATTGCCCTTTGCACGGTGTCCTCCTTCATAAGTCGTACGGGAAATAGCCCGGACTCACGTGGATGTCGGTACCAAATACTTGGGAATTCTTAGAGACTCTCCCAGGCCGCAACTGCCTGACTCGGCACGTTTGGCATTCGGCGCGATCACACTAGACTTCGATGTTCGGCGATGCTCAGACAATCATCTGCTAGATTCTTCACCGTCCTCTCACTTAGCGTCTGCGCCGAAATGTGCGTCCACAGGCGTCCAGCAAGCAATGTTGGAGGCCTGCCATCTGCCGACTGACACCTCCTCTCTCGCCCGCGTGCTCTCGCTACGAATCTGCGAGCTGCTCATCTGGCCACCAAGTCCTGCACAAGTTCACGCCTTCCGTCGCGTCCGCGGTGGCAGCATCGGCACCTATTTTGTGAGCAAAGCCGGGGGCACCGGCGTCCCACCTAGGACGGCTTTCAAGTTTCGACGGAACCCAGCCTTTGCAGTCGGTCCTCGGGCGAGCATTTGTCCGGTATCTCGATACCGTGAACGCTTTGCAGAAGCCGTAGATCCCGGCCCTCAGGACTGAGGGTAAACACGACGCCCAATGCGGTTATAGAGTGGCGCTCGGCCTGTTACCGGAAGGCTTATAGCTCCAGCTATCTGCAGTGGACAGGGATGCCGATCCACCGACAGCTTTCACCTTCGCTAAAGGGGTTCGGGACAGAATCATCGATCGCCCTGCGGAACTGTGGAACTGCGCACGACCAGCCTTGGTTCAAATACCTGTGGTGAAGCCGGTGCGGTCCCGCTGCTAGCGATATCTACCAAGAGATCGAACGCGGCCCGCCCGAGTCTATGCAGGGGCAAGTCGACGGTAGTAAGCGGCGGGCAGGTCACGCCCGAGAGAATCGTCCCGCCAAATCCAGCCACGGCAAGATCGTCCGGGACTCGTCGACCCAGATCACGGCACGCCAACAGCACACCGCAGGCGACCATGTCGCCGCAGGTGATGATCGCCGTGATCTCCGGGTGCTCGGTGAGCAGTACTCTTGCCGCCTCGCGTCCGCCACGAATATGGTGGTCGGTGACAATGTCGCCCGTCTCGCCAGTGTCGCTCGTTAGCTCACGATACGTCTCCTGGTGAGCGCCAAGCACCATCCACTCAGTGGCCGGTTGCACGCCATACTCGCCGAGGGCATCTGAGTAGCCACGCACCTTCTCTTCAGTAAAATCGAAGAACACCGGCGACTTGATAAGGCCAATCCGGCGGTGTCCGAGTTCGAGAAGATGCCGAGTCACAGCATAGGCGCCCCGGTAGTAGTCCAAGAGCATAATCCCGAAGTTGTCGATACAGCAGTTGCGGTTGACCAATACGCCCGCCGCTACCGAGCGGCCGACTGTGCGCAGTTCCTTGTCGGGCAGGCGAGACCCGTACCAGATGATGCCGTCGACGCGCTTGTCCTGCAGCATCCGCACAGCGACCATTTCCCGCGCGGGATCCTCCGCAGTGCTGCAGATTACTACGCTGTATCCTTTGGCTAGGGCTTGATCCTCTATCCCTCTGATCAGCCTCGCGAAGAATGGGCTCGTGACGTCGGTGAGAAGTAACCCGATTGTCTGAGTCTTGCCCGTGACGAGACCGCGAGCCATCGAGCTAGGGCGATAGCCAAGGTCTTTGATCACCGACGTGACTTTGGCGGCGGTCTCCTTACTGACGTCGCCTTTGCCGTTGAGCACACGAGAAACGGTCATCTTGGAAACGCCAGCCTGAGAAGCAACATCAGAGATAGTGGGGTTGAATCGCTCGTTCAAGCGAATGCCACTCCTTGTGAACTCTCTCCGGCAGATGCGGTCGAACTCGCACCGTTACCGATACCGGTATCGATAACGGTATCCTAATAGCGTTGGGTGGTCTTGTCAAGGGGTTTGTTCTGAGATCCGTGCATAACTGAGATAGGAGGAGGATGGGGTAAAGTTTAGGGAGAGACTAGCTTTTCAGGAGAACCGATGGACCTGGCACCTGTGCAGCAGAGCATGCTGGATGACTACCTTGCAGCCTTCGATCCGTTGATAGGAGATAAGTGGACGGAGCGGACCTTTCGAGGGACGGTACAGGGGATCATCGGCGCCGAGAGTCTGGTGGGCTCTCGGATCGCCGCTTTTCCCCCTCACCTTGTGACGGGAGGGCACAATGGGGAGCAACGAGTGAGGCGAATGGCTAGGGGCGAGAGCACCAAGCGGTCTGAGATGGATGCCGAGCATCTCACGGAGAGGCTGCGGAAGCGGGGGCTGGAGCAACTTCGGGATGAGGAGGAGGTATGGGCAATCGTGGACCCTTCCGAGTTGCGTAAGCCGTATGCCAAGGAGATGCCGGCCCTGATGCGGGTGCGTAAGACCGGTTCTGAGAAAGGCATGGTGCCGGGATACCGGACGCTGAACGTCCTGGGGGTGGGGAGAGAGGGTAGACGGGGAGCGCGCTACCACCAACTGTTCAGCAGCCAGGCAGAGGGATTTGAGAGCGAGTCGACCGAGATCCAGAGGGCGCTCTCGATGGTCGGGGAGAGCCTGACCAGCAAGAAGGTGACCTACCTGATGGACAGCCAGAAGGATGTGCTCGGCTGGGAGGACGTGCAACTGATGGACCTAGAGGCCATTCGCACCCTGGTTGCCCTCGGCTGGGTGGCTGCCGGCTTCCTTTACGAACTAGGCGTGACTCTGGAGTGGCCCGAGGTCCAATTGCTGGCTCGCCTGGGCGGCTGGATCCCCAAACCCAACCGCCCTCCCGGCAAGACTATCCTTTCCAAAGGACTCCAGCAGCTACTAGATCACCTGGCGACAGAGGCGATCCTCGCCGACGAAATCCGGCGTAACGGTGCTCTCCCGCCGCGCATCGCCGCCTTCCTCGGCCCCAACTGGCAGCCTGCCTCTTGAGTCACCAGTTATGCACGGATGTCAGGTTGGACAGGGTGGTTCGATGCAGCAGGGTGTGAGATGCCACACTAGACCGCGAAGAGCCGGCGAGATAGTGCAGGACCGACTTGAGGGGGTCGAACGAGGCGCGGATCTCGCCAGGGTTACGAGAGCCCCGGGCCGGGAGGCAAAGCAGCATTGCCGGGAGTGCGGGGCGCTCCTGCCTACTGGAGCCGGTCCACCACATTGTCTCCAGAGGTGGAACGGTGTATCGTGCCCCTCCTGTCGGGCGAGCCGCCCGCGCTCCCGGCCTTGAGTCGCGTACAGCGACCCGTTAGAACCGCTACGGCGCCATGCTAGGAACTGCCTTCTTCCTCTGGGTTCTCCCTGGGTGTGAGGCCCTCTCCGACGCCTGGAGGCGCCGCGTTCCGCACAGGCATACGTGGGTTGCTCTCCTGGCCGTAGGCCCCCTGATCGTAGGCACGGTCGCCCGCGCCGGGACGGGTCTCCCCCCAACCCTCGGCCACGAGGCTCTCCCAGCTCTCCTCGGGCACATCGTCCTGATCTACGATGTTGGCGTCGGGCGCAATCTCCTCGTCTCCCGTCGCTATGAAGGGGCCTAGTTCCGGGTGGTCCAGGTCAAAGTAGGTGTGGCCAGGAATCAAGTTGTTACCGGGAGGGCCGTACGGGCCCGCCCCTGTCGATCTCTTCTGTCTCTCGGGTTCAGCCACCTCGCGTCCTCCGCACGGTTAGAGTTGGGATACTGCATCGTGGAGGCCCGGGGTGCATGGAGGCATCTTGGAATGCCTCCATGCACCCCGGTTCCATCCGATCCCATGGAGATGGAGCGTCAGGAGGGGCAATAACCGTGCCCCGGAGTGGCTATACTGAGGGGGAGGACTCCACGGGAGTCACCCGAGGGCGGCGCAGTAGCCAGCGCCCCATGGAGAGAAGCATCAGCAGAAAAAGGGGGCCGTACTCCGCGGCCCTGACCCAGACCCAAAGGCCCGGGGGGAAGCCGGGCCGGTAGGTGAGGTCGGTCAGGGTGACGAGACCCGACAGGAGCAGCCATCCCAGGGCCGGTTCCAGGCGAGGCAGGCCGCGGGGATTCGCGGTGAGGAAGAAGCAGAGGAAGGGTACCATCCAGGTGAGGTACCAAGGCTCCACGACGGCGTTCAACAGCAGGAACAGCCCTACCAGGTGGTAGGAAGAGCGCAGCAGCCCCCTCCAGTCGCCGCCATTTCGCCACAACCTGAGGGCGAGTAAGAGGGAAGCCACCGCCATGAAGACTCCCGCCGCCATCCTGGAAGTCGCTTCAGGGTCGAGGGATATCGCTCCCGCTGCTCTGAGCAGGATGTAGCCGAGGCTATCGTTGAAGCGGGCATCAGATGCCTCAAGGAGCAAGCCGCTGAGGCCCGAACCGGCCCGCAGCCAGGGGAACATGCCACCCACTACCGACACCGCGGCGGCGAGCAGCCCCGCCATGCCCCAGAAGGGCAGGAAGAGCGGCCCCACCATAGCCGGCACCAACTTGACCAGCACCGATGCCCCCAGCAGCAATCCGCTCAGCCATCGCCTACCCAGCGCAACCGCCCATACTGCCCCCAGCAGGGGCAGGATCATCCCAGCGTCGTAGTGGGCACTGTGGGTAAACTGGACCAGTACCAGAGGATTCCATGCGTACACCAGCACCCGCCGCCGGTCAAGTCCCGCGAGGGGGAGCATGCTGAGCAAGAGTACAACCACGCCCAAGTCGAGCAGCAGGGCCGCAACCTGCATCGCCTTCAGGCTCTCGGGGGCGATGCGGTACACCACGGCGAAGAGGGCTTCGGCCAGGGGAGGATAGGGGGTGGCCATGTCCTTGTGGTTGATGCCCTCCCAGAGGGGGCCGCGCAGGTAGCTCAACTCCGGCGCCGCCGGGGGGTAGAGGTGGGGATCAACGCCGGCGTTCAGCAGCTTGCCGTCCCACACGTAGCGGAACAGGTCGTCGGAGAGGCTGGGCGTAGTGGCGAGCAGCGCAAGCCTGAACAGGAGCGCCAGGCCGAGGATGACGGCCAACTGCGTGGGCCCGCTCCATCCACGCAACGGCCACCAGCCACGCCGGACGGTTGATCGGCCTAGTGCTCCGCCAAACTGGTTTCGATAGGCAGCCAGATGGCGGCCTATGCCGGGAGCGCGGGCGTCTCGCCCACACGAGGAACTGGCGGGCGAGACGCCCGCGCTCCCGGCAGGCGGTTCCCGCCGCTTATCAGGATGCTCACGATGCAAGACCAGCACGACCGCCACCAGGTAGAAAGCGAAGGACACCAGGAACCAAGCCACGTGGCGCGCCAAGTTCGCCCCCGGCGGCACTACCAGAGCGGCAACACAGTAGCTGCCCACACCAACGCCGCACAACGGCAGCGCGAGTTGGAACCATACCCTACTCATTCGCCCACAGATACCCCATCTCCACCCTCACTCCGGAGCTCACGCCGGGACAGGATACCAAAACTGGCAAGAGGGGTCACCCAGGGAGAGTCGGAGTAGTGAGGTTGCACCCCAGCATGGCACGGCTGTTGCTTGTCCAACTTCGGCAAACAGGGGGCGCGCCACCGCGTGAGGGAGAGTCGAGGTTGAGAGATCCGAGCCGCGCCTCCAGGGATCGCGGTGTCCAGCCGGCGGCCTCGGAGAATGGAATCGCAGTATGCCAAGCATAGCGGCGGTCGCGGATGTGCATTGCCACGAGCACATGCGTGGCCAGTTGGCAGAAACCTTCCGCGACGTGAACGATCGGGCCGACGTATTAGTGCTGGCGGGAGACCTGACGTCCAGCGGGCAGCTGTCGGAGGCGCGGGAGCTGCTTCTGGAGCTCCGACCCGTGAGCATCCCCATCGTGGCCGTCCTCGGCAACCACGACTACGAGCACCAGCAGTACGACCAGATCTACGACATGCTGAAGGCCAGCGGCATCCACGTACTGGACGGGGAGGGGGTCGAGTTGGAGTTGGGAGGGGAGAGAGTCGGCTTCGCGGGCACCAAAGGGTTCGCCGGGGGCTTCGGCCGCTACCTTCTGACAGGGTACGGGGAGCAAGTCATCAAGGATTTCGTCCTGTCGGGGATCATCGAGGTGGAGAAGCTGGAGCGAGCGCTCTCTCAGCTTCAGACCGAGCGACGGGTCGCGATCCTCCACTACGCCCCTATCCGCGAGACGCTGAGCGGCGAGTCGCTAGAGCTGTATCCTTTCCTGGGCAACTCCGAGCTATCAAAGCCGATAGACAACTTCGGGGTGGAGGTGGTGTTCCACGGCCACAGCCATTACGGATCTAGGTTCGGCCACACCAAAGCCGGCATCCCCGTGTTCAACGTCTCCCAGACCCTGGTATCAACCTATCATCTCTTCGAGCTCTCTGAGCGTATGCCGGCCTATGAAGCGGCGGATGAGTAGGGACGCGGCTCCACCAGAAGACTCTACTAGAACTGGGCCCAGACATCGTGCTAGGCTTTCCTCTGTTCGCACATCGCCACACAGACCCTCATAGATGTCATCCTGAGCGATAGCGAAGGATCTCCTGTTACAGGTGGAACCTTCGCCCTCTCGGTATGATGGTGCTCATCACCTCTGCTGTGGCGACGAACTAGTTCGGAGCAACGCGGCCCGACTCACTGGCCCCCTCTGGCCAGAGAGGGTGTGGCCTGGCAAGAGTAGGGAGGTGATGTGGCTCATGGTAGCTCTGGTAACCACTATGCACGACCCCGATGGACGGATGGTCGAAGCCACCCGGCGACTGTTTCCGAGACTCCTCAGGATCTATGAGGCCATAACAGTCGCCCCCACCGCCCTGACATCTATCGGCACCCTGGAGGAATTGCGCGGCGCCATGGTGGAGCCGCTGGCGGCAGGCAACGACAGCATAGGTGCTGGCCGACGCCATGCCCTCCGCATGGGGCTGCAAACCGCGGCCTCCCACCTGCACTACTGCGACTTCGACCGTATCCTCCATTGGATAGGGCGCTATCCCGAAGAGCTGGCCACCGTCCTGAAGGGGATCCGACGGTATGATTACCTGTTGATTGGCCGCACCGACAGGGCGTTCGACACCCACCCTCGCGTCCAGCGTAACACCGAGACCATAACCAACCATGCCTTTTCGCTCTGGTTTGGGCGCGAAGTGGATATCAGCGCCGGCTCCTGCGGGGTCTCTCGACGAGCATCCGAGCTACTGCTGGCGAGGTCGGTTGCACCCACTAACGCCACCGACGCCGAGTGGCCCGCCCTGGTCCACCTGGCTCCATTTATGACCGTGGGGGATGTCCGCACCGAGGGGCTGGAGTTCGAGACACCGGACTACTACCGCGAGGAGATCGCCAGGATAGGCTCCCTCGGTGCCTGGCTTGAGGAGCGGTCGCGCCCCTTGGCAGGCTGGATCAGCCGCACGCGACTGACGTTGGAGTCGCTGGAGTCGGTGGCAGCGGTGGAGAGGGAGCGGGGCTGACCCCACCCCCCCCACGGGGAGAGGGGGAGACGAGAGCTCCCTCTCCCCGCGGGAGAGGGTCGGGGTAGGGGCTCGTTCGGTTGCCTCCCAGGCTCCTCCTCACCCCGTGACGCGAGTTGACGCAGCGTCACGCCTCTCCCTCATGGAAAGGGAATTGATCGCCCCCCTTCCCGTGTCGGGAAGGGGGGCAGGGGGGGTTAGGTTACAGCGTCCCTATCCCTCGCATGAAGCTGTGCTTCAGCAGGATGGGGTCGGTGGGGATGTTGGCGCTAGTAGGGGATGGGGCGATCTTAGCCAGAACGAACCAGGGGCCGTTGCCACCAAGGGCCTCCACCATAATCGCCTCGAACTCCCCCTCGTCCCGCGGCTCAGCCACCCTCGGGATGCCTGCCCCGCGAGCAATCTGCGCCAGGTTGACCCCCTTGCCCGTGTGGGTCGTCTGGCCACCGGTCAACTGGAACTGCTCGTTGTCCCAGACCACATGGACCAGGTTGCTGGGAGCAACGATGCCGATGGTAGCCAGGGAGCCGAGGTTCATCAGCAGCGACCCGTCCCCATCCAGCACCACCACCTTGCGCTGCGGTTGGGCGAGCGCCAGCCCGAGGCCGATAGAGGAGGGCATCCCCATGGTGCCCAGGCTGTAGTAGTTCTGTGGGCGGTCGCACGCCGTCCACAGGTCGCGAGATGCGTTGCCCAGGTTCGCCACCACGATCTCATCCGAGAGATGCTTTAGCAGCCTTCTGGTAGCCTCCAGCCTGTTCATCGCCCGGGCCCTCCCGTCAACTCCTCGGATAGGATAAGCGCGACCGGCAGGTTACCTCGAAAAGCGGTGCCGCAGGCCCTGTCCACCATCGCTCGCACCTCCTCTGGACGGTAGAGAGTCGCGTGCTGGACGTCCAGGGTGTCCAACAGCGGCCTCAGCAGCGTTCCCCAGGGCATGAGGAAGGGGTTGGGCTCACCCATCTCCCCCCTTGGGCTGATGACCATCAGGAACGGAAGCTGCTGCGGCAGGCTCAAGGAGGCCAGGGCGTTCACACTGTTGCCCAGGCCGGTGCTCTGCAGCAGCATCGCTCCTCGCATCCCCCCCATGTGTGCCCCGGCGAGTATGCCCACGCCCTCCTCCTCCCTCGTGAGGGAGACGATCTGGAAGCTGCCGTCCCCCTCCAGCAGTTCGATCAGGCCGGAGAGCACGATATCCGGGATGTGGCAGATCAGCCTTACATCATTTGCCTTGAGCCCCTCGCAAAACGCCTCTTCCCAACTCAAGGGCAGTCCCTCCTCTCATCACAGCCGAACAGGGGATGATCTTGTCGCCCCCTGGCTCCAACTCCATTGAAAGCCGGAGAGAATGTAGCAGATGTTGCCTTTCGGGTCCACTCGTCTCCGTCTCCTTGCCGTAGCTAAAGGTTTTCCTCTATAGTGTAGATTGCAATAGGTTGCGAAACGTCATCGTCAGTATCCACACAGGACCAACAGGACCATGGGCAACCTGAGACTGCGCGTCGGAATCATCGCCTTCCTCGTCGCGGCTTTCCTCGCCGTTCTGTCGATCTCTGCCCCAGGCGTTATCTCCAACCCACCTGAGACTCCCGCCAAAGGTCAACTGCTGGCTCGGGAGTACTCCTCCATCGGCTACTTCCTGTACGTCCCCACCTCCGCCGACAGCATGAGGCCCCTGAGCGTGCTGGTCGCCCTCCGTGGCATCGGCGACAGGGCGGAGGACTTTGCCACGAGCCTGACGGCGGAGGCTGAGGCCAGGGGGTGGGTGCTGGTGGTACCCCAAACCCCTTACAATCCGGACTGGAAGAAGGTCGATGCCCTGAAGAGCGATGCCCAGAGCGAGATGCCCTGGCTGGAGTCCCTCCTGGAGTCTCTACCAGAGGAAACGTCGCTGAAGCTGAAGGACAGGGTCTTGCTGTACGGCTTCTCCCGAGGCGCCCAGTCGGCGCATCGTTTCGCCCTGATGTACCCCGAGCGGGTCCTAGGAGCCGCAATCATGTCAGCGGGGGCCTACACCCTGCCAGTGGACTGCAATCCGGCATCGGACGGAGAGACTCCTCTGGAGTTCCCACTGGGTGTCAGCGACATCAAGAGCTACTGCGGGGAGCCATTCGATCGGAACGAGGTGAAGCAGGTAGCCTTCTGGATCGGAGTGGGGGAGAAAGACAATGCTTCCGGAGAAGTGTCCGCCAGCTTCGACCGCTACATCGGCACCAACAGGGTCGACCGCGCCAAGAGCTTCGCCAAGGCAATGACGGACCTCGGAGCCAAAACCGAACTGCAGCTCTTTCCAAACCTCGCCCATCAGGAGTCGGCCGAATCCAGGGAGAGGGCCTTCGACTTCCTCAAGACGATAGAGAAGGAGACCATCCTTGCAGGCCGGCCGAACCAGCAACCCAGCGACTACTGATCCTGACCCGTAGTGCAGGGCGCTCTGCCCTGCCGTCCAGTTGCCCCGCCTTGCGTGCCCCGCCTTGCGCCTTGGCCCATGGGGGCAGGGGTGGGTGGAGCAGGTGGCTATGACCGTGAACGCCAACGGGTGGCAGGGCACAAGGCCCTGCACTACGTGGTATATCTCCCCCCTTAGCACCCCAACACCCATCACCCCTTGACCGCGATCCCCGCCCTTGCCTACAATTGCATAGCTTTGCATAGCTTCGTGGAGATTTGCCCCTCCTGATCGAGCCTTGCGAGTCCATCATTAGGAGTACAGGAGCAGTATGGGCGCACCCAAACAGCCGCACCAGAGTGGAATATGGTTGACCCTGGAGCAGGCCAGCGAGAGGCTGGGGGTGCATTCCACCACCCTCCGGCGGTGGGCCAATGAGGGGGCTATCGATACCTTCGTCACCCCGGGCGGCCATCGGCGCTTTCGGGTGGCGGACGTCGAGCGATTCGCGCAGGGCCGCTCGACCCCATGTCTACCTGTCAGGGCCGAGCAAGGGTTGATCGACAGCGCCCTCGCCCAAACCCGCCAGGAGATCCCCAAGCAGCGATGGGTGGAGGCGTACCAGGAGGAGGATCGAGAGAATCACCGGCAGCTCGGCCGCCAATTGATGGGACTGGTGCTCCAGTACCTGGCCCGCCCCGACGACTGCCCTGAACTGCTACGAGAGGCTCGCCTCAACGGTGAGCAGCACGGCCGGTGGGGGGTAGCCCGCGGACACTCCCTGGTCGACCTGTTGCAGGCCGTCAGCTTCTTCCGGACTACCATGGTGGAGACGGCGCTTCTTCAGTTGCCCCACTCCATCGAGACCCGATCGGAATCGGGTGTTCGCCTGCTACGCCGCATCGAGAGGTTGCTGAGCGAGGTGCAGGCAGGAGTAGTCGAAATCTACGGAGGTAAGTAGTGGCTGGCATCGACCTTGCCATGGGGATTCATAAGGATGCGTTTCCCCTTCCCAAGCCCACACCCAACTCAACGGAGAGTCGAATGTCCAGATCCCATACCCTCATGCTGGCCCTGTTGGTCCTGCTCGCAGCTGCGACGATTGGGGGCTGCTCCCAGACCCAACCCTCGGACGCGGGAGGAGGAGATACCCTCATTCGAGCCATGGCGGCGGAACCGTCGATCCTCGACCCCCAAGGCCCAGCCAGCTCGGGCCTAAGTCTGGTAACGCCCTACCTGTTCGACACCCTGGTCACTCGTCAGACAGACGGCAAGTACGCCGGCCAGTTGGCGGAAAGCTGGTCGGTGTCATCCGACGGTAGGACCATAGAAATGAAGCTGAAGAGCGGCGTCAAGTTCCATGATGGATCGCCCCTGAACGCCGCCGCCGTCGCCTTCACCTTCGAGCGGTTCAAGACCGCTGGGACCAAGTCGCCCATTTACGGCAGTATTCAGGAGATCGGGCGTGTGGAGCCGCTCGACGAGTTGACCGTGCGCTTCAGCTTCGCGGAGCCCAACGCCACCTTCTGGAGCACCATAGCGATGCCCTACGCAGGCATCCTGAGCCCCTCGGCGGTGCAATCCGCGGGCGACGAGATGGGCTCGAAGCCGGTCGGGACCGGCCCCTTCCGTCTGAGCGAGTGGGCACGCGGAGTGAGCATCACCCTCACCCGAAATCCCGACTACCAATGGGGGCCCGCGGAGGTGAAGAACCGAGGGCCCGTCCACATCCAGAAGCTGGTCTTCAAGATCGTACCCGACGCAGGCACGCAGCTGTCGGCCCTTCGCTCGGGTGACGTGGACGTCGTGTTCGTCAACGACCCCGGGCAGGTGGCCGCGCTGGAGAAGGAGACGGGGCTCAGGACGGAGCCTGCCGGCATCGACGCCCTCGTCTACCTTGGATACAACTGCGCCAAGCCACCCTTCAACGAGGTGAAGGTCAGACAGGCACTCTCACACGCTGTCGACAAGTCCGCGATAGTCAAGACCGCCCTCGCCGGTCTCGGGACCGAGGCGAACACCCCACAGCCCCCCAGCTGGCTGGGCTACAGCACGGAGCTGAAGGGTTATGGCCAAGACTACGACCCGGCCAGAGCCAGGACACTTCTCAAGGAGGCAGGCTTCACACAGTCCTCTGATGGCGGGTGGGAACGAGACGGCAAGAAGTTGGAGGCGAAGCTGCTAACCTCGACGCGGGCACCCAACGAGGCCATCGCCACCCTGCTGCAGAGCCAGTTCAAGGCGCTGGGGATACCGGTGGAGATCCAGCAACTGGACTCCGCCGCGGTGATGAAGGCGAACAACGAGGGGGCGTTCGACCTGCTGCTCTGGCGCTACGACTGGAACGATCCGAACGCACTCAACATCTACCTGTCTTCCAGCCGGATCCGGGAGACCAACCGGGTGTTCTACTCCAACCCGAAGGCCGACGCCCTGTTCGATCGCGGGCTGCACGAGTTGGATCAGGAACGGCGCGCCCAGCTCTACCAGGAGGTGCAGAAGATCATCCTAGCGGATGCGCCCTGGCAGCCGCTGTACCACCCCACTGAGATGATGGCATCCCGTCAGCGTGTGAAGGGTATGGCCATCGGGTCTATGGGGCGGATGCTGGTCAACGACGTGACCATGGACGGCCGGTGAGGTCGTCCATGTCCGGCTACCTGGTGCGGCGAGTCGCGGCTATGGTGGTCACAGCGCTGGCCGTGAGCTTCGTCGCATACGTAGGGCTCACCTTTGCGCCGGGCGACGCGGCCGAGATGCTGATCGGGGAGAACGCCTCGGCCGAGCAGGTGGCGGCGCTGCGCAGCCAGATGAGGCTTGACGCGCCCCTGTGGGAGCGATACGGCGACTACATGGGGAGAGCCCTGACCCGTGGCGACCTGGGTCAATCGCTGGTAAGCGGACGCAGGGTGACCGATCTACTGATGGAGAGGCTCCTTCCCACCCTGATTCTCGCCCTGGTCGCCATGGGGCTGGCCACAATCCTCGGGCTGGCAGTGGGGTTGCTGGCGTCGGCCCGGCCCGGGAGCCGGCTGGACCTGCTGGCCGTGGGCGGCACCGTGCTGGGTCTGGCCCTGCCTCCTTACTGGGTGGCCCTCCTGCTGGTCATGCTCTTTTCTATCCATCTGGGCTGGTTGCCGGTCTTTGGTTCGGGAACTCTGGCCCATCTGGTGATGCCGGCTGTAACCCTGGCCCTGCCAACGGCCGCCGTTATTGCCCGACTGGTACGCTCCAGCGTGTTGGAGGTGAAGAGCGCCGATTTCGTCCGCACGGCCCTCTCCAAGGGACTAACCCCCAATCGGGTGCTCTTCCAGCATGTCCTGCCCAACGGCCTCCTCCCGGCCCTCACCCTGCTTGGGCTCAACCTGAGCCACCTGGTGGGAGGAGCTTTCGTGGTGGAGACGATCTTCGCCTGGCCGGGCCTCGGCCGCCTCACTGTGCAGGCAGTGTTCGACCGCGACGTACCGGTGGTGATGGGCGCCGTCCTGCTGGTGGTGCCGCTCTGCCTGGGCATCAACCTGCTGGTAGACCTTCTACACGCGGCGCTGGATCCTCGCGTGCGGCACGAGGCGCTATGACCACCGCAGAGAGAACCGGCAGAGCCACCAACGCTTGCGACATTCAGTGTGAGGGCCGGCAGAGCCGCCGGCCCGAGTCCGGGATTTGGCTCATCGTTGATGCGAAGAACGGCCTCGCGGACGCCCTCAGCCGCAACCCCGCCCTCAGCCTCGGGCTCGTCCTGCTCGCCCTGGTGGCGCTGCTTGGTCTGATCGTCCCGCCGTTGACAGCCTACGCGCCGGACCAGGTGATCCCCAATGCCCGGCTGCAGCCCCCAAGCCTAGCCCACCCCTTCGGGACCGACCAACTGGGCAGGGACCTCCTGGTGAGGGTAGCCTACGGCGCCCACCTGGCAGCCAAGACGGCGCTCCTGGCGGCCGGGATCTCTCTCGTCGTCGGCCTGGTGCTGGGGAGTCTGGCCGGATACTACGCGGGGGGGATCGATCAACTGATCTCCCGGTTCATGGATGGCTGGCTCGCCCTTCCCGGCACGCTGGTGGCGGTGGTGATAGTCGCCCGGCTGGGGGCCTCCCTGGACAACCTTATCCTTGCCCTCGGCTTCATGGGAGTCCCAACCTTCTATCGGATCGTCAGGAACAGCACCCTTTCCGCCCGCCGCATGCCCTTCGCCGAGGCAGCCATCGCCCTGGGTGCGACAGACCGCCGGGTCATGTGGCGGCACGTCCTTCCCAATATCCTGTCCCCCATCATCGTGCTCACCTCCTCGCGGCTGGGGATAGTGCTCTTGACCGGCAGCAGCCTCAGCTTCATCGGCCTCGGAGCCCAGCCGCCAATGCCCGAGTGGGGGGCGCTGCTGGCTGCCGGCAAGAACTACCTGGAGACCGCCTGGTGGTTGGGCGTTTTCCCTGGGCTCGCCACCACGATCTCGGTGGTGGGGCTCAACCTACTGGGTGACGGCCTCCGGGACTTCCTGGATCCTCGAATGAGAAATGGGCACCTGGGGCCATAACGGGGTCTGTACGTAAGAGGTACAACAGGCTATACTGGGTGCCCCTAGAGACAGGTCGTTATTGTCCTATCTTGCGCGCGTTTACCTTGGGACGATCCAATCCGCGACGCCGAGAACCCTGGCCTAGGCTACCTCTACGCTCTCGTTTGGAAGGAGGGGAGCACCCGATGAAAAGGCTGGTGCTGGCAGTGGTCCTGGCTGCGGTGACGATCCTCGTTATGTCAGGCAGCATCTTCGCTCAATCGAAGCCTGAGTTCAGGCTGGGCTTCAAGGACCTGGCCGATCAGATCCCAAACATAGCGGGGCAGCCGCTGGAAGACGAGCGCTACGATGCCAACGGCGACTCCATACAGCGGACCACTACCGGCCTTATGGTCTGGCGGAAGTCCGATAGATGGACGGCCTTCACCAATGGTCAGATAACCTGGATCCTGGGACCGTACGGCCTTCAGAGTCGCCTGAACAGCCAGTTGTACCCGTGGGAGAATGTGCCGCCAGGTCCAACCCCAATCAGCGAGCAACCCGTAAGCCAGCCGCAGTTGCCGGTCGCTCCGGCGCCGTTCGTGGCGCCGACCGCCACCGCCACTCCCTGGCCTACCCCTGCCTTCGTGCCCCCAACCTTCACCCCCACCACACTCCCAACCCAGACCTATTCTCCAGACGTGCGGGCAATGGATCCCGAGTCTGCGGGGCTCGGCATCACAGTCAAGAACTTCGCCGCGGAGATCGATTCGGAGTGGGCATGGGTCTGGGGTTGGAGACCTCATAAGCCCACCACGGTCTACCTGTACTACGATGGTGTCCGGTTGGCCTATGGCATGAACGAGATCCTCGGAAGCAACCTGAGCTCCTACGACATGGAGCGGGTGTCATCCACCAACCTCGCGGCGAGAGGACGCGACCTGAAGACCGGTGGATGGGCCATTCTGATGCACGTCAACTACCGCTGGGGTATGGAGGACTGGGAAGCCACAACCAAGGCAACCTTCCTGCACGAGTACGCCTACCTGATGATCAACGAGGTCGCTGGTGAGACCGGACCTCAGTGGTTCAGGGAGGGATTTGCCCAGTGGCTAACCTATCAGAGGGTGAATTCGACCACCACTGAGCAGAGCGCGGTCGACTACGTCGCTCGGGCCAGGAAGGACGGCATCCTCCCATCGCTCCACAGCCTTAACAACTTCTGGTCTCAAGAGATATCCACGAGTTCAGAGAACCTGGAGAGGGCATACGGGGTTTCCTATCTCACGATAAAATACCTCACTCAGAGAGTCGGCGGCATGCCAATCCTGCAGGTCCTTCAGAGAACGGCCTCTGGCCAGGACTTCGAGACCGCGCTGTCGGCCCTGACGGGCTACAATCTCAACACTCTCAACGGTGATTACAGGTCGCTCATTCCAGAGATCAAGACCGAGGAGGAATGAGGGGGGGACGATCTCCAATCGAGGAGGGAAGATGAACGAGGAAAGCCCGGCATTGCAGGAGCGCTCCACCGGAGTGGACCAACGGATTGCCTCACGAGGCCGAAGGTTAAGTGACATCTTACGCTCGGTCTGCGTGGTGGCAGATATCGGCTTCCAACGCGCGGGGCGCAGCCTCTCAGAGATGACCGGTGCCCCCATGGAGGCCAAGGCCGCTCGGGTGCGCCGAGTCCCGCTCACCAAGGTGCCTGACCTGGTGGGAGGCGCCGGCGTCGTCGTCGCCGGCATCTACCTCGGGATTAGTGGCGATGTCGACGGGCACATGCTGCTGATGCTTCCGCTGAAGGAAGCCTGCTACCTTTCCTCCATGATGCTGGAGGAAGAGGTGAGGCCCGAGGGCGAGATATCGGAGATGGCTCGCTCGGCTCTTGGAGAGGTGGGCAACATTACCGGCGCATCCTTTCTGTCGGCTCTGGCCGACGCCACGGCGCTGGACCTGGCACCTTCACCTCCGACGATAATGGTCGATATGAGCGGCGCCGTCCTGGACACGGTGTTGGCCGAACTGGGTATGGAAAGCGAGGAGCTGTTCGTCATCGACACCGTCTTCTCGCAAGAGGAGCGGCAGGTCAATGCCCTGTTCCTGGTGTTGCCGCGCCAGCAGCATTTCAACATGATCGTGGAGAGGCTGCCGAGGTAGGGGGCCGTACTCGCGGCTGAAGTAGGGCAGGGGTTTATCCCCTGCCGCCGGGCGGTGGTGGGCGCCGCGGTGGGGGATGGGCGACCTCGCGCGTCCATGTCCCGTGGGCGGAAGGGGACAAGCCCCTTCCCTACGCCACGGCAGGGAATTGCGGAACGGCTGTGCCCTAGACCGCCGCGGTTTCGGAAACTGCGGCGGTCTTTCTGGTCTAGCTTTGGCCTTCGGCCGTCTTGATCCAGCAGCGCAGCACCTCGGCCACGCTCCACGCCTGGGCAATGCAGGCGCGAGGGGTGAAGGGGCGGTCCGCATCGAAGACCTCGCTGACGGAACCGATCCCCGCCTCCCCAAGGTGGGCCACGAAGCCCTCCAGGTAGTGCCGTGCCCCCGTGACATCGCCTGGATAGAGTTTGAGCCATGCGTCAATGAAGGGGCCAATAAGCCAGGCCCACACGGTGCCCTGGTGGTAGGCCGCGTCCCGCGCACGGCGATCACCAAAGTACCTCCGCTTGTACTCGGGATCGGTCGGGGCCAACGACCTCAAACCGACCGGAGTCACCAGCCTCTCCAGCACCACCTGGATCACCGATTCCCACCGACTGCGGTCAAGGACGGCATGGCGCAGTGATATGGCGAGCAGTTGGTTGGGACGGCAGGAGGGGTCGTCACCCTCTTCGCCGTCCACAATATCGTACAGATGGCCCTCGTCGGCGTACCAGAAGCGGGCATTGAAGGATTTGCGGACCCGCATGGCCAGTTCCGCGAGACGTTCCGCGGGTTCTTCTCCGTACTCCTCCCGAACCCACCGCTCCAGCAACCTCAAAGCGTTGTACCAGAGGGCATTGATCTCCACGGGTTTACCCCGGCGAGGGGTCACCACCCAATCCCCAACGTGGGCATCCATCCAGGTCAGGGGCAGGCCCTCGGTTCCCTCCCTCAGCAGGCCATCGGCAGGATCGACCCCGATGCCGAAGCGCGTCCCCTCCAGGTACCGATCGACGATACCCAGAAGCTTGGGGAGAAGGATCTTCAGGGTTTCCCTATCGCCCGTCGCCTCCATGTAGCGGTCGATGGCATGGAAGAACCACAGGGTTGCGTCAGAAGTGTTGTATACCCCCTCCCGCTGGCCCTCGGGGAACATGTTGGGGATCAACCCATCGCGGATGTAGTATGCAAAGGTGCGCAGGATGAACTTGGCCTGCTCCGCCCTTCCGGTCGTGAGGGTCAGCCCCTCCAGGCTGATCATGGTGTCCCGCCCCCAGTCTGTGAACCAGTGGTACCCGGCTATGACGGTGCGGATCCCGTCGCCGGCAGCGTGTGCCCTCGCCACATCTTGGACGCGGCCGGCCGGGATGATGATGAACTGATCCGCCGCCAGGACCAGCTGCGCGGGAAAGCCGGTGTGGGCAAGCGGAGGGGCAGCGGCCAGCAGCCGTCGCCGCCGTTCGCGCTCCGCGGCAAGTGCCTCGTCAGGGCGAAGGGCACTCATCACGTCCCGGCTCTCCGTCGAGGCGACCAGGGTAGCGTCATGCCCACGAGACAGCTTCAACTCAAAGTAGCCCGGACTCCAGAGATCGCCCACCGCCTCGTAGCCCCGGCTCTCCTCAACCCGGTAGAGCACCTCTGGAATCCTCTGCTCGTCCTGGTGGAATCGCCACTCATCGGCGTACGCAAGTATTCGTAGGGGTGGGTGCTCCCTCTCGTCGGACAGCTCGTAGTAGCCGTCCAGCGAGGAGATGTGATAGCGGCCGTTCAGCGGCTCGCTCACCGGAGCCTCATGGGATCGGAAGTGCATGGAGGGCCTCAACTCCAGACGGACGGCCGCGGGTCCGGACAGCAGGCGGTAGTTGACGTACACGGTGTTCTGCCTGTGTGCCATCAATATCCGCTTCTCCAGGGTGAACCGCCCCACCCTGTAGCGCCAGACTGGGAGCCCATCCTCCATCCGGTACTCCACCGCGCATCCTGGCCCGCAGTATTCCAGGGTATGGTCGGACCGCTCGTGTCCGCTCAGTTGGGTCGCTGTACCGTCCGGCAAGGCCACTCGTTCGCTCACGTGGGTGAGCATATTCATTCGACCCAGGGGTGCCGGTAGGGCCGCGATGAGCAGGCCATGGTATCGGCGAGTGGAGAGGCCGGCTACCGTGGAGGATGCATACCCGCCCAACCCGTTGGTTACCAACCACTCGCGATCCAAGAGTGGCTCCTTATCGGACGAGAGCGCCTCAGACCAGGTCATCTTGAGCACTAGCTTTTCCATACCATTCCTTAGCCATTAGCTGACGACTTCAGCACCACCGCGGCCTGGCCCGGCAATCTCCACCCACGCCCCGTCTCCACGGGCGCGGTACCCAACCCTCCATAGCGTGGATGCTCGCTGGACCACTGGGGTTCCCACCTCATTCCTGCGGGGGGGGCCAGGAGGGGCTCAGAGTCCGCTTGGAGGGGAAGATCGCGGCCAAGGTTTACCAGCAGAAGCCTGTCGTCCCCGTCCTTCCCAAAGAAGCGCAGGACGAAAGCCTCCTCCCCCAGCACCGCTCCGTCTACACCCCCCACCGCCTGACGGCTGAAGACTGGATCCTCTCGCCGGAGCCTCAACAGGTCCCTGTGCAGTGCATACGCCTCAGGGTGACGATCCCTTTCCAACAGGTCGAGCTTGGAGCGCTCGAAGGTCGCCGGATCGGAGGGCTCAGCCAGGTGCGGCCTGATCTCCGCGCTCGCGATGGTCGGAAACTGGGAAAGGAACGCTCCCCTGCCCTCCTTGACCAGCCTGGCCAGCTCTGGATGATGGTCCGCGAAGTAGAGAAATGGGGTGGAGGCCGAGAACTCCTGCCCCTGAAACAGCATCGGGGTCTGAGGCGCCAGCAGCGTCAGGGCGGTCATGGCCCGATGGCGGCCCGGGCTGGTCAACTGGTGGCAGCGAAGCCCGGCAGCCGAGTTGGCGATCTGATCGTGGTTCTGAAGGTAGACTACGAAGGTCGCCGGCTTCAAGCCAAAGGTGGGGGTCCCTCGCCGCTTCCCCTGCCATCGATAGAGCTGTCCCTGGTAGAGATATCCCCACTTGACCATGGAGATGAACTCCTGGGGAGTACCCTGGTAGTCCTGATAGTAAGCCTCGGCGTGCCCGGCCATCGCCACGGCGGCACTGTGGTGGAAGTCGTCGTTCCACAGGGCATCCAGGCCGTATCCCCCCTGCTCCAACGGCCGCACCAGCCCCACATGCTGCGGCTCGTTCTCCGCCACCAGCAGTACGGAACGTCCCCCAGCCGCCTCCCTCACCTCGCGACTGATGGCCGCCAACAGGTGCTCCTCGGAATCGTCGTAGAGGGTCTGGGTGGCATCCAAACGAAGCCCGTCCAGGTGGTACTCATCTATCCAGTAGGTCGCGTTGGAAATGAAGAACTCCCTGACGGAGGCGGAGTGGTTCCCATCCAGGTTGACCGCGTCGCCCCACTCGTTGGTGTGGCTACGGCTGAGGTAGTGCTCTGAGAAGCGCGGGAGATAGTTCTCATCTGGCCCAAAGTGGTTGTATACCACGTCCAGCATCACCCCCAGACCAACGGCGTGGGCCCGGTCCACGAAGCGCCGGAAGTCGTCCGGCTCACCGTACAGGCGGGTCGGCGCAAAGAGGTTCACCCCGTCGTAGCCCCATCCAAAGCGGCCGGGGAAGTCCGAGATAGGCATCAGGTTGAGCACAGTGATGCCGAAGGTTGCCAACTCCTCCAACTCTCGAGTCGCCGCCTCCCAGGTCCCTTCGCGGGTGAAGGTGCCGATGTGCATCTCGTACAGGACCTGCCCTTCCAGCCCTATTCCACGCCATTTCGCATCGGACCAGGCGAAGGCTCCGGGATCGACCACCTGGGAAGGACCGTGCGGGCCATCCGGCTGATATCGGGAGGCCGGATCTGGGAAGAGGTCGCCCCCGTCCAGCCGATACCGGTAGAGGGTCCCCGCAGCGGCGCTGCCTATACGTCCTGCGAAATAGCCCCCCTGTTCCGGCTCCAGTTCCACTGCCGAGTTCCCCGTGGGAGCCCCTCCGGGGTCCGACTCGATCACCACCTCCACGCGGCGGCAGCATGGGGCCCAGACACGGAAGTGGACGCCCCCCTCCGGCATCGGTTCAGCCCCAACAGGGAGTCTGCGATCTACTAGCCCTATGCTCCGCATCTACCCGGTATTCCTCCCAACCACCCCTGGCTCTTCGCGGTGTTGTGTGAAGTCTCGGCCGTGAACGGCCGGGCTAATCACGATCAGGCTGACGCGGTTAGCCCCGCTGCTCCTGCCCCTGATTGCACAATGAGTACCTTGATGCCCTGCGTCAGGCATGGTTCAGACAACAGGCGAGATGGCGTAACAGTGTAGGGGCGACCGGCCGGTCGCCCTGGCGGGGCAGGCCGGCGAATGGGCAGGGCGACCGCGGGTCGCCCCTACAGCAATGTCACCACAGTCGCGAACCATGCCCAGCGTCACCCTGGAGTCCCGGCCTGTTGGTAATGATATACTGGCGACAGAACGCTACCTCAGGGAAGCCCTTTGCCAGGAGCTACGATGAGACTACCGCCCGACCTACTGCTCAACCCATCCGCGGCCTGGACCGCGCTATCCCACAAGCCCGCGGGCCTCCTCACCGATGTGGATGGAACCCTCAGCCCCATTACAGATCAACCCGACAGGTCGGTCCTCCATCCGGTGGTACCTGAACTCCTCCGGCGACTGTCGAAGCGACTGGATCTGGTGGCAGTGATCTCGGGCCGGCCGGTGTCCCAACTACTCCCTCTGGTGGGGGTGGAAGGGCTGGTCTACGTAGGAAACCATGGTCTGGAGTGGTGGCAAGATGGCCGAGCCGTGGTCGTGCCCCAGGCGGAGCCCTTCCTCGAAGTGATAGCCGAAGCCGTGCGAGAGCTACGGGGAGAGATCCAACTGCCGGGGGTGCTGGTGGAGGAGAAGGGCGCCAGTGCTACCATCCACTATCGCCTCACCGACGATCCCGAGACGGCCAGACGAACCATTCTGGAAACCCTCTCTCGCGCTCCATCGGTCCGAGGGCTGCAACTGACCGAGGGACGGATGACGGTCAACCTGCTGCCTCCCGTCTCGGTCGACAAGGGCAGCGCCGTGGAGAGGCTGGCCAGGGAGAGGGGGCTGCGTGGAGCGCTCTACCTGGGCGATGATGTGACCGACGTTGATGCCCTGCTGGCCCTGCGCGATCTGAGGCGCCGAGGTGGAATCGACAGCCTCGGGGTGGCCGTGGGCAGTACTGAGGCACCTGCCGACCTGATGGAGGCGGCCGACTGCCGCCTGGAAGGGGTGGAGGCTGTAGTCTCCTTTCTACAAGCAACTGCCGATCACCTTGATTCAACCGCTGGGCTTCGGACGGTGCTTCGCCAACCGGAATAGGCCGTAGTGCAGGGCCCTGTGCCCTGCCAACCGTTGGCGTACACCGAATTAGCCACGTGGTGGTGCACACCCCCCCCAGCACCATGGGCCAACGGCGCAAGGCAGAGCAACAGGACGGCAGGGCAGGGCGCCCTGCACTACGGATCGAAACCACATAGGTGGAGTGAGAATCGGATGAAGATGGTGATGGCCATAGTCCAGAGGGAGGACGCCGGCGAACTATCGGACGGGCTGGTCCACAGGGGTTTCCGGGCTACACGCATCGACACGGCGGGGGGCTTCCTGAAGAGCAGCAACGTGACCCTGCTCACCGGCGTGGAGGACTCGCAGGTGGAGGAGGTACTGAGTCTGATCCGCTCCCACTGCAATCGCAGGACGGTGACGGTGAATCCCACGGCCTCCAGCGTGGTGCCGGGCCAGTTCTACGTGCCCTTTACAATGGAGGTTGAGGTGGGCGGCGCGACTGTGTTTGTCCTGCCCGTGGACCACTTTGAGCGGATTTAGAGGATGGGGACGGGGAGTGATGATAATAGTAGAGGAGGGGGACACATGCATCCATCCAAGAAGTGGCACGGCGAAACCCTGGGTAAGGCTGCGGTTGAGGCGCTGAAGCGGAACGGCTTCGACGCCGTCTACGTCGAGGACTCCGCCACCGCCTGCCAGACAGTGCTCTCGATGATCCCATCCGGGGCGACAATCGGGTTCGGCGGCTCCCTGACGCTGGAGGAGACCGGCCTCCTCAGCCGCCTTCGCGAGGGGGACTATCAGCTTATCAACCCTCCCTGGGTCGAGCTATCCATGTCCAGGGAGCAGCGACTGCCGCTGCGGCGACAGGCGATGGTCGCGGATGTCTTCCTATCCAGCACCAACGCCCTAACCCTGGATGGACGGTTGGTGAACACCGACGCCACAGGCAACCGGCTGGCACCCATGATGTTCGGCCCGAAGAGGACCATCCTGGTGGCGGGAGTCAACAAGATCACGAGGTCCTTGGACGAGGCGCTGGACCGGGTCTCCTCCGTGGCCGCGCCCCCCAACGCCAAGCGGCTCAACTGCGACACCCCCTGCGTCACCACCGGCCTCTGCGGCGACTGCCGATCCAAGGACCGGATCTGCAACGTGACGGTGATCCTCCATCGAAAGACGCGCGGCGTGGACCTCAGCGTGGTGGTGGTGGGGGAGGAGTTGGGGCTATAGACCGGGCCACGACGAGAGATGGCCCACTTTCGATCCAAGATGAACAGAATGATTCTCTCTCTACATTGCCTTTCTCACGATCTGTAAGAAAGCGCCGGTAGACTGTGCCCCAGCACACCGCTGTCATCTATCGTCCATTAGATGACAGCGCGGTTTCCCTACTTGCTGGAGGGCACCATGTATCGAATGGCCATCACGGCGATCCTTCTATTGACTGCCGCCTTCGGCACCCTGGCAATTTCCTCCGCGGAGACTACCTCTCCATCTCTCTCTGAGGATGGCTATTCGGTGAGCAACCCAAAGTTCCGGCACTATCGGGACCATCGAGGTGGTGAAAGGGTCCTGGGACTCTCCATTTCGCGGGAGTTCACCCTGATGGGGTCCAAGACGCAACTCTTCCAGCGCGGGGCAATCCAGCAACACGCGGACTGGAGCATAGGTTGGCTGGACATCACGGGGGAGGATATCCTGCCGTACACCCACTTTGGCGGCCTGACCGTTCCGCCCATCGACCCTGCACTGGTAAAGGCCGCCCCGCGCCCCGACGATCCGGACGTCACGGCAAAGACCCTCGCGTTCGTGCAGGCCAATTCACCGGACGAGTGGGAGGGGATGAGAACTCTGTTCTACTCCACCTTCGCCGGCACCGTGACATACCGGGATGCCTTCCCCCTAGCCGACGCCGATCAGGCACAGGTGCCCCTGGTCAACCTGGAGACGTGGGGCATCCCGATAAGCAGACCCGCCCGCGACCCGCGCAACCACGATTTCGTGTATCTCCGCTTCCAGCGCGGCATCCTGCACTACGACAGAAGCTCGGGCGAGACCAAATGGCTGCCGGTGGGAGAGTTCCTCAAGGCGCTGATCACCGGGCAGAACCTCCCCACAGACCTCGAGCAGGAGGCCAAAGAGAGCAAACTGTATCGCCAATACGACAACAGCAAGCCACTGGGATTGGGCAAATCCAACCTCCTCCCCGATACCGATCTCTTCGCGGCCTTCGAGGCAGACGGAGTGGAAGTCCCGACACCGGTGCCGCCCACCCCCACCCCCATTCCAGTGATCGCTACCCCCACCCCATCCATACCGGAGTACGTCGCCGTCTATGGCTCCGAATGGTTCGTGGATCAGACTATCAACGCCCTGAATATGCAGTACTGCAACCCGGTGGAGTTCATCTATCAGGTGGTCGAGGTGCCCGACCACTCTCGCTTCGACATACCGAGCCGCACCCTGTATGTCACTGAAAGGGATGCATTTCCCCCAGCCTGGAGAGAGACTCGGGATATCCAACTCCTCTGGTACGGCGGATGGATTGCACACGCCATTGTTCACGCTGAGCAGCACTGGAGCGGCAGGCCGACTACGGGCCTGCAAGCAGAGCAGGAGGCCAGGTATCGGCAGAAGGACTTCCTCGTCGCCCATGACTGCGACTGCAACGACGGGGCCTTCATCAAGCGGCTGACCGAAGCCATCAACAAGAACAACCTCGAGTTTACCGAGTGGGCCCAGCCGTAGTCCCCTTCGGCTGCCCGCCTGTCCACTCCCGGAGGTACGAGGATCATCACCTCGTGCGTTGGCTCCTCGAAGCCTTGTGTTGAGTCTCCGAGTCTGGGGGTTGTGCCTCTGGTCGCAGACAAGGTAGTATCAATGCCGTCCCGGGAATCCGGCTTCAGAAGAGGGGACCAGGATGCACTCCTTCCAATCGTTTATCTCCACTCTGATGCGACCTGAGCAGGGCTCCGACGGCTTCCAGCTTGTCGATGCCATGCAACAGCTGAAGGCCAAGAACCAGGGTGAGGTCGGCCTTACCATGGCCCTTAACGCTGCCTTTCTCATCTCTCTGGCAGGCGGAGACCATCCGACGAACCACGAGGCCACGGAGCTGTTGGCTCGGGCATTCGCCACTCCAACATTGGAAGGAATAGCTCGTTTCTACCAGGCCGGCCTCCACTTGATCCCTCAGGAGATCGAGCGCGTCTGCCGCGAGGACGCGACCTTCGCCGGCCAGCTTCAGGCGCTGCACCAATGGGTCGCCGGCAAAACCAACCCGCGCGACCAGGACCGAACGGCGGAGAAGCTCTGGTCCGCGTTCTTCCCAGAGGCTGTGGGTCTTCGCGACGACTGGCAGGGACAGATCGATGCCCTGCGAGCGAGGCGAACTGTCAATGTCTTGGAGCTCAGTCGCTCTCCGATCAGCGATCCCATCCGGCAGATCCTCTTCACTTCGAACGTTCTGCTGGGCATGCCGGCGGAGCCCGGCGCTCCGGAGAAGTGGGGAGTCGCCCCAGCTCTGCGGGAGCAGTTGCTGCGGGTCGCCGGAGAGCCTCAGCTCTACTGGTACGATCACCCGATCCAGATCGGTGTGGAGCCGGCCGCCAACGAAGTGCTGTATGGCCTCCGCGGCCTGGATGCGGCCCTGGATTTCGAGCGGGATCGGGGTCGCCTCCCTCTCGATGCGAGGCTGACCTGCGTCCTGACGGTATCCACGACCCACCGGGGACTTCAGGACATCGCCCAGCCCTATCTGGAAGGGGAGTTCGCACGCTCCGGAAGACTCAGGAATTTAGACGTCTACACCTTCACTGAGGAGCAGGCGCGAAGGCTGGTGGATGACATCCTCGCGCCCGCGGCTCGCCACTACATGGGGCGAGACGATGCCACAGAACTGCTGGCCATGTTCGGGGTGGACGGCGAGTACGGTCGCCACTACAGCTTCTTGAAAGCCATCGCCGCCTTCTGGAGCGTCTTCATTCGGCCAGAGATCGCAGCCACCTTCAAGATCGACCTGGACCAGGTATTTCCTCAGCGAGAGCTGGTGGCGCAGACGGGGCGCTCCGCCTTCGAGCACTTCACCACCCCGCTCTGGGGAGCCCAAGGAGTCGGCGCCGACGGCGAGCCGCTGGATCTGGGGATGATTGCCGGTGCACTGGTCAACGAGAAGGACATAGGAACATCGCTCTTCACCCCCGACGTTCGCTTCCCAGACCAACCCCTCTCCCCCGACGAGTACATCTTCTTCAGCGCACTCCCACAGGCCCTCTCCACCAAGGCGGAGATGATGGCCCGCTACGACGGTGAAGGGCTGGACGGCCGGACAAACTGCCTGCAGCGGGTGCACGTCACCGGCGGGACCAACGGCATCCGGATCGACAGCCTTCGCCGCCATCGTCCGTTCACCCCCTCCTTCATCGGCCGAGCGGAGGACCAGGCGTACCTCCTCTCCGCCCTTCCGGGAGCAGGACCGAGACTCGCCTACCTGCACGAGGCCGGCTTGATCATGCGCCACGACAAGGAGGCATTCGCCCAAACGGCGATCCAGTCCGCCAAGGTTGGGACGCTGATCGGCGACTATCTCCGCATTCTCTACTTCTCCGCCTATGCCAGAGTGCTGGCCGGCGACGTCGCCGAGGTCAAGCGCATCCTCGACCCCTTCACGGGCTGTTTCATCTCCCGAGTCCCCACCACAGTCGCCTACCTACGCTTCGCTCTCAAGGCGGCCTCCCTGTATGAATCTGGAAACCAGCAGCAGGCACAGGAGTTCGTGACCCTGGGAACGCGGCGGATCTCAGGAGCGCTGGAGTTCGTGCAGGGGGAGGCCAGCCCGCTCCGGCACTGCTACGAGCGGGAGCGGGCCGGATGGCACCTCTACTACGATACCCTCTCGGCCGTGGAGGAAGCCCTGGCCAGAGGAGACAGCCTCGCCGCGAAGCTGAAAGAGCGAGCCTCGGCCCTGGTAGCCCGCTCCCTGGTCCGTACTGGCTGACCAGAAGCCCCTTTTCCGTATCTGGTGGCAGGTAGTGCAGGGCCCTGTGCCCTGCTACCCGTTGGCGTACCCGCACATAACCACATGCCCCGTCCCGCGCCCGGACCCGTGGGCAACGGCGCAAGGCAAATCAACCGGACGGCAGGGCAGAGCGCCCTGCACTACATATATGCGGGGCGCTCTGCACTATATAGGGATCGCAGTGGCGGATCACTAGCAGCATCTGGTACAGGTGACGGACACGTCATAGCGGGAGTAGCTCTCCCGCCAGCGCGACCAGGATGCCGGCAAGGACGGCCTTGGAGAGGTTGCGGGTAGCCAGGGCGGCGGCGAAGGTGGCGACACCCGCCCAGAGGTAGCCGTTGGAGGGGCTGACGGCCAGGGAGCCGTCGCGAAGCAGGATGCCAGGGAACACGAGGGCAGCGAAGACGGCTGGTGGCAGGTAGCCCAGCCAACGGACCAACCCGTCCGGCAGCTTGCGGGCCGAAAGGACCAGCAGCGGCGCCAGTCGAACGGGGTAGGTGGCCACCATCATGGCCACGATGAAGGCTATCTTCCCTTCCATCGCTCCAGCACCATCCCCACGGTAGCCCCGGCCACGCCCACCAGGATCACGTTCCCGAAATCAACCTGTCCCAGGTAGAGCCCTACCGAGAGGGCTGATGAGAAAAGGGCGACAGCTACCGTCACCCGGTCGCGACAAGCCATTACAAGCAGCGCCAGGAACACCGCGGGCAGCGCGAAGGCCATCGCGTTACGGGCCGTCGCGGGCAGGAACTCCCCAGCGAGGTGGCCCGACAGGGTCCCTGCGTTCCATGAGGAGTAGGCCACCAGGTTTGCCCCGAGGAGGTACCAGCGGTCCGCCTCGCCCCGTGCGAAGCGGGTTATCGAGAGACCGTAGGTCTCGTCGGTCACCCCGAAGCCCAGAATGGCAAGCATCCCCCTGTCCACGTCTCGAAGGTAGACGGCGAGGGATGTGCTCATCAGGGCATGTCGAAGGTTCACGAAGAAGGTGGTGACGGTCACCTCCAGCAGTCCGGCACCGGAGGCGATTAGGGCTATTCCGATGAACTGGCTGGCCCCGGCGAACACTACCAACGACATGAGGCAGGCCTCGACCGTGGAGAAGCCATACTCCCGGGCAGCTATCCCGAAGGCCATCCCCATGGGAACGAAGCCAAAGAGGAGCGAAAGGGCATCCCGCACCCCCCGCAGCAGGCCTGGTGGCAGGCGATGTGCGGACCCGCCAACCTGGCTCTTGGCTACCATCGTATCCACATGCTCTCCAAGCCAATTACCCTGGCTGTTGAGACTGCAGGCTGCCAAAACGAAACCCGCCTTCGCGGGTTAGGACGGGGGAAGCCCACGCAGGCGAACTTCGTGATCGTGGCCCGCGGTTTCAACCGCCGGGCAGTCCGCCGCAGCGCTAGCCCCGAGTGGGCGCATTCTACCGCACCCCATCGCCCCTGTGCGACCTATCACTCTGTATCACACGGGATTAGGGCGGCGATCTGTGTTATGCTCTTTTGCGACTACCCCAGGAGGAGAACAGCATTTGGATGCGCGAAAGCGATGGACGCTGCTGGCAGTCTTGGCCGCGCTCTCGGTAGGTATGGACCAGGTGACCAAGCGGATCGCCGTGGGGGCACTGCAGTCCACGCCACCTCAGTCCTACTTAGCAGACCTCTTCCGCCTGCAGTACGCAGAGAATCAGGGGGCGTTCCTGAGCCTGGGAGCCGACCTCCCGGAGCAGGCGCGGAGTTGGCTGTTCACGGGAGCCGTGGGGGTGCTCCTGGCGGGAATGCTCTCCTTCGCCCTGTTCAGCGGGCGTCTGAAGCCGCTTGAGGTCGCCGGCCTGGCCCTGTTCGTGGGGGGCGGCTTCAGTAACTGGATCGATCGCCTCCTCCACGGTGGCATGGTGATCGACTTCATGAACGTGGGGATCGGCCCCCTGCGCAGCGGCGTCTTCAACGTGGCCGACCTGTTCGTCATCGGCGGGGCTCTGCTGTTCGCACTGGGACTTTCATCGTCAAGGGCACGGCACGAGAATTGCTACTATGATAGTGAGGCCACCGATCGGACATAGCACTACAACTGAATAGGGTAGCCGAACCTCTACGCGACCGCGTGGAGGGCGGGGGAACCAATCAAGTGGGGTGAAGGGCGTCGGTGCGGCGCCCAGGGTAGCTCTTTCAGCCCTAACCCGTCAGCTAACCTCGCAGGCATTTGAGAGAGGCTGAGCCACACATCAGGGACCTGAGGCCAAAGCCTCCGGTCCCTCTTCTTTTCCGGCTTGCCCGCTTGGGGGCGTTGCGGTCCCAGAGCGGGCAAGCCGGGCCTGGGACACTACCTCAAATGCCTCGGGACCGGAGCAGGGCACCAGACATGGAGGTACTGACCTATGCTAGGCACGATGCCACAGCGAACCCAGCTTCAGTGGACAGTCCCAGGGACGGGAAACCTGGCATCCAGGGTGGAGGACCACCACCTGTACGTGGCCGCCAACCGCGGGCCGGTTCACTACCGTCTCAAGCCGGAGGGGCCGGTGCCGGTGCCCGCCGCGGGGGGACTGGTCACCGCACTATCGGGGGCCGCCAGGCATCTGCCCATGACCTGGGTCGCCACTGCCTCTGGACCAGGAGACAGGCTGGTAGCATCTCAAGCCCCCACTATGAGGGCAAAGCCTGGACTTCCTCGGCTTCGCTACGTCGTCCCATCGGAGGAGGCGCTGGACTGGTTCTACCGCCACTTCTCCAACCCTGTCCTCTGGTTCCTGCAGCACGGCCTCTGGGACGAGCTGCGCCGGCCCAACCTCACTGAGTTGGTCCAGAAGGGATGGCAGTTAGGCTATCGCCCAGTCAACGAGGCGTTCGCCCAGGCCATCGCTCAGGAAGTCTGTGGAGCAGTCAGGCCGGTGATCCTCACCCACGATTACCACTTCTATCTGCTTCCGGCGCTGCTCCGCCAGCATGTACCGGGGGCCCTCCTGCAGCACTTCACACACATCCCATGGCCGGGACCGGACAGTTGGGAGGTACTGATCCCCTCCGTGACGAGGCAGATCTGCCGCGGGCTGCTCGGTGCGGACATCGTGGGCTTCCAGACAGTAGAGTCTGCCACCAATTTCCTTCGCTGCTGCGAGCGGTTCGTACCCGGCGCTCAGGTGAGCCAGCAGCTGGCAACGGTAGGTCTCGCGGACAGGTCCATCAAGGTCAAGGCTTACCCCATCTCGATCGACCCTGTGGCGTTGCGGCGCGTGGCCACCAGCCCGGAGGCCGCACACCACAAGGCGCGACTGCTGCCACTGCTGGGGGAGCAGACCATCGTCCGGGTCGACCGCTTGGACCCCAGCAAGAACATCGTCCGCGGCTTCCAGGCCTTCGGCATGCTGCTGGAGCGCCGCCCGGACCTGGTCGGCCGGGTGCGATTCCTGGCCTTCCTGGTGCCGAGCCGGGAGAACATCGCGGAGTACCGCCGCCATGCGCAGGAGGTGTTGCGGGAGGTGGAGACGGTGAATGGCCGCTTCGGGCAAGACGGCTGGAAGCCGATCGAGCTGTTCCACGAGGACAACCGCTCTCAGGCGATCGCGGGTATGGCCCTGGCGGACGTGCTGCTGGTGAACCCAGTCGCCGACGGAATGAACCTGGTGGCCAAGGAGGGCCCCATCGTCAGCGAGCGGAGCGCGGTGCTGGTCCTCTCAAAGGAGTGCGGTGCCCATCACCAACTGGGCTCAGCTGCCCTCTCCATCCCACCAAGGGACGTAGCAGCCACCACCTCAGCATTGGAGCAAGCGCTCGCGATGCCAATGGATGAACGGAACCGCCGAAACCGGACGCTTCGGGGAGTCATCGAGGCCGAGGACATCTCCTGGTGGATGCGGACTCAACTACAGGACCTCTTCGACAGTTAGCACTCCAAAGCGACTTCCCGCCGTACCTGTCATGCGGTCGTGCATTAGCATGTCTTGTGCTAGGATGTATTACAGCATTGAACCCTGAAATGGGAGGCGAGTCGGGCGGGTATGATAGTTGAAGAGGGTCGCAGGCGCGCGATCATCGAGGGCGTCCAGCCGGAGATCGACTGCGGCCGATTCCCCATAAGGCGGACTGTCGGTGAGAAGGTGACGGTGGAGGCCGACATCTTCACCGATGGGCACGACGTCGTGTCGGCCAGGCTGCTGCACCGCCCCGCCCGGCATGCGGAGTGGTCCGAAGTCCCCATGGAATCGCTGGTGAACGACCGGTGGCGAGGCGAGTTCGCGGTCTACGAGTTGGGCCAGTATCGCTACACACTTCAGGCCTGGGTGGACCACTTCAAGACGTGGCAAAGGGACCTGGGGAAAAAGGTAGACGCAGGGCAGGAGGTATCGGTAGAGCTGCGGATGGGCGCCCAACTGGTGGAGGAATCGGCTCTGAGGGCATCAGAGGCCGACGCATCCCGCCTCCGACAGTATGCGCACGACCTGCGAATGGAGGTCAGCAGCGCCGAGAGGGTGCAGCGGGCGCTGAGCGAGGATCTGTGCAGACTGATGGCCAGCTATCCCGACCGACGCTTCGCCACCACCTACAGCCGCGAGCTGGCCGCGGAGGTGGACCGTGAGCGGGCGCGCTTCAGCAGCTGGTACGAGCTGTTCCCCCGCTCAACCTCGCCCAAGCCCAGGGGGCACGGCAGCTTCAAGGACGTCGAAGCGCGGCTCCCCTACGTGGCGGAACTGGGCTTCGATGTGCTGTACCTGCCTCCCATCCACCCCATAGGCCACACCTTCCGTAAGGGGCAGAACAACTCCCCAACATCGACCGAGGAGGAGCCCGGCAGCCCCTGGGGCATCGGGTCCGAGGAGGGCGGCCACAAGGCCGTCCACCCCCAACTGGGAACGCTGGAGGACTTCCGTCAGCTGGTCGCCACGGCTCTGGAGTGGGGGATCGAGATCGCGCTGGACATCGCCTTCCAGACATCCCCAGACCACCCTTACGCCCGGGAGCACCCCGAGTGGTTCCGGCATCGCCCGGACGGCACCATCCAGTACGCCGAGAACCCACCCAAGAAGTACCAGGACATCTACCCCTTCGACTTCGAGACCGAGCGGTGGCGGGAGCTATGGGAAGAGCTGAAGAGCATCTTCCTTTTTTGGATCGACCAGGGGGTACGCATCTTCAGGGTCGACAACCCCCACACCAAGCCCTACCGCTTCTGGGAATGGCTGATTGGCGAGATCAAGGCCGCCCACCCTGAGGTGATCTTTCTCTCGGAGGCGTTCACTCGACCGAAGGTGATGTACTACCTGGCGAAGCTGGGATTCAGCCAGTCCTACACTTACTTTACCTGGCGCAACACGAAGTGGGAATTGACCGAGTACTTCACGGAGCTGACGAAGACGGAGGTCAATGAGTTCTTCCGGCCCAACCTGTGGCCGAACACCCCGGACATCCTCACCGAGCAGTTGCAGCAGGGCGGGAGCCCCGCCTTCATGGCTCGGCTGGTGCTGGCAGCCACGCTTGGTGCCAGTTACGGTGTATATGGACCCGCCTTCGAGTTGATGGAGAACCTGCCCAAGGAGCCGGGGAGCGAGGAGTACCTCAACTCCGAGAAGTACGAGATCAAGAATTGGGACATCGAGAGGTCCGACAGCCTGAGATACTTCATCGCTCTAGTCAACCGCATCCGTCGGGGGAATCTCCCCCTTCAGAGCAACCACAACCTACGGTTCCACCAGGTCGACAACGAGCAGTTGATCTGCTACAGCAAGGCCACCGACGACCTCTCCGCGCTCGTTCTGGTGGTGGTGAACCTGGACCCTCATTGGAAGCAGTCGGGTTGGGTGGAGTTGCCGCTGGAGGAATTGGGCATAGACCCTCACCAGCCATACCAACTGCACGACCTGCTGACCGATGCCCGCTACCTCTGGCACGGCTCGCGCAACTACGTAGAATTAGATCCTCACCAGCTTCCGGCCCACATCTTCCGCCTCCGCCGTCGCATCGGTAGGGAGGGAGAGAGCGAGCATTACGAGTAAAGGGGCAGCTTCAATGGAGCAGCGCGACATAGCCTCCATGCCTGAGGGCAACCCTCTCTGGTACAAGGACGCCGTCATCTACGAACTGCACGTCCGCGCCTTCTTCGACAGCAACGGAGATGGCATGGGGGACTTCCAGGGGCTCACGGAGAAGCTGGACTACCTCCAGGACCTGGGGGTCACGACTCTGTGGCTCCTGCCCTTCTACCCCTCCCCACTGAAGGACGACGGCTACGACATCGCCGACTATGGCGATGTGCACCCATCCTACGGCAACCTGCGCGATGTGCGACAGTTCGTCCGCGAGGCCCATCGCCGGGGGCTGCGAGTGATCACCGAGTTGGTCTGCAACCATACCTCCGACCAGCACCCCTGGTTCAGGCGGGCACGACAGGCCAGGCCGGGCAGCTCGGCCAGGAATTTCTACGTCTGGAGCGACACGCCGGACAAATATCGGGATGCTCGCATCATCTTCAAGGATTTCGAGACCTCCAACTGGAGCTGGGACCCGGTGGCCAGGGCCTACTTCTGGCACCGCTTCTACTCCCATCAGCCCGACCTGAACTATGACAACCCTCAGGTCCGCAGGGCTATATTCAAGGTGATGGACCACTGGCTCCAGATGGGGATCGACGGGCTGCGACTGGACGCCGTCCCCTACCTGTACGAGCGGGAGGGGACCAATGATGAGAACCTGCCCGAGACGCACGGCTTCCTCAAGTCGCTGCGACGCCATGTGGACGAGCAGTTCCGCGACCGGATGCTGCTAGCCGAGGCAAATCAGTGGCCCGAGGAGGCCGTGGCCTACTTCGGCGATGGGGATGAGTGCAACATGGCGTTCCACTTCCCCCTGATGCCCCGCATGTTCATGGCTATCCGGATGGAGGATAGGTTCCCAATCATCGATATTCTCAGCCAGACGCCCCCCATACCCGACAACAGCCAGTGGGCGCTCTTCCTCCGAAACCACGACGAGTTGACGCTGGAGATGGTCACCGACGAGGAGCGGGACTACATGTACCGGGTGTACGCCCTTGATCCGGAGGCGCGAATCAATCTGGGCATCCGGCGACGGCTCGCCCCGCTGCTCGGGAACCACAGGCGCCGCATCGAGCTGATGAACGGGCTGCTCTTCTCCCTGCCGGGCTCGCCGGTGATCTACTACGGCGACGAGATCGGCATGGGGGATAACATCTACCTGGGAGACCGCAACGGCGTCCGCACACCTATGCAGTGGACGGCCGACCGCAACGCGGGATTCTCCCAGGCCAACCCCCAGCGGCTCTACCTGCCGGTCATCGTCGATCCGGAGTACCACTACGCCAGCGTGAACGTGCAGGCCCAGCGGGGCAACCCTCATTCGCTGCTCTCCTGGATGAAGCGGCTGATCGCCCTCAGGAAGCACTACCGGGCCTTCGGTCGGGGCTCTCTGGAGTTCCTCTACCCGGAGAACCGGAAGGTGCTGGCGTACCTTCGCCGCCACGGGGATGAGACCATCCTGGTGGTGGCCAACATGTCCCGCTTCGTCCAGTACGCTGAGATCAACCTCGCCGAGTTCAAGGGAATGATACCGGTGGAGCTCTGGGGGCAGGTGGAGTTCCCTCCAATCGATGAGGTTCCCTACTTCCTGACCTTGGGGCCCCACGTCTTCTACTGGTTCTCCCTCGAGCGGCAACGGGTCCAGGAAGTCCGCCTCGAAGCGCCAGAGGCCCAGATGGAGATCCCAATCCTGGCAGTCTCCGGCTCCTGGGATGGTGGGGTGGCTCATCCCTCCCTCCTGGGGGATGGATGGGGCGACCTGATGAGCCTTCTACCTTCATACCTGAGATCGCGGCGATGGTTCCGTGGCAAGGCCAGGAGGATCAAGTCTACCCAGATCCAGGATTCGATACCTTTGAGCTTCGATGGAGAGGTGGCACACCTGGCGATGGTGCAGGTGGAATACACGGAAGGGGACCCAGAGCTCTACCTGCTTCCCCTGGCCTTCGCAACTGGGGAGTACGCAGACCAGCTACTGCGGGACCAGCCTCAAGCTGTGGTGGCGCGGCTGCTTATGAAGAAGGGGAGGACGGAGGGATTGCTCTACGGTGCCCTGGTGAACCCGGGTTTCACCAAGGCCCTGCTTCACACCCTGGCCGCCAGGCGTCGGTTGAAGGGGGCAAAGGGCGAGTTGTGCGCCGCCACTACCCCCGCCTATCGCCCCCTCCTCAAGGCCGGTTGGCAGGATCTCGAGCCAACGACAGTAAGGGCAGAGCAGAGCAACAGCTCGGTGGTGTACGGCGACCAACTGATCATGAAGCTGTTCCGAAAGCTGGAGGTGGGCGCCAACCCTGACCAGGAGATCGGGCGTTTCCTGACGGAGAAGGGGTTCCCTAACACTCCACCCATGGTGGGAACCCTGGAGTACCAGCGGAAGCCCTCGGGCTCGATGACCGTGGCCCTACTCCAGGGCTTCGTACCCAACCAGGGGGATGCGTGGCAGTTCACCCTGGAGGTCCTGGGCAGCTTCTTCCAGCAGGCCATGACCTCCCAAACCGGTGCCCAGGAAATCCCCATCTGCATGGAGAAGCTGCTAGAGCTGATAGAGACCGATCCCCCGCCCCTGGCGCTGGATCTAATGGGCAGTTATCTGAATGCCTCCGCCCTCATCGGCAAGCGCACGGCAGAGATGCACCTGGCTCTGGCCGCGAGCAGCGGCACTCCAAGCTTCTCTCCAGATCCCTTCAGCAGCTTCTACCAACGCGCCCTCTACCAATCGATGCGGAGTCTCCTGAGCCAGGTCTTCAACACCCTGCGCGGTGGACTAAAAGGACTGTCTGAAGCCATCCAGGAGGACGCCAAGAGTGTGCTCGGTCTGGAGCCAGAGATCCTGGGTCGCTTCCGATCGATAGTGGAACAGCGGATCGGGGTGATGCGCATCCGCTGCCACGGCGACTACCACCTGGGCCAACTGCTCAAGACGGCGAACGACTTCATGATCATCGATTTCGAGGGGGAGCCCGCGAGGCCCCTGAGCGAGAGGCGGATAAAGCGCTCAGCGCTGCGGGACGTGGCGGGAATGCTCAGGTCTTTCCACTACGCCTCCCACGTCGCCCTGTTCGACCTCCTGAAGAGCGGGTTTGCCGACGCGGACAGCATTTCGGTTCTCAAGCAGTGGGGCAGCTTCTGGAACGGGTGGGCCAGCGCGTCCTTCCTGAAGGCGTATCTGTCCACGGCTGGCGACGCCCCCTTTGTGCCGAAGACCCGAGCGGAGCTTCAGGTGCTGCTGGACGCCTTCCTGCTGGAGAAGGCGATCTACGAACTGGGCTACGAGCTGAACAACCGCCCTGACTGGGTCACCATTCCGCTGGAAGCGATCCCCGAGCTGGTAGGGGAGACGGGGGATCCCAACACGTAGTGCAGGGCGCTCTGCCCTGCCGTCCAGTTACCTGCCCTGCGCCGTTGCCCACGGGTCCGGGTGCGGGCAGAGCGGGCGGTTGTGCGCACGTACCCCAACGGGTGGCAGGGCACAGGGCCCTACACTACGTGGCAGAAGGCTGCTGTCGGATCACTCGCTCCTCAGCCCACTAGAGTGGGCTTTGTCCTCTCAGCCCGACGGTCTTAACCTTGGGCTCCCTCCCCCAACCCTGCAACGTTGCTTCTCCGTACTCCCAATTCCTCCGGGCTTCAGTCCATGGAAAGCAACGTGTCCTTACTGGGCAACGCCCCTTAGCGGGTAGCGACAGGGAGTGTGAATGTGAAGGTTGAGCCCTTTCCCTCCTTGCTTTCCACCCAGATGCGCCCGCCGTTCGCCTTGACCAGACCCCGCGTGATGTAGAGGCCAAGTCCCAACCCGCCCCCACTGGCTCGCGCCTTTCCAGTCCTATAGTACCTCTCGAAGAGGCGCGACAGCTCCTCTGGAGACATGCCGATGCCACGGTCCGAGACGGAGGTTACGACCTGGCCATCCTGCTCGGAGATAGTGACGGTGACCATCTGATCGGAGGGCGAGTACTTGAGGGCGTTGCTCAACAGGTTCCTCAGTATCCGCTCCAGATGGGACAGGTCTGCCCGCACCCACGGCAACCCCGACGGAGCCTCTACCTCGATGCGGTCCGCATCGCCAGGCTCATCCATCCGCTCTCGGAGGTTCAAGACGAAGGTCGGCAAGTCCACGGGGCTCAACTCCAGTCTCACCTGGCCCGACTCCAATCTGGCTGCATCTGCCAGGTCCTGGATCATTGAGTTCATGCGCTGAGCAGTCGTGGCTATGGACTCCGCCGACTTTGGAGCTATCCCCGTGACTCCGGTCTTCTCCAGCACCCGCTTGATCAGCTGAGCGTGCCCCAAGATCGAGGTCAGCGGGTTCCTCAGGTCGTGGGACACCGCCCGCAGGTAGTCCTCCCTCAACTGTTCCAACTGGCGAAGCTCGGTGACATCGCGCCCGATCAGGATAGCCATCTCCACCTTGCCCCGTTCATCCACCAGGGAGCTGTTGCTCCAGGCGACCTGTCGCCGTGAGCCGTCTGGCCGCTCCACCAGCGTCTCCTCGCCGTCGACCTTCTCGCCACGGAGCATTCGATAGGCGGGGTGCTGCTCTTTGGGTAGGGGGGAACCGTCCAGCGCCAGGATCCGCCGGTTACTGTCGAAGTCATCGAGGCTTTGCGCATCCCCATGGTGGGCGCCCGTGAGGCGCGCCATCGCTTCATTGCGCAGCACTATCCGCCCCGAAGCATCCAGGATGGTCACGGCATCGTCCAGCCCTCGGAGCAGGGCGCTCATCTGGGCAGCCTGCTGCTCGTACCGCGCCCTTGCCTGCACCTGCGGGGTCACGTCCAGCAGCGACAGCAGCACCTCAACAACCCTGCCGGATGCGTCCTTGATCGGCGCCAGGATCCAATTCCAGTAGGTGACGCCCCGCTCGGGCTGGCCAGCGTACTCGAAGGGCTTCTCGATCGCCTCGTAGGATATGCCCGTGTCCCGAACTCGCTCGAAGATGGCCTGGTTCTCGTCATTCGGGAAGAGGCTGAAGTGGTTGCGGCCGATCAGCTCCTCCGCGCGGTATCCGGAGCCCTTCTCGTAGGCGGAGTTGACCATCAAGAAATTGAGGTCGCGGTCCAGCAGCGCCAATTGCGCCTGGGTGCTCTCTATTATGCCCTCCAGCTCCGTCTCCCTTCGTGCACGAAGCTGTTGGCCGATGTCGCGGCTGTGACATACTATGCCAACAATCCGGCCCTCCGGATTCCGCCACGGCTTGCAGGCGATTCCGTACCAACGTGTGATCCCAGCCGGGCTCAGCTGTAGCTCGGCTCTGAGCTCTTCTCCTGACTGGAGCACCCTTGCCTTGATCTCGGTTAGCTTATCCGCTTCCTCCCTGGGGAACAGGTCATGATCTGTCTTTCCCAGCAGCTGTTCTTCATCAAGGGACGATGGAGGATTGACGATCCAGCCATAGCGCAGTTGGCTGTCCTGGAAGGAGATGGTGTCGGGCAACATCACGGCGAGCTGGCGGAACTTCTCTTCGCTCCTCCGCAGCGCCTCTTCGGTTTGCACCAAGTCGGTCACTCTACGTCCTTTCACCTTCTCGATCCACGCCAATCATGACAACAAAGAATGTGGTTGTCTAGACCTAGCCTCTACTACCTGGCACACTTCTAGCTGTGGGCTAATTGCTGAAAGAGGTTGAACGGCTATGACGCAGACCAGAAGCGGCTCGGACTCGGGCCGCTCCGCACAAGCAGGGGCCAAGAAGCCTCTCGTTGTGTATGATGTGACCCTCCTGACCGATGACGACATTCATCTCTTCAACGAGGGCACCCATTACCGGCTCTACGACAAACTAGGCTCCCACCCCCTGTGCGGCAACGGGCTGGACGGCACCTACTTCGCCGTCTGGGCACCCAACGCCAAGGCAGTGTTCGTTACCGGAGATTTCAACGGCTGGGACAAGAGCAGCCACCCCCTCCGGCTCCGTGGGCAGTCAGGGATCTGGGAGGGTTTCATCCCCAACCTGGGGGGAGGCGTCCTGTACAAGTACCACATTGTCTCCCGATACAACGGATACAGGGTAGACAAGGCGGATCCCTACGCCTTCCACGCCGAGACCCCTCCCCAAACGGCTTCGATTATCTGGGACCTGGGATACCAGTGGGAGGACCGGGAGTGGATGGATGGCCGGCGGAAACGGAACGGCTTGGACGCCCCTCTGGCCGTCTACGAGGTCCACCTCGGCTCCTGGATGCGGGTACTGGAGGAGGGGAACCGCTCCCTGTGTTATCGGGAGATCGCGTCGCGCCTTGCGGGGTATGTCCGGGAGATGGGATTCACCCATGTGGAGTTGCTGCCGATCATGGAGCACCCCTTCTTCGGTTCCTGGGGCTACCAGACCACGGGCTACTTCGCGCCCACCAGCCGCTACGGCAACCCCCAGGACTTCATGAAACTGGTGGACTACCTCCACCAGAAGGGTATCGGAGTCATCCTGGATTGGGTGCCATCCCACTTCCCCACTGACGAACACGGCCTGGCCTACTTCGACGGTACCCATCTCTACGAGCATGCCGACCCACGGAAGGGGTTCCACCCCGACTGGAACAGCTACATCTTTAATTACGGACGCAACGAGGTGCGCAGCTTCCTGATGAGCAGCGCCTTCCTCTGGCTGGACCGGTACCACGTGGACGGCTTGCGGGTGGACGCCGTAGCCTCCATGCTCTACCTGGACTACTCCCGCAAACCTGGGGAGTGGATCCCCAACGAGTACGGGGGTAGGGAGAATTTGGAGGCAATCGGCTTCCTTCGGCGGTTCAACGAGGACATCTATCGGAATCACCCGGATGTCCAAACCATAGCCGAGGAGTCCACGGCGTGGCCCATGGTCTCCAAACCAACCTACGTAGGCGGCCTGGGGTTCGGCATGAAGTGGGACATGGGCTGGATGCACGACACTCTGGAGTACATGTCGACGGATCCGCTCTACCGCAAGTTCCGACACAACCTACTGACCTTCCGATCGGTGTACGCCTTCTCCGAGAACTTCGTGCTGCCCCTGTCTCACGACGAGGTGGTACACGGCAAGGGGTCCCTGCTCGGCAAAATGCCCGGCGACGACTGGCAGAAGTTCGCCAACCTGAGGCTCCTCTTCGGCTACATGTACGCTCAGCCCGGCAAGAAACTGCTGTTCATGGGGGATGAGTTCGGCCAGGGGCGCGAGTGGAACCACGATAGCAGCCTCGACTGGCACCTGCTGCAGTACCCCTCGCATGAAGGGGTCCAGAAATGGGTGAAGGATCTGAACCGGCTCTATCGGGAGGAAGCTGCGCTTCACGAACTGGAGATGGAGCCGAGCGGCTTCGAATGGATCAGCGCCGACGACACCGATCAGAGCGTCATCTCATTCCTTCGATGGGGCAAGTCCGACGGCGAACCGATCCTGGTAGTAGCGAACTTCACGCCGGTGCCCAGGTACGACTACAGGGTGGGCACTCCCCACAGCGGGTACTGGCGCGAGCTACTGAACAGCAACGCGGAGGAGTTCGGAGGCACCGGGGTAGGCAACCTGGGAGGGGTAGAAGCTTCGTCCGTTCCATCCCACGGGAAGCCCTGCTCGCTCAGCCTCACCCTGCCACCCCTGGCCGTGCTGTTCCTGAAGAGCGGCCCGCCGCCAAGCCAGGAGTGAGACCCTTGACCCGCCAATCCGGTCTCCATAGGCGGCTTCGCCGCCTGCTGGGAGCGCGGGCCGCTGGCCCGCCCGTCCTCGCGGGCGAGCCGCCCGCGCTCCCAGGATGGGCCGATCTCGCGGCCCAACGCGACCCTTGTTGCGGAGCAGCATGATGGCAGTGTCGGACCGAAACCTCAGTCTCGGCGCCACCTACCTGGGAGACGGCCAATGCCGGTTCCTGGTTTGGGCCCCCGACGCTGAGCGAGTCCAACTGCACTTCGTGGCGCCGATGGAGCGGCTAGTGCCGCTGGAGAGGCGAGAAAGGGGCTACCACGAGGGGGTGGTGCAGGGCGTGGAGCCGGGGGCACTCTACTTCTATCGACTGGAGGAGGACAAGGAGCGACCCGACCCTGCCTCTCGCTTCCAGCCAGAGGACGTCCACGGCCCCTCCCAGGTAATCTCCACCGCCTTTCCTTGGCAAGACGGGAATTGGCCGGGCCTGCCCCTGGAGCAATACATCCTCTACGAACTCCACGTCGGGACCTTCACGCCCGAGGGCACCTTCGACGCCGCTATCCCCTACCTGGACTACCTGCGGCGCCTGGGAATAACCGCCGTGGAGATTATGCCCGTGGCCCAGTTCCCGGGCAGCCGGAACTGGGGATACGACGGCGTCTTTCCATTCGCCGTGCAGGGGTCCTATGGAGGAGCTGAGGGGCTGAAGCGTCTGGTGGACGGTTGCCACCGGCATGGGTTGGCGGTGGTGCTGGATGTTGTGTACAACCACCTTGGCCCCGAAGGCAACTACCTCCCGGACTACGGCCCCTACTTCACCGACCGGTACCGCACCCCCTGGGGCCTGGCCCTGAACTTCGACGGCCCCCACAGCGATGAGGTCCGGCGCTACTTCCTGGAGAACGCCCTGTACTGGATCCGGGATTTCCACCTGGACGCCCTGCGGCTGGACGCGGTCCACGCCATCCACGACCGCTCGGCGCGGCCCTTCCTGCAAGAGTTGGTCGAAGCCGTACACCAGGAGGCCGGCAGGCTTGGCCACCCGATCCACGTTATCGCCGAGAGCGACCTGAACGATGCGCGGCTGATCCTGCCCCCCGAACTGTGCGGCTACGGCCTGGACGCACAGTGGAGCGACGACCTGCACCACGCCCTGCACGTCCTGTTGACCGGCGAGACCTCGGGCTACTACCGGGACTTCGGCCATGTGGATCAACTGGCGAAGGCCCTGCGGGAGGGCTACACCTTCACCGGAGAGTACTCCCGGAGTCGCCAGCGCTGCCACGGGAACAACCCCAGCCTCTGCCGGGCCTCCCAGTTCGTGGTCTGCTCACAGAATCACGACCAGGTGGGGAATCGAATGCTCGGGGAGCGGCTGAGTCAACTGGTCCCCTTTGAAGGACTGAAGCTCGCGGCCGGCGTGGTGCTGCTGTCCCCGTACATCCCCCTGCTGTTCATGGGGGAGGAGTACGGGGATACAGCTCCCTTCCTGTACTTCATCAGCCACCTGGATCCTCAACTGTCGGACGCGGTGCGGCGAGGACGCCGAGATGAGTTTTCGGCGTTCGAGTGGCAGGGCGACCCTCCCGACCCGCAGGCAGAAGCCACCTTCTTCCGTGCCAAGCTGGACCACGGTCTTCGAGAGCAGGGGCAACACCGTACCCTGCTGGAGTTCTACCTATCGCTGATCCGACTCCGGCAGACGGTCCCGGCCCTGATCAACCTGAGCAAGGAACAGATGGAGGTGCTGCCCTACGAGAGGGAGCGGTGTCTCTTCCTTCGACGGTGGTCGGAGGGCAGCGAGGTGGCCGTCGCCTTCAACCTGGGCAACGAGCCGGTGGTCCTCCCCATTCCGCTGCCCGCCGGACAATGGGGGAAGCTGCTGGATTCGGCCGAGGAGCGCTGGGCCGGCGACGGCAGCGAGGTTCCGGATAGGTTGGACTCGGTGGGAGAGGTCATCCTCACCCTTGGTCCAAGAGCCCTGGCGCTGTTCAGACGAGAGGTGCCGGGATAGTGTGTATCCCAAGAGGCGCCTGAATGGAAAGGTACGTCTGCATTCACGGCCACTTCTACCAGCCTCCCAGGGAAAATCCATCCCTTGAGGCGGTGGAGTTGCAGGACTCCGCCTACCCCTACCACGATTGGAACGAACGGATCACCGCCGAGTGCTACGGTCCCAACGGGGCATCCCGCATCATGGACGGCGATGGCCGGATCGTGAAGATCGTCAACAACTACGCCAGGATGAGCTATAACATGGGCCCGACCCTTCTCACCTGGATGGAAGAGAACTCGCCGGAGGTCTACCAGTCCATCCTGGCAGCGGACCGTGAGAGCCAGGAGAGGTTCTCCGGCCACGGGTCCGCCCTGGCTCAGGCCTACAACCACATGATCCTCCCCCTGGCGAACAGCCAGGACAAGCACACCCAGGTGGTCTGGGGCATCAGCGACTTCGAGCACCGCTTCGGTCGCTTGCCCGAGGGGATGTGGCTACCTGAGACGGCGGCCGACGTCGCCACGTTGGAGGTGCTAGCCCAGCACGGAATCCAGTTCACCATCCTGTCCCAGAACCAGGCCAGCAGGGTACGGAGGCTCACCGGAGGGGTCTGGCGCGACGTGAGCGGAGGCAGGATCGATCCCACCCGAGCCTACGTCCAGAGGCTCCCCTCTGGCCGCCAAATCAACCTGTTCTTCTACGACGGCCCCATCTCCCGAGCCGTGGCCTTCGAGGGGCTACTCACCCGAGGTGAGCTGTTCGCTGATCGGCTGATGGGTGCCTTCTCCGACGATCGCAACTGGCCCCAAATGGTCCACATAGCCACGGACGGAGAGAGCTACGGGCATCACCACCGGAACGGCGACATGGCCCTGGCCTACGCCCTCAACCAGATCGAGTCCAACGGCCTGGCCAGGCTCACCAACTACGGCGAATTCCTGGAAAAGCACCCTCCCACCCACGAGGTACAGATCTTCGACAACAGCTCCTGGAGCTGCATCCATGGCGTGGAACGCTGGAAGAGCCACTGCGGCTGCAACTCCGGCAACTATCCGGACTGGAACCAGGGCTGGCGTGGACCGCTGAGGGATGCCCTGGACTGGCTGCGCGACGAGCTGGCCCCCCTGTTCGAGAGAAGGGGGCGCCGGCTGCTGCGGAACCCGTGGTTGGCCCACGACGACTACATCAGCGTGGTCCTGGATAGGTCCCGCGAGAATGTGGATCGGTTCCTCGATCAACACGCGCCTCGACAGCTATCCGAGTCGGGGCGGACCCGGGCGCTCAAGCTGCTGGAGATGCAGCGGCAGGCGATGCTGATGTACACAAGCTGCGGCTGGTTCTTTGATGAACTCTCCGGTATCGAGACAGTGCAGGTGATCCAGTACGCCGGACGAGCCCTTCAACTGGCCGAGGAACTGTTTGGCGACTCCCTGGAGCCCCGCTTTCTGGAGTTGCTGGAGAGGGCCAAGAGCAATATCCCCGATCACCGGGACGGACGGCTGATCTACGAGAAGTGGGTGAAGCCGTCGCTGGTGGATCTGCGACAGGTGGGTGCCCACTACGCTATCAGCTCGTTGTTCGAGGACTACGGCGAGCGGACGAGCGTCTACTGCTACACGGTCGATCGAGAGGACCAGAGGCTGCACTCGGCGGGCAAGTTGAAGCTTGCCCTGGGGAAGGCCAGGATCAGCTCGGGGATCACCCAGGAGTCCGACAGGATCAGCTACGGCGTCCTACACCTGGGAGACCATAATCTGAGCGGCGGTGTTCGGCAATTCTCGAGCGAGGAGAGCTACGAAGCCGTCACTCGAGAGATAGCGGCCGTCTTCGATCGCAGCGACCTCACCGAGTTGATTCGGGTGGTGGACAGACACTTCGGGTCCAACAGCTACTCCCTCAAGCTGCTGTTCCGCGACGAGCAGCGCAAGATCCTGGGTACGATCCTGAACTCCACGTTGGGGGAGGCCGAATCCCTCTACCGCCAGCTGTACGAGCACCACTCGCCGATAATGCGGCTAATCTCGGACCTGAGTGCGCCCCCTCCCAAGGCCTGGCAGGCTGCGGCGGAGCTGGTGATCAACAGCCGACTGCGGCGGGCCTTCGAGAGCGAGGAGCTAGAGCTGGAGGCGGTTCCGGGGCTGCTGGAAGAGGCGCGACGCTGGCAGCTGTCGCTGGACGGCGCCGGCTTGGGATACCTGCTGCGTGAGGCCCTCGAGAAGCGGATGGAGGCATTATGCGCCAATCCCGAGGATCTGGCCCTGCTCCGCAAGCTCAAGGAGACGATGGTGGTGGTTGGCACCCTTCCCTTCGAGGTGAAGCTGTGGCGGGTGCAGAACCTCTACTATGGCCTGCTGCAGACGGCCCCCGCCAGGGTACTCGAGGGGCACCGTCGCCACAGCGAGGCCGGCCGGGAATGGGGGGGACACTTCGTATCCCTGGGTGAGATGCTGGGGGTCAGGATGGAGGAGGTAAAAGAGACGCTGATGAAGAAGACACCCACCGTCGAGGCATTGGCGGAGGAGGTCGCCATCCGGCGCCGCGTGCCCAGCGCCACCTACCGCCTCCAGATCCACAGCGGCTTCCCATTGCGGGAAGCCCAGGCCATCGTCCCCTACCTCCACGACCTGGGGGTCAGCGACTGCTACGCATCTCCGCTCCTGAAGGCCCGCTCCGGCAGCGATCACGGCTACGACATCTGTGACCACAGCCAGGTGAGTCCCGCCCTTGGGGGTGAAGATGCCTTTGATGCATTCGCGAGTGAGCTGCGAACCCGGGGTATGGGTTTGCTCGTGGACACGGTCCCCAACCACATGGGGGTAGGAGATGCCTGCAATACGTGGTGGATGGACGTGCTGGAGAACGGCCCTAGTTCCAACTACTCCCGATACTTCGACATCGACTGGCATCCGGTAAAGCCTGAGCTGCAGGATAAGATGCTGCTCCCGATCCTGGAGGACCAGTACGGCAAGGTGCTGGAGAGCGGCAAGCTCCAGCTATCCTACGAGGATGGGGCTTTCTTCATCAATTACTATGACTTCAAACTGCCGGTGGCCCCTCGCACCTACAGCAGTATCCTCGGTTACCAGATGGACACCCTGTCACAAGCCCTTGGAGAGGATAGCCAACAGCTCCAAGAGCTGCGCAGCATCATGACGGCAATCAGCTATCTCCCCCTTGGAACCGAGCTGGCTCCGGACCGGGTGGAGGAGCGCCAACGGGAGAAGGAGGTGATCAAGCGCCGGATATCCGCATTGTACGGGGCCAGCGCCTACGTCCGGGCAGCCTTCGACACCACCGTACAGGCGTTCAACGGCACCGTTGGCGACCCTCGCAGCTTCGACCTGTTGGACGGGTTGCTGGATGAGCAGCCCTACCGTCCTGCCTTCTGGAGGGTAGCCGCCGAGGAGATCAACTACCGGCGCTTCTTCGACGTCAACGATCTGGCCGCCATTCGGGTGGAGTTGCCCGAGGTCTTCCAGGCAACGCATGCCGTGGTGCTGCGCTGGTTGGCCGAGGGGAAGGTGACCGGACTGCGCATCGACCATCCGGACGGGCTGTGGAACCCGCGAGCCTACCTGCGACAGCTGCAGGAGGGCAACACCGTGCGGCAGATCCAGGAGCAGCTGGGAATCGCGCCCGAGTTAGGAGCCAGCGGCCCTGCCGGCCCGTCCGAAGCCGAGGCCGACTCGGGCAACATCATCTCCCTCGAGGAACTCCAACCGGTGGTTTCCACCTGGTTTGACAACCGGTTCACACGGAACGGGTCGGCCGAGCCCGCATGGCCACTGTATGTGGTTGCCGAGAAGATCCTCTCCGAAGGGGAGCGCCTCCCAGAGGACTGGATGGTAGATGGCACTACGGGCTACGACGCCATGAATGCGCTGAACGGGCTCTTCGTGGACGCCGGCAATCGGGAGCAGTTCGACGGGATCTACCGGCAGTTCACCGGCCGGGACGCCGACTTCCGCAACCTCACCAACTCCACCAAGAAGATGATCATGCTGGTGTCGCTTTCCAGCGAGATCAACGCGCTTGCGCACCAATTGGAGAGGGTTGCCGAGAAGAACCGGCTGTACAGGGACTTCACGCTGAACAGCCTAACCTTCGCACTGAGAGAAGTAGTAGCTGCGCTCCCCGTTTATCGCACCTACATCTCTGAACTGGGAACTGTCTCCAGGCAGGATCAAACCCACCTGGAAAGCGCCTCCGAGGAGGCCAGGAGACGCAACCCCAGGACCGCTGCCTCCATCTTCAACTTCCTGCGGGACACCCTGCTGCTGCGAAACCTCCAGGATTTCCGCGAGGAGGACCACCAGGCCCTGACGGAGCTGGTGATGAAGTTCCAGCAGGTCACTGGCCCCGTCATGGCCAAGGGTGTGGAGGACACCGCCTTCTACGTCTACAACCGGTTGGTCTCCCTGAACGAGGTTGGCGGACACCCAGAGCAGTTCGGCCTCTCCCTGGCGGACTTCCACCGGCAGAACGCCGAGCGCCGGGAGCGCTGGCCCCACTCCCTGGTGGCCACCTCCACCCACGACTCGAAGCGCAGCGAGGACGTGAGGGCCCGCATCAACGTCCTATCGGAAATCCCGGAGGAGTGGAGGGAGGCGCTAGGAAGATGGGGCACCCTGAACGAGTCGAAGAAGGCCAGCATGGACGGCGGGAGCGCCCCAGACCGAAACGACGAGTATCTACTGTACCAGACCCTCTTGGGAAGCTGGCCGGAGGCGACCCCCAACGGCCGAGGGCTGATCTCCACGCAGCAACTCGCCCAGTATAGAGAGCGGATCGCCGCGTACATGGCCAAGGCCACCAAGGAGGCCAAGGTCCACACCAGTTGGGTCAACCCGAACGAGCAGTACGACCACGCAGTCCGGCAGTTCGTGGACAGGGTGCTGGAGGGCGTAAAGGAGAACAGCTTCCTGAAGGAGTTCGCGCCTCTGCAGCGACGAGTGGCCTACTTCGGCCGCTTCAACGCCCTGTCGCAACTGCTGCTGAAGCTGACCTCTCCGGGGGTTCCCGACCTCTATCAGGGGTGCGAGCTTTGGAACCACAGCCTGGTAGACCCCGACAACCGCCGTCCGGTCGACTACGAGCATCGACGCTCACTGCTCGCGGGACTCAGGGAACGGGTGGAGAAAGATGGGGAGGATACCACCGCCTTGGCAGATGATCTGCTGGAGACCGCGTGGGACGGGAGGATCAAGCTGTTTGTGTCCTATCGCACCCTGGACTTCCGCCGGACCCACGCCCGGCTCTTCTCAGAGGGGTGCTACCTCCCCTCCATGGCAAGAGGGAGCAAGAGGGATCACGTCTGCGCCTTCATCCGCACAGTTGATGGGGAAGGAATCCTGGTAGCGGTACCACGGCTGGTGGTTGGGCTGACTGGCAGAAGGGAGGTCCCTCCTCTGGGAGCGGAGATATGGGGTGATACCTGGCTGAGTCTACCAAAGGAGCAGAAGGGCAGGAGTTTTCGCAACGTTTTCACCGGGGAGCTGCTGCGGGTGGGCGAGCGACACGGCTCCCATGGGCTGCCCGTCTCCGACATCTTCGGCCGCTTCCCCGTGGCGCTGCTGGAGCAGATGCCCGGCCCTAATCCGTAGTGCAGGGCCCGGTGCCCTGCGGTCCGGTTGCCCTCTATTGCGCCGTTGCCTATGGGTCCGGGTGCGGGTAGAGCATTTGGTTATGTGAGTGTATCGCCAACGGGTAGCAGGGCACAGGGCCCTGCACTACGGGACGGGACCAATTTGGGCGAGAACTAGGAGGCACAGCCTCGCAGCCTTGCGATGCATCATGCGGCCTTTCGGCGTTTGGGAAGCCGGCGAACGCCCATCTCGTGCGGCAAGGAAAGCAGGTCCAAGCCCGACTCCGGGTCCTTCTCGCGGCGGATCTCGCCCGGCAGCTTCGTCAGGAACAGCTCCAGGGTGGGGCGAGCGTAGCCCTCCTCCATGTCCCCGCTGTAGGTGCGGGTCTGTCCATCACTGACGGCTACATGCATGTGGATCTTCGGCTTGCCATCAACCCAGGCTATGTTGCCCAGGAGGCTCACCACCTCAACCTGCTGGTCGATTTCATGATTCCGATACTCCTTGGCCGCGACGTCGAAGTAACGCAGCCGCGCCCGGCAAAAGGCTCCAAAGGCGATGAAGTAGCCTCCTCCGATGTTCTCCTGCTCGATGAACTCGGTTAGCTTCGACCTGACCTCTTCGCCAGGCTCCAGTCTCAGAACGTACTGGTTGCCAAACTGCTCGTATCGCATAACCCCTTGCCCCCCAAGCGAGATGCCGTGGACATCGAGGTTGGCAGGGTCCGTACCAGGAAGCCGTCCTAGGACAGTGTATGGACAATTGCGGAAACGCATAGCCTGTCATACCGAGCCCCTATTGTCATGCCAAGCCCCACCCCTGTCATGCTGAGCCTCCCATTGTCATGCTGAGCGTGGAGCAAAGCATCTCCTGTTGCCTTACGGCGCGCTTACTGTTACCGATAGCCACGGCAAATGCCACTACGTCTGCACTCTGAGCACCCGGTGGGAGTAACTGGAGATCCTTCGCTCCACGCTCAGCATGACAAGAGAGGCAGCATGACAAGAGAAGCAGCATGACAAGAGAGGCGGCATGTCAGGGATGGAGCTTGGCATGACAGGGGAAGGGGTCGGCATGAGGTGGTATGCATTTCCGCAATTGTCCGTACCTGCGATTCGTTCTCTCGAA
>DIXP01000099.1 GCA_002436065.1 Chloroflexi bacterium UBA6077
CAAGAAGATCGGCCACACCTACAAGTATTACCTGACCGACGCCGGCCGGCGGGTCGCCTTGACCGCTTTGAAGCTGCGTCATTTGGTGGTAATCCCCTCTCTGGCGGAGGCACTCCCGGCGTAGACCAGAACTTGTGCGCATCTTGCGATCAACTTGATCCGTTAGACACTATATACAGTCGATCGAGACTTGGTCGCGCGTTGTAAATGCGTGGTGAGGGTAAGCCGAAGCTGCTTCAGGCCGTCCTGGCAGACGATGGCGAGGAAGGCCACTTTGGCGGCGGCACTTTCCGGGATGTTGACGCCCGCCGCCAAAGTGGCCTTCCTGGTCCTTCAAGTCACCTTCATCCCCTGTATCGCCACGACCAGGGTGATCCAGCAGGAGGCGAAGCCCTGGCGTTGGATAGCTTTCGCGCTGCTCTAGGTGACACAGCTGTTGGGCTGGGGGTGGAGAAGATCAGGCTTGCCCCTGAGGCTCCTCCGCCGTGGCCGCACCCAGATCTCTGAGCCGCGCCTCGATGTCACTAATGGTTGCGCGCAACTGCTTCATCTGCGCTTCCAGAAGCTGCCGTTCCTGCTCGGGAGTGCTATAGAGCAGACCCCTTCCCCACGCGGGCGCATAGCCGGCACGAAACCAGCCAGGTAGCCCCGTAGCCCTGAACCAGTATCGATTTCCGCGCCCTCCGCCGCCGAAGCGCGGGCCAAACGCGGGTAGGCCGGAGCCGTATGCGCCGACGCGTGGGCTATAGGTGCCTACGCCATAACCACCGCAGGGACCCATTCCCCAACCTGTGCCGGGACCCATCCCGGCTGGACCTGTTGCATCACCACCAGGCATGTCAGTTGCTCCTTCTATACAACTCGTCGTGTCTCGCTCACCAACTCCGCCGTCCGCCTCCGCCACGGCCTGTTCCAAGCCGGCGGCCAAGACGTGGCACGTTTGTCATGGCCCACCGACAGGCGCTGGCAACTGCGCCGAACCCGGCCAGGCCGGTGCGAGCGACGTTCTGCCAGCCCGGTGTTTGGAAGCCGGTGCAGTAACCCATACCCCTACCCGTTCGCGGCCCCATTCCGGCCGGACCGGTTCCATCTCCCCTTGGCATTTGTTCCTCCCTTCTCGGCGCGATAGGCGCCGATCGACGCGAGCACCGGGGGTGCGGTGCTCAATTCTTGACTAAGCTATCCGACAAGCTTAGGTTCTAAGAACCGTCCAGTGCATTCAACAACCGGCTCACCAGATCTCTGGTGCGCCGCAACTCATCGCGCCAGGTCGAGAGCGCCTGCCGTCCCTCGTCGGTCAGCCGGTAAACCCGCCTCGGCGGCCCGCCGGTGCCGATCTCCCAGTCCGATCGGACCCAGCCCACCACCTCCATGTGGCGCAGGCTGCGATAGACCATCCCGTTGTCCAGGTTGTCCGGATCGAGCCCAAAACGGCCCAGCGAAGCGATGAGATCGTACCCGTGCCCAGCCCCGTCTCTGAGCAGTGTCAGCAGACAGGGCTCGATCAGATGGGCGACCTGACCCCGCTGGGGCCCCCTGCCACCATGCCAGCCATGACCCATTCCACGCTCGCGCACCGCGCCTCCGTCTCGCTACTATCTGTTACTTACACTTATCGCATAGTTACATCTTCTTGTCAAGCCCCTGTTCGGTGCCAATCTCAAATCGCCTCCGCGGTGAACAGATTGGACAACTCCTCCCGGTGTCCATCCCCTATGCCCGCGGAGATTCCCGCGCTACTACTCCGAATCACCGTTCGATTCCATCCCGGGCTCCCACACCCTGATCGTAGTAATGCTTGACCACCTTCATCTCCGTCACCAGATCTGCAACGGCGATGACTTCCGGTGGGGCATAACGTCCGGTAAGAACCAACTCCACACCTTCGGGCCTCAGTGCCGCTATCTCCAGGATTTCCTCCACGGAGACCAGTTCAAACCGGTGGGCAGTGGTGATCTCGTCCAAGACGACGATGTCGTACTGGCCCGAGCACATCACCTCCTTGGCTCTGGCCAGCCCCGCCCTGGCGATCCCGACATCTTCTTCTGATGAGCCCCGCACATGGATAAAGGTATCCTTCCCATATTGCTCGATGGTGATGTGGGGGTGTACCATCCTTGCCGCAGCGAGTTCACCGTAGTGCTGACCTTTCATGAACTGCCCGATGTAAGTCCGCAGTCCCCAACCCGTGGCCCTGAAGGCCAATCCCAGAGCAGCAGTAGTCTTGCCCTTGCTGTTCCCTGTGTAGACCTGCACATATCCCCTACCCAGGCGGTGTGACCCTTCTGTTGCCATAGTCCCCTTCTCGATACCCACTGTTCAACCTCGACTGCACGCGCTTCAGAGGGAGGCACTCCTTGACAGCATGGCCGGTGAGAACTATTATGGGCATAAGCTCATAATTAGGCAGGGGCAAGGAGGGTGTCCGAGCGGGTTTCGCCCATCGAGCGGCGGTGAAGCCACCACAGAGATCAGGGCTATCGGCTGGGACGGTCAACATGGACTATTATTCCGAGGATAGGCAATCGAACTCCTCAAGAACGGCACGGGTGGGTCTGTACTCGGTGGGAGTAAACATCCTCCTAGTGTGCCTGAAGCTGTTCCTCGCCGCTCTTTCCGGCAGCCTAGCCCTGGCGGCCGACGCCGTCCATTCGGCGGTCGATGTCGTCGCCTCCCTGGTGGTGCTGGTGGGGCTTTTCATCTCCGGCCGCAGGTCCCGGCTGTTCCCGTACGGGCTCTACAAGGTGGAAAACCTGGCATCGGTGACGCTCGCCCTTCTCATCTTCCTGGCCGCCTACGAGATCGCTCGCGAAGCCCTCCTGGAACCCCGGCGCGAGATCGCCAACGCGCCGCTGACCCTCGCGGGTGTCGTGCTGGCCGTTCTGGTCGCCTTCCTTTTCAGCCGCTACGAGCGCCGGATCGGCGAGCAAACCGGCTCTCCCAGCCTGATCGCCGACAGCCAGCATTTCCGCATCGACATGCTGTCCTCTGGAGTCGTGTTCGCCGCCGTCCTCGGCAGCGCGCTCCAACTTCCGCTGGACCAGCTAGGCGCCGCCGTAGTCGTCCTCTTCGTCGTGTGGGCTGGCTGGGGCTTGCTGGTGGATGGAATGCGGGTCCTCCTGGATGCCTCGCTCGATCACGAGATGCTGGATCAGATCCGGCGTGTGATAGCTGCCGATCCGGGGATAGCAGAGATCAGGTCGCTGGCGGGTCGCAATTCGGGGCGCTACAAGTTCATCGAGACCGAGGTATCGCTGCGCACCCGAAACCTCGAGAAGGCTCACCAGATCAGCCAGAGGCTCGAGAGGGCCATCAGGGAGAGCATTTCCCGGGTCGATCGGGTGCTGGTCCACTACGAGCCCACACAGAAAGAAGTCTTGAAATGGGCAGCGCCCCTGGCCTCCCTCGACGGTGCGGTGTCTCCTCACTTCGGCGAGGCACCCTACTTCGCGCTGATTCAGTTCAAAGCCGCGACGGGGGAGGTCGTGGGGCGCGAGGTGCTGGCGAACCCTTATACGGCGGTCGAGAAGCAGAAGGGTATCAAGGTGGCCGAGTTCCTGATCGGCCAGGGGGTGGACGGGCTCGTACTGCGGGAGAGCCTGGAGGGTAAGGGCCCTTCCTATGCGTTGGCCGATGCCGGGATCGAGGTGGTGCTGACCGAGAAGGAGAAGATCGGCGGCATCCTGGCCGATCTACAAGCGGCGCTAACGAGGCGAGAGGTGCCGGAATGAGCAGGCAGATGGAAGGTCGGCAGGGCGGAAGGCAGCTAACTGTGAGCATGCCAAACGCCATCGCTCCGAGGATGGCTCGACTGCTCATCATGGCCGTCGTGGCGGCCCTGGCGACGTCGCTGATGGCATCCTGTGACGCCGGCCACCCTGTCCAGAATGACAGGCTCCTGGTCGCCGCCAGCATAGCCCCTCTGGCCAACTTCGCCCGCCAGGTGGGAGGCGAGCAGGTCCAGGTCATCATCCTGGTGCCACCGGGTGCCAGCCCGCACACCTACGAGTTGACTCCCTCCCAGGTGGAACAGGTGTCCAGAGCCCGACTGCTGGCGCTCAACGGCGTGGAACTGGAGTACTGGGCCGAGAAACTGACTCAGAGCGTCAACAACCCGAAACTGATCGTCGTAGACAGCTCGAAAGGGATAGACATCCTGCAAGGGGACCACCACGAGCCGGGCGGAAACCCTCATATCTGGCTCGACCCGAAGAACGCTGTAGTCCAGGTGGAGAACATCCGCGATGCCCTGGTCGAGGCGGACCCCGCCCACGCCGATAGCTACCGGTCCAATGCCGGTCGATATGTCGGCCAGTTGCTGTCCCTCGATCAGGAGATCTCCGGGGAGGTCGCCACCTGGTCGGACCGGCAGTTCATCGCCTTCCATCCCGCGTGGGTCTACTTCGCCCGTCGCTATGGGTTGGTGCAGGCGGCCGCCATCGAGGAGTCGCCCGGCCGGGAGCCCTCCCCGGCCGAGGTGGCGGAGATAGTTGAGACGGCGAGGCGCATCGGCGCCAGGGCCATCTTCGCCGAGCCGCAGTTCTCAGCAAAGGCCGCTCAAACCATCGCCGAGGAGAGCGGCGCCCAGGTGCTGTTTCTCGATCCCCTGGGTGCAAGCCTCGATGATCCCAGCTACCTGAGGCTGATGCGCCACAACGTGGCTCAGATGGCGAAGGCCCTGCGGTGAGAATGTCATGGACTACGTAGTAGAAGTGGACCAGGTGACCGTGCGCTACCAGGAGCTGGTCGCGTTGGAGGAGGTTACTCTCAAGGTGGTACACAGCGAGTTCGTGGCGCTCATCGGCCCCAACGGCTCGGGCAAGACCACGCTGATCAAGGCGATCCTGGGCGTGGTCAGGCCGACGGCAGGGACAGTGCGTCTCTTCGGGAAGCCTGTCCCAGATCTGGACGGGGAATGGAAGCGAGTCGGCTACGTGCCACAAGTCGCCCAGATCGACCATCGGTTCCCCCTGCGGGTGTTCGACGTGGTGCTGATGGGGCGATACGGCCGGGTGGGCTTGATCCGACGGCCAGGGAAGCACGATCGGGAGGCGGCGCGGAGGGCGCTGGATCGGGTGGGCATGAGCGACCTGGCGCAGCGGCCCATAGGCCGGTTATCCGGAGGGCAACGGCAGAGGGTGCTGGTGGCGCGGGCCTTGGCAGCCGAGCCGGATCTGCTCCTGCTGGACGAGCCCACCACCGGAGTGGACGTAGGCACCACCGAGGGGCTGTTCGACCTGCTGGAGGGGTTGCACCGCGAGGGCATAACCATCCTCGTCGTTTCCCACGACATCGGGATCGTGGCGCAGCATGTGGACCAGCTCGTCTGCATAAACCGCCGGTTGGTGGCACACGGCCGCCCCGAGGAGGTCCTTAGCGGCGAAGTCCTGGAGTGCATGTACGGCCCCCACGCGAGCCTGGTGGGCCACGGCGACATACCGCACATAGTCGTGCCGCACCATCGGTCTCGGGAGGGGTGAAACAATGCCCGAGATCCTGAGTTACACCTTCATGCAGCGGGCCCTTCTGGCCTCCCTGCTGATCGGCACCGTGACCGCCATCATCGGCGTGTACGTGGTGCTGCGAGGGCTCTCCTTCATCGGGGCCGGCATCGCCCACGCAAGCTTCGGGGGCGTGGCGCTGGGCTTCCTGCTGGGAGTCAACCCCCTGTTCGCCGCTGTGGCCTTCTGCCTATTGACCGCCTGGGGCATCGCCTGGACTAGCGAGAGGGCCGAGGTGAAGGAGGACACCGCAATCGGTGTGTTCTTCGCGGCCACCATGGCCCTAGGCATCCTCTTCATCGGATTGATGCGCGGCTACAACGCGGACCTGTTCGGATACCTGTTCGGGTCGGTGCTGGCGGTCACCGGGGAAGATCTCTGGCTCAGCCTGCTGCTCGGCGCAGGGGTCCTGCTGACGGTCGGGCTCTTCTTCAAGGAGCTACTGTTCATCACCTTCGACCCGGAGGTGGCCCGTGTGAGCGGGCTGCCCGCGGACAGGCTGCACCTTGTTCTCCTCAGCCTGATGGCGCTCACCGTAGTGCTATCGATCAAGGTGGTGGGCATCATCCTGGTTTCGGCTATGATCGTGATCCCGGCGGCGGCCGCCTACCAATGGACGGAGGACTTCCGGCGGATGATGGTCCTGGCGGTACTGATCGGCGACATATCGGCTGTCGCAGGGCTGTTCCTGTCGTACCGGCTCGATACAGCTTCGGGAGCCACCATGGTGCTCACGGCCACGGTGATATTCTTCCTGAGCACGTTCATTTCTCCCCGGAAACGGGGGCTACACTTCTACCCGCGTGCGATCTGCGACCTGCTGCTCCCGTCAAAGGCGGACTCGGCCGGTGAGCAGCCTTCAACGAAACAAAGCAGGTAGACGGCATAGAAGGAGGTGGGGATAATCGCTATCACAGCATTGGGCGACGTCAAAGAGTTGGCCAGGGTCTTCAAGGCCCTCTCGGATGAGACCAGGCTCAGCCTGGTGCTGTTGCTGGCCGAGCGGGGAACGGAGGGTGCCCTGTGCGTCGGGACCCTGGTGAAGAGACTGGGGGTGACCCAGGCTGCCGTGTCCAAGCACCTTGCGGTGCTGAGGGCCGCGGGACTGGTGATCGACGAGCGGAGGGGCCGCTACGTCCTCTACCGGGTCAACCGACGCCGCTTGGCGGAGTGGCAAGAACGGATGATGGGTTTCCTGGTGGAAGAGAGAACCGAAGCGGTGTCTAACTAGCGTCTTCCGTGGCCAACCGGATTAAGATCTAGTAGCGGTTACTGTTAGGCCTCGCAGGCATCTAGCCGGATCGACCGCACCCGCAGATCGTCGCCGGACACAAACAGGAACCCAATCGCGCCTTGACACCGGCAGCCCACAGGAATATTATGAGCATAAGCTCAGAACTTCGTGCCGGTAAAGCGGCGGCGAGGAGCCCAGGTGGCTTCCAAAGAGAGGCCGGCCACAATGGATGTGGCAAGGAGGAACGATCTAGAGATGACCGATGCTGCCCATGTGAGAAAGGCCCTTGAGGCCGTTATGGATCCGGAGTTGAAGCGCAGCCTGGTGGAGTTAGGGATGGTCAAGGACGTCCAGGTGAATGGCGGCCAGGTCGAGGTCACCGTCGCCCTCACCACCCCAGCCTGTCCACTCAAGAGCCGGATCGCGGAGGATGTGAAGCAGGCCGTTTCGAAGCTCCCGGGAGTCGAGATCGTGAATGTCAACTTCGGAACCCTCTCGGCCAAGGAGCGGGTGCGAGCCCTGGGGGGCGAGGACGACCAACCATCCCCTGCACAGCAAATGAGTCTGGTCCGGCAGGTCGTAGCCGTGATGAGTGGCAAGGGGGGAGTCGGAAAATCGCTGGTCACCGCGCTGCTGGCGGTATCCCTGGCACGGGACGGGCGGAAGGTGGGCATACTGGATGCCGACATCACCGGGCCAAGCATACCGAAGCTGTTCGGACTGACGGGCGCCCCGCGCGGAAGCGAAATGGGCCTCCTCCCTGCCGAAACCCGCACAGGCATCGAGGTGATCTCCATCAACCTGCTGTTGCCTCAGCAGGACCTGCCGGTCATTTGGCGCGGCCCGATAGTCGCCAACACCATCAAACAGTTCTGGAAGGACGTTGTTTGGGGGGACCTGGACTACCTGCTGGTGGACCTACCGCCCGGGACCTCCGACGCCCCCCTGACCGTCATGCAGTCGCTTCCCCTCAGCGGAGTAGTGGTCGTGTCCTCCCCGCAGGATTTGGCAGGCATGGTGGTTCGCAAAGCGATAGGAATGGCGGAGCAGTTGAAGGTGCCGATCCTCGGAGTGGTGGAGAACATGAGCTACTTCACCTGCCCCGACACTGGAAAGCGCCATGAGATCTTCGGCCCAAGTCGAGGCGAGGCGCTCGCCGCGGCCGCCAAGGCTCCGTTGCTCGCCATACTACCCCTGGACCCCACTATCGCCCAACTGTGCGACGCGGGGCGCATAGACGAGTACCAGTCGGAGGCCTACGACAGCTTGGCACAGGCATTCGCAGAGGTTGCGGCTCCAGCAGAGAAGACTGCCTGCCGCTAGTGTGACACAACGCATACTCACCGGCGTATACTGGGTGGGCACCGGTGCCACCAATCTCACACAAAGGGGGACACATCAACTCATGGTCTCATGTGCGGAATGTAAGGTCTATGCCTGCCGCATCGGGAAGCTCGATGCAGCCCCGGAGAACTGCCCCATGCGCGATGGGGACATCACCAACACCCGCGATGCCTTTGCCGATCCTGCGATCAAGAAGATGGCCAGGGAATCGGCCCTGGTGGAGGCCGAGGGCTACGGACGATGGTCGAGGCTTGAGGAGATAATCGAGTTCTCCCACCGCATGGGCTTCAAGAAGCTGGGGTTCGCCTACTGCGTCGGCTTCAGAGAAGAGGCCAAGGTACTCCACAAGGTGCTCACCGCGAACGGCTTCGAGGTCGCCTCAGTCTGCTGTAAGAACGGCTCCATACCGAAGGAAGAGTTGGACATCACCGACGCGCAGAAGGTGCGACCGGGGACCTACGAGGCGATCTGCAACCCGATCGGCCAGGCCAGGGTACTGAACAAGGAAAAGACCGACTTCAACATCATGCTCGGGCTGTGCGTCGGGCACGACAGCCTCTTCACCAAGAACGTCGATGCCCCCACCACCACCCTGGTGGCCAAGGATCGGGCCATGGCTCACAACCCCGTCGGCGCGCTCTACTGCCACGAAGGCTACTTCAAGAAGAGGCTGTACGAGCTACACCAGAAGTGACAATTGCGTAGGTATCTCTGCCAGATGGTCACGGGGCAGAGCCGAAGGCTGGAACAATGAATCAGGGAGCCACAGCTTACATCAATCAGGAGCACTGCAGCGGCTGCGGCGAATGCCTCGCCGTGTGCTCCTGGAATGCGATTTCGATCGTCGAGGGGACAGCCCGGGTAGATCCATCTCTCTGCCGCGGTTGTGGAATCTGCTCGGATAACTGCCCCTCGCGGGCAATTTCGCTCCTCTACCCGGCGCGGCAGCCCATTTCGATCGGTTACCCAACGAGCCTGCCGGCAAACAGACCCGATCCCAAAGCAGGAATGGCCATAGCCAGGCAGGCCGCTACTCGGGAGGGCTCCCTGTTGGCCCGCGCGGTGAGGACGGTTGCCCCTGTCGCCTTGAATCTGGCGCTGGCCCTGGGACAAGCATGGCTGGATCGGGCCTCGGCGAGTGGTGTATCCGGTTCTAACCGGCCGGCGACCGCCTGCCAAGGACGCCGGCGCCGAAAAAGGGGAGGGCCCTGAAGGGACCTATCGCCGCATCCCGGACTTCGCGAGGTCACGAAGTCCGGGATGCGCCATTCCCAACGCACGGACAGCCGCCACTATCCCCACTTCAACCCCGCTCACATGCCCAAATTGGGTCTCCTCCCTGGTCTCTGCCTCGCCCTCCCTGAATATGCCTCCTCCGTTCACCTTTTGCCCGTCAAATCATTTGACATGATCTATGCATCCAGTATAATGGCACCACTCTGGCACTGATGGCAACGAAGCCCCGGTGGAGCATCGCTGCCATCTTTCTTTTACCTCATTTCGACTGGATCTCTCGCCAAGTACTGTTGCGCATCAGGGGGTGTTCTATGCTTTCTCGACCACTACTCCTCGCGACCTTAGTACTCGCACTCACCGTCGGTTCATCCATGTTCTCGGGCTGCAACGCGCAGTCATCTGGCGAGACACTCAAGATCGGCGCACTTTTCGCCGTGACCGGCTTCAACTCGCCCCTTGGCACACCCGAGAAGGAATCAGTCAAGATGCTGGAGGAGCAAATCAACGCCAAGGGTGGGGTCAACGGCCGGAAGCTGGAGGTTATCGTCTACGACACTGAGAGCGACGAGACCAAGGCCGTCACCCTCGCCAAGAAGCTCATCGAGCAAGACAAGGTGCTCGCCATTATGGGACCCAGTTCCACCGGCGAGAGCCTGGCCCTGGTCGACGCCGTACAGAGGGCCAAGTTGCCCCTCATCTCTGCCGCCGCCAGTGCGAGGATTACCGACCCCAAGAACACTTGGGTCTTCAAGACCCCTCAGAGCGATGAGTTGGTGGTCGCCGAGCTGTTCGACCATCTGAAAGCTAAGGGGCTCACAAGGGTAGCGCTGCTTACATCCAGCGGTGGCTTCGGCACCACGGGTAAAGCAGCCCTGGAGGCTGCTGCCCCGGGCGCGGGTATCAGTCTGGTGATAGCGGAGACCTTCGCCGACAAGGACACCGATATGACCGTCCAACTCACCAAGATCAAGGGGAGCAACGCCCAGGCCGTCATCGTCTGGGGCACCAACCCCGGCCCCGCCCTTATCTCCAAGGGGGCCAAGCAGCTTGGGCTCACGATCCCCATCTTCAACAGCCACGGCATCGCGAACGAGAAGTTCATCGAGTTGGCCGGTGATGCAGCTAACGGCGTGGTCTTCCCAGCCGGCAAACTGCTCGTGGCCTCGGTGTTGCCTGAATCGGACCCACAGAAGGGAGCGCTGCTCAGCTACTCCAAGGAGTTCCAGGCAAAGTACGGCAAGCCCGCGGACACGTTCGGCGGCCACGGCTACGACGCCCTGAACCTCGTCGCCAAAGCCATAGAGAAGTCGGGGCCGGACAGGTCGAAGATCCGGGACGAGCTTGAGAGTATCAAGGGCTTTGCAGGCATCGGGGGGGTGTTCAACATGTCGGCCCAGGACCACAATGGCCTCGGCAAGGGCTCCGTCACGATGATCAAGATCGCTGACGGCAAGTGGACGCTAGAAAAGTAGCGATGAGCCCCCTCTCTCTGGGAGAGGTAGCACACAACCCATCAAGGGGTATGCCTTCCCCCGAATACCCCAACGAGCAGGCGTTTGGCATCAACCGATCAACTACTCCAATACCTGGTGTCGGGCGTAACGCAGGGTAGCGTTTACGCCCTGGTGGCCATAGGATTCACCCTCATATTCAACGTCACCGGCATCATCAACTTCGCGCAGGGGGAGTTCGTGATGCTGGGCGGGATGGTGAGCTTCTGGCTGCTCCACACATTCGCCCTTCCAACCCCTCTGGCCTTCCTGCTGGCCATCGCGGTCACCGCAACCATAGGCAGCCTCTTGCAAAGGCTTGCGATCCACCCTGCCAAGGACCCATCCACCCTGACCCTGATCATCATTACTGTTGGAGCCTCCATCTTGCTGCGCGGCCTTGCCGGCCAGTTGTGGGGCAAGGACGCCGTGCCGCTTCCAGCCTTCAGCGGTGAGGCTCCCATCCTGATCGGCAGCGCCACCATCACCCCCCAGAGCCTGTGGGTCATCGGCACCATGCTGGTTACCATGCTGGCGCTGAAGCTGGTGATGGAGTACTCCATGATCGGCAAGGCGCTGCGCGCCTGCTCCCTGAACCAACGGGCGGCCGGGCTGCTGGGGATCAACACCCGTGCGATGTCGCTGGCAAGCTTCTCCCTCAGTGCGGCGCTCGGTGCGCTCGCAGGAATAGTGATCGCGCCCATCACCCTCACCTCCTACGATGCGGGGACCATGTTGGGGGTCAAGGGGTTCGCCGCAGCGGCGCTCGGGGGCTTCGGCAGCCAGTTTGGCGCCGTCCTAGGCGGGCTCTTCCTGGGAGTAGCCGAGGCGCTGGGAGCCGCCTTCATCAGCTCGTCCTACAAGGACGCCATAGCTCTACTTGTGCTCTTCCTCGTCCTGCTTGCCCGCAACCGGACCGCTGGAGGTGAGCATTGATCTCCACTTTGAAGGTCGCGAGGAGAGACCTGCTGCTGCGTTGCGCGGTGCTCGCCGTCCTTGCGGCCCTGCCCCTCCTGGGCAGCACGTATCACACCAGCATGATGGTCATCGTTGGGATCCACACCATGGTCACCGTCGGGCTGTGCCTGTTGATGGGTTACACCGGCCAGGTGTCGCTTGGCCACGCAGCCTTCTACGGTCTGGGGGCTTTCTTCTCAGGGGTACTCAGTGCAACATACGGGGTCCAGCCCTGGATCGCCATGGCGCTGGCGGCGGCTATCACCGCGGTTGTCGCCTACGGCACTGCCCTCCCAATGTTCCGGTTGCGCGGCCACTACCTGGCCATGGGAACCCTGGGGTTCGGGATCATCGTCTACATCCTGTTTGTGGAACTGGACCAGTTCACCGGCGGCCCTTCCGGACTCTCCGGCATCCCAACCCTCTTCATCGGTCCGGTAGAGTTCGACACTGACCTGGAGTTCTACTACCTGGCGTGGCTATTCTGCCTGGGCACACTGCTCCTTTCCCAGAACATCGTGAACTCCAGGGTCGGGCGCGCCCTGCGTGCGGTTCACGGCAACGAGGAGGCTGCTCGCTCCCTGGGAGTGGACATCAGCCAGTTCAAGATGAAGGTATTCGTTCTGAGCGCCGTCTACGCCTCTCTGGCAGGAAGCCTCTACGCCCACTACACCGGATTCATCAGCCCCCAGCCCTTCGGCTTCCTCTTCTCCATCCGGCTGGTAGTCATGGTGGTGGTGGGCGGTCTTGCCAGCGTCTGGGGCGCCATCTTCGGCACGGCCACCATAACCTTCCTGAGCGACCTGCTCCAGGGCTTCGGCGAGATGGACACTGTGGTCTTTGGGCTGATCCTCATCCTGGTCATGGTCTTTCTGCCTCAGGGTCTGTTCCGCACCTTCGTCATCCTGTACGAGACCCTCATGAAGCGGGCGGCATCGGCGAGGTCAAGATGGCGATAGCCCTGGAGGTCCGCGACGTCCGCAAGCAGTTTGGCGGGCTGGTAGCCCTGGACGGGGTGAGCCTGGAGGCCCACTTCAGCGAGGTGACGGCCGTAATCGGCCCGAACGGCGCCGGCAAGACCACCCTGTTCAACGTCATCGCGGGGGTCCATCGCCTCACCAGCGGCGAGGTCTACCTGCTGGACAATCCACTGGGCGAGCGGCCACCCCAGGAGAGGGTCCGAATGGGCATCGCCCGCACCTTCCAGAGCGCCCTGCTTTTCGGCAACATGACCGTGTTGGAAAACGTGATGGTTGGCCGCCACACACGCAGTCGCTGTGGCTTCCTGGCAGCAGCGCTGCGCACCCCTGCCTTCCGGCGGGAAGAGGAAGAGATCTACCTCCAATCGATGCGCTACCTTAACCTCGTGGGGTTGGGCACCAAAGCCAGGGAGAACGCCGGTGGCATCCCCTTCGGCCAGCAGCGCCTGCTCGCGATCGCCCGAGCCCTGGCAACTGAGCCACACGTCCTGATGCTGGATGAGCCCGGCGCCGGTCTCAACTCCCTGGAGAAGACCGAGCTGGGGGAGTTGATCGCGCGGCTCCGCGAGACAGGGCTTGCGATCCTTCTGGTGGAGCACGACATGGAGCTGGTGATGCACAGCGCCGACCGGGTGGTGGTGCTGGACTTCGGCCAGAAGATCGCCGAGGGCACCCCCGCGGAGATCCAGGCTAACAGGAAGGTGATCACGGCCTATCTTGGCGAGGAGGTGGAGTAGTGCTGGCAACCGAGGGGCTGGGCGTCCGTTACGGGCAGATCCAGGCGTTGCGGCAGGTATCGCTACAGGTAGCTGCCGGCGAGATCGTCACCCTCGTTGGGGCCAACGGCGCGGGGAAGACCACCATCCTGAACGCTATAGCTGGGGTGGTGCCGGCCATCGCCGGGCAGGTGCAGTGGCAGGGGCACACCATCTCCGGCTTGCCCTCGTATCGCATAGCGCGGCTGGGCATCGGATTCATCCCCGAGGGCCGGCAACTGCTGCCCTCCATGAGCGTGCTCGACAATCTATTGCTAGGCAGCTACGTCCACTGCCACGGCGACTGGCGCCGGCTCTTTGGACTCTCGATCCACCTGCTACGCGAGCCTGAGATAGAGCGGAACCTGGCCTGGGTGTTCCAGCTTTTCCCTATCCTGGAGGAGCGGAAGCAGCAGCAAGCCGGCACCATGAGCGGCGGCCAGCAGCAGATGGTAGCCATAGGCCGCGCCCTCATGTCCTCGCCAAAGATCCTGCTGATGGACGAGCCCTCCATCGGCCTCGCCCCCAACCTCGTGCGGGAGATCTTCGCCCTGGTGAAGAAGCTCCGCGACCAGGGGCTGACCATTCTGCTCGCGGAGCAGGACGCCCTCGGCGCGATGCGGATCGCCGATCGAGGCTACGTCTTGGAGCGCGGTCGCATCGTCCTGGAGGGCTCCGCTCGCGACCTCGTCAACGACGACCGCGTCCGCCGTGCGTACCTCGGCAAGGCGAAGGTGAGGACAGTGTGATGAGTAATGAGTGGTACTTGCTCATCACTCATCACTCATCACTCGACTGAAGAGAGGCAGCTATGAAGGCAGTGTGGGACCCGCAGCACGAGAAGATGCCCAGGCCGGAGCTAGAGCGGCTGCAACTCCGGAGATTGCAGGCTAAGATTGGCCAGCTATACGAAATCGTTCCCTTCTATCGCCGTACCCTCCGCGAGCTAGAACTCACTCCAGAGAGCCTTAAGTCGCTTGGAGATCTTGCCGAGCTGCCTTTCACCACTCGCCAGGACCTCCGGGACAACTATCCTTACGGAATGCTCGCCACAGCGCCAGAGGAGGTCGCGAGGATGCATGCATCCAGCGGGACCGCCGGAAAGCCGATCCTCTCCCTCTACAGCCCCGCAGACGTGGACCTCTGGACGGAGATGATGGCTCGCACCCTCGCCGCTGGAGGCGTGACGAAGGCCGACGTGGTGCACGTCGCTTTCTCCTACGGGCTGTTCACGGGCGGCCTCGGTTTCCACTACGGCGCTGAACGGATAGGCGCCGCCGTTGTCCCTGCATCCAGCGGCCACGCCAAACGGCAGGTCCTGCTCATGCAGGACCTGGGCAGCACCGTCCTCTGCTGCACCCCCTCCTATGCCCTGGTGCTGGCGGAGACCGCGATGGAGATGGGCGTGGACCTCAGCGAGTCCCGGCTGCGGATGGGGTTCCTCGGTGCCGAGAGCTGGACAGACCTCATGCGCGCGGAGATCGAGGCGAAGCTGGGCATCATTGCCCTGGACAGCTACGGCCTCACCGAGGTGATCGGCCCCGGTGTGTCCGCCGAGTGTCCGCACAAAGACGGCATGCACATATTCGAGGACCATTTCCTCCCAGAGATAGTCGACCCGGCTTCGGGAGAGCCGTTGCCCTATGGCCAGAGCGGGGAGTTAGTGCTGACGACCCTGACCAAGGATGCAATGCCGCTTGTCCGCTACCGGACGGGCGACATCACCAGCCTGAATCCCGAGCCCTGCCCCTGCGGCCGAACTCTGGTCCGCATGTCGAAGATCCAGGGCCGCACCGACGACATGCTGACGCTGCGAGGGGTCAAGCTGTTCCCCTCCCAGATCGAAGCCATCCTCCTCCGATTCGAGGGAATAGACCCTCACTACCAGATCCTCGTCGAGCGGGAGGGGATGCTGGAGGAGCTGGAGATCCGAGTGGAGATATCCAAAGTGGTCTTCGAAGAGCTACTCGGCGAGACCCGGAGGCTCCAGTCCATCGAACGAGCAATTCGGGCGGAGATCGAGAGCGTCCTCGGCATCACGGCGCGGGTGCGGCTGGTGGAGCCCGGCTCCCTGGAGCGCAGCGAGCACAAGACCAAGCACGTCTTCGATCGCCGCCAGATGTGAGGGGTGCCCGTCACGATTCCGGGAAGCCCTTGAGCCAGCTGTAGGAGCCTTTCCGGGAGCCCGCTCACTGGCTCATGCTCATTCGGCATTTTCCGCCCTACTGCCAGGCGGTCACCCGGAATCGTGACGGGCACCCAGATGTGAGTCCTGGAAAGCCTCAGCCAGGTAGAGTATGATAAAATCTCACCTCCATTCTGACACCCCACTCTGGCAAGGGAGTCACGGAAATGCACAACCCCTCAATCCTCGTGCTGGGCACCGGAGGTGCGGGCCTAAGAGCAGCCCTCCAACTCCGGCGAGCGGGGTTTTCCGTGGTGGTCACCACCAAAGGAGGCGCCGGAGCTAGCGGCGCTACCGCCTCCGGCATTTTCTCCTACTGCTGCGCCAGGCCCGGCGACCCCTCCAACCCGCCAGAACTGTTCCGGCAGGATACCCTGAACTCGGGCCTAACCGTGAATGACCCCGCCCTGGTGGACCTGCTCTGTCGGGATGGCTTCGCGCGGCTGCAGGATCTGGTGGAGATGGGCTTGCCCTGGACCCGCACTCCCGAGGGCGACCTCGCCGTGGCCTGGTTACCCGGGCACGAGGTCGCGAGGGCCTACCACTCGGGCCGTCGAATAGGTAAGGCTATGTCTGACACCCTCCTCCGAGCCAGTCTAGGGGAGGGCGTGCGATTCCAGCAACACAAGGTCGCCATTGAGCTGCTGGTGGAAAGAGGCTCCGTGGTGGGCGTTGCCATGCTTGACGTCATGAGCGGCGAGGCGACGGCGTGGCGCTGCGATGCCGTGGTAGTGGCGTCCGGAGGGGCGCCCGCGATCTACCAACTGCACACCAACCCTCCTGGACAGACGGGGGACGGCATGGCGCTGCTGCTGCGGGCAGGTGGCGAACTGGTGGACATGGAGTTCATGCAGATGTACCCCACCGTGCTCGTTTGCCCCGAGGCCGTGCACGGCATGGAACTCCCCACTGGGCGCATCCTCTCTCAAGGGGCCCGACTGCTGAACCGACATGGCGAGAAGTTCTATGGCCGCTGGGAGAACGGTCCAATGGGAAAGGCCACTCGTGACATTCTCTCCCGGGCGATTGCCCGGGAGATAGCCGCGGGCGGGGGCAGCGAGGCTGGAGGTGTATACCTGGATGCCCGCGAAATCCCAGAGGGGCTGGAGAAAGATCGGTACAACAAGTACCTGTTGGAGTTGGGCATCGACCTGAGCACCTCGCCCCAGCAGGTGGCCCCCGGCGCCCACTACTCACTGGGAGGGATCAAGATCAGTCCCTCGACTGCCTGCAGTGGGTTGGAGGGCGTCTTCGCCGGAGGCGAGGTAGTTGGCGGGGTCCATGGGGCAAATCGTTTGGCGGGCAACGCACTGACCGAAACCCAGGTGTTCGGCGCTCTGGCCGGGCAGGCAGCCGCCGACTACCTGTGTGAGAAACCCAGTGATTCGGCCGCGACAAGCGGGCTGTCGGCTGAACCAGACCACCGCCCACTCGAACGGGGCGAGTCGGTCCTCTGGGATGCTATCTGCGCGGCTCGCCTCCGGCCTTCAGGGGTGGCGCTGGAGAGAGTCAGGGAGCCGCTGCGTGGCGTGATGCAACGGCACGCCTCGGTGATCCGCACCGACCAGGGGTTGCGAGAGGGGCTGGCAGAGATCGGCCGGCTGCGCGAGACCTTCTACACACGGTTGTCTCTACCCTCTTCCGGGACGAGTTGGCACTCGGAGCTACTGGGAGCCGTGGAGACAGCAAACATGCTGGATGTCGCCCAAGCCATCCTGGCCAGCGCTATGGCGCGCACCGAGAGCCGAGGCGCCCACTACCGACAGGACCATCCTGAGCACCGGGGCGACTGGGACGGTTGCAATCTTCTGGTGAAAGGCACCGGCGACTCGATGGCCCTGTACCGGTTCCGTCGCGACTCGGGGGAGAGAGGGCAGACATGGCAATGATGAAGAGAGTGGTATGCCACATCCGGCGGCAGAGCCCCGGTGAAGAAGCTCGCTGGGCTCGCTACGAGGTGGAGATAGGGGAGGGCGCAACCGTCCTGGATCTCCTTCGATCCATCGGACGGGAAGACCCAGGGCTCGCTCACACCACTCACCACTGCAAGATGGGGATCTGCAGCGCCTGCGTCATGGTGATCGACGGCCACCGCCGCCTCGCCTGCCGCACCCTGGTGTCCTCTCCAGAGATCCGTCTGGAGCCGGCGCCCGGCCTGCCGCTCATCAAGGATCTCCTGGTAGACCAACTGCCACTCCACGAAGGGAGAGCAGAACGCAAGAGTTACGGTGCGAGGGAGTAAGAAGGGAATGACGAATCTAGTCTTATCGGGCGGGAGGCTCATCGACGGGCTGGGCGGGGGAAAGGATATCGCCACGGTGGTGGTGGAGGGGCAAACCATAACCGAGGTGGCGGACAGCGCCCAGTACGCGGGCCGCCCGGGTTACCAGGTCATCGACTGCCGAGGGAAGACGATCATGCCCGGCCTGTTCGACGTACACGTACATCTTGGCGGCGGCGACGTGGTGGCCGGCATCGACGACTACCGGACGAGCCGCAGAATGGACGAGCCGATAGCGATGCACGCCTACCGCACCCTCGAAGCGGCACAGCGCGCATTGAAATCCGGGTTCACCACCCTGCGCGACATGAGCTCCCGCGAGTTCGTGGACGTGCACCTGCGCAACGCCATAGCCGAGGGGGTGGTGGTGGGCCCGCGCATCCTCTGCTCCGGCCCCGGCATCACCATGACCGGCGGGCACGTCTGGGCAAAGTGCGTGCAGGTAGACGGCCCCGACGAGGTCCGCAAGGAGATCCGGCGCCAGATACGCGAGGGTGTCGACTGGATCAAGGTGATGGGAGTGACGTGAGGGGTCGCATCCAAGGGGCAGGACATCCGCCGCACCCAGTACACTGAGGAAGAGATCAAGGCGGCCGCGGATGAGGCCCACAGGCTCGGCCGGCCGATCTGCGCTCACGCGCACGGCAGCCAGGGTATAGCCTATTGCGTGGACTCCGGCGTCGACACCATCGAGCACGCCAGCCTGCTGGACGAAGCCTCCGCCACGAGAATGGCCGAGAAGGGGCTCTACCTGGTGCCCACCCTGCTGGGAGCCTACTTCAAGCAGCAGGGAGAGGCCGACGAGCTGCTGAAGAAAAGGATGGAGCAACTCCGCAAGATGGGCGTGAACGTCCCGAGCCCGGAGGAGCGGATCGCCCTGGCGAAGCGTTGCGGCGTGAAGATCCTGGTTGGGACAGACTGCGGCGGTAACACCGCCGCCCTCTTCGGCAGCCACGGCATCGAGCTGTACATGCTGGCCAAGAGCGGTCTGAGCAACATGGAAGCCATCGTGGCTGCCACCGGCGGGGCCGCTGAGGCGATGGGACTTTCAGAGGAGGTGGGGATCGTGCGCCCTGGGTTCGCCGCCGACCTGCTGGTGGTAGATGGCAACCCCCTGGAGGACATCTCTGTGCTGGCGCCCTTCAACTCGCAGGTCGAGACGGTCATCAAGGACGGCCAGATAGTCCATAGCCGAGGGGAGTAGTCGAAACGCACGGGCCTGTCGAGAGGGGCCTTTCGGCCATTCGCTGGGAGGGCAACGGGCGATCCGCCCCTGCCCCCCCAGCAGCTCTTACTCCTGGCTCGGCTGATAGTACGCCACGCCCCAGCGGTCGCGGTGTGTTAGCAGGTCCAACGGCAGACGGGCCTTGGGGATGGGATCCTGAGCGGGATAGCCTATGGCCACCATGCTGAGCACCTGCACTCCCTCCGGAACACCCAGCAGCCTCGTCATCTCATCCTCCTTGAAACCCCCAACCCAGCAGCTCCCCAATCCCATCCCAGTGGCGGTGATCATCAGGTTCTCGATGGCCGCCGCCACATCCTGTACCGAGTGGTGAGCAAGCCGCTCCCCGTATCGGCCAATGGTCCGGCGCCGGTTGACGCAGAAGACAACGATGGCCGAGGCCCCCAGCATCCAGGACTGCTGGTTGTCGGGACCAGCGAAGTACCCGATGTAGGTCGTGGCCACGGCCGCCTTCCGGACCTCCTCTCCCTCCAGGACGATGAACTCCCAGGGCTGCATGTTCCCCGCGCTAGGAGCACGGATGGCGGCATCCAACAGCTGCTCCAGCATCTCCGGGGCCAATGGCTCCCCTGTGAAGCGCCTGACGCTGTGCCGTTGGTAGATGGCAGGCACAGGGGCCTCGCCTTGTGAAGCAGCCAACGAAGTCCGTGCCGGCGGCGCTGGCGGCTCGATCGCCCGTCCTTCCCCGCCAGCCACCCTTTCCGATGGCTCATGTACCCGGCAGAACTCGGGTATGGAGTACCTCGGCGGGTACTCCAGGTACGCGTCGGAGTAACCCGCGGCCACGATGGCCACCGGCTCCACGAACCATGGCAGCCCCAGCGCCTCCCGCATCTTCTCAGTCTCGAACTCCCGGACCACTCCCGTTCGCAGCCCCAGGGCGTTCGCCATGATACGGAGGTTCTGCAGGGCCGACCCCACATCCTGCAGGGCGATCTGCCTACCGGCTGGCCCTAGCCTCGCCGTCGCCCTGCGCAGCTCGATGCATAGCGCCATGACCACGGGCGCCTCGGCCAGCCATCGCTGGGCACCCTCGGTGCCGGGGGTCATGAAGGGCTCCAGGGTGGCGCTGATGGCAGCCCGCTTGGCGGAGTCCGACTCCAACCGCAACATCTCCCAGGGCTGCCCGGTGGAGGGGCCAACCCGGAATGCCTGAAGCAGTTGGTCCAGAACCTCCTCGGGCACCGGCTCGGTCCTCCACCGCCGCACATTGATCACGTCGGTCATCAACTGCAACAGCTCTTCTGTGATCTCAGTCATGTATGCTCCTTATCGCAGTTCGCGAGGATGGTTGGGTTGGCAGGGTGATGCTGAGCTCGCTCGCATCACCCTGCTGGTCCCGGTATCGTCGACGGAGGTGGTTGCCCTACTTCAGCCACATCCTGTGCAGGTACACGAGGGCATCGCGGATGCCGATCTTCGGGAAGTCCTGCACGCGATTGCTGATGGCGATCAGGTCATTTGGATAGTAGACCCAGATCACAGGCACATCCGCGTACACCACTTCCTGGAACTTCTGGTACAGCGCGATCCGCTTCTGCTTGTCGGTCTCCTTGCGGGCGTCGGCCAGAATGCTATCGGCCTCAGGGTTCGAGTAACCGTAGTGGTTGAGGCTGCCCTTGGTGGAGTACTCGGCGGTCTTGTCCGGATCGGGCGCCGTGATCCTCCAGGCATCGGTGCAATCGTAGTCGCCGGGGATGGAAGTAAGCTTCTTGATGTAGGTATTCCACTCCTCCACCACCAACTTCACATCGATGCCGAGCTTCTTCCAGTACTGCTGCGCCGTAAGGGCCATCTGCTCGCGCGTGGGGTTGCCCTTGTCCACCAACAACTCGAAGGCCAGCTTCTTCCCGTCCTTCTGAAGAATGCCATCGGCGCCGGGAGTGAAGCCTGCCTCTTCCAACAGCTTCTTGGCCTTCACCTCATCGTATGGGTAGGGCTGTAGCTTGCTGTTGTAGTAGGAGCCAAATGCGGTGGCCAGTGGACCGGTCGCAAGATCCCCATCGTTCATCAGGATCTTCTCGACCATCAACTTGCGGTCCAGACCATACATCAGGGCTAGGCGGACATCCTTCTCTGAGAAGGGCCAGCGAGTGTTGTTGAGGGCAAAGTAGTTGGCGTTAGGAGCCGGCAGGTTCATGATCTCGATCTGGTTCGCCCCCTTCAGGGCGTCCTTGTTCTGCGGCTCTATCATCGCCAGGTCCAACTCGCCCGTCTTCAACTGAGCGGTGATCACGTTGATGTCAGGAATGACCTTGTAGACGACTGAATCCAGGTAGGGCCGCCCGAGGAAGTAGTCGTCGTTGGCCACCACAGCCGCGTGGTCACCCTTGACGTACTCCTTGAACTTGAATGGGCCCGTACCAACGGGGTTCTGCACGAAGTCCGGGATCTCGTTGAGGTCCTTACCCTCCAGCAGATGCTTGGGCGCCATCACTATGTTATAGGCCAACTGGATGTCCAGGGATGGGAAGACATCCTTGGTATTGATCCGCACCGTGTAGTCATCGATTATGTCGACTGTCGAAACGTTGGTGATGTTACTCCGGCGCAGGGCGTTCACCTTCGGGTTGAGGGTGTTCTCGATGGTGAACTTGACGTCGGCAGCGGTGAAGGGCTTGCCGTCGTGCCACTTCACGTCCTTGCGCAACTTGAAGGTCCAGGACTTCCCGCCCTCGTCCATCTTCCACTCAGTGGCGAGGTCAGGGGCAGGGGCCATATCCTTATCGCTGTACCTGACCAAGGTGCTGAAGATCGACTTGTTCAGCAAGATGGTCGGCAGAGAGCCAGCCTGGGTGAAGGGATTGGGAGTAGCATCTCCCAGCATCGCTAAGCGCAGAGTCCCGCCCTTCTTAGGCTGAGCCGCCGGCCCGGACTGCCCGGAGACAGGTGCCGCCGTTGCCTGTCCGGCCGTAGGCTGCGAGGCGGGTTTCTGAGAAGGTTGGGTCGGCTGAGCAGCCGGTTGCGAGGTTCCGCAAGCGGCAAGGCTCAGCATGAGAACCAGCACGCCGAGGATGGTCACCAGTGTTGGGATCCTTCTGATCATCTCCGTCTCGTCCTTTCTGAATAGTGCACCGATACAGTCGCTAGCCCAGTTTGGCCAGGAAACTCTCAACTTCGGCCGCTGCCCGCTTCAGGGCATCCTCAGTGCGATTTCGCTCACGCACCAACCTCGTCCGCAGGAAGCCATAATCGTCGCCGGACGGATCGAGGCTTGACAGCTTCCGAACCGGCTGAAGTCCTGGCAACATAGGCGTCTGGAGTGCCGGATCCTGCTCGTAGTCGCCCGCCACCGTGTAGAGGACCGGGCTGAGGATTCGGCTCAGCCGCATCAAGGTGGCGTTGAACGCCTTCGCTTCCTCGCCAGATAGTTCGGCCCTAACTTGGTCCAATCTCTCGACAATGCTGTGGAACTGCTCGGCAGCCCCAAGGACTGATGAGAGATCCAGATGACTTCCTGCGATACTCTGAAGCTCGGCCAACAGCTTCTCGAAGTCCTTGGCCGCCGTGATGAACTCGTAGGGCAGCTTCTCAGAAGTGCTGAGCCGGCCAGCTATGGTGAGATACAGCTTAGTGTCGAAGGCGAGCCTCTCGGGATCGCCCTTGTCCAGGGTATCAGCTGGACTGTGCCACCAGTAGCCGTTGCCCGATCCTCCTACCACTGCCCGGTCGGGGGAGTCCAAGGGGATCATGGGGTAAGCACCCAGGGAGGGCACGCCGACCCCGAGGAAGGACTGGTCGCCGGCCTTGAACGGGCGTTTGATCTCCTGCGGCTCGCCGGTGGCGTCCTTCATCACCTGGCCCATGAAGCGCTCAACCTCGGCATGGTTGAAGAAGCAGTCCCACAGCACAGCCCCCCGAACGCCTGGAGAGTCGATGTTCAGGTATCCGATGCAGTCCCGCCGAAGGTCGTCGAAGGCGTTGTCGGCATACCAGGTGGAACCGGCGTAGCGACCGTGGGAGTGGGCGGGCCACCAGGCGATGCGCACGCTCCTTCCCAGCTTGTCCCGGTTCTGATGCAGAACCCTGGCCATCTCCAGCATGGAGGCATTGCCCGTGGCATTGTCCGTGGTGCCGACGAACCAGGAGCAGTGGTGTCCGCCAATAAGCAGGAACTGGCCCGAATCGTCGTTACCCTTAATGGTGGCCACGGGCAACAGCACTGGGCGCCAGCCGATGAACACCTTCGTCTTGAGCCTGGCTACCACCTTGCCGCGCTCACACAGGGCCATCAGTCTCTCTCCATCGGCCTTCTTCAGATCGATGGCGCAGATCTTCGGCAATCGTCCGATGGACTCAGGGGTCGGCGTGCCCCAGATAGACGTCACGATCCTCTCATGAATAACGTCCTCGTCCGAGGGCCAGATGTGGCAGTGCGCAACGGCCCCATGCTCCTGGGCATTCCGTATCCCGTCGGGCCCCCCACCGGTCGTCAAGACGATCTTCCCCGTGACGTCCACCGCATCGTACTCGCTCGACCGGCCGGCCTGGCGCGCAAAGATCATCCCTGCCTTGTCCGCGCGCTCGGCGGACACCAGGCTTACCACCTCGGCAACCATGCCTTCCTCTGGAGTGCTGGCAGCAAAGGCACAGGGCCGGCAGGGTATGCTGATCCTCTCAGGCTCCAGGATCTCCAGGGACGCCTCCAGGGGGTGGCTGACGAAGGCATCAAACTGATGCAGCTCGTAGGGGATCCCGTACTCACGCAACTTTCCGATAAGGTAGTCGATCGCCTCTCGCTCGCCAGCCGTTCCGGCCGTGCGAACGATGCTGGAGAACTTCTCCACGTGGCTCCATGCCTCGGCAGGATCCACATGAGACGTCAAGGAACGCTCCAAACCATCCAATCTGAGTCTGTCCTCCTCACTGCTTCGGATAATCGCCATAACAGCGCATCGGTCAACTACTGACCTCTGCACGCCACGCGCACCATAGTATGTACCTACTACACGAGGTTCAGACACCCAGGCGGGGGCTAGTAAGAAGACGAGGCAGCCACAGAGCATGGCCGCCTCGTCTTCTTACAGTAGCATCTCATCTCCAAGGGGAGGTGCCCCACTGACCACCGCTACTTGATCCACACCTTGTGGAGATAGACCAGGGCGTCGCGGATGCCGATCTTCGGGAAGTCCTGCACCCGGCTGTTCAGGGCGATCAGGTCGTTCGGATAGTAGATCCAGATCACCGGCACATCCTCGTAGGCTACTTCCTGGAACTTGTGATAGATCTCGATCCGCTTCTGCTTGTCCATCTCCTTCTTGCCATCGGCAAGAAGCTTGTCGGCCTCGGGATTGGAGTACATGTAGTGGTTCACCGCCCCGCCCGTACCGTACTCCGACTCCTTGTCGGGGTCCGGAGGGGTGATGCGCCAGCCACTCCGAGCGTCGTAGTTGCCAGGGTTCGTGCTACCCTTCTGGATGAAGGTGTTCCACTCCTCCACGACCACCTTGACGTCGATGCCCAGCTTCTTCCAGTACTGCTGCGCCGTAAGGATGATCTGCTCGCGGGTGGGGTTACCCTTGTCCACCAGCAGCTCGAAGGCCAGCTTCTTCCCATCCTTCTGCAGGATGCCATCTGACCCTGGCGTAAAGCCAGCTTCCTGTAGCAACTGCTTCGCCTTCGCCTCATCGTACGGATAGGGCTGCAGCTTGTCGTTGTAGTAGGGGCCGAAGGCCTTGGCCAGAGGGCCAGTGGCCAGGGCCGACTGGTTGAACAGGATCTTCTCGACGATCAGTTTGCGATCAAGCCCGTACATCAGGGCCTGTCGAACCTTCTTGTCATCGAACGGCCAGCGGGTCGCGTTCAGGGTGATGTAGTAGCAGTTGGGGGCCTCTACACTCAGGACACCAACATTGCTGGCGCCCTTCAGGGCATCCATGTTCTGCGGCTCGATAGCAGCAGAGTCCAACTCTCCCGTCTTCAACTGGGCGATGATTACGTTGATATCAGGAATGACCTTGTAGACGACGGAATCCAGGTAGGGCCGCCCGAGGAAGTAGTCGTCATTGGCCACCACGATCGCATGGTCACCCTTGACGTACTCCTTGAACTTGAACGGGCCCGTGCCAACGGGGTTCTGCACGAACTCTGGGATCTCGTTGAGGTCCTTGCCCTCCAGCAGATGCTTGGGCGCTATCGCTATGTTGTAGCCAAGCATGATGTCCAGGGACGGGAAGGTATCCGTGGTGTTGATCCGCACGGTGTAGTCGTCGATTATGTCGACGCCCTTGACCGGCCGCAGGTTGCTGCGGAACTGCGCGTTCACCTTGGGGTTGATGATCCCTTCGATGGTGAACTTGACGTCGGCAGCGGTAAATGGCTTGCCGTCATGCCACTTGACGTCCTTTCGCAGCTTGAAGGTCCAAGACTTGCCGCCCTCGTCCATCTTCCACTCAGTGGCGAGGTCGGGTACCGGCTGCATGTCCTTCTCGCTGTAGCGCACCAGGGTGCTGAAGATGGTCTTGTTCAGCAGGATGGTGGGCAACTGACCGGCGTACGTGAAGGGGTTGGGAATCGCATCACCCAGCATGGCCATCCTGAAGGTGCCGCCCTTCTTCGGCTGGCCGGCAGGCTGAGCCTGAGCCGCGGGCTGCGAGCCCGGCTGGGAGGTGGGCGCCGCCTTGTCTGCTGGCTGCGCCTGCTTCTGCACGGCTGCCGTAGGCTGAGCGGCTGGCTGAGATGGGCTGCAAGCGACGAGCAAACCCAACAGCGCAATGGCTGCCACGCTCATGGCGAGTGTAAAGGCTTTCTTTGACATCGAGGTCTCCTTTCTCCTAGCGATTGTCGTCTATATATCGGCCAAGGATTGCACGCTCTTCCTCGAATCGGCACCTCCGTTCAGGCGGTGTGCCGCGGGGCAAACCCGCGGCTTCTCCCCGGGGTCAGGTGATACTCCAAGCTTCCGCTGCAAGCACGGTAACCGTAGACTACACGCCGCCGGAATCCTCCAGTGGCGTGATCCCCTCCATCGAGGCCAGGATCGCCGCGCCGTCCACGCCAAGGCCCGGCACCGTCGGTCGGTCCACCCAGCCGGGCTTGCCAGCGATCCGACAGCCCTCGCGATCAGGCTTCACGAGAAAAATGGAGAGTTCCTGAGCGCGACGGCACAGCGGCGAAGCGATGGCGAAATGGATCCCGGACGCCGCCCCCAGATGGGTCTCGAACGGGCTCACCACCACCAGGTCGATGCCTGCCGCCTCGGCGATAGCCGCCACTTTCCGAGCCTCGAACAGCCCACCCAGTTTGATCAGCTTGATGACGAAGACGTCGGCGGAGCGCCTCCTGGCCAACTCCATCGCCGCCTCCAGTGACTGGAGGCTCTCGTCGGCTCCAACCGCGATGCCCGCACCGCGCCGGACCTCGGCCAGCCCCTCCAAGTCCCAGGCGGCCACCGGCTGCTCGAAGTACTCAACTTCGGCATCCTCCACCGCTCGACCCAGTCGAATTGCTTCCGCGACAGAGTAGCCCTGGTTGGCGTCGATGCGGATGGTGACCTCGTGGCCGACAGCCTCACGCACCGCCTTCACTCGAGCAGCATCGGCCGCAACACCCTCCCCCACCTTCATCTTCAGAGCCCGATACCCCAAAGAGACCCAGCGAGTCGCCTCTTGAACCGCCTCGTCGATCGGCAGGATGCCCATGGGCCTCGTCACCTTCACCAACTCACGAGAAGCACCGCCCAACAGGTTGTAGACCGGCTGGTCCAGGGCTCGGCCCACCAGGTCATGCAGCGCCATGTCCACGCAGCACTTCGACGTATGGTTGGCGGGCAGATACGCCATCTTCGCATGAATGGCCGCCATGTCCATGGGGTCCATGCCCTCGATAGCAGGCAGGAACTCGCTCTCGAGCATGAACCTGACCGACGCGGCGGTCTCTCCAGTGAACCTGTGAAGGGGGGAGGCTTCACCGTACCCGATCTGGCCGTCCTCGGTGTGCAACTCCAAGATCACGTGGGGTCGCACCGACATAGGCGGCCCGTAGCTGGTCGCCAGCTTGCTGACGGCCTCTTCGTAGACCAGATGGCAACGCCAAGAGGTGATTCTCACAGTCTGTCGACCTCCAAAGGCAGGTTGGCTGGCCGCTCGCGCTCTTGTGCTAGTCTATGTAGTTCGGATCGAGGGCGTCGCGAAGGGCATCGCCGAGGCTGTTGAACGCCAGAACACTCAACAGGATCAGCACGCCTGGGTAGACCGCCAGGATGGGTTTGGTCCAGATGTAGTTCTGCGCCGCACTCAACATGCTACCCCAGCTGGCCGCGGGGGGCTGAACGCCGAGCCCAAGGTAGCTCAGGGACGACTCCGTCAGAATGGCGTGGGCAACGCCCAGGGTGGAGGCCACAATGAGGGAGGGCACAGCCTGAGGCAGGATGTGGTGCACTATAATGCGCAGATGATTCGCCCCCAGGGCACGAGCAGCATTGACAAACTCTTGCGGGAGAGTCCTCAACACCTCGCTCCGCACCACTCGAGCCACCACCATCCACTGAGTCAAGCCAATGACCGCGATCACGTTGCCAATGCTGGGGCCGAAGACGGCCAGCACCAGAAGTGCGAGAAAGAAGCTGGGAAGAACCAGCATCGCATCGGTGAATCGCATGATCACGGCGTCGGTCCGGCCACCAAAGTAGCCGCTCACAGCACCCAACACCGTACCTATGGTCACCGCAAGGATCACCGCGAGCAGCCCGAGGGTCATGGAGACCTGGGACCCATATAATAGGCGAGAGAGCACATCTCTCCCATTCTCATCGGTACCCAGCAGATTCTCCACGCTCGGATTGCCCAGCCGGTTGAGCAGACTGATCTCCTCGGGCGAGTGGGGGGAGATCAGCGGCGCGGTGGCCGCGACCACATAGATGACCACGAGGTACACGGTGGCAAGCAGGGCCAACTTGTTCCTGCGGAAGCGTCGCCAGAACTGCTGGAAAGGCGACCTGTAGGCCCGTAGCTGCGCGGCGGAAGCAGCAAGATCGTTGGCAGTAGCAGTAGACATCTATGGCTCCTCCCTAGCGCAACCGAACCCGAGGGTCCAGGTAGACGTACGCCAGGTCTGTGATTAGGTTGCTGATCACTACCACCAGGGCGATCATCATACTGATGCCCATGACCACCGGGTAGTCCCGCTGGAAGGCCGAGTCCACGGCCAACCGACCCATCCCAGGCCATGAGAAGACCGCTTCTGTGATGGCCGCCCCACCGAAGGCCCTGGGCAACTGCAGCCCGATGACGGTGACTACCGGGATCAGGGCATTCTTCAGCGCGTGTCTCCACAGTACCACCTGCTCACCCAGCCCCTTGGAGCGAGCCGTTCGCACATAGTCGCGCCTGATGACGTCCAGCATGCTGGAGCGAGTGTAGCGAGCGAGCTGCGCCATGGAGAAGGTGGAAAGCACTATGGTGGGTAGTAGCAGGTGCCGCAGCAAATCCACCATGGAGAACGCCTCTCCCGTGGTCAGCATCCCTCCTGATGGAAGCCACCTCAGCTCCACTGAAAAGAGGATGATCAGCATGAGACCCATCCAGAATACCGGCACCGAGACTCCAAAGAAGGCGGTGAGGGTCGCCAGGTAGTCGAAGATAGAGTAGGGCTTCACCGCCGATACGATGCCCAGCGGCACGGCGATCAGCACCGCCAGCACGATGGAGGTGATGGTGAGCAGCAGGGTAGCAGGTAATCGCTCCGAGACCATCTGGCTCACCGCAACGCCATGCTGGTAGGACATCCCTAGCTTGCCCTGGACAACATTTCCCAACCATCGAGCGTACTGCAGCGGAATGGGATCGTTGAGCCCCAGATTTTCGGCCATCTGCTGGGCCGTCTCGCGGTCGATCTCTGGGTTGTTCAGGAGGGCAGGCCCACCCGGCGCGGCATGGATCACGAAGAACACCATGGCGCTGACCACGAACAGCAGCACGATGGCCTGCAAGAAACGGTTAATCAGGTAACCTGCCATTGCTAATTCTCCTACGAGTTGAAAGAGGGCTGACCCGCCTGTCCGGAAATACAGAGGCGGGAATCGGAACCCACACCCTTTGCCTGCTGTCCCGATCCCCGCCCCTTAGATGAGGCTAGAACGGCTAGCTGAGGTCCGCGACCAACCGGTTCACCTCAACGGTGGCCCGGTAGAGGCAATCCTCGATTCGGTTGCGCTCTCTCACCAAACGTGTGCGCAGGAAACCGTACTCGTCGCTCTTTGGATCCAGCTTCGCAAGCCGCCGAACCGGCTGCATGGCCGGGAGGAGTGGCAGCTGAAGGGCGGGATCCTGATCGAAGTCACCCGTCTGGGTGTACAGAACAGGGTTTATGATCCGACTGATGCTCATCAGGCCCCTGTTGAATGCCTCCACCTTGGCCCCGGACAGCTTGTCTCGAAGCGCCTCGAGCTTGGCAGCGGCAGCCTCGAAGCCCTCCGCCGTCTTCGCCACGGGTGCCAGATCCAGGTGGCCGGCAGCCGCGTCGTTCAGCTCCACCAACAGCTTCTCGAAGTCCTTGGCAGCGGTGACGAACTCATAGGGTAGCTTCTCGGCGGTGGCGAGACGGGACACCAGGCTGATCAACAGCTGGGTGTCCGCGGCCAGGATGTTCGGATCGCCCTTATCGATGGTGTCCTCCGGGCTGTGCCACCAGAAGCCGCCACCGGAGCCGCCCACCGTGCCGCGATCCGGATGCTCGGGCGGGACCATGCGGTAGGCGCCGAAGGAAGGCATGCCCACGCCCCAGAAGGACTGATCGCCTGCCTTGAAGGGTCGGCGGATGTTGGGCTGGTCGCCGGTGACCTCCCGCATCAGCTTCTCCATGAACTTCTCGACTTCGCCATGGTTGTAGCGGCAGTCCCAGATCTTCGCGTTCCTGACGCCGGGCGAGTCGATCCCCAGATAGCCAATGCAGTCCCTGCGAAGCTCGTCGAAGAAGTTGTCGGCGTACCAGGTCGAGCCCGCGTATCGCCCCTGCGAATGGCTGGGCCACCAGGCCACCCGAACGTTCCTGTTCAAACCGTCCCTGTTCTTGTTCAGAACCCTGGCTATCTCCAAGAGGCAGGCATCGCCGGTCGCGTTGTCGGTCGTGCCGTAGTACCAGGAACAGTGATGTCCACCCACCAGCATGAACTGATCGTTGCCGGCCTTCCCGTCGATGAAGGCCACCGGCAGAAGCACCTGCTTCCAGCCGATCCAAACCTTGGCCTTCAGCCGGATCTTCACCTTCCCCTGCTGGCACAGCTCGATCAGCTTGTCCCCGTTCTTCCTGGTCACCGAGATCGCCGGGATCTTCACCAACCGCTGCACGCTCTCAGGCGTGGGGGTGCCCCAGATCGAGGACACAATCATCTCGTGGATGACGGGCTCGTCGGAAGGCCAGATGTGTACGTGGGCCAAGGCCCCGCTCGCCTGTGCATTCTTGATCCCATCGGGACCACCACCCGTGGTCAACACAACCTTCCCCGCGACTCCGCCCTCTTCGTAGTCCTCAGGCCGGCCCGCCTGGGCAAAGATCATCTTGCCCTTGTCCTGTTGGTCCGACTCCGAGGGGAGGAAGATCATCTCCGCCTCAAAGCCATCCTCCGGGGTACTCGCAGCAAAGGCCCGCGGCCGACAAGGGATCTTCATCTGGACCGGCTCGAGTATCTCAATCTCCGCTTCGAGAGGATAGCTGACGTAGGAGTTGAACTTGTACAGCTTGTGGGAGATGCCGTACTCCGACAACTTGCCGATGATAAAGTCCACCGCCTGCTTTTCGGCTTCGGTGCCGGCCAGCCTCTCCAGCGTGGACAGCTTCTCAACGGTCTTCCATTCTTCGGCCGCGTCTATCTGCGACCGTAGCGCGACTTCGAGATCAGCCACTTGGTTTCTCCCTGCCTTTCTTAAGTGTGACCCGAGTCCGAATCCTAATCGCGGCCATGAGCGGATGGGCCAGACTGCCCATCTACTAGCCCCGCCCTTTGATGCCGAGAGAGACCCGGCCCGAGGGAATCAACTCATCCAAGATGGATTCAGTTTGTGGGAATCAACTCATCGATGACGCGCGAAAGCATCGTCCTGGCGAAGACGATAGGCTTGCCTACTACATCCTCCACCACGCCCCGCATCGCGGCGTCCATGCCAACGCAGGTCATCCAGACCATATCTACGTCTTGAGCCTTGAGGTAGTTGGCAGCCTCGCGCGCGGCTTCGAGCCGAGCAGCTCCGCCGTAGGGGTTGGCCGAGGTAACCACGGCGTCGATCCCCATCTGGAGATACCTCTCCCTCTCCTTCTCCACCTGACCGGCCGAGGGCTTGATGATGCCAAGCCGCCGCCCCGCCGCCAGAGAGGAGATAATAGCCGGGAACACCTTGCCGGGGTTGACTACCAGACGCGGGGCTTGGATAGCGCTCCAGTCCGCGCCACACAGGACGACGACGAACTCGCACCCCTGCCCTAGCAGGTCGTTCACCACCTGCTGCATCTTCGGAAGGATCTTCACGTGGGACAGCAGCGTTGAGGAACCATCGCTCAACCTCGCTACAATCCCCACTTCTCCAGCCTCGGGAGCGAAGGAGGCGATCTCCTCCCTGCTGAGATTATCCAAGCAGCCCTTTTCGAGGACCTCCACAGGCTTGGTGAAGACCTCCTTCATATAGGGAACAAGATCGACACGAGGCGACTGCCCGATGGTCGACATGCCGATGCGATGCACAGCAAACCTCCTCACTACAACTATAACTAGAGCGTGTTATGAGCCGCAGTCTGTTTCAGGTAGAGTAATGATGTGGAGACAGCGGGTGGTCTCTGCCCACTGGCCATGACCTATACATAGCACCGGTGGTATGTTAAGACAGGCAACCCCCTCTTTGCAGAGATACACTAACCGGACCTACTTCCGGATATCTGTGCAATCTGTACAAGAGAGATCCCGAGGTACCGCAACTCACCGACTATGGCCGGCTGGCTTGGCGCAGATATACCATTTCGGTGCCTGGCCGTCAACGTCCGAACGTGTAAACTGCTAACCCGGTTCCACGACGAGCAGGACGGCTATTCCGCCGACAGGTCGTACCGGCGGCCACCCTTCATGACGAAGCCCACCCTGGCCAGCGCGCCCATTTCTTCCAACGGGTTCCCCTGCACCGCAACCAGATCGGCCAGCTTGCCCTCCTCGATGGTGCCGACGCTGTCCGCAACCCTGCACACCTCGGCGGCCCGCCTGGTCATGCCCAGCAGGGCGTCCATCGGCTTCGCCCCAAACTCCACTACCTTGGCGGCATCGAAGGAGATCAATCCGTGCATGGAGTCGGTTCCCAGCGCCCACTTTACCCCTGTCCGCAGCAGGTAGCCCCATCGCTCCCGCTTCACCTCCCTGCCCTGCAGCACCTTTTCCCGGATCACCGGGTCGTGGAAGTCCCCCTTCTCGATGCCCTCGGGATGAAATGCGATTGAGAAGGTACCAACGAGCCATGCGTCCTTCTTGATGGCCAGCTCGATCAGCTCAGGATCAGCCACGCCCGCGTGCTCGATGGTGCGCACCCCCAGCTCCAGGCACTTCCTCATGCCCATCCCGCCGTGAGCGTGGGCTGCCACGTAGGTCCCTCCCCGGTCGGCTTCCTCCACGATGGTAGCGATTTCAGCGTCGCTGTAGCACACCCTGTCTAGCCCGATCCGGCTGGACATCCCTCCCGTGGCGAACAGCTTGAGGAAGTCGGCTCCAGCCTTCAGGTTCTCCCTGGCCGTCTTGCGGACGCCTTCCACCCCATCGCTGTAGGTTAGAGCCGCCCCATGCGAGTTGGTGGCCGTGATGGACCGAGTGGTGATGATGAGCCGCGGCCCCGGCACCTCTCCCGCCTCGATGGCCCGGCGCAGCTCCAGGTCCAGGAAGAACTCCTCCCCCATGACACGAGCGGTGGTGACTCCGGACCGCAGCATTTTGCGCACGTTGCCGATGGAGCGGAATAGCTGGTTCGGAAAGGGCTGCCGCTTCTGCCCGCTCTGGTTCCCGTTTCCAGGGATCAAGGAAACGTGGGTGTGGGCATCCACGAAGCCCGGCAGCAATGTCTGGTTGCTGAGATCGATGGCCGTTGCGTCTGAGGGGACCTCCAGTCGGTCGGCCGGGCCAACAGCAACGATCCGGTCGCCCTCCACCAGCACCACAGCGTCCTCCAGGGGCGCCGCCCCAGTGCAGTCGATCAGCCTTTGAGCCCGAATCGCGGTGAGCATGATTCCGTTACCTCACAAGCCACCTGTGATCTAGCGCCGAAGGCGCCTATCAGGAGCGGCCCGATTTTACCACAGGTTGACTCGGCGATTCACGGGTGCTATCGTCCCCAACCAGCAGCCTCTAGCGAGGGCTTGCCAAACGGGAGGAGGTGGAGAGGATGCGAGACGAGGGCACCCTGAAGTCGGAGATCTGCCAGGCAATCGATCGAGGGAAGGCTGAAACATTCGCCGCCGCCGAGGCGATCCTGCGAAACCCCGAGCTGGGCTTCAAGGAGTTCGCCACGGCCCAACTGGTGTCTGATCGATTCCAGCATCTGGGCATTCCCCACCGCACCGGTCTGGCTATCACCGGCGTGAAGGGCGTCATCGACACTGGCCGGCCTGGTCCAACGGTAGCCGTGATGGGCGAACTAGACTCGGTCGTGGTCTACGACCACCCCTTCGCCAACCCCGAGACGGGCGCGGCCCACGCCTGCGGCCACAACATCCAGATCGCCATGGTGCTTGCCATCGCCGCGGCCCTCCAGGCCACCGACGCGGTCTCGGACCTCAGCGGCCGTATCGTCCTCTTCGCCGTGCCGGCCGAGGAGTACGTGGAGGTGGACTACAGGGTCAACCTGGCTCGCCAGGGCAAGTTGGAGTTTCTGGGCGGGAAGCCCGAGTTGATCCGCCGTGGGGAGTTCGACGACGTCGACGTCGCTATGCTGACCCATTTGACCCCTCGGCGTGAGGAGCGCAAGCTGTCGATGCTCGACTCGATGAACGGCTGCGTGGTGAAGCAGATGCAGTTCATCGGTAGAGCAGCTCACGCCGGCTCGGCCCCGCACCAGGGGATCAACGCCCTGAACGCCGCCATGGTGGCCCTCACCGCCATCCACACTCAGAGGGAGACCTTCCGCGACTCCGACACCGTGCGAGTGCACCCGATCATCACGCGAGGGGGCGACCTGGTGAACGTGGTTCCGGCCGACGTCCGGATGGAGACCTTCGTCCGCGGCAAGACGGCCGCCGCCATGGAGGACGCCGATGCCAAGGTGAACCGCGCCCTGCGAGCCGGAGCCATTGCCGTCGGAGGGAAGGTGAAGGTCACCACTCTTCCGGGCTACCTGCCCCTCACAACCTGCAAGCCCCTCGCCGCCCTCTTCAAGGAGAACTCCCTGAGGGTGGTGAAGCCTGAGGAGTACACGGAGGGCGGCCACCTCACCGGTTCGACCGACATGGGTGACATCTCCCACATCATGCCAACCATCCAGCCCATGGCAGGCGGCGCCGAGGGCACCAGCCATGGGTCTGACTACCGGGTTGTGGACATGGAGAACGCCTGCCTGACTCCCGCCAAGGCGATGGCCATGACCGTGGTGGATCTGCTGCACGGCGATGCCGCAGGCGCTCGCGAACTGCTTGCCGACTACAAGCCGGCCATGACCCGTGAGCAGTACCTCGCCTTCATGCGAAAAATGAACAGCGAGATGGTGTACGAGGGGTAAAGCCGCGGAAACCACAGATTTCCCGAAAACGTGGTGGCAGGGCACGTGCCCTGCCACCTGTTGGGGTATCAGCACCCGGCCATCTGGGCAACGGGCTACTACTCCGCCAAACTGGTTTCGATAGGCCGCCGGCCGGCGGCCTATGCCGGGAGCGCGGGCGGCTCGCCCGCCAGTCCCTCGTGCGGGCGAGCCGCCCGCGCTCCCGGCAGGCGGCTTCGCCGCCTGCCAAATCCAATTTGGTCGAGTACTATGGCAACTGGGCGACAGGCAGGGCAGGGCAGAGCACCCTGCACTACGTTTTCAGGGCATGCGCCGGCTTCTGCTCTCGTGCGGCCAACAGGAAGGGCGCCCTCACTAGGGCGATGGCCAGGGCCAACCCCCACACAGCCACGAATGTGTGGCTGGACTCCAGTACGTACCCGAACAGAGGCCCCGAGAGGGCCGACGCCATCTGTCCGGTGGTGCCCAGCATCGAAACCGCTAGACCCGCGCCGGCCCAGGAGAAGGTCTCCCCCACCGTCATCATCAAGACGGGAGAGGTGAAGGCCGAGCCGGTCCCGGCCAAGAAGGCCGTAACCAGCAGCACAGTCGAATCACGGCTGATCAGGAAGACCGCAACGCAGAGGATGTGCAAGCAGGCGCCACAGGCAAGCACGGGTAACCGGTTCCCCATCCTGTCCGAGAGGTGCCCCGCCACGGGAGAGAAGATGCACAGTCCCAGGTTCCAGATGGCGCTGGCCATTCCTGCCTCGACGGCGGAGAAACCCAACTCCAACCGCAAGAAGGTGGGGAGCCACCCCGCGACACAGTACACCACCAGCATGCCGAGGAACTGGTAGACCAGGAACGCATGGAATCGCCCTGAGCGGATCAGCGCACGGAAGTCTCCCTGGTCGTGGCCGGACCGTGCCGTGGGCGTGGGATGCAGGGCGACGAGGACCCCCCCCAGCACCAGCAGCGCGAAGACGGGCAGCATCAGGTAGGCGCGGGATAGATCCATCTGCCCAACCAGATAGGGCAGGAGGATCAGCGACATCATCTGCCCGACCCCGGCGCCCACCTCCACGAAACCCATCACGGCCCCGCGTCTCTCCCTACTAAAAGCAGTCACTACGTAGCGGACCGAGGGCACGTACAGCATCGCGCCGGCCATCCCCAGCCCGGCTCGCGACAACAGGGCCAAAGGGTAAGAATCGGACAGGGCGAACATAGCTGAGGCAATCACGCTGAGAGCGGCACCAGCCGCCACCATCCGCCGACTGTCGAACCGGTCGGCAAGCATGCCCACTGGGATCTGAGAAAGGGAGTAGGCGATCAGATAGGCCGAGAAGAGGTTGCCAACACCAACGTAGTCCACGGAGAGACGCAGCCGCCACTCCTCGAAGAGCGGGACCGGGGATAGTCGCTGAGCGTTGTGGAGAGCCAGCAAGCACGCGAGAACGATCACAGTGATCCGGTTGGACATTGAGCTACCTTCAGGGAGAGTTCAGCATCGCCATGGCGCTCCTCGCCGTGGCGATGCTAGAGGAATACTAGATCCTGGCCAACTGCTCCGCTTCGGCCACCTCTTCCGGGGTCAGAACCCACTCGGTCGCCCGGACGTTCTGCTCCACCTGGGCCGCCGATCGGGCCCCTATAATGACGGTCGAGACCTCAGGATGGGCCAGCAGCCAGGCGATAGCAAGTTCCCCCACGGAGTGGCCACGGGCTGCAGCCCACGACTTCAACCGCTCCACCGCCTGAAGTTTGGCCTCGGTCAACCGCTGCCGAACCGTCGCTATATCCGCGGCCCGAGTCCCCTCGGCCGGTGCCTCGCCAGGGCGATACTTGCCGGTCAGGATTCCCGAAGCCAGAGGGGTATAGGGTATGATCCCGACTCCGCATGCCCGGCACGCCGCCAGCAGATGGGGATCGTCCAGCCCATCCAGCATGTTCCATCGCGGCTGCATGGAGACCCATGAGGTAAGCCCCTGCCGCTGGCTGATCCCCAGCGCCTGCACCATCTGCCAGGCCGCATAGTTAGAGCCCCCAATGTAGCGGACCTTACCCTGGCGCACCAGGTCATCCATGGCCCGAAGGGTTTCCTCCAGGGGCGTCTCGTCGTCGGGCTTGTGGGCCTGGTACAGGTCGAGATAGTCGGTGCCCAGGCGACGAAGGGACTCCTCCACCGACTCCATGATCCACCGCCGGGACAGGCGACCAACCTTGGGGCCCCGACTCACCTCCCAGCCCACCTTGCTGGCCAGAACGACCTCGCCCCTCCTCCCCGCGATGGCCCTGCCGATCAACTCCTCTGACCGGCCGGCGGAGTAGGAATCAGCCGTGTCGATGAATAGGATACCCACGTCCAGGGCATGGCGGATTACCGAGATTGCGTCCTCACCCTGCACCGTAGCGCCGAAGGTGTTGCCCCCAAGGCCAATGGCCGAGACCTTAAGGCCGGATTTACCCAGACGACGCAACTCCATTAGTCCCCCCTCCTTTCGACGGTAGCGGCTCCCGCCCTTCTCAGTAGGCCAATCGGTACAATGCCCCTGCCAGCACCTGCACGTTGACAACGATCTGTTCGAGGAGCGTAGGGTGGATCATAGCACAGGCTAGGGCAAACGCGAACGGCAGATGGCTTGCCAGAACGGGCTGCAACATCTAGAGTTGTCGGAGTCGCGGACCATCTGCTGATTGGGAGGAGGCGTGCTGTGCGCTGGGATGATCTCTTGGCCATGGAGCGAGTCGTAGAGGAAGTCAACGAATGGAGGCACCGCCCGGCCAACGTCTACAAGCAGGACGGTCTGGCTCTGGTCTCAAGGGTTTCCACGAAGAAACAGGGAGTGAAGCAGGCTCTGCGGGAGGCGGTGAACCTCATAGGAGGAGTCCGAAAGGCGCTGAATCCTGGGGATCGGGTGCTGCTGAAGGCCAACTTCAACAGCGCCGACCCACCTCCCGCATCAACCGACCCTGCTTTCGTAGCCGCGGTGGTCGAACTGCTTCGCGAGGAGGGGATCACCGATCTCACCCTGGGAGAGCGCTCAGGGTGGCCCTGGATGCCAACGGCGGACGTGATGGAGAAGGCAGGAGTCTTCCAGCTAGCCAAAGAGTTGGACCTGCCGGTCATCAACTTCGATCCAGGGCCATGGATGGATGTGAAGCTGGACAGCCGGGCGCGGTGGTGGGAGAAGATCGCCTACCCCAAGGCCCTCAAGGAGTTCGACAAAATCGTCTATCTCCCCTGCCTGAAGACCCACTACCTGGCGGGCTTCACCATGAGCTTGAAGCTGGCCGTTGGACTGACCCATCCTAAGGAGATGGTCTACATGCATGCCGACTTTCGAGGGGGGAAGCCCGACGAACCCATGTATCTCAAGATGGTTGAGCTGAACCTGGCTGTGGGACCCGACCTGATCCTGATGGACGGTCGGAAGTCCTTCGTCACGGAAGGCCCAGCCAAGGGTGAGATGGTAGAGCCAGCTACCGTGATGGCCTCGGGCGACCGCATCGCCCTGGATGTCGAGGGGATCAAAGTGCTGCAGGCCTATCCCCGCGAGAACCAGCTTCAGAGGCCGGTCTGGGAGATACCCACCATCGTCCGGGCGGTCGAGCTCGGCCTCGGCGCAGGGACCGAGGCAGAATACAGGGTTGTCGCGGCAGAGTAACTGTACGCCCTCTCCCTATCAGAGATCGTGAACGTGCCAGAGGGCACGTTCACGGGGTGGGGACTACTTTGGGAGTCGACCAAGCATTCCCTCACCCCAGCCCTCTCCTTCCAGAAGAGGGGCCTCGCTTACTGGCCTTGCGGATATAGAGCCTCTATCGATCTGTCCTCGCTTAGCCGTCGCACCGCCTCGGCCAGCAGTTCGGACACTGAGAGGATGGTCAGCTTCGGAAAGCGCTTCTCCGGCGACACCGGAACGGTATCGGTGACCACGACCTCCACTATGGCCGGGTTCTCCATCTTCTGGACAGCATTGTCCACCAGCACCCCATGGGTGGCAACTACGGTGACCTCGGGCCTAGCCCCAGCCTCTAGCAGTGCTTCCACCGACTTCTCGATCGTGCCCCCGCTCGTTATCATGTCGTCAACGATGATAGGGCGCCTCCCAACCACCTCGCCTATGACTCGTTGAATCTGCACCTCGCCGCTGTCCAGCCTATCCTTGTGCAGCACCACCAGCGGAATCTCCAACCCCAGCGCGAACTTGTCCCCCAGCTTAGCTCTGCCCAGGTCGGGAGACACCACCACATGGTCCGGTTGCCGCTTCCGCTTCAGGTACTGGATAAGGATGGGGGCCGCCGGCAGCGCGTCCATGGTTATGCTGAAGAAGCCCTGCATCGCCGGCGAGTGGACGTCCACCGTCACCACCCGCTGAGCCCCAGCTACCGTCAGCAGATCCGCCACCAACCTCGCCGTGATCGGCTCTCGGCCGACGGATTTCTTCTCCTGCCGAGCGTACCCGTAATAGGGAATGATAGCCGTGATCCTGCCGGCCGCGGCTCGCCGGCAGGTCTCTATCATCACCAGCAACTCCATCAGGTTCTGGTCTACCGGAGGACAACTACTCTGGAGTAGGTAGACATCCCGCCCCCGGACGCTCTCCTCCAGACGGACGTGGACCTCACCATCGGAGAAGCGCCGCAACAACCGCTTGCCCAGCGGCAGTCCCAGTTGATCCGCAACCGATTGCGCCAACTCCGGATTCGCCGATCCACAGAAGATCCTTGCATCCATTCTGCTCCCCCGTCTCTCCCACTAACCCGGTGACGTCGTCCGCAAAGCAGGCCCCACCATGCCAGAAAACCCAACTCCGACGGTGGCTTCTACGACCACAATATACCACATGCCTACTGACGAGCGGCCTGCAGAGAGGCAGTTTTCGTCTTGTCATCGCGCCTCTCTCCATCGCTATCACGCCTTCTCTCAATCCCTTTTCCTGGCCGTACTTAGGCTTGCATACCACTGCGGCAGGGTCTAGACTGTGGTCTTGGGGGATCGCGTGGAGCGCAGACGCGGAGGCTAGGGGTTTCGTCCATGTACGAAGAGGTGCCGATCGGGAGACGAGGCCTGGGGGAGCATCGCCTCCACGTAGGCGATGAGGTGATTGCCCAGCTTCGCACCCTGGCAGCACCGCTGCAGGGCGCCCGGCTTCTCAACTTAAGCCTCACACCCTTCGGTACAGTTGTGTCGGACCTGCTACACAGCGTCGTGCCGCTGCTTCGAGACCTGGGGTTGGACGCTGACTGGCAGGTGGTCCACGCAAGCGGACAGTTCGGGTCCTTCTCAACCTTGATATACGAGGCCCTCTGCGGCCGCCATGTCGACTGGACCTCGGGCCATGCGGAGGACTGGTTGCGCTTCAGCCGCGCAACGGCCAAGCCCTTCGACAGCCACTACGACTTCGTCCTCCTGCACGATCCCCAGCTAGTGGGGATCCCGGCAGCCCTTCCCAACCTTGAGGCCAGGGCCTCTCACTGGGTGTGGCACTGCCATCTCGACCTTCGCAACGCCCGACCCGAGATCTGGGAGTCGGTCTTGCCTTCCCTGAAGGCGTTCGATCTGTGCGTTTTCTCCGACAGATACTTCGGCCCGCCCTGCATGGAGGGAGTACCGGCCCTGGTTATCCCTCCATGCATCGATCCCACCACCGCGCGCAACATCGAGTTGCCGGAGTTGACGATCCGCCAACTGCTCGGCCAGCACGGCATCGACCTGGACCGCCCACTGCTCGTCCAAGCCGGACCGCTCGACTCAGCATTCAATCCATTTGGTGCCATCGACGTCTACCGCCAGACTAAGGCTTCCAGAGGAGACATTCAGTTGGCCCTGGTGGACACAATGGCCGGGGACTCCATGGAGGCGTGTTCGCGCTTCGAGCGGGTCGCACGGCACGCGGGCAATGACCCCGACATCCACATCCTCGTCAGCCAGAGAGACGACGCGCAGCTTCTTGTGAACGCCGCCCAGCAAGCAGCCACCGTGGTGCTGCAGCGCTCGGTTCCCGCTGGCTTCGCCCTACCGGTATGGGAGGCCCAATGGAAGGGCAGACCCGTGGTGGTGGGTGCAGCGGGGGGACTTCCCTCCCAGATTGTGGATGGCGCTACCGGCTACCTGGCCGGACACAACAGCGGGTTCGTCCAGGCGATCCTCGACCTGGTCGACAACCGGGAGAGAGGAGACCGCCTGGGACGAGCCGGCCACCAACTGGTGCGGGAGCGTCATCTCCTCACCAGATTCGTAGCCGACGTACTCCGCCTATTGAGGGCCCTGCGTGCCGCGCCCTCTATGCGGCCAGAGACCCTTCGTCCGCCAGCTTCTGCAGCGCCTCCAGTACCGGCTCCACCGGTGGAAGCTGGCTCGCCGGGTAGATCTCGATAAACCGAACCTTCCCATCCGGGTCCACCAGCACCATGGCCCGGTCGGCAATCCCCTCGGGTCGCAGGAGTCCATACTGAAGGACCACCAGACCATGGGGCCAGAAATCGCCCGCTAGCGGGAAAGTGAGCCCGAGCTGTTCGGACCAGGGGACAAGGCTGTCGACGTTGTCCGTGCTCATGCCGATCACCTCGGCACCCATCCGCCGGATATCCTCAATCTTCCGCTCAAACGAGCGGACCTGCAGGGTTCAAACGGGAGTGAAGGCAGCCCCGTAGAAGGTGAGGATCACCGCCTGCTTGCCCCGGTAGTCGTGTAAACAGATCCGCTTCTTCTGCCGCTTCCCGTTTTCGACCACAACGGCCTCCAGGCAGAAGTCCGGCGCCTCGTCACCAACTCTTAGAGCATGGGTTGGACGCACAGTGTTCACCTCCTTGCGCCAGCTTGACCCGGGCCCTCCACATCGAGGGCAACCATAACCGTAGTCGAGTCTGGACGGCATATTCCATTCCCAACTGGGAAAGGGGGTCCGGGAGGGCGAGGCGGCATAGGCCTCGCCCTCCCCGTTCCGCCCCGGCTTGTCAGTCTTCCCAGGTGATCTCTTGCGGTCCGCCCAGGCTGGCCAGCACAAACCCCAGCAGGGAACCCGCGAGGGTCCCCACCAGCAGTGATAGCCAGGGGTGACCCCTACCGACCTGCCGCCAATCGGTGGCGGATCGGTATCGCTGCTGTAGCTGCCCCTTCAGGCGGTCCACATCGTCGGCGACCTCTTCGCGCTTCTCGACAACGTTTCTCTTTAGAGCGTCCTGTCTCGCAGCCACTCCGCGTCCTCCCTCACCGAATTGATGGTCTGCCGCGGCACGGGGTTGACAGACCTCAGCCTGTTCCAGCCTATCACGCTGCCGATGATGCCCACGATCAACACTACCCCTCCGACCAGAAGTGCAGCCCCACCGAGAGTCAGCGCGCTCGCAAGAGCGAAGACGACGGCCAGCAGAAGGAAGGTGACGCCAAGGAAGACGGCGGTCCCTCCCACCGTCAGCCAGACCGTCGCCGACACTAGGCCGCTCAAGTCGGACGTAATCTCCTGCCGGGCCATCTGCAGCTCCGTCCGCAGCAGGTCACCCACGTCCGAGATCAACTCCTGAGCTGTATCCCGGAGAGATCCTTCGCTCGGGGTTTCGCGAACCGGGGTCCCACTAACCAGGCGGGGCCCCTTCTCCTGCTCCGAGCGAACAGGCTCATCCCCTTCCTCGTGAACCCGTCTAACTTCAGCCATTCTAGTCCTCCTGTGCACTCATCACAGTCGAACTGTGAAGACAAGGGCGCTCTCGGCATCTCGGGCCGGGTCTTTCGTCCGGCCGATGGTAAGCCGGGAGTCCGGTCTCCAGTAGCAAGAGCCGGTCCCAGCGCCCAGCCGCAAGACGCCTTCGGTATGAAAGTTGCGAAACAACCATTTAGTAGGCCATCGACGCGGCTTGTCTCCCCAGCATCTCTATCGGGAGAGTGATGAGCGTGCTATCCCACAAGCCATTCTGCCGTCTTGGTTCTCGCACAATACTGCCCACTATGGCAGTCCTTCTGATAGCCGTGGTTCCCCTCCTCGGCCAGGTGGGTTGCCGTGGGGCAGCTGCGAACGCGAGCAGCGCGAGCATCCAGATAGAGGTGGTCTCGGAGAAGGAGGTCGGCCCTGCGACCATCGAGGTGGCCTTGCGGTCTGCGCAGGGAAGCCCTGTGGATGGCGCCAGGGTGTCGGTGCGAGGGGATATGAATCATGCCGGCATGAAGCCGGTGATCTCCGAAGCCAGGGATTTGGGAGGCGGCCTGTATCGGACTGAGGACTTTCGTTTTACGATGGGTGGGGACTGGATCATCACAGCTGAGGTGACCCTACCAGACGGCAAGAAGCTGGAGCACACCATCGACGTCTCCAGCGTGCGGAGCCGATAGTGGCGGAGGCGAGGGCTGCCCGTCCACGTCGGGCGTTCGACCTCCTTCGAACACCGGCTCTCGGGCCATTCCTGCACTGGCGACACGCCCGCTCCGCCCTCCAGCTTCCCATGCTCATGGTCGCCATCCTGGTCCTGTACGATGGCCTCTTCGGCCCACAGTTGGCCCCACGCAATCTGGCGGGCGTGGCTCCCTGGGTCCAGGGCAGAGGCGTGGCCGTCTTGGCTCTGTTGTTGGCAGGCAACCTCACCTGCATGGCCTGCCCATTCGCCCTATCCAGAAACGCCGGCAAGAAGCTGCTGGGAGGAAGGCGGAACTGGCCAAAGCGGCTCCAGGGGAAATGGCTCGTGGCCGGTCTTCTTCTGGTCTTCTTCTGGTTCTACGAACTGTTCGACCCCTGGGCGCTGCCCTGGCTGACGGCAGTCCTGGCAGCCGGCTACTTCGCGGGCGCCTTCATCGTAAACGGAGCCTTCTCAGGAATGTCCTTCTGCAAGTACCTCTGTCCCCTGGGGCACTTCAACTTCGTCAACTCCCTGGCTTCACCAGTGGAGGTCAGGATTCACCACCCCGAGGTGTGCACCGTCTGCGCCACCAAGGACTGCCTCAGGGGTAGAGGAGGACAGAGAGGCTGCGAGCTGTGGCTCTTCCAGCAGCGGAAGGTGGGCAACATGGACTGCACCTTCTGCCTCGATTGCGCGCGCGCATGCCCCAACGACAACGTCGGCCTCCTGAGTCGCCTGCCCGGCTCAGAGCTTTGGGACGAACGGCCGCGGGCGGGTATCGGCCGTTTCTCCGATCGGGTCGACCTGGCTGCCCTGGCACTGGTGCTGGTCTTCGGCGCGTTCCTGAACGCCTTCGGCATGGTGGGCCCGTTCTACCCCTTCGCGGAGGGACTGGCACGGCTGCTGGGCACCAACTCGGAGGGCATGGTGCTGACGGTCATCTTCGGCGTGGGGATGCTGCTAATGCCGGTAGCGGTGGTGGGCACGGCGGCCTGGGTAAGTAGAGCCCTGGCTCGATCCCGCCAGCCCATCCTGTCGGTGGCGATCCACCACAGCCTTGCCCTGGTCCCCCTGGGCTTCGGCATGTGGCTGGCCCACTACAGCTTCCATTTTCTGACCGGCGCGCTGACCCTGATTCCGGTCGCCCAGAGCTTCCTGGTGGACATTGGGATGCCCTTCCTTGGGCAACCCAACTGGAGCTTCGGCCCATTGGTGCCCGGTGGATGGTTGGTCCCAATTGAGTTGGTGCTGCTGGAGTTGGGCTGGCTGGCCACCTTGCTGGCGAGCTACCGGGCAACCACGCTGTGGCAGATAGGGACCCGGGGATCCAAGGCGGCTTTCCTTCCCTGGGGACTGGTGGCAACAACGCTGTTTCTCTGGGGAGTCTGGTTGATGCTTCAGCCGATGGAGATGCGGGGAATTCTCGGTTAGGGAGAGATGCCGGTGTCGTCACGGGGCTGGCTCGGCGCTATCGTCAGCATATCCTTGCTCCTACTGATCGCCCTCCTGATAGCTGCATGCTCGGTTACGACCAGCCGCCAGGCCGGGATAAACAGCGCGGAGCTGGGAGGAAGGCATAGTCCCGACTTCGAGCTGCTGGACCAGGACGGCAAGATCGTTCGGCTGAGCGACCTCAGGGGTCGGGTTGTGGCGCTGACGTTCCTCTACACTAGCTGCCCCGACGTCTGCCCCATAGTGGCCCAGCTGTTTGCTCAGACTCGCGACAGACTTGGAGAGGCAAACAAGAAGGTGGTGTTCACGGCGATCAGCGTCGACCCAGAGCGAGACACGGTGGAACAGGTGAGCAAGTACCTGAGGGCCCAGGGTTTGGAGGGCAAGCTGCTGTTCTTGACCGGTGACCGGCCTTCCCTGGAGGCTGCCTGGGCGGCTTACCATATAGGGGTGGTCAAGGAGCCGGCGGCCACCACCACTACCGGCGCTCCGGGCTTCTACTACGTCGGGCATCACAACAGGGTATACCTGATCGACGCCGAGGGGCGCCAGAGGACACTGCTGAAGGACTTCGAGTTCACGCCCGCACAACTCGTACAGGCGCTGGAGCCGATGCTGAGAGAGATCAGATAGGAGGGAGCACGGGTGAGCCCGAATCTCGCGGCCTTCCTCACCTCCTGGGAGTGGGCACCCCCCGTCCTCATGGCCATACTCCTGTCGGGCAGTCTTTACACAATCGGCTGGCATCGGTTGTCCGGCACCCTCTCTCGTAGGGAAGGGGCTTGTCCCCTTCCGCCCTCGCCATCCCGTAGGGAAGGGGCTTGTCCCCTTCCGCCCGGCGGGACCATGCCGGCAGAACAGCAGGGCGAGCGCGCTGCCCTACAGATCGAGGCTGTGCATCACCTCCGGGGCGGCAGGGTCTTGTACCCTGCCCTACGTTACGAACCGGCGGGCGACGCCCTCGCGCTCCCGGCAGGCACCATGGCACCGTGGCGCCCCTGGTGCTTCGCGGGCGGGCTGCTATCGCTTGCCGTAGCCCTGCTCTCACCCATCGGCGTCTTCGGCGGGCTGTTCTTCTCTCTCCACATGACCCAACACATGCTGCTAATGGTGCTGGTTGCCCCTCTCCTGCTGCTGGGCTCGCCGGTGCTCCCGATGCTGTGGGCGCTGCCGGAGAGGCCGCGAAGCTGGGTAGCACCCCTCTTCGCCCAGGGTAGCCCCCTGACCTGGGCCTTCAACTTCGCTACCCACCCTCTGATAGCGATGCCGCTGTACCTGAGCGCCATCGCCATCTGGCACATTCCCACCTTCTACGACGCCGCGCAGGGTCGTACCGTGATCCACGACCTGGAACACCTCTTTTTCCTGGGAACGGCCCTTTTGTTCTGGTGGCCGGTGGTCAATCCCCTCGGGGGACCTCGCAGGCTGAGCTACCTGGCAGCCATCCCCTACTTCCTGCCACCCATGCTGGTCGGCAATCTGGTTGGGGCACTGCTCACCTTCGCCGACCGGCCACTCTACGCCACCTACCTGAATGTGCCCAGGCTATGGGGCATCTCGGTGGTGCAGGACCAGCAGTTGGCGGGACTGATCATGTGGGTGCCCGGCGGCATGGTGTACATCATACCTATCTTCATTATGGTGACCATGTTGCTTCGAGAGGGACGGGAGGAGTTGGAGACGCCCGCGGGGGCGGAGCAACAACGCGTGGAGGAAGTCACTCAATGACGAAGGCTTGGCCCTGTTTGCTCGCGATAGCTATTCTCCTACTGTCACCACTGCTGGCTGAAGCCAACGGGGGGACGATTCAAGTGGCAAGCCACCCCACCGGCCCATACCTGCTAACCGTCTTCACCAGCCCGAACCCGATACGGGTCGGCACCGTGGATGTCAGCGTGCTGATGCAGGAGGCCGGTGGGGAGACCGTGGAGAACGCCCTCGTACGGGTGACGGCGAGGCCGGTGGACAGGGAGGGCGAGGAGACCATCTACGAGGCCACCCACGACATGGCGACCAACAAGCTGTACTATGCAGCCCACGCGGAGCTGCCCGAGGCGGGGCAGTGGCTGATATCAGTCCACGTAGCGGGGGACAGGGGCGAGGGAGCGGTGGAGTTCCAGGTGGAGGCGACGCAGGCCGGCCTTCTGGATAGCCCCCTGGGGCTGGTCGGCCTGCTGACCGCTCCTCTCCTGCTGATCGCGGGGGGATGGGCGCTGGCAAAGAGAAGGGCTGCCCGCGGCGATCCAAGCTAGAACCGCGAGGGCAGCCCTCTTGCCACCTAATAGCCGGACTAGGGAAGCATCTTCTCCAGCTCCCGGAAGTTCTCCATCACCATGGGGCGCTTGCCGTCCTCGATCTCGTGGAGCATCTCCACCAGCCGCGCGTTCAGCGTCATCGGCAGGCCCCACTCGCGGCCTATCTGGACCTGCTCTCCGACCCGATAGTCCACTTCGGTCTTTCGCTTGCGCACCACGATGTCGCGCCATACGCCGGTGCGTCTCTTCAGGCGGTCGGCCGGCCGCCAGTACTCGTCCGCCATCTTGTCGAGGGAGTCCATTGCGATCTCCCACTCCTCCGGCGTACTCGGGATCATGAGCTCCGGCAAGAAGCCGTCAAAGGACTCCAGCTTCACCCCTTCGAGCTTAGCCAGCTCCACGGCCTCCTTGAGCATCGCCACGATCACTCGGCGAGCTCCCCTGTCAGCCAGAACATCTCCGGCGTCGGCGTCCACCAGGGCAGTGGCGTAGTTGCAGGCTGCCCAACACTGCTTGGACCACTTGTAGCCCCAGATGTTCGGGGTGACGACCGCCTCGGTGAACTTGGTGAGCTTGGAGTGAAGGTTCGTGACCCGCTCGGTGATGGACCCGTCCAGCTCGCCGATGTAGAAGGCGCCTTCGCTGCCGTACATGATCAGGCCCGGGCCATGGTAGTCCGAACCGTAGTTCACGAAGGCCCCAACCGTCCGATCCTGGCCGATCGCGGCGGCTATCCGCTTCTCGTTGAGTCCGTTCTGGAGTGAAACGACGAAGGAATCGGGCCTGAGCAGCGGTACGATCGGCTTCAAAGCAGCCTCCGTATGCTGCGACTTGACGGATAGGAACACGCAATCCAGGGGGCCGGTCAGATCGTCCGGGGTCGTGGCTCGGACGGGGACGGTGAACTCCGCTCGTCCCGTGATGGTGAGCCCACGCCGGTTGATGGCGTCCACGTGCTCCTTGACCGTGTCCACGAACAGCACATCCTCGCCACCCCTGGCGAGAAAGGCCCCAACGGTGCCGCCGATGGCACCGGCTCCGACAATGGTGATCCGCATGATCATGCACTCCTAGATAGTTGGGCGATCAGCCCAGCAGCCGACGCCGTCAGTTGCTCGGGACCAACTCGTTCAGGACGCTGGAGAGAAGCGTTCTTGCCAGGATGACCGGCTTGCCGACCACCTCCTCGACGATGGCACGCATCTCCTTATCCATGGCCACGCAGGTCATCCAAACCAGGTCCACGTCCTGGCTCTTCAGGTAGTTAGCCGCCTCGCGTGCCGCCACAAGGCGGCTATCGTCGATGGAGGGCGGTGCGGAAGTCACCGCCGACTCGATGCCCAGGCCGGCATACCGCTTCTTCTCTCTCTCGATCTGGCCGGCAGAGGGCTTGATGATGCCAAGCTTCTTGCCGGCGGCCAAGGACGAGATGATGGATGGGAACACCCGTCCGGGGTTGACGACCAGCCGGGAGGAGGTGATGCTGCTCCAATCGGCTCCGCAGAGGACCACGCAGAACTGCGCACCCTCCTTGACCAGGTAGTCGACGGTCTGCTGCACCAGGGGGAGTATCTTCCTGTGGGCCACCAGGATCAGCGAGCCATCACGCAGCCTGGAGACAGTCCCGACCTCGCCCGGATCCGGTGCCAGAGCAGCGATAGCCTGCGGGTCCAGCTCATCCAGTATCCCCTTCTCGATCACCTCAACCGGCTTGGTGAACGCCTGCCGCAGGTAGGGGATCAGCTCGATCTCGGGCGATTGCCCAACGTTGACCATTCCAATGCGATACATATCTGCCTCCTACAGAACCGTGCCCTGTTTGTGACGTCCCCGACTAGAGCATCCAATGGCCGCCGTCGGTCATGATGGTCTGGCCGACGACGTAGCTGGACTCCTCCGAGGCCATAAAGGCAACGACGTTGGCTATCTCCATGGGATCGGCCAGCCGCTTGACGGAGATGGTGCTCATCTCCATCTCCTTCTCGGCCTCGCTGCGCCTTGCCCAGTCTTCCACGCCGAGAGGACTGAGGACGAAACCCGGAGCCACCACGTTGCACAGCACGTTGAAGGGGGCCAGCTCCACGGCCAACTGCCTCATCAGCCCGTGGGCGCCGGCCTTGGCAGCGGCGTATGGGATGATACGGCTGCGGCTGTGGCTGCGCCCCGCGCCCGAGCCGATTATGATTATCCTCCCCCACTTCTGCGCCTTCATGATGGGGGCAACTGCTCGTGCCATGTAGAAGGGTGCATGGAGGTTAAGCGCCACCACTCTGTGCCAGTCCTCGATGGTCAGATCCTCCACGCCGCGGCCGGCCCCCACGGTGCCGCCGGCCACGTTGGCCAGGATGTCGACGTGCCCGTAGCGCTTGTAGACTTCCTGCACCGCCTTCTCGTCTGCCTCGGCATCGGTCACATCCACCAGCATGGGGACTCCGGAGATGCCGGACATCACCTTTTCCAGAAGCTCGCCCTGCTTATCGAAGCCCACGACGGTGGCGCCCCTCTCGGCCAGCTTCTTCGCAACAGCCTCGCCGATACCCTGGGCACACCCGGTCACGATGGCAACCTTGCCGGTAAGCTCAACCCCCATCGTTCACCTCCAACTACCAGAGATCCTCTCTTCCTTTGGAAGAGGGTGATTGTGTTCTCACTTCAGCCGCAGGTATGCCCTGTCTCCTTCGATGGCTATCCCGGTCTTGAGGGGAGCGGAGATATCCACCAGCTTGCCCAGCACCTCCTTGGCATCGGCGCCGGAGGCGAGGCTGGGGAAGCCCCGTTCGTCGTGCACCAGCGGCACAACCTCCACGGAGAGCCCCTCATCCACCCCGATCTTCGCGATGAAGCCCTTTCGCTCCATATAGGGACGCGGGAAGTCGAACTCGAAGAAGAAGTTGCCGGGGCTGTAGAAGATGGGCTTCCCGCTGTACAGCTCGATAGGATGCAGGGTATGGGAATGGTGGCCGTAGACGACGTCGGCGCCGGCGTCGATCATTGCGTGCGCCAGCGGCTGCTGGTACTGTGCCAGCATTCCATAGGCTGGGCAGAGCCAGAAATCGGGGACGCCCCAGTGCAGCGATACGATGGCGACGTCGACCTCGCCCTTCAGCCTGGCGATGCGCTCGCACAGCTCCTCCTGCTCCTTGGGCCTCACCCAGGTCCGCACGACGGGCATGGCGCCGGGGCTCTCCACCTGGAAGCTGGCATCCACGTCGTAAGAGACGTCCACGCGCAGCGGCGCCAGCCCGGGCCTGCCCGGGCCTGCATCGTAGCCGAGCGGGACGGTGGTAGCGAGGTTGAGCAGCCCGATCTTCTTGCCCTTTACCTCAAAAGTGAGAGGTCGGAAGGCCGCCTCCAGATCCAGGCCGGCGCCACAGCAGGGGACGCCCGCCGCGCTGCAGGTGGCCAGGGTGTCCGACAGCGCCTCGGGGCCGAAGTCCAGCATGTGGTTGTTTGCGAGGGTGACCGCCTGAATCCCCAGGGCCTTTACGTCCTCGATCACCACCGGGTCCGAGCGGAGGTTACGATACTTGTTGGGGACGGGGTTGCCGCCCCTGGATAGCGGCGTTTCCAGGTTGGCGATGACCAGGTCGCTGCCCTTCAACTCGCTCACCATCGCCGCGACGGCCGCCTCTCCGCTGCCCAGCTTCTCCTGAGTGCGACGGGTTACCGGCCTGGTGTCGGCCAGAAGACTGATAATAGCCATAGCTGTGATCGCTCCTCTTACCCCTTCTGCTAGAACATCCAGTGTCCACCGTCGACGGTGAGCGTCTGGCCGACGACGTAGCTGGCCTCCTCGGAGGCCGCAAAGGCGATGACGTTGGCAACCTCCATCGGATCGCCCATGCGCTTTACCGCTATGCTGCTGTACACCGCGGCCCGCTCCTCCTCCGTGCGTCGCTCCATCTCCACCCGACCCAGGGGGCTCGCTATCATCCCGGGCGAGACCACGTTGCACAGAACGTTGTGGGGGGCCAACTCCACACCCAACTGGCGCATCAGCCCCATCACCCCGGCCTTCGCGGCAGTGTAGGGAACGATGCCGGTTCGGCTGTAGCTGCGGCCGGCGCCGGACCCCACGGTGATTATCCGGCCCCACTTCTGGGCCTTCATGATGGGGGCAACCGCCAGGCTGAGGTAGAAAGGCGCATGGAGGTTCAGATCCAGCAGCCGGTGCCAATCCTTGATCGAGATACGCTCGATCCCCGCGGGCGCCCCAAGGATGCCGCCGGCGACGTTGACCAGGATGTCGACCCGGCCGTATCGCTTATGCACATCCTGCACGAGCCGCCGGTCGGCCTCGGCGTCCGTTACATCCATCGGCACGGCAAATCCCCCGGGGACGCTCCCCATTACACCCGAGAGCCTATCGGCCAGGACGTCGACGCCAACGACCGTGGCGCCCCTCTCGGCAAGCTTCAACACCGTCGCCTCGCCAATCACCTGGGCGGCGCCCGTCACAATGGCAACCCTGTCCTTCAGTTCGACTCCCAAAGCAGTCCCTCCAACTTCAGATGAATCACTCCCCCCTAGAAGAGGTGTGAACGTGCCAGAGGACACGTTCACGGAGTGAGGGCGATCTGGTCTTCGCTCGAATGTGCCCTCACCCTCTCTCAGAGGGAGAAGAGCTAGTTCTGATAAGGGCTAAGGGTATCGCGCGTGGAATCGCCGATGAAGTTGAAACTGAGCACGGTAAACAGAATCATCATCCCAGGCCAGATAGCCAGCATCGGGGCCGGAAAGAAGTAGTTCTGCGCATTGCTCAGCATGTTCCCCCAGGAAGCCTCGGGTGGCTGGACACCAACACCCAGGTAGCTCAATGCCGACTCGGTCAGGATAGCCTGCCCCACTCCAATGGTGGAGGCCACCATCATGGATGGGATTGCCGAGGGCAGCAGGTGAACCGACACCACTCGCCAGTTGCCCGCGCCAAGAGCGCGAGCCGCCGTCACGTAGTCCAGGTTAACGGTTCGCAGCACTTCAGCTCGCACCACGCGAGCGGCCGTCATCCAACTGGAGAGACCGATGGCGATGATGATGGTTGGCACGGCCGACCCGAAAACCGCCAGCACCGTCAGCAAGAAGAAGAATATCGGGATCGACAGCATGGCGTCGGTGAGTCGCATGGTGATGGCGTCGATGATCCCTCCAAAGAAACCCGCGAGCGCCCCAAGGGTAGTCCCTAAGGTAACAGAAAGCAGCATCGCGACCACACCAATGGTTAGGGAGATGCGAGATCCGTAAAGCAGGCGCGTAAACTCGTCTCGGCCGCTCTCATCGGTGCCGAGCCAATGCTCGGCAGAGGGCGTCAGCAGAGTCTGCCCCATTTGGATTCGATTGGGATCGTAAGGGGTCAGGATCGGGGCAAAGATCGCCGCTAGGATCACGAGGATTAGGAAGGAGAAGGCCCCAACGGCGAAGGGGTTCCGGCTGAAGCGCTTCAGCACACCGGGTCGCTTTCGGATGGCTGGAGGCGCCAGGCTATCGGTCGTAGAAATGGCTCTTACTGCTCCCACTGTTTTACCCGCCTTACTTGAGCTTGACCCGTGGATCTAGCACCAGGTAGCTGAGATCGGTCAGGAAGTTGGTAATCACCACCAGGATGGATACCATCAACGTGATGCCCATCACCACGGGATAGTCCCGCTGCATGGCTGAGTCCACAGCTAGCTGCCCCATACCCGGCCAGGCAAACACGCTCTCCGTGATGGCCACACCGCTCACCAAACGGGGTACCATCAGCGCCACCACCGTCACGATGGGGATCAGGGCGTTCCGGAGGGCATGTTGGTTCATAACTACTCGCTCCTTCAGCCCCTTTGCCCTCGCAGTTCGGAGGTAGTCGGCATTCAGCACCTCCAGCATGCTAGAGCGGGTGTACCTGGCTATCTGAGCCAGATTGGCCGTGGCCAGCACAATAGCTGGGAGTACTAGGTGGGAGAGCCGATCCAGGATACTTGCCTGGGTCCCCAGGGTGTAGGATCCTGAGGAGGGCAGGAGATTCAGATTGACGGAGAAGAGAATGATCAGCATCAGGCCAAACCAGAAGACCGGAACAGACATCCCGAAGAAGGCGAAGCCGGTCGATAGCTGGTCGATCAACGAGTACTGTTTCCTCGCCGAGACGATGCCTATCATCACCCCCGCTACCACCGCCAGCGCCAGTCCCGTGAGCACCAACTCCAGGGTCTCAGGAAGGCGTCGCGCGATCAGTTGGCCCACGGGTAGCCCCTGACTGTAGGAGATACCCAGGTTGCCCTTGAGCACGTAGCCTGCCCAGCGGGCATACTGCAGAGGAATCGGGTCATCCAGCCCCAGCTCCTTCCTCGCCTGCTCGATCTGGGCCTTGGTCATGTCTCCAGCCACCAGCACCGCCGGACCTCCAGGCGCCGAGTGGATCAGGAGAAAGGTCAACATACTGACGAATACCACCAGTATCACCGACTGGAAAAGGCGACTGACAACATATCTTCCCATAGACTCCCTACCTTGACTGCGCTGTCGGTATCAGTTTCTCAGTCAAACACCGCACATCCTGTAGATGCTCCAGGGACCTCACCAGTTCAAGGGTCTCGGCTGCCTGAGCTTTCCCCAGGACAACCGCGGCACAGTCCAAGAACTTGGCTTCCAACTCATCATCGGCCATGGGGTTGGCCGCATCACCCTTCGGGACCATGGTCTCCGCCCTCAAGATACCCCCATCCCTGAGCTTCACTTCCACTCGCGCGTGTCCGCCCTTGTACGGGCCTGCTCCCTTCTCCCACTCGGCGGGCACACAATACTCGACGCGGCGCAGCAGCGACTGAAGATCGGGCCGATCCACCGTCTCCTGGAGGAAGTGTCGGAGGTTCACCTGCCCGTCCAGCAGCGCAACGGAGACGCAGTACTCCAGGCTGAACTTGGCCGCCAGAGGGGCGGTTGGACGATGGTGGATCAGCAGCATCGGCACCATGTAAGGGACTTCCACATTAACGCATTCGATCGCCTCGTCGGTCAATCCGCGTGGCAACTTGAGCGCCGCGTCGATCCCCCCAAAGGTGGATGCACAGCAGGGCCATGCCTTGAAGTTGACGCCGGGGCTCACCGATTCGAAGGGGCTGCCAAGGACCCTAGCCAGTTCGTCTCCATCGCGATTGAGGGCTCCGGCGAAGACATCCCAGAAGCCGAACCGGCCCTCGATGGCCACCGGGCTCGCGGTGAACCCCCTCTGCGCCAGCTCCGCCGCGAGGATACCCGATTGAGCGGCCATTCCCAGGTGGAAGGGCTTGGTCATCGTTCCGAAGTTCTGGCGCACCCCGGAAGCCATGGACACAGCAATGCCGATGGCGCAGCGCATCTTCTCGACGTCCAGCCCCAGCAGCCTTCCAACAGCGGCGGCCGCCCCGATCACCCCAAGGGTGCCCGATGGATGCCAGCCAACGTCGTAGCACTCCGAGCCGGAGAAGGTGCCCAGCTTGGCCTCCACCTCGAAGCCAACGGCAAAGGCAGACAGCACATCCATTCCCGAGGCGCCTGTCCGCTCGCCGACAGCTATCACCGCCGGCAGGATCGGGACGCTCGGGTGGCCTGGCATAGCGTGGATGTAGTCGTCGTAGTCGAGGACGTGGGCAGCAGTACCGTTGGCGAGCGCCGCGCCCTGAGCGGTGCACCGGGTGGCTGCACTTCTCCCCCAAATAGTGCTCTCGTTCGTGCCCCCCTGGCTGAGAACCTGATCGGTCACGATCCGCGCGGCCGGTTCCAGCGACCCCGCCAGCGCCACCCCAAGGCAGTCGAGGATAGCGCGTCGAGTATTATGCACCGCCGCCACCGGCATAGAGCGGCCATCCATTCCAACGGCAAAAGCCGCCAAAGCCTCGGTAGGTCCCATGGATAGCATCCTCCTCACTATCCTGCTTATACGATCGGCATACTCGTGGGCCACGGAAAGGGCCCACGAGTATGCGTAAGCAAGTACGATGGTTACGCGTCCACCCACACCTTGTTGAGGTAGAGCAGAGCATCTCTGTAGTGGGTTTCCGCGAATCCCTTCACCCTCTTGTTTACCGCCTGCAGCTCGTTCGGGTGGTAGAGGAAGAGCGCGGACTGCTCCTCGGCCAGGATCTTGTAGACCTTCTGGTAGACCTCTTTCCGCTTCTCCGGCTCGAACAGCGTGAGAGCCTCGCTGAACAGCTTGTCTACCTCGGGATTGGAGTAGCCCCACTCGTTGGTCGATCCGTTCGTCTGCCAGTAGGAATGAAGGGCCGGCGTGGTGGGCATCATGTAGTAGAAGCAGACGGCCACGAACTCTTTGCTCACCCGCTCCCGCCGCATGAACTCGTTGAACTCCAGGGCATCTACTTTAGCATCGATTCCGATATCTTTGAAGTTCTGCTGGATAATCAGCGAGGTCTGCTGCCGCTCCGGCTGGCCCTGGTCCACCATGAAAGCGAAGGCGAACTTCTTGCCGTCTTTGGCGAGTATCTTGTCCGCGTCAGGCTTCAGACCGAAGTCGGACAGTATCTGCTTCGCCTTTTCCGGGTCGTAGTCGAAAGTGGGGGCGTCCTTGACGTACCAGTCCTTGAAGGCCGGTGCGATGGGTCCATTGCTGCGCTGAGCCTTACCCTTGGCCACCTGCTCCATGATACCCTTGGTGTCGACCGCGTGGGCTAACGCCTGGCGCACCCTCTTGTCGGCGAACCAGGGGCCGAAATCCTTGTCCTTGTAGTTCATTCCGAAGAAACGGAACTCCGGCACCCCTCGCTCGATGATGTTGAGATTGGGGGTACCCTCCAGCGCCGGAAGCTGGGCCACAGTGGGGAAGGCCAGGTCCAACTCCCCGGTCTTCACCTGGGCTATCGTGGAATTGAGATCGCGAACGACCTTGAAGACCACCGAGTCCAGGTAGGGCCTGCCCTCGTGGTAGTTGTCGTTGGCCGCAAGGGTAACGTTGTTGCCCGGAATGTTCTCCACGAACTTGAAAGGGCCAGTCCCGATCGGCTTCTTGATAAAGTCCTGAGGGAACTGGCTGGGAGTGAACTGCTGACCCTCCAGCAAGTGCTTCGGGAGCATGAAGGTGAGGTATCCCAGCAGTTCGACGAGGGCCGAATAGGGCTCCTTGGTAGTCAACTTGATGGTGTGCGGATCGACAATATCGATCTTGGTAATCGGAGAGAGGTTCCCCCGCAGAATGCTGTTCACCTTCTCGTCGGCGTAGGTCATGATGGAGTATTTGACGTCTTCGGCGGTGAAGGGCTTGCCGTCGTGCCAGGTAACCCCTTTCTTCAGGAAGAAGGTCCAGGTGAGGCCATCCTTGGACACCTCCCACTTCTCGGCCAGGTCGGGCTGAGGCGACCAGTCGGAAGCGCTGTACCTTACCAGGCCGTTGAAGATCGACTTGTTTACCATGAGGTTCTGGATCAAGCCGATTGGCGGCCACGGATTGACGTCGGCTGTGACCGGGATCTTCAGGATTCCACCCTTCTTGGGGGTGCCGGCGGGAGCCGACGCGGGAGCGACCGTCGCGGACGCAGGGGCAGCACCAGCCGTGGTTGGTTTGGCGGCGGGCACGCTGGTAGGCGCCGCCGGCTGAGCAGGTGCCGACTGGCACCCCGCCAGCAAGGAGCCCGCTCCCAACGCGATCCCCATGCCGGAGGCCAGCTTCAGGAACTGTCGACGGTTAATTGGGCGATTGGTCTTCTCTGATCTTTGATCGCTGTCCCGTGTGTCCATCTTTATCTCCCTTTTCTATAGTCGCCATAAGTGCGCCGTCCTTTCCGGCGCGCTAAATAGCTCCAACCCGGCTTCCATCGAATCCCTCATTACCGAGGGACCGCAGCGCCAAAGCACACTCTCTCAATCGCCGTTGGCGGGAGAATACTTTTCGAGGCCCGTGCGTTGCTCAGGGTGTCAGGTGACGCCGCATGGAAGCAAGACTCAGGACTAACGCCCCAACTCGCTCTTGGGCATCACGGCGAAGCGCTGCAACACCAGCGCGCTGTTCCGAATGCCGTTGAAAAAGGACTCGAGTGTGATGTTCTCGTTGGGCGAGTGGTTGTTCTCGTCGTGCGGCCCATAGGTAACCCATATGGCGGGCTGCTTCAGGACGTCGGTGAACAGATAGTTCGGGCTGGAGCCGCCGAGCAATGGTTGAACCACCGGCTCGATGCCGTAAGCGTCGGCCACGGCCTTGATCATCATCCGCGACACCGGCAGATCCAGGGAGGTCTTGGAAGGCCTGGTCGCCGCTAGCTTCCGGATCGACACATCGGGAGCGTATCGCTGCACGTGGCGCTTGATCTTGGCGAAGACGTCGTCGGGGTCCATCTTGTAGCAGAGCCTCGTCTCGAGCTTGAGCACCGCTTTGGAGGGGACGGCCGACTTGGCTCCCTTGCCCGCGTAGCCGCTGGCGATGCCGGTGATGCTGAGGGTTGGCTGGAACATGAGCTTATCGTAGTAGGAGAGCTCCTTGGGTCCATCGAACTCGGTGATGCCCAGGTTCTCCTTGAAAGCCTTTTCGTCGTAGGGCATCTTGCCCACCCACTCCCGCTCGTAGTCCGTGGGGGGTACGACGCCATCGTAGAAGCCCTCGATGGTAACCCGGCCATCAGGAAAACGCATGGTGCTGAGCAGGTCTACCAGCTTCCACGCGGGATTGGGAACGGGGCCGCCGAAGTTGCCCGAGTGAAGGTCCCGGTTTGGTCCGACGGCCTCCAGCTCCATCTTGAGATTGCCCCGCATGCCGAAGAAGACGACCGGACGGCCAGACAGGTGGCCAGGCCCATCGGCAGCAAACATTAGGTCGGCCTTCAGGAGATCCTTGTGGCTTTCTATGAAGGCCGGCAGGTTCGGGCTGGATGACTCCTCTTCCCCTTCCAGGATTACCTTTATGTTAAGTCTGGGCAGTTGGCCCATGTCTGCTAGCATCTTGATGGCCAGGATGTGGCACAGGAACTGTCCCTTGTTGTCGCCGGCGCCCCTAGCATAGATGCGTCCATCGCGGATCGTCGGCTCGAAGGGGGGCGAGACCCAGGCTTCGTAGGGCTCAGGCGGTTGCACGTCGTAGTGGCCGTAGATCAGCAGGGTATTGGCATCCTCCCCAACGTAGCGCTCGCCGTAGACCACCGGAAGCCCATTGGTGGAGAGAACGCGCGCAGAGATGCCGTGATCTTCCATGATGCCCTTGCACAGCTCGGCACACTCATCAACCCCAACATTCTGAGTGCTGATGGAAGGCTGTCTCAGCAAACGGAACAATACGTCCAGGAACTGCTCACGTCGCTGCTCGATAGCTCGCTCGATATCCGGACTCAGGGACATGATAGGTCCTCCCAAGGGGACACAACACCCATGGGTATTGTGTCCCCACCTCCAAAACTAACCCTCAAGCCACACCTTGTGGAGCCAAAGGGCGCAATCGCGGTAGTGGGTCTCGGGCCAGCCCTTGACCTTCTTGCTGATGGCCTGGAACTCGTGAGGATGGTACAAGAAGTTCACCGGCTGGTCATCGGCCAGGATCGTGTACAGCTTGGTGTACAACTCCTTCTGTTTGGGCTCCTCGAAGGTGCTGAGCGCCTCCTTGTACAGACTGTCGATCTCCGTGTTGCTGTAGGTCCAGTGGTTCAGGGATGACCCAGTCATCCAGTAGGTGCTTTGGTCGGGCGATGAGGGGGTCACGTACAGCCAGGAAATGGTCTCAAACTCGTTCTTTACACGATAGGCATCGACCACCTGGTTGAACTCCGAGGGCTTCACCTCCATGCCGATGCCGATGTCCCTCATGTTCTGCTGCATGATCAGGGTGGCCTGAATCATATCCGGCTGTCCGGAGTCCGTCAGACACTCGAAGGAGAGCTTTGACCCGCCCTTCTCCATGATACCGTCGGCGCCCTTCTTGAAGCCGAGGTCGGCCAGCATCTGACCAGCCTTGTTCGGATCGTAGTCGAAGCTTGGTGTGTCCTTGACGTACCACTTCTTCAGAGCGGGAGGTAGTGGGCCATTGCTCCGGTCGGCGTTGCCGCCCGTCACCTGCTGGATGATGCCCTTAGCATCGATGGCGTAGGCAAGGGCCTGTCGGAACTTCTTCTCGGAGAAGAAGGGACCGATCTTCGAATTCTTGTACCAGGCGCCCAGGAAGCGGTAGTCCATGCGGCGCCGATTGACGACGGTGAGGTTAGCCGCACCTTGGAGCGCCGCCAGCTGTGAGAGGTTGGGGAAGGCCACATCCAGTTCGCCCGTCTTCACCTGGGCCACCCTCGAGTTGCCGTCGCGGACGATCTTGAAGATGATCGAATCGAGGTAGGACCTGCCCTCGTAGTACTTTTCGTTGGCGACGACGGTCAGATGGTCGCCCGGTACATGCTCCTGGAACTTGAATGGTCCAGTGCCAATCGGCTTGTTGATGAACGCCTCGGGAAACTTGGTGGGGGTGTAATCCCCACCTTCCAGCAGGTGTTTCGGCATCATAAAGATGAGGTATGCCAGCACCTCGGGCAGCGCCGAGTTGGGAGACTTCGTCACCATCTTGACGGTGTGAGTGTCCACGATCTCGACGTTCTCGATGGCGAGCACGTTCCCGCGGAAGGAGCTAGCGACCTTGGGGTCCTTGAACAGCTCGATAGTGAACTTGACGTCCGCCGAGGTGAAGGGCTTGCCGTCGTGCCACTCCACGCCCTTGCGGAGATAGAAGGTCCAGGTGAGACCGTCCTTGGAGACCTCCCACTTCTCTGCCAGGTCCGGCTGGGGCGACCAGTCCTCCGCGCTGTAGCGGCAGAGGGCATTGAAGATGGTCTTGTTCACCAGCAGGTTCTGCAGCAGGCCGATGGGTGGCCAAGGCGTGACGTTGGCATCCACAGGGAACTTGAGGGTGCCCCCGCGCTTGGCCTGGCCGGTCACAGGCGCAGGCGTCGAGGTGGGGACGCCCGCCGGAGCACCGGGGGCCGCGGTCGCCGCCTGCGGTGCTGGGGCTGAGGTCGGCTGCGCCGGAGCCGATTGACAGCCGGCCAAGGCGGATCCCGCACCGAGGGTTATCCCCAAGGCCGAGGCCAGCTTCAGGAACTGGCGGCGATCCATTGTCTTTTCCGGCTTTCCAAGCAGTTCGCAGTCCTCGTTAGACACCTGTTCCATCCTTTCTGGTGTAGGCGCAGCTCAATGCGGCCAGTGGACTGTCTAGTCCTTTGGCAGATGCAGCAGGGTCGACTCCACGGCACGGGTCGCCGAAATGAGACCATGGACAACTCGGTTCCGCTCCCGAGTCAGCCGGGTGAGCAGGAAGTACTTCTCGCTACTGCCGTTCGCCATTGATGCGAGCTTGGCAGCCGCCTGCAGTCCGGGAATCGGCTGCGTAGGCACCGCCAGATCCTGGTCGAATTGCCCCATGCGGGCGTAGTTGATCGGAATCAGGGCCCGACCCACATCCATCAGGCAACGATTCAACCTACTGGCCGTCTCTTCGGTCGCATCGGTCTGGTGAACCTTCGCGATCCGCACATGCAGCTTCTCCATAGCCACCCCGAGAGGCACCAACTGCTCAACCGCAGGAGAGAGGTCAAACTCCCCAGCGGCCTTGGCCTGCAGGTCTGCCACGATAGCCTTCAACTCCTCCACCACCGCCCCGTAGTTGAGAGGCAGAATGGCTGGAGCGCACAAGCGGTAGGTAAGTAGGGCGTAGATAGCCGTGTCACGCTTGAGGAACTCCGGATCGATCTTATCCACAGTGTCTTCGGGGGTGTGCCACCAGTAGCCGAGCCCACCGCTCTTGCCATGGCCACCACTTATCTGCTTGAAGAGGGCCGCCAGCACCGGGTCGGCTGCCTCGGGCGGCTGCTCCGACAGCGTCATCAGGAGGGAAGGTATGCCGTGGCCCCAGAAAGACTGGTCGCCAGACCGACCGAAGCGCCGGGGGGACAGCCGCTGGCCGGCCATCAACTCGATCACGTCGCTGGCGTAATCGCGCGTCTCAGCCATGCTGTTGCCCTCGGTGAGCACCGTTGCACCCTTTCCACCGGTGGAGTCGACATTCACGTGGGCAACGCAGCTGTCGTGGAGATCCTGCCACATGTGATCGGCATAGCGAGCGGAGCCGGCGTAGCGCCCCTGGGAATGGCCCGACCAGAAGGCCACTCGGACCCCACGACGGAGAGAAGAGCGGCGCTCGGCCAACAGCCGAACCACCTCCAACTGTGTGGCGTTGGCGCTGCCGTTATCCATAGCACCGTAGTACCAGGAGTCTACGTGGCCGCTCAGCAGGACGTAGCTGCCCGCCTCAGGCCCATCGATCCCGGGTCGCAGATCGCCGGTGAGGACAGGAATATCCTTCCAGTCCTGGAACACCTTGGTCACCAGCTTCACCCGAACCGGGCCCCGCTGCATAGCCTCCTTGATGCGGGCTCCATCGAGGCCCTTGATGGAGATGGAAGGAGTCTTGGGGAGCAAGTGCTCTGTCTCAGGCGTGGGGGTGCCCCATATCGGCGTCATCAACCTCTCGTGCAGCCTCTGGCCCGCGATCCAGATGGAGGCTGCGACGCCGGCAGCTTCCACTACTATCCCCCGATTCGGCGCCGCCAATCCGTCCACCAGCACGATCCTGCCACGAACGTCGATCTTCGCCAACTCCTCGTCGGTGCCGCGGCCGACGTAGACCAACTCATCCTCCATCCCATCCGGAGGGGTCGAGAGGGCGAAGCCATGGGTAGCGCACTCCACCTCGAAGGAGGCGCCATCGCTGGTGGTTACAGTAAGGGAAGCGGCCTCCGGCCATGAGACCAGGGCTGGGAAGGAGTACATCCTAGTCTCCAAACCGTACTCCTTGAGCTGAGTCTCCATCCACGCGAAGGATTGGGCCTCCTCCGGCGTGCCCGAGAGTCGCACCCACTGGGCTATAGTCCTGGTCGAGTCCATCAACTGATCCGCCGACACCTCCTCGACCAGCGCCTTCTCCTCGTGGCTAAGAGGGACCACAGACATGACACAATCCTCCCATGTCCAAGGTTGAAGATAGGAAATTCTCCGGGCTCGCGTGCACTAGAGAGAACAATCGGATCGGGATAAGACCCTGCAAGGAGTACCGTCTACAGCGCTCCACTACCCTCGCAGCTACCATTCGCCAAGGTTATGCGAGTCACGACCTGCTTTCCAGGTGCCACTCACATGAAACCGAGGGCAGGGCACTGTACATTTCGCACAAAGGCCAAGACAGGGTGCGGATCCCGATAGGAGCTACTGATCGGAAACTACCTGTACGAGACAAGGCGCGCGAAGCGGTGTGCGACTATCAGGCAGCCCGTTGCGACTGAGAGACGCGCTGGGCAGAAGCTTGGCTGCCTGCTCATGGCCACATTACCAGGGGGAAGGCATCATTGCCTTAATGGGTTGGCCACCACCTATGTGTCCCGAGTACTGCATCTGTTGCCCCAATGCTGACGATCGGGAGCGCATCAACAGATAGGGGCAGAGTTGCGGTAGCCCTGCCCGCGCTCGGAATGTACATTGATGGTCTGCGATTGTCAATACTCTAATTCTGCGGCTTCGGCTATCAGGGATGTGACCACCCTTGACAGCATAACCAGATCCGCCACGGCGAAGCTCTCCTCCAGGGTATGAGTGTCCACCATGCCGCACCCCATCACCACCGTCGGAAGCCCCTTGGCATTCAGATCGTTGGCATCGCTGCCACCACCTGTAGGGACAATCGAGACGGGGAGTCCCAGCCTCGAAAGAGCACGGCCGGCAGCCACCACCACCAGTGAATCCGGAGAATGGCGATATGGCTTGTACTCTTCCTTGAATTGCATCTCCAGGACAACACCCAGCTTGGCTGCCTCCTCGCGCATCGCCGCCGACATGGTTTCCACCTGAGCAGCCAGTTTCGAATCGTCCCGGCTCCGGGCTTCTCCCTCGATGCGAACCACTGCGGGAACGGTGTTGCGAACCGTGCCGCCGGTGATGAGGCCGATATTCGCCGTGGTCTCATCATCGATGCGACCGAGAGGCATTCGGGCGATGGCTCTGGAGGCTGCCACCAGGGCATTTATCCCTTTCTCCGGCGTGACACCGGCGTGAGCAGCCTTCCCGTTGAAGGTCGCCAACAGGGACCAATAGCCCGGTGCGCTATCGAACAGGGTGCCGATAGGTTGGGAGGCATCCAGCGAGAAAGCCAGCTTTCCCTTGAGAAGGGACATATCCAGCGCCCTGGCCCCCAGGTGGGAGCGCTCCTCCGCCCAGGTGAACAGGATCTCCAGGTCGGGGCGGGGCGCCCCTGCCGCCAGGACGGCCCGAAGGCCCTCCAAGATGGCAGCAATGGGAGCCTTGCAGTCCCCACCCAGGACCGTGTTGCCGGAGCTACGAACGACCTTGCCCTCAACGACCGGTCTGATCCCACGGCCTGGCTCCACCGTATCCATGTGGGCATTCAGTACAATGGGAGTCCCCTTCGTAGTACCGGGCATACGGGCGATCAAGTTCCCCGTCGATGGGCCGGTGCGGTCGTTCAAGACCTCGAAGCCGAGTCTCCTCAGCTTCTCCTCCAGAACGGTTGCAACGGCGGCTTCCTCGAAGGTAACGGAATCGATCTGGACCAACCGCAGGAATTCGTCCAGAACACGCTGCTCGGAGACACCGGTCGTTGAAGGCATAGTCGCGTCCCTCCTATCCGTCCAGCCACACCTTGTTCAGGTAGAGAAGAGCATCGCGATAGTGGGTCTCCGCCCACCCATGGACCTTCTTGCTCACTGCTTGAAGCTCGTAGGGATGGTAGAGGTAAAGTGCGGGCTGCTCCTCGGCGATTATGGTGTACAGCTTCTTGTAGATCTCCACGCGCTTGACGTCGTCGAACGCCTGCGCACCCTGATCGAACAGCTTGTCGACCTCGGGGTTGGAGTAGCCCCACTCGTTGGTCGAACCGTTCGTCTGCCAATAGGAATGAAGAGCCGGCGTCGGCGGCGTTATGTAGACGTGGCACACCGCGGCGAAGTCCTTGGACACCCTAATCCGGTTCATGAAGTCGTTGAACTCCAGCGCGTTGAACTGCGCGTCGATCCCAACGTCCTTCAGGTTCTGCTGCGCGATCAGCGAGGTCTGCTGCCGGTCGGGCTGCCCCTGGTCCGTGAAGAACAGGAACGAGAAGCGCTGGCCATCCTTCGCCAAGACGCCGTCAGACCCGGCCTTGAACCCAGCCTCGGCCAACATCTTCTTCGCCTTCTCGGGATCGTAATCGAAGGTGGGAGCGTCCTTGACGTACCACTTCTTCAGCGCGGGCGGCAGAGGCCCGTTGCTCCGTACGCCCCTACCCTTCGTCACCTGCTCCACTATGCCCTTCGAGTCGATAGCGTGCGCCATCGCCTGCCGCACAGCCTTCTGGCTGAACCACGGCCCAAACTGCGCGTGCCGGTAGTTGAACCCAAAGAACCGGAAGTCCATCAGCCCTCGCTCAACGATATTGAGGTTGGACGCGCCTTCCAGGGATGCCAGGTGCGCCACCGATGGGAACGCTACGTCCAACTCGCCGGTCTTCACCTGCGCGATCGTGGAGTTGAGGTCTCTCACTACCTTGAACAGCACCGAGTCGAGGTATGGCCTGCCCTCGTGATAGTTCTCGTTCGCGGCCAACGTCACGTGGCTGCCAGGCACGTTCTCAACGAACTTGAACGGCCCCGTCCCTATCGGATTCTTGATGAACTCCTGCGGGAACTTGCTGGGAGTAAACTCTTGCCCCTCCAGCAGATGCTTCGGCATCATGAACGCCAGGTAGCCCAGCAGCTCCAGAAAGGAGCCGTAGGGTTGACTTGTAGTGACCTTGACCGTGTTGGCATCGACGACGTCGATCTTGGACACCGGCTTGAAGTTGCCGAGGAGGGTGCTGTTTACCTTCGGGTCGGCATAGGCAGCAATGGAGAACTTGACGTCCTCTGCGGTGAAGGGCTTGCCGTCGTGCCAGGTCACTCCCTTCCGGAGGTAGAAGGTCCAGGTCAGACCATCCTTGGAGACCTCCCATTTCTCAGCGAGGTCGGGCTGTGGAGTCCAGTCCTCCGGGCTGTACCTCACAAGCCCGTTGAAGATCGACTTGTTCACCATAAGGTTCGAGAGCTGCCCGATCGGCGGCCATGGGGTCACGTCCGCGTTTACCGGGACCTTGAAGATTCCACCCTTGCGCGGCGCGGCAGCAGCGGCGGCCGCGGCGGTGGTGGCGATGGGCTTTATCGCCGTCGTAGCGGGCGCTGCCGGCGCTGCCGTTGCGCCCGCGGGGCTGGAGGGAGTGGCAGGTGCGGACTGGCACCCCGCCAGCAGCGCCCCACCTCCCAGCGTCAGCCCAAACGCCGAGGCTAGCTTCAAGAAGCCACGGCGATTCATGGTCCCATTGAGAGCCTTAGACTCTCCCGTATCGTTGCCTGCCATCATCTCTTCCTTTATCTGCTATGTGATCTATGTGGCTATCTGCTATGTGATCTATGTGGCGCCGCACGGCGTCGTTTCTGGACCCCGGCGGCTTTCCGATAGCTACCGCTGGCCAGCAGGGGGTATCCAGCACGTAGTATTACCAATTCCGCTAGTCGATGGAAAGATGGTCGTACCGCTTGCCGTCCTTCATAAGGAACCCAACCTGTGTGAGAGCCTCGATGTCCAGTGTAGGGTCTCCCCGCACACCAACCAGGTCGGCGTACTTACCGGCCTCTATGGTTCCTACCCTGTCATCCACTCGGGCTACCTGAGCGGCTCGGCTGGTCATCCCCATGATGGCGTCCATGTTGCCGGCGCCGAACTCGACCACCATCTTGGCCTCGAAAGGCAGGTAGCCGTGCATGGAATCGGTGCCCAGCGCCCATCGGACACCCGACTTGAGGATGTCACCCCACACCTTGCGCCGCACCTGCCTCGCCCGCAACACCTTCTCTCTGATCTCCGGGATATGGAAATCGCCCTTCTCGATGCCATCCGGATGGAACCCGATGGCGAAGTTGCCCACGAGCCATGCGTTCTTCTTGATGGCCAGCTCGATCAACTCTGGGTCGGCGAGAGCGGCATGCTCGATGGTGCGCACACCTAGCTCGAGGCTTTTCCTCATACCCATGCCACCATGTGCATGAGCGGCAACGTAGGTTCCTCCGCGCTCCGCCTCCTCGACGATGGCTGCTATCTCAGCATCACCAAAGCATACCTTGTCCACTCCCACGGAGCTCGACATCCCTCCCGTGGCAAACAGCTTCAGGAAGTCAGCTCCAGCCTTGAGGTTCTGCCGGGCGGTGCGTCGCACCTCATCAGAACCATCGCTCAGGGTCAGCGCCGCGCCGTGGCCGTTAGAGGGTGTAATGGGCCGGGTGGAGATCACGAGGCGAGGGCCCACAAACAGGCCTGCCTCGATGCCCTTGCGCACATCCACGTCCAGGAAGTGCTCCTCTCCCATGATCCTGGCCGTGGTAACCCCGGAGCGGAGCATGCGGCGCACGTTCCCCACCACACGCATCAACTGCGGCACGGGGCCCTGTTTCAACTGGCCGATCTGGTCGCCCAGCCCCGGGATGATGGAGATGTGGGTGTGGGCATCGACGAAGCCTGGCAGCAGGGTAAGATCGCTCAGGTCTACTACCTCGGCATCCGACGGCACGGGGATTCCCTGCCCGACTGCCTTAAGCTGCTGTCCCTCTACCAGCACAACGGCATCTCGCAGAGGGGGGCCCCCCTTGCCATCGATGAGTTGTCCAGCACGAATCGCGGTAATCAAAGATCCTTGCCTCCTTCACCAATTTCGGCGACACAGCCGAGCAGGGCTTCGAAATTAATTCGAGAAGCGGCCCATGGCCCGTCGGGATCAGCCCCACCTCGCCAGGAAGGCATCCAACTTTAGGACCACGTGGAACAACACCTCCACGCCCCGGACTATGTCGGAGACGCTGGCCCACTCCTCGGGGACGTGGCTAAGCCCATCCTGACAGGGGATCAACAGCATGCCGGCAGGCACAAGCCGAGAGACGATGGCGGCATCGTGACCCGCGCCACTGGCCAAGGTACGAAAACCCACGCCGAGGTCAGAGCAGCTCTTGCCCATTAGATCTCGCAACCACACAGGCAAGACGGCAGGAGAGGTATCGGCCATCACCTCCACCCGAAGTTCCACGCCACGTCGCTCGCAAATCCAGTATGCCCGCTCCACGATCTCCCGGGCGGCAGCCCGCTGTCGATCGGTGTCCACGTCACGAACGTCCACAGCGAAGTTGACGCGGCCGGGGATGGTTGTGATGTTGTTGGGCCGAACCTCCAGCCTGCCAACGGTGGCCCGCGTGCCACGATGCCTATGGTCGTTGGCCAAGCCTTCCACCCCCAGGATGATCTCCGCAGCAGCCGCCATGGCGTCCCTCCGAAGCTCCATGGGGGTGCCACCGGAGTGCTCTGCCCGACCCAGGATATCCAGCTTCAACCGCGTGCTGCCAGAGATCACATCCACCAGCCCAACGGCCTGGCCCCCGGACTCCAATACCCGAGCCTGCTCGATGTGCAGTTCCAGGAAGGCTGCCACGGTCGCCGGATCCCATCGGGCCGTCTGCAAACGGTGGGGCTCCATCCCTACGCTCGCCATGGCATCCGCCAGGGTGACGCCCCCGTCATCCTGGAGGCGCCGCAGCTTCTGCTCCGTCAACATGCCAGCCGCCGCCTTGCTGCCGATACAGGGCTCCCCGAAGCGGGCGCCCTCTTCGCCGGCAAAGATCACCACCATTAGTGGGCTCTCCAACCCCAGGCCCGCCGTATCCAGCATTCGCACCACTTCCACGGCGCCCACCACACCCACGGTGCCGTCGAAACCACCGCCGCAGGGAACAGTGTCGAGGTGGGAGCCCAAGGCAATCGCGTGAGTCCCCGTTCGGCTCCCCTGCCGCCGGCCGATAGTGTTGCCCACCGCATCGACTCGGACCTCGAACCCCAAATCGCGCAGCCACTCGGCCGCCAGGTCGTGAGACTGTCTCTCCTGAGGAGTGAAGGCGAGGCGAGTGACTCCCCCTGCGGGGTCGGACCCGATCTCATTGATCGCGCGCAGGTTGGCCACCAGACGCTGAGGATCGGGCTTCACGATTGGCAGCGGCTCCCCTATCACAATGTCGGGGTTGGAGGGGGCGCTACGCAGATCCATGATCGGAGCCCTCTAGGGAAGAGGCTGATGCGAGGGGAATGCCCTGCTGACATAGGGGGCACTGCCCGGGGAGATAGCTGTTCTCGGAAGCCGAGACGAGCGCAACACTAGGAAGGCCAGCAACAACGCCGCGATCCACCAGCACACCAAGGCTCAGTAGGCTACCGCCCCTGTTCTCCACCAGCGCCCGGACGGCACGAACCGCACCCTCATCGACGAACTGATCCGCAACCAGCACAGACTTGCTGCCCGCCGGCAGCTCCGGGGAGTCCCCCACCAGCCCTGCATCGTTGTAAGCGCGCACCAGAGTACATCCCAACTCCCTGGCTACGACGAAGCCGAGGAGCAGATCCTCCAACTCCTCCCACACCATCACCGCGGTCGCCCCGGACTCCCTCAGCTTCCCTGCCAGCGCCACCCCAAGGGCCTCTGCGCCTCGAGGATCGAGGAGACCGTTGTAGCTGTGGAACCGTACGGACGAATGACCTCCCGGTGACTGGAAGTGCCCGGTCTCGATGGCTCCGCCCCGCTCCAGAATATCCCAGACCTCAGACGTTTCCATTGCACTCATGTCTCCCGAAGCTCCAGTTCGCCTCGATGAAAGAGGGTTCGCAGGGCGAACCCGGCGGCGGCGATGTTCTGGGCCGCGCCCTCCTCCCGGTCGATGACTGCCAGAATGAGCGGAACCTGGGCTCCCGCCTTGGCCAGCTGTCTCGCCGTTCGTATCGACTGGGAGCCGGTGGTGACGACATCTTCGATCACCACAGCTCGCTCGCCGGGATACAGCTCTCCCTCCACCAAGCGCACCGCATCCATCTTCGCGTCCCGCCTCATGATGACGAAGGGCAGCCCCGTCTCCAGCGACACCGCCGTGGCCAGCGCCACGGCTCCCATCTCCATACCCGCCAATCGGTCCACCCCGGGCGGGATCATCTCTGCTAGGAAAGTGGCAATTCGGCGAAGGATACCGGGCTTGGTCTCGAAAAGATACTTATCGAAGAAGTAGCGGCTGCGAACACCGGAACTGAGGATGAAGTCGCCACGCAGATAGGCAGAGTTGACCAGATCGTGGGCCAACTCCTTGAGCCGCTGCTCGCGGGAAGGGGTCAGATCGGGAAGACTTAGCATGGCAGACCTCTGGGCGCCAGGATTTCAAAAGGTCGAGGGGTCTCCAGAGAGGACCACCGATAAAACGAACAGCCCGCTCTAGCCAGACTGACGGGCATCAGCGAGAAAGTAGAAATCCTACACAGCTGAAGGGGCGGCTGTCAACAGCTTCCGGACAGGGACGACGCGAAGAGGAGACTAAAGAGATGGTGGCGGCAGTCGTGGGGGTTCAAGACCGTACCGACAGATGCCGGACAACCTGGAGGAGGTGGTCGATGCTGAACGGCTTGGGGAACCAGAGACACGCATCGAACCGGAGAGCGAGTTCGCTCAGGTCGTCTTGAGCCGTCAGCGCGATGATGGGCAGGCAATTCTCCAGCGTGTCATAGAGCTGGCGGAGCCGTTCGCCTCCTGCCCAGGTAATGGGATCCAGGTCAAGCAGGGCAAGAGAAGGCGCTACCTGATGGGGCAGGTCCGCTTGATCCGAGGTCGCGATCACCTCGTAGCCGGAGGATTCTAGCAATGTGCGTAGTAGGTCCCGGATGAGGGGATCTTCGCCGGCTACCAGGATGGGTCCGGGGATGCCCAAGATAGCTAGCCCTCCGCTTCGCCAGTCGCTAGAGCACTATAATGCCTATCTATTATAGTGTCAACCGTGTTTTCTCTTGTACGGGTCCTTGCTCCGCAATTCCGTGTCTGCTAGGTATTCAGCAACGGCTTCGTCGGTCGTGAACCAGTCTCTACCCATCTTTCTTGCCTTCAGCCGGCCTGTCCTGGCGAGCAGCGCGAGATGGGACTGACTGATCGGGAAGCGGGCCGCTGCCTCCTTGAGCGAAATGAGCCGCTGCTCTTCCAACAGACCTCAAGCCCAGATCCAGATTGGGGGGGATTATACGGGTAATGAAGTCTGAATGGCGACAGGACGGCGCCAACGCGACATGAGTAGCTTCGACGAGGCCCCTGGAATCCCCCTGGCGCCTCCACTTGCACACACGGCCCCAAAGCAATACAATAGGATAGGCGAACAACCGTTCTATAGTCGCTAATGGCTGGCGCCGTGGGTGTTGCGCGCCGACCGTTTCTGTTAATATGCGCGCGGTCGGCCAGGTAGTTGATGGCCGCCCTCACCCACACGGATGCCTTCCAGCATCCTGAGGCCCTCCCTCGGAGGGCAACCCAGTCTCCTCTCCCCATGGAGGATTGTCTCTTTGGCAGTCAAGGTTTTCGGCGATGCGCCCTCGGGCAAGACCAGGAGGGATCTCTCTTCCTCTCTCAAGGAACCCGATCCCCAGCAGCTGGTCATGGCCTGGGACGCGGAAGCCAAGGCGAAGAAGGCCGCGCCTACAGAGAAGGCCACCAAGACCAAGAAGGCCGCGAAGGCGGCAACCCCGCCCAGGACCGAGAAGACCAAGAGGGAATCCGAGTCCAAAGCTAGGCCGTCGGCACCCACGAGCAAGGCCGGCTCGGCATCGAATAAGGCCGCGAAGGAACCAACACCCCGAGCTTCCGTGGGCGGCGGCGCTCTGTCTACCCTGAAGGCGGCCCCAACCCTGCTCGACCTCGAGGCGCGCACACCCAAAGTAACGGTCGCCAACACTGCGGTCCAGGCCGTCCCAGAGCCTGCACAGGCTACGCCTAAGAACGGCAACGGCCGGAACGGGAACGGATCAGCCACCGTCGTCGCCGATCCAAAGGAATACACAGGCGACCAGATCCAGATCCTGGAAGGGGTCCAGCACATCCGCCAGCGCCCGGGGATGTACATTGGCAGCACCTCCGCCTCCGGGCTGCTCCACCTGGTATACGAGGCGATCGACAACGTCGTCGACGAGTTCAACGCGGGCCACGGCGATCGCATGGCCGTTTCCATCGACCGGGACAACCGGGTGACCGTGCGCGACGAGGCGCGGGGCATCCCCATTGACCCCAAGGAGTGGGGCGGGACCGTGTTGCCCACCGCCACCTGGATCTTCATCAAGCCCTTCAGCGGCGGCAAGTTCGAGGCGGGGGCCTACAAGCAGGCCGGCGGCCTCCACGGCGTCGGCCTCACCGTGATCAACGCCCTCTCATACGAACTCGACGTGGACATCTGGCGGGACGGCCGGCACTTCCACCAGCGCTTTCGCCAGGGCGAGGCCCTCAACTACGAGGTCGACTCGTGCGACCCCGAACTGCGCGGCACCCAGCTCTCCTGGATGGCCGACCCGGCGATCTTCGACGAGGACGCATCCTACGACGTGGAGGCGCTGCTGTCCCGCCTGGAGGCGACAGCCTGCCTGAACCGAGGGCTGTGGATCGACCTCGAGTACTGGGACGAGGAGAGCAAGAAGGCCGTTCGCCGGGTCCTCCACTCGGAAAACGGTCTGGCCGACTACGTCACCACCCTCTCCACGGCGACGGCCGCGCCCATCCTCAAGCACCCGATCTCCATCGCCAAGGCGAAGGACGAGGTCACCGTGGAGGTGGTGCTGCAGCCGGACAAGGGTTACAAATCCCAGATCTTCTCCTTCGCCAACGGTGTCCGCACGCCCGACGGCGGCACCCACGAGATCGGCTTCAAGGCGGCCCTCACCAAGCTGGTGAACGACTACGCGCTGAAGTGGAACCTCATCAAGGACCGGTCGAAGGAGGCCCTCAAGCCGGACGTCATCCAACAAGGCCTCTCCGTGGTGATCTCGGTCAAGCTGGCCGACCCACAGTTCCAAGGACAGACGAAGAACCGGCTGAACAACGCACCGGTGGAGGGGATCGTCCGCTCCGTCGTCTTCGAGGGACTGTCGGAGTGGTTCGAGACGAACCAGCCGCAGGCCAAGGAGTGGTTGAAGAAGATCCACCTTGCCCAGAAGGCCCGCAACGAGGCCCAGATGGCCGAGGAGTTGGCCCGCACCGGCCAGAAGCGAGGCTCGGAGCTGATAGACGTGTCCCTCTCGAAGAAGTTCGCCGCCTGCAACGGCAACGACCCGGGGCGGAACGAGCTGTTCGTGGTGGAGGGCGAGAGCGCCGGGGGGAGCGCCAAGCAGGCGAGGAAGAGCGAGTTTCAGGCGATCCTGGCACTGAAAGGGAAGCCTCTCAACGTCGCCAACGCCTCCCTCCAACGGATCGTGGACAACGAGGAGATTCGCACTATCATCTCCGTCATCGGCACGGGGACCCGTCACCTCTTCGACGTGGAGAAGCTGAAGTTCCACAAGGTCATCCTGCTCTCAGACGCCGACGTGGATGGGAGCCACATCGTCTGCCTGCTGCTCACCCTCTTCCATCAGGAGATGCCGGGGCTGATCGAGGCGGGGCACGTCTACCTGGGCTGCCCGCCCCTCTACTCAGTCAAGTACAAGGGCAAGACGCTCTGGCTCACCGACGACGACGCCCGCCGCAAGTTCCTGCGCGAGCACCCTGACGCCGGCAACCTGGAGTTCAAGCGCTACAAGGGCCTCGGCGAGATGAATGCCTCGGAGCTGCGTGAGACCACCATGGATCCCGCCAAACGGGTGCTTCGCCGGGTGACCCTGGAGGACTCCGTGCTGGCCAGCCGCCTCGTGAACGACCTGATGGCCCGCGAGAACGCCCAGGCCCGCCGGGCCCTCCTCGCCAAGCAGGCCAAGCACCTGGCAGCGGCAGGGAACCTGGATGTGTGATGGGACGGACCTAACCCCCCCGGCCCCCCTTCCCGCGTCGGGAAGGGGGGGTAGTAAGCCCCCTCTCCGCGTCGGAGAGGGGGTTGGGGGTGAGGTCCACATCCCTCTCCGCATCGGAAGTATGGGGAGAGATCTCGCAATGCCAGTGATCAACATCGTTTTCGGGCAGAAGGTGAATGAGGCCAAAGTCCAGCTGGCAAAGGATCTCCGCAAGAACATGACGCCCGAAGAGCAAGCGTTGTGGAAACGTCTTCGGGGTAATCAACTCCACAGCCTCCACTTCCGGCGACAACAGGTCATTGATGGCTTCATCGCGGACTTCTACTGCCATGCTGGGCGTCTGGTGGTAGAAGTAGATGGCGGTGTACACGAGGACCAGCGGGAGTACGACGCCGAACGCGACAGGATCATGACATCGCGAGGGCTTCGCGTCTTTAGAGTAACGAATGAGGAGATCCAGCAGAATCTGGAAGGCGTACTGGAACGCATAGCATCGGAGGCTAGCGGGACCTAACCCCCCTGCCCCCCTTCCCGACGCGGGAAGGAGGAGCCACAAAGCCCCCTCTCCGCGTCGGAGAGGGGGTTGGGGGTGAGGTCCGAACCGCAATCATGTCTAACGAAACCCTACTACCAGAACAGACCATCCGGGAAGAGGACTTCACAGTTCTCTTCCCGCGAAACTACGCCCAATACATGGCGGCAACCATCGTCGACCGCGCGATCCCCGATGCCCGCGACGGCCTCAAGCCGGTGCAGCGGCGCATCCTCTACTGCATGTTCGTCAACGGCTACCGCGCCGCCAAGTCCACCATCAAGTCGGCCAAGATAGTCGGCCAGGTTACGGGCGACTTCCACCCCCACGGCGGCATCGCCATCTACCAGACCATGGCCCGAATGGCCCAGGACTTCACCCTCCGCTACCCCCTCATCGCTGGGCAGGGCAACTTCGGCTCCATCGACAACGACCCTCCCGCCGCCGAGCGCTATACAGAGGCGCGGCTCACGGAGGTGGCCGAATTGCTGCTGAAGGACGTGGACCAGCAGACGGTCCCTCTGGTACCCACCTACCTGCAGGACCCACGGACCGTGGAGCCTCTCTACCTTACCGGCCACCTGCCCCCTGTGGTGAACCCCATCACCGGCGTGGCCGTGGCGATAGCCACCAGCGTCCCCCCCCACAACCTGGCGGAGGTGATCGACGCCGCCATCGCCCTGTTGGACAGGCCCGACATGTCCACTGAAGAGTTGATGAAGTATGTCCAGGGGCCAGACTTCCCCACCGGAGGCTCGATCCTGGATGGGGACGGCATACGGGAGTATCTGGAGACGGGAAAGGGTCGCTTCGCGATGCGGGGCACCGTGAGGCTGGAGGACAGCCCCCGTGGCCAGGCACTGGTGATCACGGAGATCCCCTTCACCACCAAGGACAAGATCAAGGAGTCCATCGCCAAGGCGATCAACGAGCGGAAGCTGGATGGCATCTCCGACCTGCGAGACGAGTCAGACGAGGACCACGGCCTGCGAATCGTGCTCACCCTACGCCGGGACGCGCAGGCGGCCCAGATGCTCAACACCCTCTACGCCGCCACGGACCTCCAGCAGAACTTCAACGTCCAGATGGTGTTCCTCTTCGGAGAGCAGGGGCGAACCGCCGTGGAGCCACGCCAGGCGGGGATGGTGGAACTGCTACGATACTGGAACAACCACCAGGTCGATGTTCTCACCAAGCGACTTGAGAACGAGCTTCGCAAGGCGAAGGATCGACTGCACATCGTCCAGGGGTTGATCGTCGGAGCCGCCAACGCCCAGCAGATCGTCCGTATCTTCCAGCAGGCGGCCAACCGCCAGGAAGCCAAGGAGGAGATCAGGCGTAAATACAAGCTCTCCGAGATCCAGGCCGAGACCATCGCCCAGATGACCCTCTCCCAGGTCACCAGACTGGATGCGGGCCGGTACGAGGAGGAGCGGAAGACGCTGGAGGCCCGTATTGCCGAGCTGGAGGAGCTCCTGGGGGACCAGTCGAAGCTGGTGGCGCTTCTAAAGAGCGAGTACGAGGCCGTTAAGGAGAAGCACGGCGACGCGCGCCGCACGGCCATCGACCAGAACGGCCATGCCGAGATCACCATCGTGCAGAACATCATCGAGGAGAAGGGGCTGCGGCTGCAGCTATCCCCAGACGGCTACCTGCGGGTAGCGTCCGAGGGCAAGCGCCGGAGCCGAAAGGACTACCCTGTCATCTCCAGCTTCGCCGCCAGCACCACCGACTACGCCCTCTTCGTCTCGGACCAGGGGAAGGTCTACGCCCTGCGCGCCAACCTCCTCCCAGAGACGGGCGGCAAGGGGGAGTCGATCCGCAAGCTGCTGAGCCTCGCCCCAGAGGAGCGGATCGTGGGTGCCCTGGCAGCGGAGGGCTTCCACCAGGACTGCTACCTGGTGCAGTTCACCAAGCTGGGCCGCGTCAAGAAGTCCGCCCTGTACGAGTACCGCTCCGCCGACGGCTCGGGTCTCGCCGACCTGAACCTCTTCAAGGGCGACGAGGTCCGGTCGGTCCTGCTGGCCGAGCCCGGCTGCCACTACCTGCTGCTCACCACCGACGGTAAGGCGCTCCGCTTCTCGGACGAGGATCTGCGAGCCTCGGGCCGGGTGGGCCAGGGTGTCCAGGCGATCAATCTGGGCAAGAACGCCGAGGTGGTAGCCGCCTTCGCGGTGGCTGAGAAGGATCCACGTGTCCTAGCTACCGTCGCCTCCACCAGCTTCGCCAAGAAGACCCCCCTGGAGGAATACCCCTCCAAGGGCCGAGCTACCGGCGGCGTGCAGGCGATCGGCCTCGCCGCCACGGAAACCCTCGCCGCCGCTGCGGTTGTTGAGAACCGCGATGAACTGCTGATATGGACCGACCAGGAGCAGACCGTCCGAATCTTTGCCAAGGAGATCCCCACCACCGCCCGCGGCCGCAAGGGCAGCCGATTGGCAAGTTTCCCCAAGGAAGAGAGGCTGGTGGGAATGGCCCGGGTGGATTAGGCCGCATTGGGCGGCGAAGCCGTTTGGCAGGCCGCTGCACGGTGTCAGGACAGGGCTGGCAGGCAGGTTGACAGCACCAACGACAGCACCACCAGAATGACCACCACCACCCAGATAATCCGCATCGTGTTCGACATCGCTGACCTACCCCCCCTCAGGCTGATGCTCCATACTTTCTCCGGCCGCCAGAACCGGGTGGCCGGTTTCGCCACCACGCGGGTATCGCCCAGGTTGTCCTGGGCGATACCCGCCAATCAGCGAGGCAGCCTGCCTCGTAACACCACCTCTACGGGGCCGATACCGTGCCGCCGGCAGCGGGTGGCCCCGAAGGAGCAGGGCTGACCGGCTGGGCACCACCGGTCCCGGCCGTCTGAGGCGAGGCAGCCGGTGCCGCTTGATCGGCAGGCGCTGACGATTGCCGGTGATTGCTCAGCAGGTAGCTGAACAGCTCCGAATCGGACGGTAGCACCAGGGTGTCTCCGCCCCTCAGGATCTTTGCATAGGACTCCAGCCGCCGTTGGAAGGCGTAGAACTCCGGATCCTGTTGCAACGCCTGAGCATATATGCCGATCGCCTCGGCCTCACCCTCGCCGCGCAACTTCTGGGCCTGCTCGTATGCATCCGCCAGCAACACCACCTTCTCCCGATCGGCCGCGGCCTTGATCTGGGCCGACTGCTCCGCGCCTTCAGCCCGGTACCGGTTCGCCTCGCGTGAGCGCTCGGCCTTCATCCTATCGAAGACGCTCTGCTGGACCTCGGATGGGAGGTCGGCCCGCTTGATCCGGACGTCCTCTATCTGGATACCGAACGACTCGGCCTGCTTCGCGGCACTATTGGCCACGTTGGTCATGATCTGCTCGCGCTGCTCAGCAATCACCTGGCCAAAAGGTACCGTCGCCAGCTCCCGACGCATTTCGGAGTAGACCACGTCATCCAGCCGCGCCCTGGCTCCGGCCTCGGTCCGAACTGTCACGAAGTATCGGAAGGGATCGATGATCCGCCAGCGGGTCACGTGGTCCACCCGCAGCCGCTTCTTGTCCAGCGTCAGGTACTCCTGAGGCACCGCGTCGCTAGAGAGAAGACGGCGATCCATGTAGGACACACTGTCCACAAAGGGCACCCTGAAGTAGATACCCGGCTGCTGGGCCGTGTACTGGTAATTGCCCAGCCGCGTGACGATCCCCTGGGTGGTCTCGCTGATCAAAAATATGCTCTGGGTGAGCAGCAGAACTACCACCGCAATCCCCAGAAGCAGCACACTACCTGCCTTGCCCATTGCTGCCTCCCTCACCAGCCGCTGGCGCTGTCCCGTTTCTCAGAGGCAGGAACGGCAAGACCCCGTTCTGCTGACCCCCTTCCACCAACACCTTGTCCACCGTGCCAAGCACCTTTTCCAACGCCTCCAGGTGCAGGCGCTCCCGCGTCACATCCGGGGCACTTTGGTACTCCCTCAGGATGGAGCTAAACCGTGTGCTGTCACCACGGGCTATCCGGACCCGCTCCTCCCTGAAGGCGGTAGCCGCCTCGGTGATCTGCTTCGCCTCGCCCCTGGCCCTGGGCAAAACGTCTTCCCGATATGCCTGGGCCTCGTTCACCACACGCTCCCGGTCCTCCCGTGCCCGGACCACCTCGTGAAATGCGTCCCTCACCTGATCGGGTGCGTCGGCCACCTGTAGCCGCACGTCCGTCACCATGATGCCGGAGCGGTAGTTGTCCAAGAGCTGCTCCATGAACACCCGAGTATTTTCCTGGACCAATGCCCGCTGCTCGGTGATGACGTCGTCAATGGGCATCTGCCCAACTGCGCTTCGCAGCGCCACCTCAGCGGTGCTCGCCAGGACCCCATCCGGATTCTGCGTGTTGAATACGAAGGCCGCCGAGTCCTGGACCCGATACTGGACCAGCAGCCCGACCTCGACGATGTTCTCATCGCGAGTCAGCATCAGCGCCTCCTCAAGAACCCGCTGGTTCCCCTGAGCCTGCGCCGTAGCGGCCGATCGGAAACCGATCTCGGCACGCCGGATGTTCCGTACGTCCACGATATCCACCTGCTGGAATGGCCACGGCAAGCGATAGTTGATGCCCGGCCCTGTGGTGTGAGTGTGCTTACCAAAGGTGCGGATCACACCCTCCTCGCTGGGCTGGACCATGTAGACGCCGGAGACCAGCCAGGCGATCAAGAGCACCACCGGGAGCGCCCAGAGGAAGTGGCTGCCTCCCCGGAACCTCCTGGCGGTGTCCTTGAGGAGCGCCTCGAACTCCGCGTCCGATCTTCGTCCTCCAAAGTTGTTCAATCCCTGCCTCCAGACTCACTGCCAAAACGGGAATAACCCCATCGGATCATCTACGGACCTATAGAAGCATCTTCTGAGAAGCTTCTAGATCCATAAGATGGAAGCGCAATCTCTAGGCCATACAATCCCATGACTCATCGGCCGACTCTTCAATGAGACAGTCTCCTCCCACTTTCACGCGCCAGGGGACCGGACTACACCATGACGTCGCAGATTGTTCCATTCCCCGACATAACTGCACATGAAGCAGAAGATGGGCGATATACTTGGCTCGGAGAAGCAAGCCATGGTGAGGCTGACCACACTGGACACTCTTGATCGGCTGGAAGTGGTTGATAACCTTGCTCTTCAGCAACATCAGGAAGGAAGCAGACATGTCATTCGCGCAACAGCTACTCGACGGCGAAAAGGAGATCAGGGCGCTCATCACCACACACCCCTTCGTCCAGGGATTGGCGGATGGGACCTTGCCGGTGGAGAGGTTCCGGTTCTACATGGCCCAGGACTACGTCTTCCTGGTCGAATACGGCCGGATTTGGGGGCTGGCCGTGGCCAAGGCACGAGACCTCCCCACCATGAGGAAACTGGGGCAACTACTCCACTCCACCCTGGAGGTGGAGATGGATCTCCACCGTAGCTACGCTGCCGAGTTCGGGGTCACCAAGCAGGAATTGGAAACGACCGAGCCCGCTCCAGCCACCCATGCCTACACACGTCACCTACTAAATGTGGCCTGGAGCGGCAGCCTGGCGGAGATCCTCGGGAGTCTATTGCCCTGCCAGTGGGGCTACTGGGAGCTGGCGTCCGAGATGGCCGCCCAGGGAAAGGCGATATCCTCCAATCCCTACCAGGAGTGGATCAAGGCATACTCGGCACCGGAGTACGGTGACCTGGTGAGATGGCTACGGGATTCCTTCGACTCGCTGGTAGAAGGAGCCAGGCCCGAGGATCTCACCAGGGTAGGGCGTGAGTTCGCCACCAGCATCCGCTATGAACTGATGTTCTGGAAGATGGCTTGGTCGTTCGTTCCTAAATCCCAATAGTACCGAGAAACGTGACGAGTAGAATCTCCCCTCTCCCGGCCCAAATCGTGCTTCTGGCCGCCTTGGCGTCCCCCTGCCGAGGCACAAGATCCCAGGAGAGGCATTGTCGAAGATGGCAGGAGCGATGGATTTGGTCCCGCCAGCTAAGGTCGCGGAGGACACCCTGTACCGGATCGGCCTGCAGCCCAATCCCCTGGTCTGGCCGCCACGCAGCAGGATCGGAGGCGGCCGATACGATGATCCGGAGCGGCAGTTCCGCACCCTCTACATCGCCGAGCAGCGCCGGGCCTCCTTCGTGGAGATCCTGGCCCCCTTCCGGCGGTCGGCCGTACTGTTCCACCGGCCTTCTCCAAACGGCCACTCGGACTGGCCGGCCGACAAGTTTGCCCGGCTGGTGAGGTGGTGCGGACGCCGCTGCATGGGCCAACTGCAGTTGGCGCCCGGGCAGCGCTGGCTGGACCTGCGGCTCGCGGGGGTTCGCAAGGGCGTGCACGCCGAGCTGGCCGGCCTGCTGGAGGAGTTGGGGCTGGAGGGACTTGAGATCACAGGCAGCCAGATTCGCCATCGAAGGCTGACCCAGTGCATCGCGCGCTGGGCCCACGACCAGGGCTTCGCCGGCATCGCCTACAAGAGCCGCTTCGGTGACCACTTCGATTGCTGGGCTGTGTTCGAGGGGGCGCGCTTCGAGCCGATTGGCCGGCCAGAGCCGATCTTGCCCCACGACCCGGATCTCCGAGAGACGGTTCAACTCCTCGGCCTGTCCCTCATCTAGAGGCGTCGAGAGACGGAACCACACCGTCATTCCCGCCTCCGCGTGAATGACGGTTTACGAGCGGTCTTGCGTAGGGATGACGGTGTGCAGAAGGGCCGACGCCGGTCCGCGGGCGAGTTGAGAAGCCAGGCCGAGGTAAGATCGGTGGTCGAAGAGGCGGTCGAGGTCCGCGTCCGACAGCTGCGCCCGCACCTCGGGCAGCTCCAGCAGGCAGTCGCGCAGCGGCCGGTCCTCCTCGAAGGCCCGCATGCTGGCCTCGTACACCAGATCGTGGGCCACTTGGCGACCGATCCGCTTGCCCAGCTCCAGCATCAGCGCCTCGGACATGATCGCCCCGTGGAGCAGCTCAAGGTTTCTCTCCATCCGGCAGCGGTTCACCTTGAGGCCGGCGATGATCTGGTCCAGCTTGGCCAGCGCTCCGCCTAACAGGATGAAGCCGTTGGGGAGTCCCACCCACTCCGTCCGCCAGATACCGGAGTGGCGCTCGTGCTCCTGGGCCATCGCCTCGAACACCATGGAAGCCTCGCCTCGGATCGCCCTGGCGGCGGTGAGGACGGCGAAGCAGAGGCTGGGATTGCGCTTGTGGGGCATCGTGGAGGATCCCACCTTGCCGGAGAAGTGAGGTTCCTCCAGCTCGCCGTACTCCGTGCTCTGGAGTCGGTACAGCTCTCCGGCGATCTTCTCCAATGTGCCTGCCGTGAGGATCAAGAGGCTCGCCAACTCGGCCGACCGATCTCGGGCGCTGTGCCAGCAGATCTCGGGAACCCCCAGACCCAACTCCGCCAGCGCCAACCGCTGAACCTCCGGACCCTGGTCGCCAAAACCAGCAAAGGTCCCCACGGCACCGGTGATGTTGCCCACCAGCACCCGCGGGACTGCCTGCTCCCAGCGCTCGACCTGCCGCTGCACCTCCCAACACCAGACCGCGACCTTGTAGCCGAAGGTGATGGGGAGGGCATGCTGGCCGTTGGTGCGGCCGGCCATCAGGGTATCGGCCTCCGTCTCTGCCAACTCCGCCAGTCGACCCCGCAGGGAACGAAGCCGCTCCAACACCAACTCGACCGCCTCCCGGTAGCGGAGGACGCTTGCGGTGTCGTAGACGTCCTGGGTAGTCGTGCCCCAATGGACGTATCCCCCCGCGTCCCCCTCGCAGGCATCCGCCAGCTCGCGGACGAGCGGCACCATCACGTGGCCCGCGGCCTCGATCCCCCGTCGCAGCCGGTCGAGCGGAAACTCACCCTGGAGCGCCTGCCGGCAGATCTCCCGTGCGGCCTCCTTCGGGATCAAACCGACCCTCGCCTCGGCGTCGGCCAGAGCGGCCTCCACCTGCAAGAGGTGGCGCACCAGCGCCTCGTCGGCGAAGATCTCCCGCATCTGGGTATCGCCGAAGTTCCGCTCGAAGAGCGCCGACTCGATCATGGTCGATGGCATTGTAGCTCGCCTCCTTGAATTGGTCCCGGGGCCACCTGCTGCTGGGGCATGCCCCAGCAGCAGGTGGAGTAGCATCCTACTGCTTCTTGGCCATGTCCAGGAGCGGCTTCACCGTAGTCTCAAGCTCGTCCCAGTAGGCCGAGAACTGCTCGGGCCCCATGAACTGGGGCACCATCCCTAGCTCCTTCATCTTCGCGATGTGGTCGGGGTTCTCCACGCCCTTCTTCATCGCCGCACTCAGGACGTCGACGATGGGCTTGGGGGTGCCGGCGGGCGCACAGAGGCCGCGGGAGGCGCTGAAGTACATCTTGTACCCCTGAGCCTCCATGGTCTTGACGCCGGGGCAGAACTCGCTCTCCTCCTTCTCCATGATCCCGATGGTTCGGAACTGGCCACCCTTGACCATCGGCATGGTGGAGCCCACCTTGCTGAAACGAACGTCTATGTGGCCGCCGGCCAGAGCGGTGTTGGCCGGGCCGGCCCCGTCGAAGTGCACCAGCGAGATGTCCACGCCGGCCAGCTGATTGAAGTAGATGGTGGCCAGATGATCCCCTGCCAGCAAACCATCGGTGCCGCCCTTTAGGGATCCGGGTTTGGCCTTGGCCGCATCCACCAGGTCCTTCACCGTCTTATAGGGGCTGTCGGCCTTCACGACCAACGCACCGGTATCGACGACGTGCAGACCAATCATCTGGAGGTCCTTCTTGGTAAAGGCCGACTGCCGCTCGGGGTCCAGATAGATGGAGAGGACAGGTGGCAGGGAGGCAAAGCCTATGGTATAGCCATCGGGCTTGGACTTGGCCAGCTCCGTGAGCCCCACCTGGGATGCGGCGCCGGCCTTGTTCACCACGTTCACCGGCACCCCTAGCTCCTTCTCCATCAGGACCGCCAGCATTCGGGCCGGTCCGTCAACGCCGCCGCCCGGGGGATAGGGGACGATCAGGGTGATGGCCTTGCCCTTCTCCGGGAAGGCTACTTTGGGGGGAGCCGTCGGCTGAGGCGCAGCTTTCGTGGGCTCAGCCGCCTTGGTGGGTGCCGCGGCGGCCGGTTTCGTAGGCTCGGCTGCCTTGGTGGGGGCAGCAGCGGCTTTGGTGGGGGTGGGCTGAGGCGCAGGTTGAGTACAACCGGTAATCGATAGGCTCGCCGCGATTAGAAGAGCCACGAGGGAGGCAGTAAGCAGCTTCACTTCCTTCTCCTTCTTGATGACTGTGCGGGGCGTACAGGGAGTAGTAACCGCCGAGACGCGAAGGAAAGGTCAACCGGTGATCACCCAGCCGGTTCAGCCTGGGAGGGCCGCGTACAAATTGGCATCGGGGCGCCACCATGGAGACTGAGTGTTCGTCCATCCGTGGTCCGATAACCTCCTCTCTAGAGAGTGGGATGCCTCAAGTTGCCAATGATGGGTAGGTATCGTTGGATTGACTGCCCGGTGGACGCCGTGTATCATACCGGTAACTAGGCAGGACGTCTATACCAGTCTGAAGGGTCAACGAATGCACAAGATAGCTCTCGATTTCTCCGGCACTATCCCTCTCCACCACCAACTCACCGAGGCGTTGCGGGAGAAGATCATGTCGGGCGAACTCCGCCCTGGCGAGCACCTGCCATCGGAGCGAGAGCTGTGCACTGACCTGGGCCTCAGCCGAGGAACCGTGCGGCAGTCACTCTCCAGCCTCGTCACCGAGGGCCTTGCCTACACGCAGCGGGGCAGAGGCAACTTCGTTGCCTCTCACAAGATCGAGCAGGCGCTGCTCTCCTTCCCCAGTATGGTGTTAGATCTCCAACGAGGAAGCCACCGTGTTGCCACCCGTCCCCTGGGCGTCGAGATCGTACCCTCCTCAGCCAAGATAGCAAGAAAGCTGAGCGTTGAGGAGGGGGCAACTGTCATAAAGATTCAGCGCTTGCGGCTGCTGGACGACGAGCCGTTCCTGCTCACCACCTCGATAGTCCCCGAGCCGGTGTGCCCACAGCTGGCCTCCGACGACCATGAACTGCGCACAGCCTACGAGTTGCTGCAGCAGAAGTACGGCATCCCTATCCTCCGGGTGAAGTCCACCCTGGAGACCACCCTACTGGACAGCTTCGAGGCCGACCTCCTATCAGTCCAATCCGCCCTGCCGGCCTTCCACCTGGAGCGCATCGCCTTCACGACGCAGGACGTGCCGATAGTGTTCACGACCCACATCATCCGAGGTGACAGGTGCCGCTTCAGCTTCGAGCTGAGTGAGCAGATCAGCGTGGGCGTGCCGGCGGTAGCGCTGGCTGGGTAGACCTCCCACAATCGCGACTATGCATCCGGCCAGAGGGGCAGCAGATGAACATTCTCGGCCCTGAAGGGCCGGGCTAACAACGAACCCACGCGGTTAGCCCGGCCCTTCAGGGCCGAGAAGACAGATGCATCCTCTGGAACCCACAATTGGAGGGTACTGTCATGGCCAACGAAACCCTCGAACTCGCTCGCTACTGCTCCGAACTGCGCTACCAGGACCTCCCCCCGGCCGTCGTCGAGAAGGCCAAGGAGTGCGTGCTGGACCTGCTGGGATGCGCCGTAGCAGGTCATCCGATGGAGTCCAGCCGGATCGTTGCGGGCATGGTCCGCTCGGTGGGTGGCACCGAGGAGGCATCGGTCATCGGCGAGGGAGTCAAGGTTCCCCTCGCCAACGCCGCACTCGCCAACGGCACCATCGCCCACGCCCTCGAACTGGACGACACCCACCGCTGGACCACCCTCCACGCGGGGGCCTCCCTCATCCCCGCCGCCCTCGTCATGGCCGAAAAGCACCGTCTGAGCGGCAAGGAGTTCCTCACAGCCGTCGTCGCCGGCTACGAGGCGGCCATCCGCCTCGCCCTCGCTGTCAGTCCCTCACACCGGAACAGGGGCTTCCACACGTCCGCGACCGTGGGCGCCGTCGGGTCGACCGCGTCGGCCGCGAGGGCAATGGGGTTGGACCCCGAGACCACGGCGAACGCCTTCGGGATCGGAGGGACCCAGGCGGCGGGATTGTTCGAGTTCCTCACCGATGGCAGCATGACCAAGCGGCTCCACCCCGGCAGGAGCGCCCAGAGCGGGGTGTACGCCGCCCTCCTCGCCTCCTCAGGCTTCACCGGCCCCAGGACGATCCTCGAGGGGGATTTCGGCTTCTGCCGGGCCATGTCCGACAACCCGGACATCACCTGGCTCAACCGAGGCCTGGGGAGCGAGTTCAAGATCCTGGAGATGGGGGTGAAGCCCTACGCCTCCTGCCGCTACTGCCACGCATCCATCGACGCTGCCCAGAACATCCTGGCGGAGTCGGGGCCGCTCAAGGCAGACGAGATCGCCGAGGTGGTGGACGTGGCTAGTCACCGCAACGTGAGCCAGACGGGGAGCAGGGAGCCAAAGACCTTCATGGGGGGGCAGCTGAGCACCCCTTACTCGGTGGCATTGGTGCTCACGGGCAGGGGGGCAGGCTTTGCCCAGTACCTGAACGGGCTACAGGACAAAGAAGTGATGGACGCCACGCGCAAGGTGCGGATGGTGGAGGAGCCAGGGTTCGGCGAGTTGAGCCGGAGGGTGGAACTGACGGTGAAGCTGGTGGATGGACGCAGCTTCTCCAGTGCGGTGGACCTGCCCTACGGCGAGCCCGAGAACCCGTTGAGCAAAGAGGCGTTGCGAGCCAAGTTCATGGGGCTCACCACCACGGCGATCCCACAGGAGCGGGCTGAGCGTATAGCGGGGCTGATAGAGACGATCCCCTCCATGGAAAGCCTGGGCGGGCTGATCTCCCTGCTGGCGGAGCCTAGCAGGTAACGACCCGAGCGCGGGCGTCTCGCCCGCATCGAAACGTAGGGCAGGGGTTCATCCCCTGCCGCCCGGCGGTGGTGGGCACGGCGGTAGAGGATAGACGGCGTCGCGCGTGCATGTCTCGCGGGGCGGAAGGGGACAAGCCTCTTCCCTACGCTCCAGTTGACTAGTCGAGGGAGGGCACCTTGCTGGATAGAGTCGACGTCGAGGCCGATATCCTCATCATTGGCGGTGGCAGCGCCGGCTGCTTGGCCGCGATCCGGGCCAAGGAACTTGCCCCCGAAGCCCGGGTGGTCGTATTCGAGAAGGGCCACATCCACCGCAGCGGCTCCCTGGCGATGGGAATGGACGCGGTGAACATCGTGGCCATCCCCGGTGAGGGGACGCCGGAGGAGTACGTGGAGTCCGCCACCAAGGCGTTCCACGGAGTCCTGGACCCCACCCCCAGCTACGTCATGGCCGAGAGGAGCTTCGCCCTCCTCCAGAAGCTGGAGCGATGGGGGATAAATGTCCCAAAGGACGCGAGCGGGAACTACCAATCGCTGCAGGTCCACTCCAAGGGGAAGTTCGCCGTCCCCATCATGGCCCCCGAGATCAAGGTGACTCTCTCGAATAAGGTATCGGATGCGGGGGTCACGGTGCTGAACCGGATCCAGGGGGTGAGCCTGCTCACGCGGGGTGGCCGGGTTGCCGGCGCGGTGGGTCTGAACGTCCGGACGGGCGAGATGGTGGTATGCCGGGCCAGTGCGGTGATCCTGGCCTCGGGAGGCTGCGCTCGCTTCGGCCTCCCGGACTCGGGATACCTCTTCGGCACCTTCGACTTCCCGGGCAACGCCGGCGATGGCTTCTCCATGGCCTTCCGGGCCGGGGCGGAGCTGACCGGCATGGAGTTCACCCGCACATCTCCCCTCATCAAGGATATGAGCTGCCCGCTATTGTATATCGTGCTCACGCGAGGCGCCGAGGTGGTCAACGCCTTCGGGGAGAAGATCGGGGGCGAGGGCGGTGTCTCGATGGGCACCATGTTGAAGGAGATCTACGACGGCAAGGGCCCCATCTTCATCTCCATGACCCACCTGCCCGACGAGAAGGTGTCGGAGATCGAGTCGATCCTCTTCACTACAGAGCGACCCATCCAGCGCAAGTTCTTCAAGGGTCGGGGCATCGACTTCCGTGAGAAGGCGATCGAGCTGCGCCCCACGGAGGTGCAGCTATGCGGCGGGCACGGAGCGAGCGGGATTCGGGTGGACGAGCGGGCACAGACGGCGGTGCGGGGCCTCTATGCAGCGGGTGACGTGGCCTGCGTCCCCGGCCAGCACCTGACGGGCGCCTTCGTTTTCGGCGAGGTAGCGGCAGAGGAGGCCGTGGCCCTGGTGCGCGGCTCCGAATCTCCTGCCCTCGACGCAACCCAGGTAGGCGAGGCCCGCGAGCGGATGGAGAGGCTGCTCTCCGCCCACGGCCCCGTAACCCTCCACGAGTTCGAGTACAAGCTGAGAAGGCTGATCAACAACTACATCGCCTCCCCCAAGAACGAATACAAACTGGGGCAGGCATTGGAGTGGGCCGAGCGGCTGGAGGCCGAGCTTCCGAAGGTGGCCACGGTGGAAGGGGCCCACCAACTGGGCCGCGCACTGGAGGTGGAGGCAATCCTGGATTGCGCCAGGCTCTCCGCCACGGCCGGCAGGGAGCGGAAAGAGACCCGGTGGGGTCTCCAGCATCTACGCACCGACTACCCCGAGGCGGACCCAAAGCTGCTGGGCCACATAGTGCTGCAGCGGGGCGACGGGGGAGAAGTCACCACCTCCTTCAAAGCAGTGGGGAGCAGGTAGAGATGGTTTGGATCACGAAGAACCTGATAGTGGACGAAGAGGCATGCAACGGCTGCGGCCGTTGCGTGGAGTTGTGCACCACCGACAACCTGGTCATGAACGAAAAGGGTCTACCTGAAGTGGCGCACGACGAGTGCTGGTACTGCTCCGTGTGCGAGGAGGAATGCCCAACCGATGCGATAGACCTGCAGCTACCCTACCTCGTGAGGTAGCAGGAGGCGTCACTCCCTCTCCCTCTGAGAGAGGGCCGGGGTGAGGGCTGACTCAGGATGGAGCCAAGTTCGCCCTCACCCTAACCCTCTCCCGTGGGGAGAGGGGACACACCGCGATCCTGGACGTCACCAACACATTATTGGATATCTGGAGGTATTCCCATGGCTCATCAGGTAACCATGACCCCAGGCGAGGGCATCGGCCCGGAAGTGACAGGCGCCACCCGGCGAGTCATCGACGCCACCGGCGTGAAGATCGATTGGGACGTGGTGGAGGCCAGTCTGGACACCATCGAGAAGTACGGCACTGCGCTGCCGGACTACGTTCTCGACTCCATCGCTCGCAACAGGGTGGCCCTCAAGGGCCCCGTGGCCACACCCATGGGGAAGGGCTTCAACGTGCCCATCGCCTGGACCGAGGGCGGCAAGCGCTCCAGCGTTCCGCGCTACTACCCCAGCATCAGCGTGGCCATGCGCAAGGAGTTCGATCTCTACGCCAACCTGCGTCCCGCGCGCATGTACCCCAACGTAAAGACCCGTTACGATAACGTGGACCTGGTCATGATCAGGGAGAACACCGAGGACCTGTACCTGGGCATTGAGCACATGGTCACCCCGGACATCGCCGAGGCCACCAAGATCATCACCCGGCGCGCCTCGGAGAGGATCACGAAGTTCGCCTTCGACTACGCCGTCAAGAACGGTCGCAAGACGGTCACGGCCCTCCACAAGTCCAACATCCTCAAGTTGACCGATGGCCTCTTCCTGGAGGCCGCGCAGCAGGTGGCAAGGGACTACCCGCAGATCGAGTTCAACGACCGGATCATCGACAACATCTGCATGCAGCTTGTCCAGAAGCCGGAGCTGTACGATGTCCTGGTGGCGCCCAACCTGTACGGCGATATCGTATCCGACCTGTGCGCCGGCCTCGTCGGCGGCCTCGGTGTGGCGCCATCGGCCAACGTTGGTGACAACGTGGTGATCTTCGAGGCGGTGCACGGTAGCGCGCCCAAGTACGCTGGCCAGAACCGCGCCAACCCGATGGCGGTCATGCTGTGCGGCTTCATGATGCTGCGCCACCTGGGCGAGCAGAAGGCAGCGGACGTGGCGGAGAAGGCGCTGGTGTCCGTGCTGCAAGAGGGCAAGACGATCCCCGCGGACATGGGCGGCAGCGCCGGCACGATCGAGTTCACCAACGCCATTATCGACGCCATGCAGAAGGCGTAATAGGGGCGCCGAAGGCCCTTTCGTCATCCGCGGCAACAGGGCGATGTATAGGGAGGCACGTCGACATGCAAACGGAAACCATCCAATGCGATGTCCTGGTCATAGGCGGTGGACTGGCCGGCACCCGGGCGGCGATGGCAGCCCGCAAGGCCGGAGCCAGCGTCTGCGTTGTACTGAAAGGGAAGCTGGGCACCAGCGGCAACTCCTACCTGGCAGGCGGCCGCATCGCCGCCGTAATGCGCACCGCCGACCGCAACGACAGCACGGAAATCCACTACAACGACACCATGGCAGCAGGCAACCACATCAACAACGCGGCAATGGTGCGGGCCATGGTCGAGCAGGCGCCGGCCGCCATTCTGGAGATGGACGAGCTGGGTGTAGCCTTCGTCAAGGAAGGCGCCGGCATAGCCCAGTACCAGGCACCTGCCCACACCTTCCGTCGGGCTGTGCCCACATCCGGCGGCGGCAGCATCCAGATGATGGGCGTGATGGCCGATGCCACCCGCGCGAGCGGGGCGCAGGTGGCTGAAGGGATCACCCTGCTGGACCTCTTGAAGCGCGACGGGGCGGTGGTGGGTGCGGTGGGCTACTCCGCCGAACGCGACGCCCTGGTAGCCTTCGAGTCTAAGGCCGTGCTGCTGGCCTCCGGCGGGGCCGGCCGACTCTACCCCCTCACCAGCAACCATCCGGAGATCACCGGGGATGGCTACGCCATGGCCTACCGGGCCGGCGCCAGGCTGGCCGACATGGAGTTCGTCCAGTTCACCCCCACCACCTTCGCCCACCCGCCCGCAATGCGGGGCGGCACCGCCGGTGGATCCCTGCTCGGCCAGGAGGGGGCAAAGCTGCTGAACAGTCTCGGCGAGCGCTTCATGACCAAGTACGACCCCGAGCGGATGGAGCGGACGACCCGCGCCATCGCCGCACGAGCGATGTACCGGGAGATCGTGGAGGGCCGGAGCAGCGAGCATGGCGGAGTCTACCTCGACGTGACCGCGGTGGACCACGGCATCCTGGAGAACCTCTCCGGAGCGCAGATCCGGAAGCTGCGGAGCTACGGCATCGACATGTTCACGCAGCCGATCGAGCTGGCCCCGGCGGTGCACTTCTGCATGGGCGGGGTGCTTGTCGATCTTCAGGGCAACACGGGCATTCCCGGCCTCTTCGCGGCTGGAGAGGCCACATCCGGCATCCACGGAGCCAATCGGCTGAACAGCAACGGCCTCACCGAGGCACTGGTGTTCGGTGGCATCGTCGGCCGCGAGGCGGCTGCCTACGCCATGGGTCAACCGCAGTCGGCAATGAACAGCCAGGGGCTGGAACGAGCGCGCCAGCAGATGGAAGGGATCAAGAAGCCGGGCTCGGCTGTCGAGCCGATGGTAGAGAGTCTCAGGTCTCTCATCCTGGCTGGCGCAGGCCTGGAAAGGTGCGCTGCGGACACCGAGAAGGCGCTCTCTGGCCTGGCCAGACTGCGTACCGAGGCGGAGGGTGCCGGGGCGGAGAGCCCGGCGGACGTGCCGAGGATATTGGAGTTGCGGAACATGCTGGAAGTAGCAGAGATACTGTTCAAGGCCGCACTGTTGCGAACGGAGAGCCGGGGCGCGCACTATCGCTCCGATTTCCCCAAGCAAAACGACGCCGAGTGGCTGGCCAACATCGTGGTATCCAAGGGTACCGAGGGGCCGGACCTCCGCGTAGTCCCCATCCAGTAGCAGAAGGTGCAGGCGGGGCAGCGAATTGCTACCCGCCTGCACCTTCTTCCGGCTCTCTCTAGCCCTCGATGCAGGCCACGCGGCCGTCGGGCAGCAGGTCCACCACGATTTTGTGGCCGCCCTCGCGCTGCAAGGCGATCCGCATGCCGAAGTCCGAATCCTCCCCCATGCTATCGGGAGATGGCTCGGCGAAGTAGGGCGTGTCGCAGCCACAGTCGCAGCGGCGGACCACGCGCGTGCAGCTGGCCAGGGCATCGTGCAGCCGTCGATCGTCGGGGTACTGCCGTCTTGCCAAGTCCACCACCCAGGTGGGATCGTATCGCTCATCGCTCATCTGGTGGTGCTCCTCATGGGACTATCCCACCGCCTTGGCGAAGCCGCCAGTGGGCGTCTCCATATCGCGTGCAACGTACAGCTTCTTCAGGGCCTCCGCGTCCAGCCCGGTGAGGCCCTCTACCTCCGCCACCCACTTCCCAGCGCGCAACTCCGACAAACGCTCGTCCAGATGCTTCGGCCGAACCATGGCGAACCGGCCATAGGCCCGGCGAGCGTACATAGCCGCCTGGTACTGAGTGATCTCCGCTGGACAGCGAGCTGTGCACAGCCCGCACATCAGGCAATCGAAGGAGAGCTCCGCTGCCTCCTTCAGCTCGCACCGGAGCATAGCTGCCACGTAGTCCATTACCTTGAGGTCCTGTGGGCATGCCTTGGTGCAGCTGTTGCAGCCCAGGCAGCTGGCCAGCTCTGGATACAGATCCAAAGCCGCCAGTTCCGGATCATCGATCTTCTCAAGATCATAGGTAGCCTTCCGCGCGGGGAAGTATGGGAGCTGCGTCAACTGCATCCCCGGCACCACCAGATCCTGGCAGGCCAGAGCCATGTGAAGCCGATGGTCACCTTCAACTCGATACACTGTGGCACAGGCACCGCAGAAGCCGCCTCTGCACCCGACGCCCCGCACAAGCCGGAATCCGGCGTGCTCCAGCGCCCGCATGATTGTGAGCCCTTCGGGAACATGGTACGGTTTCCCCATGACCTGGATGGGTATAGTATTGACTTCGCTAATCTGCTCCATCCTGGTCCTTCCTCCCAGCATCAGCTTTCTCCAGTACATTCCGCCCTTTGATCTCAGTGTAGTCTGGCAGCAAGAGTGGAGATACCCGGCTGTTCTCCAGCCCTGCCGACCTCAGCGCCTCGCCGAAAGCTCGTACGTGCTGCAGGGTGAGCTGCCCGAGAGTCGTATTCCGGGCTTGGAGCGCTGCTGCCCGGCCAGCACGGCGGCCGAAGACGAAGATGTCCACGAGAGAATTCCCGCCCAACCGGTTGCGCCCCTGGACCCCGCCTCCAACCTCACCAGCCACGAAGAGGTTGGGCACGGTAGTGCGGCCCTCTGCATCCACCATGTCCAAACCACCGTTTTGGTAATGCTGAGTGGGGTAAACCAGCAGAGGCTCCCTGGTCATGTCGATGCCGTAGGCATTGAAGCGCCGCTCCAATCCCGCGAACAGCCGGTGAATCTTCCCCTTGCCCCCCAGCATGTCGATCATAGGGGTATCCACCCATACCCCCTCGACGCCGGACGGGGTGCGAACTCCCTTCTTGCGATAGTCCACCTCACGGATAATGCCCGAGGAGGTGGCGTCGCGGGTCTCCAACTCGTTGATGAACCGATTGCCCTCGACGTTCACCAGTTGCGAACCTGTCCCTCGCAACGCCTCCGTGCAGAGCCAACCCAACATCTGCTCAGGCCAGGCCGCGCCACTAGGGTGGTACTGGATGGCATCCATGTAGAGCAGGCGGGCACCTGCCCGATAGCCGATCACCAGGCCGTCGGCCGTCGCTCCATAGTGATTCGTGGTGGGGAATCGCTGGATATGGAGGCGGCCAATGCCCCCTGTGGCAAGGATGGTCGACTTGGCCCTCACCACTTGGTAGCAGCCTGTGTCGAAGCAGTACAGCACCGCTCCCGCGCATCGACCCTGCTCGTCCTTGATCAGCTCGACCGCAGGTGAGAACTCCAGCACCGGCACCTGGCGGTTGCGGCACTCGTCTCGAATCACCCGCATCAACTCCAGACCGCTGTAGTCCTTGGCCGAGTGTATCCGTTTCCGGGACTGCCCGCCGGCCAGGGAACAGATCAGCGTGCCGTCCGGCTCACGGTCGAACATCACCCCCAGCCTCATCAGCCAGTCCAGCACCACCGGGGCATCCAGCACCAGTGCCTGCACCAGTTCGGGCTTGTTCATGTATCGCCCGCCACCGAGAGTGTCCAGGTAGTGGAGATAGGGGTTGTCGTGACGGTGGCTGGCGGCAGCAATTCCCCCTTCGGCCATCGTGGTGTTGGAGTCGCCGTGCCGCAGCTTGGTCGCCAGCAGCACCCTCGCGCCGTTCTCCTGGGCGACCAGCGCCGCCGTGCTGCCCCCGCCCCCACCGCCGATCACCAGGACGTCCACATCGTGATCGACCCTGTCCAGGTCGATCTGGTCAGGATCGATCCTGCTCCCGGCCTCCAGCTGGTCGGCGAACTCGTGGGGGGTGCGGTCCCCTCGGTTGGGGCCAACCCTTATCTCCCTCATCCCCTCGGGCCTGAAGTCCGGATGATACGATTGGAGCAGGGCTGTCTTCTCCTCGGGGTCCATGCGGGGAAACGACTGACTCATTCGCTCGGGCCGCGATGCCTCGAGCTTGCGAAGCGATTCACGCATCGATTCAGGATATGGCATCAGACATCTCCGTCCTGTTCCCCCTCACTCCGGAAGAGGAAGATTCGGACACATCAGAGGGCCTGCTGGCCCCCCTGGACTCCCAGCTCCTAGGAGACTCATGAAAAACCCCC
>DIXP01000081.1 GCA_002436065.1 Chloroflexi bacterium UBA6077
TGTTTCCACCACCAACCACCGCCACTCGTTTGCCTAGATAGGGTCGTTCACCAGCAGCAACGTCCCGGAGGAACTCTGTGCCGGCGTACACTCCCCGCAGATCCTCGCCCTCGATCCCTAGCTTCATGCTTTGGTGGCAGCCAATGGCTACAAAGATGGCTTCGAAGCCGTTGTCCAGCAGGCTCTGGAGGGTGAAGTCTCGGCCAAGGCGTTGGTCCACTTGGATCTCTACGCCAAGGGCGGTGATGGTGCCTATCTCTGCGTCCAGCAGCTCCTGGGGCAATCGGTAGTCGGGGATGCCGTAGCGGAGCATCCCGCCAGGCTTGGGGAGCGCTTCGAATAGCTTGACTGCGTGGCCTTCGCGCGCAAGGTAGTAGGCCGCGGTGAGGCCAGCAGGGCCTGCCCCAACGATCGCAACTCTCTTGCCGGTCTTCGGCTTGACCGAGGGCACGCTCCTCTTCCCTCCCAGCAGTTCGTCGTCGGCCACAAAGCGCTTCAGGCTGCAGATGGCAACGGGTTCGTCCACGAGGTTGCGGCGGCAGGCTTGCTCGCAGAAGTGGGGGCAGATGCGGCCAATCACTGCAGGTAGCGGCAGTCGTTCCTTGATCAGCTCCACCGCCTCACGGTAGGCGCCTCGGGCTATCAGCGCCAGGTAGCCCTGCACGTCTATCCCTGCGGGACAGACCCGCTCGCAGGGGGCGGTGCAGTCGCCGTAGTGGTCGCGAATCAGGTCATGCAGTCTCTCCTTGCGAGCTTCGATGACTTTCGCGTTGCGGGTCTCGATCACCATGCCATCGGCAATCGGTGTGGTGCAGGAGGTGACGAGGCCGTAGCCTTGCACCTCAACTACGCACATCCCGCAGGATCCGTGGGGAGTCAATTGGGGATCATCGCACAGGGTGGGAATGGGGATGTCCTGCTGCCTGCACAGCTCCAGGATAGGCTGCTTGCCCTTGACGAGGATCTCGCGACCATCCAGGACTACGCGTATTCCCGCCACCTTGCACCCCCTCAATGAGATCACGGTGCGAAACGTAGGACAGGGGTTTATCCCCTGCCGCCCGGCACCTCGGCTAGCACCAGCCACGCGGATAGGACGCTTCACGAGCGACACAGCAGCGGCGGGGGACAAGCCCCCGCCCTACGTCGCATCCAACCTCAATTAACCCCGCGTCGCAACCTTGGCGCGCACGTACTCGTCTATGGCCGCGGCCGAGCGCTTGCCCGCACCCATCGCCTCGATCACCGTGGCAGCTCCGGTCACGGCGTCGCCGCCGGCGTAGACCCCATCCTTGGTGGTTTTGCCCGTCTGGGTGTCGGCCACCACCGTTCCCCTGCGGCTGACATCCAGCCCCGGGGTGCTTCTAGGCACCAACGGATTGGGGCTCGTGCCGATCGCCATGATCACTGTATCCACATCCAGCACGAACTCAGAACCCTGCATGGGAACCGGCGATCGGCGTCCGCTGGCGTCCGGTTCGCCCAACTCCATCTTGATGCACTCCAGCCCCTTTACCCAGTTCTTCTCGTCGGCCAGGATACGGGTGGGGTTGGTCAGGAGGAAGAACTCGATCCCCTCCTCCTCGGCATGCTCCACCTCCTCGTGCCGAGCCGGCATCTCGGACTTGGAGCGCCGGTAGACGATGGCCGCCAGTTCCGCGCCAAGCCTCCGGGCGGTGCGAACGGCATCCATGGCCACGTTCCCGCCGCCGACCACAGCCACCCGCTTGCCCCGAATAATTGGGGTATCGTACTCAGGGAAGAGGTAAGCCTTCATCAGATTGCTGCGGGTGAGGAACTCGTTGGCGGAGTACACGCCGTTGCAGTTCTCCCCTGGGATACTCATGAAGCTGGGGAGGCCGGCGCCCGTGCCCAGGAAGACGGCATCGTAGCCCCATTCGCCCATCAACTCGTCCACGGTGATGGCCTTGCCCACCACCACGTCGCACTGCACCTCGACGCCCAGCGACTTGACGTACTCCACCTCGGCCCGCACGATCGCTTTGGGCAACCGGAACTCGGGGATGCCGTATGACAGCACACCACCAGGAAGGTGGAGCGCCTCAAAGATGGTCACCTTGTGGCCCATCTTCGCCAGGTCGCCCGCAGCGGTAAGACCGGCGGGGCCTGCTCCAATGACGGCAACCTTGCCTGCCCCTGGACGTGGTAGTGCGGAAGGATCAACCTTGCCAGTCCCGTTGGTTTGTTGGCCCAACGCCCAATCAGCCACGTAGCGCTCCAGCCGGCCGATGGCAACGGGAGCGCCTTTCTTGCCAAGGAGGCAGAGCTGCTCGCACTGGGTCTCCTGGGGGCAGACCCGGCCGCATATGGCTGGGAGGTTGTTCTTGCGCTTCAGGGCCGTCGCGGCCTCGGGCATGTTGCCGGCCTTCAAGGCAGCGATGAACTCCGGAATGTCCACGTTGACTGGGCAGCCCTGTGTGCAGGGGCGATTCTTACAACTCAGGCAGCGGCTGGCCTCGGCCATGGCCTGCTCCTCGCCGTAGCCCAGTGCCACCTCATTGAAGTTGTGGCTCCGTTCCTCCGCGTCCTGAGATGGCATCGGCTGCCTGTTGAGATCTAGCTTAGCCACGAGCGGGCACCCCCTTCCCCTGCTGCTCGCTGGCGCAGACCTCGCACTGCCACAACTCCATCGCCAGCTTCTCGTTCTCCCTGTAGATCTGGTTGCGGGCGGCCAACTCGTCCCAGTTCACCTTGTGCCCATCGAAGTCCGGCCCGTCCACGCACACGAAGCGGGTCGCGCCTCCGACCGACACCCGACAGGCTCCGCACATCCCAGTGCCGTCCACCATCACCGGGTTCAGGCTCACAACCGTATGGACACCGAATGGCTCCGTCGTCTTCGAGACGAACTTCATCATAGGGATGGGGCCAATAGCTACAACCTGGTTCAGCCTACCGGCCTCGCACAGCTCCTTCAACGGCTCCGTCACCAACCCCTTGCGGCCGAGGCTACCGTCGTCGGTGGTGACGATGATCTCGTCACTGACCGACTTCATCTTGTCCTCCCAGAACGCCAGGTCCCTGTTCCGGAAGCCGATGATGGAGATGACCCTGTTACCGGCTTCCTTCATCGCCCTCGCGATGGGATAGATGGTCGCCGTTCCGAAGCCGCCGCCAACGCAGCACACGGTGCCCACCTTCTCGGTCTCTGTAGGGAGACCGAGGGGTCCGGTGAAAGTGACCACGCTATCGCCCTGCTTGAGGCAGGCTAGCCTGCAGCTGGTCTTGCCCACCTCCATGAAGACGACGGTCACGGTGCCCTCTTCCCGATCATAGTCGGCTATGGTTAGGGGGATTCTCTCGCCCTCTTCGTCGATGCGGAGGATGATGAACTGGCCGGCCAGCGCTTTGCGGGCCACGATTGGGGCCGCAATCCGGAAGAGATGAATAGTGGGGGTGAGATCCTCCCTGTGCACGATCCTATACATTAGCAACTCCTTCGTGAGAGCCCGAGTCCCACTCTTCTCGGCTGCCTCGCCTAGATCTGGGAGGCTCGCGCCCTAGCCATCCGGTTGGCGATCAGCGCCGCCGTCGCGCCGGCTCCGACGCCATTGTCGATATTAACCACAGTGAGGCCGGGGGAACAGGTCTGAAGCATGGACATGAGCGCGGCCACACCCTCGCCGCCGAGGCCGTAGCCCACGGAGGTAGGCAACCCGATCACCGGAACATCCACCAACCCGGCCACCACCGAGGGCAGCGCGCCATCCATCCCCGCCGCCACGACCATCACATCCACCTTGGCTTCCTCTAGCAACGCCTTGAGTGGCTCGAAGAGGCGATGGATCCCCGCGACGCCAACATCATACACGACATGGGTCACGCATCCCATCTCGGCCGCGACGATGCGGGCCTCCTCGGCCACGGGCACATCCGAGGTCCCCGCCGTGATGATTCCCACTCTCCCGCCGGTTGAGTGCAGGAGATAGTCGTGGCGCTTGATGACGACCATTCTGGAGGGATGGTGCTCGGAGATGGAGCAGTCGGCGAACTCCGCCTGCAGCTTGATCAGGAGGTTATCGTCTACCCTGCTGATGAGCGCCCGGCCCCCTCGGTCCACGAACTCCCGGGCGATACCCAGGACATCCTCATGGCGCTTGCCCTTCGCCAGCAGCACCTCCGGCACCCCTTTGCGGTTCTCCCTGTCGAGGTCGGGCCTGGCGTATTCGATGGAGGTCTCCCCCTGGGAGGAGGTGATACTTCGGTCGGGCTGGTCTCCTGTCTTCTTCCGAGGCATGGCTCCCCTGCGACATAGCTTAACTAGGTTAGGTCTCTAGCCGTCCACGCGGATTATACTCGACGGATATTGGAGCCGCAATCTGCTTCCTCGAAAAGCTGCTCTCTGAACCGCACCGTCGGTCGCCTTCGCCACCCACATACCTCGTCCGGCTCGGTGAACACCTTGCCGATGGGCACCGAAAACCGCCTCTTCACTAGCACCAACACGTCGCCCTTCGCCTGCTCCCGCCAACCGCTGGCCTTCCCCGTCCCATGCTCACAGTTCGGACAGATCCTCCTATCCGCTTTCAAGGCCACCCGAACTCCGATCCCTCCGTCAGGAAACTCCCCTGGTCCAATACTCGTGCCTGGGACAAGCCAAGGCGAATCCTGGCAGAATCCTCTTGCACCTGCCTCTACTCCTGTAGCTGATCGACTACCCAAATGTTACCACCAGGCAGGTGCATTCCCTCTCTTATCTCCCTCCTTCTACAACTTTCCCCAGTTTCACCCTTTGCCGCGTAGAGCCTACCGATGGCAGTCGTTGACCAGCGTCCAGAGGCATTCATCGTCGGGGACGCCCGCGGCGATTTGCAGGCTCGTCACAAGAGACAGGGCCGCCAGGTTCGGCAGCCCTTAGCTGATTATTGGAGATGTCGCCCGCTTATCCTTGAGAGGCAGCTGGACTCAAGCCAGTCATGGGCATCTGCCAGAATGTCCCACATCCTCACTCAACGATTGGCTAGGACCTGACATCTCTTTGTGCACTTTCTAGTCTCACCCGTTCGCCACTGTCATCTGCTCATCTGCACCTTCAACTGCTCGATAAGCAGCGGCACCACCTTCTTGTAGTCAGCAGTGACCCCCAACTCCGCCAGCCTGAAAAACGGCGCCTCCGGATCCTTGTTTATCACCACCACATGCTTGGCTCGCCCCATCCCAGCGATATGCTGTGTGGCTCCCGAGATGCCAACCGCGATGTAGAGTTCCGGAGCCACCTGCTTGCCGGTCTGTCCGACCTGCATAGCTGGCGACGCCCAGCCAGCATCCACCGCCGCGCGCGAGGCTCCTACAGCCGCGCCCATCACCGCTGCCAGCTCCTCCAGCATCCGGAAATTGGCTCCGTCGCCCAGTCCACGCCCGCCGGACACAACCGTCTTCGCATCCTCCAGTCGAACGCCCGTCACTTCCTCCTGAATCGTCTCCAGCACCTTGGTTCTCTGGCCATCCGAACCGATGCTGACCGCGAGGGAAGTTATCTCTCCGGTGCGGGCATCGTCGCGAGGCAGCGGCTCAAAGCTACGGGCCGTGACGGCCGCTATCTGGGGGGTACCTTCGACAGTCATCTCAGCTATCGCCTTTCCGCCGTAGATGGGGCGAGTGAAGGCAAGCCGGTCCCCTTCAAGCGAGCGGATGCTCGAGCAGTACGCCACAGCTCCCGTCTTCAGGCGGTGGGCCAATCGCACGGCAACCTCGGTGCCGAGGGCGTCGCCGACCAGCAACACCACCTCGGGGGCGACTTCGCGTACCACGGCATCCACCGCCTGCAGGTGAGCGTCCGTGTCGTGGGCAACCAGGAGACTGTTCTCCACGGAGTACACCTGATCCGCCCCGAACGCCACGGCATCTCGGCAGGCCTGGGCCACATCCTGGCCGAGGACCGCCACCGCGACGGTGCCTTCCTTCCCAGAGACCAATTGCCTGCCGGCCGCTATCAGTTCGGCGGAGGGTTGGGGCAAACCAGTCCTCGCCGAGGTCGAGACCACTAGAATCTTCATCTTCCGACTCCCTCCTACAGAACCTTGAGCCCCAGGATTCGCTTAGCCAGTTGCTCGGCTATCACCTCGTCGCTATCCCCAGTAATCATGTCCACCTGAACATCAGACTCGGGGATGAACAGCCGCTGGACTTCAACTCGAGGGCTGCTTGCCAGCCCATCGACATCCGCCCCCACCTCAGCGGGTGACCAGGTGGTAATGGGCACCTTGAAGGCAGCCATGGCATCCCGGACCTTAGGGATGCGTAGCTGATTGGTCGAGGTGTTGGTGATCGTTACCACCGATGGAAGCTGAGCTTCCACTACTGCTATCCCGCCCGCAACCTCTTTCGGCACCCTTACTGATTCGTTGCCGATTGGCTCAACGCTCCTGCCCGCGGTGACGCAGGAATACCCCAACTCCTCGGCGACCAATTGCCCTACCTGCCCGCCGTCCCAGTCGCCTACCTGCCGCCCGAACAGCACGAGATCAGCGTCCCCCAGCTTTCGAATGGCCGCGGCCAGCACAGCTGCTACTCCCGCCGAATCCAACTCGCCTGTCTTCTCTACCTTGACATGGACAGCCCTGTCGCATTTGAGCGCCAGAGTGCGCCTCAATGCTTCCTGGTTCTCGGCCGGACCCACCGTGAGCGCCGTGAGCTTAGCTCCGGAGGAGTCCTTGAGCTGTAGCGCGGTCTCCAAAGCGTTCTCGTCAAAAGGTCCGATCACCCAGTTGACGCCTTGCAGGATGGGCCGACCGGTATTCTCGTTCAGCTTGAACTGCTTTGGTGGCATCTCGGGATCTGGAATACGGTTAATGCAGATGACTATGTTCACAATCTTCTCTTCTCCTTATCACTCGGTCTTGGGTCTTGTCGCGCGCTCTGTCAGTTCGGCCACGTCGAGCACCTCCACCTCCCGATCACCCGCCCGCGCCTTTATCCCATCGGTGAGCATGATCATGCAGAAGGGGCAGGCGGTCCCAACTATCGGTGCCTCCATCGCCAGCAGTTGATCGGCACGCTCGTGGTTGATCCGCTTGATGCCGCTCTCTTCGAACCACATGTGGCCACCACCGCCGCCGCAGCAGAATGTCTGCTCCCGACTCCGCGTCGGCTCAACCGTTTGGAGTCCTGGCAGCGTCTCAAGGACTCGACGCGGGGCTTCGTACAGGTGGTTGTACCTGGCCAGGTAGCAGGAGTCATGGAAGACAATGCCCTGTTCAACAGCAGGACCCGTCTGCAGCCGACCATCCTTCAGTAGGCTCTCAATCAACTCCGCATGGTGGAACACCTCAAAGTCGCCCCCGAACTTCGTGTACTCGTGCTTCAGGGTGTTGAAGCAGTGGGGACAGGTGGTGACGATCTTTCCAACTCCATACTGACCCAACGTAGCTACGTTCTGGGTCGCCAGGGTCTGGAAGAGGTACTCGTTGCCCATACGCCGGGCGGCGTCCCCGGTGCATGTCTCTTCCTCACCAAGAATGGCGAAGTCAACACCCGCCCGATGCAGCAGCGTGGCAAAGGCTCTAGCGATCTTCTGGCTTCGCTCGTCGAATGCGGCTGTGCAGCCGACCCAGTAGAGCCACTCCGCAGGTCCCGACTGCCCGACGATCTTAACCCCCAGTCCCTCGCACCAATCAGTCCGGGAGAATCGAGTTCCGCGGTAGGGGTGACCCCGGGCCTCCAGACAGGCCATCGCGTCCGCCATCAGATCAGGATACTCCGCTCTCTCCATGGCTACGTACCGCCGCATGTCCACTATCGCCGGCACATGCTCGATGAAGACAGGGCACTGCTCCATGCAGGCGCCACAGGTGATGCAACTCCATAGCGCGTCTGTGGTTGCAGCCACAATCGCCGGTGCATCTTCGTCGCCATCCTGGGATGGGGCCGGTACAGACTCACCTGCCTTAGGTCCGGCCTGCAGTAGCGTCTTCCTGGAGCGATACAGTTGGTTGCGCAGATCGAGAACCAGGGCCTTGGGCGAAAGGGGTTGCCCGGTGTTATAGGACGGGCAGGCTGCCTGGCAGCGGCCGCACTCCGTGCAAGACTCCATGTCCAGCATCCGCTTCCAGACAAACTCCTGGAACCTGGGAGTTCCCAGGGTTTCCGCCATCTCCATGTCCAAAGGCTTCAGCGCTCCCATAGGCTCCAGGGAGTTGAAGTACATGTTGATGGGGGAGAAGAAGATGTGACGCAGCTTGGAGTACGGAACGTAGGCGATGAAGCTGAAGGCAAGCAGCAGGTGAAACCACCAGGTCCAACCATGGAGCGTCTGCAGCGAGCCACCTGCCAAACCCAGCCCCTGGAGTACCGCGGAGGTCATTTTCCCCACCGGAGACCAATCGGCCCAGGCATCATTGGTGGCCGCTATCCGCATGCCTTCCAGCAGGAATCCGGTCAGCAAGATTGCCAGGATGAGACCCAGAATTACCCCATCGTTCAGCAAGTTTCGCAGGCGCGGCGGATTGACCAACCGATCAGGCCGCATGACGTACCGCTTGAACAGGGCCATCAGGATGCCAACCACCGCCAGCAGTCCCAGGAGGTCCAGCGCCAGAGACTGGAAGTAGAGGTAAAACGGCCCGCGCATGATGTGGACACCCAGGTCGGCCTCGAGGAACACGACCACGGTGCCGAGAGTGAGGACGATAAATCCCCAAAAGAACATCAGATGCATGAGACCCGAGTACCGGTCGCGCAGGTTTCTCAGTTGAAGAAAGCCGTACAGCAGGGTCTTCCACACCCGTTCCCTCGGATTGTCGAGTCGCCCCTCCGGCCTACCGAGAGCTATCAAGCGGTAGTGCTGGTACGCCCCGTAGGCGAACACCACCACGACAAGGGCGAACAGGACATACATTATCCAGACGTTCTGGATGTTCCAGTAGATCTCTCTAGTCTCCATCAACAGCAGGCCTCCCAGCTACGGGACATGGCGAGACAAGTGCATCGTTCCGCAATGTCGTGATTAAGGGCAGCGTACAGGACGCGGGCGCGTCCTGTACGCCTGAGCACCGCGCAGCAGCGCCCCGCATCTATTTGGTCTTCTTCAGCCCGACCTCAGCCATCAATTCGCCGTACATGTCGTACTCCTTGGCCCACAACTTCTCGAAATCCGCTGACCCGAGGTAGGAGTGCTTCTGCCCGATTTTCGCCAGGGCTTCCTTGAAGGCGGGGTCGTCCATTCCCTTCTTGAACGCGTCATGCACCTTCGTAACGATCGTGGACGAGGCACCCTTCTGGAGAGCAATGCCGGTCCAGCTACCCACCACTGCGTCGTAGCCCAGCTCCTTCGCCGTCGCCACATCAGGCAACCCCTCGAAGCGGGTATCCTCCAACACCGCTAGAGCCCGCAGGCGACCCTCGCGGATGTGCTGGATTGATGGTCCCGGCTCGGCCATCGCGCTGTCCGCATGACCACCGATGACCGCCGTGACCGCCTCGGCAGTGCTCTTGAACGGAACGGCCTTCAAGTTAGCGCCGGAGACCTTAGCCAGCTTGACGCCGGCCAGGTGGTTCGTCCCGCCCTCGCCGGGCGTCCCATACGTCAGAGCCTTCGCCTTGGACGCCTCAACATACTCCTTCAGGGACTTATATGGAGCGTCTCCCTTAACCACCACTACGATTGGGGATGTACTGAGTCGCAGTACGCCGATGAAGTCACTGTACTTGTAGGGCACTGTCTGCAGGTGCGGAACAGTAACCATGGGTGAGGAACTGCAATCGAACACGGTGTACCCGTCCGGCTTCGCCTTGGCAGCCTCGGCGGTGCCCACCGTCCCAGCGCCACCCTCCAGGTTCTTTACGACGATATCCCGGCCAAGCGCCTTCTTGGCCGGCTCGATCACGATTCGAGCAACCAGATCCACGTTGCCACCCCCTGCCCAGGGGATCAGTAACGTCACATCCTTGGAGGGGTATGGAGCCTCGCCACTCGCCGCACACCCTGCAGAGCCGACGAGGGCCAGACCGAGCACCAACACCAGCGGAAGTATCCGCTTGAGCACACCTTTCATTTCTCTATCCTTTCCTTCCACTTCTTCACCACTTGAACCTTGTCACGCAACTGTCTCGCTTCCAGGGGTCATCGAAACTCAATCAGATCTCTTCCCGATACCAGACCTCCTACCGCTCTTCACACTCTAGGGTTGAGTTCAGAGACGAGTCGACGGGCAGCGACGGGACGCGGGAAGGCTTACACTAGCCCGCCGACAAACCGTAGAGGTCGCACGCGTTGCGATAGCAGACCCGCTCGCCGAGCCGGAAGGCTTGGACGGGATTCCATAACCCGTCCTCAACTCCGCGACTCAGCGCAGCCTCCAGTGCCCTGCGACCCAGGCGAGATGCACCCAGGTGCATCTCAGGCAAGCCAGTGTCGGTGCCAAAGAGTAGCTTGTGAGCGGGCAGCATCTCCAACCACTCGCTCAGTCTGTCTATCAAAAAGTGATGGTGGATGTAGACGATCCACGAGAAGTCCAGGTGGACGTTGCCATACAGCCAGGTCAGTGCGCCCGCCTCGCTGCAGAAGGGGTATGCCCCGTGAAGCAGAACCAGTTGCAGCGTGTTCAGGCTCTCGTCCATCAGCACGCTTTCCAGCTTCAATGGGTTGGACTGCTGGAAGTCCATGCCTGGCTCGGGCACACCCATGCCGGTGTGCACCTGCACGGGAACTTCTCTCTCCGCCGCCCAACGCAAGAGCCGATACGCCATGTAGTCCTCGAGCAGCTTGCTCTCGCCCCTCTTGCCCCTGGACAGGTCACCGAAGACCCGGGCGGCCTCGCGCTCACTCACGGGAAGGAACTCCAGAGAACGCACGTACGCCGAAACAACTTTGAACGCGACGGCGCCACGCTCGAGATAGGAGTCCAGCGCGCGCTCGGCAACGGCAACGTAGTCCGCGAGGTCGCCAGGGATAGCCTTGAGGCCCTGTTCTCCCAGAACCTTCTTCAGCTCAGCGGTGAAGCGAGCATGGTGTCCCGCCTTGATCGCGGTTCCACGCCCCGCGATAGCGCCTGGACCAAACGGGTAGAAGAAGGGGTCCAGGCGGGCGATCCACTTGAAGCCCTCCTCGGGCCATAGAGCGCGATCCAGGTAGGGAGTGTCCACCAGGGCGATGCGGAAGCCTCCCAGTGCCAGGCTTCGCTTGTAGAAGGGCGCGAGCCCCTCGCGCCGGCTCCCGATGACAGCTTGTGCCAGCAACTCGGCATCCGCCCATTCGCCGTGCAACTCCGTGCACCCAATCTCCAGGGCCCGCGAGAAGATGGTGCTCTCGAACATTTGCACCGTCCGATCCGTCAAGCGCCGCAGCCCATGCCGGCCATCCATTTCACGGAGGCGATCGGCTTTATTCCCGTGCAACGCCTTGCTGTACTCACGCCAATCCCCCATTGGGAGACTTGCCTCGATCCCCCCCTGGGCGTACTGCTCCTGGAGTTGCCGCACAGTCCTGAACGCGTTCCCGTACCGCTGCTCGTACATCCCTATGTGGCAGTGATTGTCCACGAGCGGCACGGAGTCCAGCGAAATCTTGGATGTCAAGACCCTTCTCCTCTCATCGTGTCGGGCAGCCTCCTAATCCTCATCAGAGGCCGGCAGCAGCCGCTTGCGCAGCCCGATCAGAGGGCCGAGGAGCGGCAGAACCAGGACCAACAACGCTACCGTCAGCATGGCTCCGGACATCGGCCTGGTGAAAAACACTATAGGGCTGCCGCCAGAGATGATGAGCGCCTCGCTCATGGTCCTCTCGATCAGGGGACCCAGCACCAGGGCAAGAGCCAGAGGCGCGGCCGGAAACTGTAGCTTCTTCATGAAGTACCCGATAGCGCCGAATAGCAGCATCATCCAGACATCCCAGAGGTTGCCGTTGATGGAATACACCCCGGTTATCGAGAAGAGCATGATCAGTGGCACCAACCAGCGATACGGCACCTTTAACAGGCTGGCCCAGAAGCCGACCAGGGGTAGGTTCAGCACCAGCAAGAGGACATTGCCGATGTACATGCTGCCGATCACGGTCCAGAAGAACAGGGGCTCCCGCTCCACCAACATGGGGCTGGGATAGATGCCATGGACGACCATGGTGCTCAACATGATGGCTGTCACCACGTTGTACGGCACACCAAGACAGAGAAGCGGGATCATCGACCCTGCCGCGGCGGCGTTGTTGGCCGACTCGGGCCCGATCACTCCCTCCACGATACCGGTACCGAACTTTTCCGGGTGTTTGGAAAGACGCTTCTCCATGGCGTAGGAAAGGAATGAGGATACGGTGCCGCCCGCTCCCGGAAGAATGCCAACGATGAAGCCCAGCACCGATCCCCGGCCCATCGGGCCAAAGGAAGCCTGCCAGTCTCCCCGGTTCGGCAGCAGGGATCGGAAATCGAACAACCCGGCGTGCTCCACCTTCACCTGAAGGGAGCGCTCCGTGCTCACCAGCACCTCAGCCACGCCGAAGATGCCCATGAACACAGCCACTGGCTCTATGCCAGACGACAACTCCAGCATGTTGAAGGTATACCTGGACTCGGCGGTGATGACGGACATGCCAACGGTGCTGACCATCAACCCCACCACCGCCATGCACACCCCCCTCAGCATCGAATCGGCACCCAGGTAGGCGGCCATGGCAAGCCCCAGCATGGCAATCGCGAAGTACTCTGTCGGGCCAAACTGCAGAGCCACGGTAACCAGCGGTACTGCGATGAAGCTGAGCGCCACGACGCCCAGAGTGCCAGCGACGAAGGAACCGATGGCCGACAGCGCGAGGGCTACCCCGGGCCGGCCATTCCGAGCCATCTGGTGGCCATCCAGGATCGTCACCGCCGACGCCACCTCACCCGGAATGGCCGCGAGGATGGACGTCGTAGAGCCACCATACATCGATCCGTAGTAGATCCCCGCCATCATGATGATGCCCGAGGTCATGTCCATATTGAAGGTGAGAGGCATCAGTATGGCCATGCCGCCCACCGGGCCAATCCCTGGAAGAACCCCGACCATCGTGCCCCATAGCACGCCTATGAAGCATACCAACAGGTTGCCCGGCGTAGTCGCGTTCTGAAGCCCGAGCAGTATCCCCTGGCTTAGATCCATTGCCCCCTCCCCAACTATATGCCCAAGAACCCACGCGGCAGATCCAGGCGCATAATCACCATGAAGACCAGCGCCATCGCTGTCCCCACCCCCACGGAACCCAGTAGGTCCTTCCGCCAGGAGTGAGGCTCGTAGATGCGAAAGCACGCCAGCGCCAACAGACCACAGGTGATGGCAAACCCGAAGGTCGGCAGCAGGAACATGCCGGTAACGATGGAGGCAAAGATCCCCACTGGGACGCGCAACTGGAACTCGGGCAAAATAGGCGACAAACCGCGAGCATCTATCACTAAGAGGGCAAGGGCGATGAGGGCCAGGGCCAATCCCAGCAGGAGCGGCATGAACCCACCCCCCGGGGTCTCACCTCGCCACAGAGTGAGTTCGCGACTTCCGTTAAGATATGCGAGCGCCAGAACCAGGAGCGCCAGGTTGCCGGCCTGAACTGCCTTGTTACCCATGACACCTACCTCGATTCAAACTCGGTGCATCCTCCGGCGTGAATGCCTTGGACGGCTGCTTCAAAGCGCAGGGTTCGCTGCCCCCAGCCTGGGATCCT
>DIXP01000093.1 GCA_002436065.1 Chloroflexi bacterium UBA6077
AGGTCGGCGCCGCTCAGGTCGGCGTACCTCAGGTCGGCGCCGCTCAGGTTGGCGCTGGGCTTGATTTCGTAGCCGTTGACGATGGGGTGCTGCGTGTGCATCTCTTGTGTGATTGTCGCTGTGGTCTCCTCAGTCATGGCTCTTTCTTTCTCCCTCTCCCTGCCCCGCCAGGCCGGGGCATTCTTCTTGTGCAGGGTCGGCGGCATCTCCTTCTGATCTCGATATTTGCCACGCCCGGGTCGGCCTGGCGACCTGGCGATTGTGGCCAGCAAAGTGGAGTGCGGCGGCGTGGAGAAACTCGGCCATCGTTCGGCAGTGGAAGCGAAGTCGCGCCTGCTCGATGGCCCGCATCTCCCCCGGGGTGAACCGCGTGTAGGCGGGCAGTTTCATCTTGTCCGCGCTCATGCGACACCCTTCCTGTCGCGTTGGCTAGCTTTTGTATCGCGTTGGCGAGACTCGAAGCCAAAAAAAGAGAGCAGCTCTGGCCGCAGTTCCTTGAACCGACGACAGCCGCCCTTCAGGACAGCCATACTCAGCGATCGCTGCCCCAGCCGCGTATACACCCACAGGGCATCGCTCACACCTATCTCTTGAGCAAAGGCTCGGTCTGTCATCTCCATCCTCAACTGCAGGTCACGCAGCGCAATTACAAACTCGGCCTGCTCGTGAGGGAAGGCTCTCCGTATCAGGTCTGTTTCAGACTCGGGTACCCTAGTCGCCAGATCCATTGTGCCTCCCATATCGCGGTCGCCCGTTATTGTCTCGCTATCGCGATCTTACCAGCATTGCTAACACCTGTCAACATCCAATTCATGAGCAATTTTCAACAACCTCTCGAAACCTACCTTTCGAGCAGGGGTGCTGCTATTTTGTTGCTAACAACTGTTAGTAGAATACTGTCATTCGCGAGACAGGGTACGTCGTATGCGGGGCAGCATGAAACTAAGGGGTGAGTGAGAGTGGCTGAGTTGGCAACGACCATACGCAAGCTGAGGGTCCAACGCGGTTGGACTCAGCCCGAGTTAGCGGCCAGAGCCAATCTCAGCAAGTCCTTTGTCTCAGAAATGGAAACGGGGAAGAAGCCAAACCCGAGAGGGGCAACGCTCCAAAAGCTCGCCGCCGCCTTCGGGCTTACCACGGATGAGCTGTTGGGCGCAGCCCCACGCGCCTCGACAATCCCACCACAGTCTGTTCGCTGGGGGTCCGTTGTTACGGTACCCATCGTCAACGTCACGATGGCGGCTGGGCAGGCGTACTACGGCGAGACGGGTGATGCCGTGCCGGTGGCCGCCGAGCTGGCCATCTCACGCACGCTGGTAGCGTCCCGAGTGACCGGCAACTGTATGGAGCCGGAGATCATGGACGGAGACCTCGCCATCGTCGATATCAGTCAACAGCACCCTCCTAGCGGCTCCCTGGTGGCCGTTCTGATGGAGGACGGCAACATGATGGTAAAGAGGTACGAAGTGCGAGAGGACGGCTCGATCCTGCTGGACAACAAGGGTGGGGAGTACCGCCCCAACGGTGCCAAGATCCAGGGCCAGGTAGTGGCCATGAACCGCACCTTCGCCAAGGTGGGGCGGTAGGGGGCTATGGACGACAATGAAGGTCGCTGGCTTGTTGTCGTATTAGCTGGGCTCTTCTTATTGATATGGATGCAAGGGCAGTCCGACAAGACGGAGGAAACTCGCCAACTACAGCAACAGATAGCCGAGCAGGAACGCAGATTGTCGAGACTTGAGCTTGAACAGCGATCACACACAAGCTTACCTCACAACTACTCCTTCTTGAATGACCCGCGTCTTGATGCTGCCATTGCTCGGGATCTGGCCGAGATACAGGTAGAGGATGCAGAAACTGCCAAGCGCATCCAGGAGCAGATGACCCTGGATGCAGCGATCAACGGCGGTTCGCGATGACCCGCGTGAAGCCGGCCAACGAGGCGGGGGCGAGGATCGGTCGAATCGTGCGCGGCTGGAGGATCGACCAGGGGATCGACCAACCGACCCTTGCGCGGATGACCGGGCTCTCACAGGAGTACATCAGCAAGCTCGAGCGCGGTCTCAGTGCGGACCCCGGCATCAGCCGAGTGATCCGCATCGCCCAAGCCCTGGGGCATACGGTGCCGGAGCTGCTGGAGGCCGCGGGATTGATAGAAAGGGAGAACGGCAAGTCGTGAAGAGAGTGAGTCTTCCTTTAGCGTTCGTCCTTGGAGTGATGGCAGCATACATTGCCTTTGGGCAGCCGGCGAAGGCGCAGGTTCAGCAGCTGGATTCAGAGAGTGCCATCAAGCAAGCGCTGGTCGAGTCCATCAGGCACCACCATAGCCTTCTAAGAGGGGACCTGGAGACGGCGGTTCGGGAAGGTCACTTCTACAGTAACCCCTATGGCAGGGCCATCACCATGATGTACTTCGAGGCCATCGCTCCCCTCGCGCGAGACAAGCCGCTAGTTGGTCACTATCTCAGGTACATGGCGCCGGTCCTTCGGGACACCGAGGACATCGCGGGAACGCTGCTGCAGGATCGTTACCTGGACCACTTCGCTAGTGCGCTCGCAACCACGGGGCTCCCTCCCGCGTTCCCCACTTTCACCGACAGCGAGATCGTGGAAAAGAATAGACAGGACTGGATGTTCAGGGGAGCCGCACAGAATCCAGCGCCGTGGCCCTATGGATGGGCTGCAAGGGTCTTGTTGGGGGAACAATAGGTAGCCCAGGACCACCTTATTCTGTACGAAATGGAGGAGAAAACCGCCGAGTTAAGCCGTGGATTGGGGTTCGGACTCTACCGACCTTTTAATCCGCAGGTCGTGGGTTCGAATCCCACGCCGCTCACCTGCTTATACTGGCTTTAGTGGTTCTACCACTGGGGCTAGCGCGTTTCGTAGTTGCGAACTATCGTTGGTCAACGCGACCAACGGACTGTGCACAAGCATGACCAGAGGGTCCACCGTTGTTGACTCCAGATGCTTGAAGATGAACCGGTTGCTGAACACCTTCAGCGCCGCCAAGCGACTTGATATGCCGTCTTCCGCCAACCCCTTCTTCCTCTGGTCTGTAACCCATCGGTCCACATTACTAGGAGCGAGGCTAGCCAAGACCACCGACTCGCCATAGGCTTCCAGCGACTTCACGAAGTGCTCCAGACTGTACTTGTACTTCTGGATGGTTCGGGGCGAAGTCGCCCGAGCCCTTCCGCCAAGGTGCCTGACCCACTCAGATTTGAGCCGTTCCAGCGGCTCTTCGGCAAAGGATGTATCTGTCCAAACACGTGCTGGATGTTTCATATCCCCCTAACCACCCGGACTTGGAATCGGTCCATGCTTGGAGCAAACAGAGGCGGACTTGCTGGCACAGGGGTTGCAACTACACAGAATGCTGTGTAGAATACTACTTAGAAACTGTCCCGGGAGACTGCCAATGGCAACGGTGAATACTGCAGAACTCATCTCGATTTCCGAGGCAAATAGGGTCGGGGTTTCAGGTCTAGTGCGCGAAGCTGAGCATGGCCGTCGCAGGGTCATCCTCCGAAATAACAAGCCGGTTGCGGCTGTCGTGGGCATGGATCAACTAGAGCAACTTGAGAGGCTTGAGCAACTCCAACAGGATCTCACGGACATGTCTCTTGTAGCTGCCAGGATGTTGACTGACAATGGAAATAGGCGCTCACTGGATGAAGTTCTTGAGCAATTCGGCTATACTCGGGAACAACTACGTTCTATGCCTGAGTAGAGATGCCGGTAAGAGTAGAGTTCATCGACGACGCGATAGAAGATCTGAAGAAATGCCGTGAAGCGGGAACCTTGCATCTCTTCCTGAAGAAACTAGTATCACTGGAGGAGAATGGGAAATCTGTCGGCTTGCCACTCGGCAGAGACCTAACCGGGGCGTATAAGATCGTTGTCGGTGATCGCAACTGGCGGATTGTGTTCGCCATGAATCCCGAGGAGACAGTCGCGACAGTATGGGTGGCCGGTGATCGCGACGATTCCGAATGCTATGACCTTGCTCGCCGTCGAACACAGAAGCTTGCGAGGACAAATCGCTCGGCTGCAAGTCTCGCTGCCGTGATGCTCCAACTGAACACTAGACAGCAGACGGACAAGCGAAAGCGGAAGTAGACCACCACTCTGCCCCACGCTGTTTTCTTCCGTTCCCCTAAGACCGGGTAGCACCCCACTGAACCGTGGTTGAAGGATGGAGATGAAATGAAGGATCGGCCCTCGACTTGCTTCCAGACTGGAGTCATCACACGGCAGTCATTGGGAGCTAACCTATGGTCGATCCTTCCATTCAATTCTGTCACAACCCCGACTGTCCTGCCAGGGGTAAGGTCGGGGAAAGCAACATCGGTGTCCATAGTCAGAAGGACAGGCGCCTCAAGTGCGAGGTCTGCGGCAAGACCTTCGCCGCCACCAAGGACACGCCCTTCTACCGATTGCACAAGGCGGCGGACCTGATGGTGATCGTGTTGATCCTGCTGTGCCACGGCTGTCCACTCCAGGCCATTGTTGCCGCCTTCGGTCTGGATGAACGCACGGTGGCCGACTGGCAGGCCCGAGGGGGCCAGCACTGCCAGCGGGTCCACGAACAGCTCGTTCAGCAGGGGCAGGTGGAGTTGCAGCATGTCCAGGCCGATGAGCTCTGGGTCAAGATGGTGGGCAAGAGAGTCTGGATGGCGATGGCCCTGGCAGTACCGTCTCGACTGTGGCTGGGCGGGGTGATCAGTGTCCACCGAGACACGGAGTTGATCACCAACTTGGTCAAGATCGTCCGCTCCTGTACCCTCAACCTGGACATCCTGGTCTGTGTGGACGGCCTGTCCAGCTACGTCACCGCCTTCCTGCAGCTGTTTCGGAACCCGGTGCACACGAGCCGTCGAGGCCGTCCGAGGCTGGTGCTGGCCCAGGGACTCATGCTGGGCCAGGTGGTCAAGCAGTACGCCCAGCGGCGGGTAGTCAGCGTGAAGCACAAGGTGGTACGGGCGGGGGACGCAGGAAGCTATCGATGCAGTCCTGGCGGCCACTGGTGGTGTGAAGGCTATCAACACGGCCTACATCGAGCGGCTCAACGCCACCTTCCGGGCTGCCCTGGTCCCCCTGGTTCGTCGGGGCCGAGCCCTCGCCCACGAGGAGAGGGTTCTCACCACGGGTATGTTCCTGGTTGGTTGTGCCTACAACTTCGTCTGGTATCACGAGAACCTCCGGTTGCCTGCTCCTGACGGGTCGGGCCGCAAGTACTTGGAGAGGACACCGGCGATGGCGGCCGGCCTGACCGACCACCCGTGGACGATGCTCGAACTGTTGAGCTTCCAGATCCCGCTGCCTGCCTGGGTAGCGCCCAAGCGACGAGGCCGTCCGCCGAAGCATCCGCCCCAACCAGCATGGGTACCGAAACCCAAAGGTCACCCAGTAAGGCAGCCGCTTCCGCCAGCGGCAGCGTGACCACGGTTCAGTGGGACGCTACCCCGACGTGTGGAGCGCCATGCTTCAATGGGGCCACGACCTTTCAGTCGTGGAAATCGGGCTCCTCAGACTAGTTGTACGGTCTTCCACCACCAGGCTTCAATGGGGCCACGACCTTTCAGTCGTGGAAATCCGGCGTTGCCGCAGGGCTGTCCGCTGCTGTCCCTGCGCTTCAATGGGGCCACGACCTTTCAGTCGTGGAAATTCGCATTCGCGATTAGCAACTCTGAGAAATATTCCTGCTTCAATGGGGCCACGACCTTTCAGTCGTGGAAATCCCGACGAATACTGGCCCATGAACCTTGCTGTTGAAGCTTCAATGGGGCCACGACCTTTCAGTCGTGGAAATCTAGCCTTATTCACTGCTTGCATTGCTCGATGGTATTGCTTCAATGGGGCCACGACCTTTCAGTCGTGGAAATTCTCCGTTGCTTTCCCTTGGTATTTTTGCCATGTGTGGCTTCAATGGGGCCACGACCTTTCAGTCGTGGAAATCAGCCAGGGGAGCGCTACGTGTGGTTTCCCTGGTTTCGCTTCAATGGGGCCACGACCTTTCAGTCGTGGAAATTCGTTTCGCCCCGAAGGAGGTGATGCCACATGCCTGGGCTTCAATGGGGCCACGACCTTTCAGTCGTGGAAATTAGCCCCGTCCTGTCCATCGTGGCGGACCAGATCATGCTTCAATGGGGCCACGACCTTTCAGTCGTGGAAATCCCTCTTTGCACCGAAATCCGCGCGAATCGTGGCCTTGCTGGCCGCTTTCTGGCACCCGCAGGGCGCTGAGAGGGCCTTGAGGACCTCGCGGCTCGACCCGAACGGCCGAAAACGGCGTTCCGGCCCCCAGAAGCCGCGAGAGCTAACGCACCAGCGCATCAGCACCGGACCTCTCGCGGAATCCCCCGGCTGTCACGACGTCACACCACTACCGGACCACGCCTCGGGAACGGCGTGGGCTTCCCCAGGGTGGTGAAGCATTCCTGCCCGCGCCCCTCCACCGGCCCGGCATCCACGATCAACACGCGGTCTTCTCTCATGTTAAGGATCTTTGTGAGCGCCTCCTCCAGCCGCACTCGGGCGCTGGTCGACAGGTCGCACACGAACACCGAGTACTGCACCGGCTGCCCGAAGCCCAGCAACTTCTTGTGCGCCCGCTCCAACCGCTTCGGGTCGGCAATATCGTAGCAGACGAGAAAGCGGTTGGGCACGGCTATCTCGTCCTGAACACCGGGTAGGAGCTCAGTTCTCCCAGGAGGTGCCGCGCTAGCAACCGCGCCTGCACCTCCATGATCCGCCGGTAGCTGACCGCGTAGCCGAACAGCGGGTGGGTGATCGTCGCGTCCATGCGCCGTTCAAACGCCTCGATCACCTTGCGCCGTCCCGTCTGTGTGAGCGCCACCTCCCCCCCTCGGGCGATCGCGTGCTCGCCGCCGATCTCGCCGTTGTTGATCATCCCGATGCAGACCGAGTCCGCGATTATGGACCTGAACTCCTCGGCCAGGTCCAGCGCGAGCGCGGGCTTGCCATACTTCGGCTGGTGATAGAAACCCAGGTAGGGGTCGAAGCCCACCGCGATCGCCGTCACCATCGCCTGCCTGATCAGCATCGAGTAGAGGAACGAGATGATCGCGTTCACGGGATCCCTCGGCGGCCGCCGGTTCCGGCCTTGGAAGTTGAAGATCATTCCCCCGGCCTTCAGCATCCCCTGGAACTCGCCGAAGTAGGCCCGCGCCGCCGCGCCCTCGATCCCCAGCAGCGTCTCCATGGACTCGGCCGCCTGCGTCCGCGCTGCCAGCCTGTCCAGCTCGGCAAGCACGGCGGCGGGAGGGTCCTTGTGGTTCCGGCGCAGCAGCGTCCGGCTGTTCTTGATCTTGCCGAACATGATCCGCCTGGCGATCGGGAGCGACGCCCCGGTCGACATCGCGGCCGCGTACTGCCGGCAGCGAAGCTCGACGTTCTTGTGCGCCATGCCGGTGGTTATCCCCTGAAACCATCCACCGTAAGAGAAGTAGCACACCGGGATGTCGCGGGCGCACAACTCCCGAAGTGCCTGGCTGGTCACCTGCACGTTCCCGTACAGTGCCAGGTGGGAGACCTCCATCAGGCGGGCCGTCTGGAGCAGGGAGCCCTTGACCCTTATCTCCAGCAAGTCCCCCGTCTTCCCAACGATCGCCCCCTGGGCTTGGACGTACAGGGGGAGCGCGTCGTCACGGCCGGGTACGAGCCGCCGGACGTCCTGGCGGCGCGGCGCCCGGGCAGGCTCGGAGAGCAGGTTGATTTCGTCGGGCAGGCAGATCCCCACCAGGGAGCAGCGGGGGCATTTGGGGCTGTCCTGGAGCGGAGGTGGGATCCTGCCCCCCGACGCCATCGTGCGCAGCTCCCCCAGCAGCTCCCTGGTCCGGCTCTCCAGCGCGTCGTCGAAGGGCACGGTTACCCGCTCCTTCGCCTCCACGAAGTACAGCACGCCCTCGGAGCAGCTGTAGCCGTTCGCCCTCAGCAGCAGGCTCTGCAGGCAGAGCTGCACCCGCTCCGGCTCCCAGGCGCCGCCGGGGGCGTTCGGGGGCCTGCCGCGCTTGTAGTCCACGGGCGTGACGCGCCCGCCCTCCCCCTCTACGAGGTCGATCCGGGCGATGGCGCCCAGCGCCTCGCCGGAGAGCATGACCGATCGGGCGTGGATCTTCCGCGCCGGGTCGTCTGGCTCGGGACCCCTCGCCGCCCTCGGGCGGCTCCGGCAGGTCGCCGCCCGGCCGGTCCACGCGCCTGTGCTGGAAGCGCCCCTCGACCGTGTCCGCGCTGTCCGCGAACTCGCCCTGGACCCACTCCAGGTACGCAAGCCGAGGGCAGTAGGCGAACTCGTTCAACATCCGTGCCGGTACGAGGTCCGGGGCAGGATGCGCCGGCGCGGGGGCCGCTTCCGGCCCTACCGTGCTGAATTCGACCATCGTCTCACCTCCTTCTCCGCCGCGCCTCCAGCCTCTCGCGTCAGGCGCGGCCGTGGCGGCAGCCGGACGTGGGGCGTCCGGCTGCCCTAGGGTGCAGGTGCAGCCCCCGCGCGAACCGACGCCTCCCGTCCTCCGCCCGCGAACAGCCCGCCTCCGAGATGGCAGCTCCGACCGAGCAGAATGGGTCCATCGACCGCCACGTCGAACTCGATCCTCGCCTCGCCAGATAGGCCGGCGCCCTCCACGCCACGCAGGATACCGGGCGTGACCGCCGGCTTGGGCAGGCCCCGCCGCAGGCATTCGCCCGCCAGGTCCGCGGAGAGAGCGGCTGCGGCCCCGATGTGTTTGGCGTGGCGAGTCGCCAGGTAGGACGTCACGCTCACCCACACGCGGAACGGCGCGAAGAGCGGGTCGCTGCCCGGATCGACCGCGTCGGCGCGCAGCGACAGGCACCCTGCAGCACCCGCCCGCAGCTCGGAGAGTCTGGCGAGGGCTGTGTCCAGGGTATCCAGGTAGCGGATCTCAGCCTGTGTCGGCGCGCGGCGGTCCACGACGTGAGGCGCGAGGACCAGCAGGCGCTTCAAGCCCGGGTCGAAGGCGAAGGAGAGGTGGCGGTGCCCTGATCGCGACGGGGAGCCTTCGGCCTCGTGTCCGGTGAAAAAGCCGGGGAGGTCCGCGTGCGGGCCGAGAACCTCCTGCACCCTGGCCATCACGGCGCGACGGAGCGCCCGCGCCAGCCCCTCTGGGTCCGTAGTTGTGGCCAGGCCACCTTCCACGGCGAAGGCATGCACCCCCACCGGCTGCCGCGCGGGGGCCATCACCCCCAGCCCGAGGAAGCGGCCGTCCCCTATGACCAGCGGCCCCTGCACGGGAGCGTCGAAGGCAACCTCCACGTGCCAGAGCCGCTCCTTTCGAAATCGGGTTCCGGGCGCGAACGCCTCCGCGCGCTCCCCCCTGCCCTCGAACGGCTCCCGCTGGACGCGTATGGTCTCCGCGCGGGCGTGCACCCCTGCGTGCCGCAGCGCCTGTGCTACCGCAGCGGCAGCGCGAGCCTCCTCCGCCGCACGCTCCGCCCCATCCTTGGCTTCCTCCGCGATCCGCTTGGGGTCTATGCGGCGCCAGCTCGCGGCCTCGGGCAGCGCTGCGGGCGTGACACTGCGCCAGATGCGGCTGCGAGCGCCCCCCTCCACCCCGAAGTGCTCGAGCATCTTCGCGTGGCCGGCCGGCACGACCACCGCGTCCAGATCCGTGTTCTTCAGGTCGAGCCCGGAAAAGGCCCAGTGCACGTCGTCGGGCCGCACCGGGCCCCCCGCTGGGACCTCCACCAGCACCCGGCGGATCCCCCTGTCCGCGTGCTGGAAGCCGATGGAGGGCAGCGGAACGATTCTGACCCGGAGGGAAGTAGGACCCTCTCCGGTGCCGTCCGGCTTCCGCCCCACGAGCACCTGTTCGATCTGCGCGGCGCTATCGGGCAGCGCCCGCCGCAGCCGCTCCACGGCCCCGTCGCGCAGCCAGACGACGAGGCTGGAAGCGAGGGCCAGAGGCAAGGCCGCCAAGCCCGCCTGGCCGGAGCGATGGCGCAGCTCGTACAGCCGCCGCGAGGGTGGGCTGTCGTACGGGACCTGGAGGAAGTGCGCCGCGGGTAGCTGCGAGAAGACCCTACGACTCCCCGCAGCCGATGGATCAGCCTTCAGACGGCTGCAACCCGCCGCGTGGCGCGCTAGGAGGCTGCGCAGCGATCCTTGCACAGGGCACGCGAGTGTCCTGCCCGCGCCGCCAGGGGAGGGTCGCCAGACCGTACCCGGATAGCTAGACAGCCTGGCCTGGAACTCCTCTTCCGTGACGACCTCGCTGGTCGCCCACGCCATATCAATTCCGCGTCCGAACTGATAGAGACGACCCACGATGTCGCGAACCGCCTGACAATTGCGTGCACAGTCAACCGGATTCTCGAGACTCCAGCCGTAGAGGAAGAGCGGCTCACCATCAAGCAAACGTGGCTGGACCCGCTTCGCATCCCGGACCTCCGAGACGCGGCCGGGATCCCCATCGACAGCGTCGAGGTCGTTATCAGGCACGTAGTTGGTGAAGGGCTGGCCGACCTTAGCCCTGGGAAAGGCGATCGTCGTCGGCCCGAGCGTCTCAAGCCACTCAAGCGCAACCAGGACGTCCTCCGAGAGAGACCCCAGCGCAGCCCCGGCTACCAGCGCCTGGAACAATCGCGCCGGCGAGGGCGGCCATTCAGGAGAGCCGTGGTAGCGATCGTTGTGGAGATGGACGGTAATTACTAGCGCGCCGACCATGGCCGCCTCACTTCCCTCCCTTCTTCACATCTGCCTGCGCGAGATCCTCGCGGAAGATCACGGTCTCGCTCTCCCCCACGCCGAAGCGTGCGGCCGCCGTCGTGGCGTACTCCATGACTATCCCTTCCGGCAGGTCGACAAGCCTGCGCTGGCCCCCACGCTCCACCAGCGTCCAGGCCAGCGTCGCATCTCCCTCGGGCACCAGCAGGCAGCCCTGACGCAGGAAGGTCTCTGGAGCCGCGCTCGCGGCGATCAAAGACAGACCAAGTATGTAACGCGCCAGGTCTTCGCCCCGTTCCCCTACCCGCAGGCGTCTAAGCGCGACCAGGTTCAAGATAACCTCCCGCTCGATAGGTCCCCTCGCCAACACACCCCCGCGGGCGGTGGACGGCACATGCACGAACCCGCGCTGCGCCAGAGGGCTCTTCTGGTTACCCTCGGCCTTCTGCTTATCATCCTCGGAGAAGACGCCTAGTGCCGTGTAGTCCAGAGCGGGGTTGTACGTCGCCGACCGCGTCAGGGTCTTAACGTCCCACGCACGGATTACGGACTGCACGATGCGCGGCAACCTGGCCATGGTGTCGCGAGAATCCCACACTCCGAACACCAGCGAAGTTGGGGCAATCCTCGCGATTTCGCTCGCGTCGCCCTTGTCGAGGTATAGCCTGAAGGCCGCCTGGGCACGATCCTTCAGCGTGCTGCATCGAATGACCGCGTCCGCGAGCCGGTGACCCACGTGGAGGATCGAAGTGCTCTTGCCATCACCGTAGGTGATCTCGATCTGCGGCACCAGCTTGCTGTACGGCTCCCGCGCGAATATGGGCTCCATCCGGTTCGCCTGCGAGCCAACACTGTCCATGGTGGCCACCTCGGTGCCGTCGGACAGGACATCGATGTTGTAGCCGATGTCCGCGTAGGTCGGCGGAAATATTACGCCGCCCTGGCCCTGGATCGGAAGCAGCCGCTGCCGCACGTACAGCCCCACTGGCCCGCCCGGATCGACAGCCCATGCATCCAGTTCAACGCCGGTCACCTGGATCGGTTCGAAGGACTCGTCCGTCGTTCTGGTTCCCTCGGTCATGCTCTCACTTCCTCCTGTGCGAACGTGACGATCTTGTTCTTCCCTGACAACCTTGGCCGAAAAAGAAAACTCCGGATTGGAACCCCAACGCTGAGGCCGGCTAGCGCGGGCCGCGCGAGCATGGGTAGGACCCGGGTGCTCCATGCCCCATAGCGCACCCATCTGCCCCCGTCCGCCACCTCATCGCCTCGCCGGGATCGCAACTCGGTCGGCCTCGCATGCTCCAGGCCCCACGCCGCCAGCAGTTGCACGACGGGGGATGCCTCCACTCCAATGATGTTGCCCTTCTTCTTCTGACGGTCTATTGAGAACCCCGTATCCATGGCGGTCCAGGCGCTTCGCGCGTCGAAGTTGAAGCTTCCGCCCAAGGGCATGAGAACCTCGAACGGCCTCGCGGCCAGTTCAACCGGCTCTGCGGCCCAGAGATCGGCGATGCCGCGCAACATCGCCGTGGCGATGCCGCAGGCCGATCGGTTACCTGAGTACAGCTTGAATCTACTACGGCCCGACCCGTCCGCCCAGTGCCCAAGCTCCACGCCAACGCCCCCAGGACAATGTAGACGTAGCGGCCTTGCCATTGCCTCGTCGACACGAGACGGATACGTCTCCAACTCCAGGGGTCCGGCGGACGCCGCGGTACTGTCATCCTCGTCCGTCGCTGAGCGCTCCCCCACCGGGGTTGGGTCCACGTGGCCCGGAGGGACGCACTCCATGATCTCCGCGCTTGCCAGCCACCTCAGCACCTCACCGAACGGATTATCCCGGCTGTCCGCGCGCAAAGTGAAGCGAACCCGCGTCTCGTTGCTCCAATCGAACCCGCCCTCCGCGTCTCCCAGCAGCTTGTCCACCGCCTCGAGGAAGCCGAGGCACGCGAACACCTGGCCGGGGTTCAGCAGATCCACGGGGATAGAAGCCTCAGCCATCAGACGATCCTCCCCCACCAAGCGAGTCTCCGTCGTCGTTGTCTCGCGAGGCCTGCTGATCGGCGGCCCGCAGCAACGCCTCCCACCACGCCAGGCCCCACGGACCCCACCGCTTCTGAAGCCGCGCGAAGCGAAGAGTCGCCTCGCGGGCACGCCCCTCGAGCGCCGACGGGGGCGCGTCGTCGCAGCTGCGGGTTCCGACGAGAGGACGCGCGAACCCGTGGTGGGCAGCGACCAGGTGCAGGGCCAGGTCGCAGAGGTCCTCGGGCAGGTCGCCAAGCCCTGCATCTCCTGCCGCCCGCAGGAGCGACCCGAACTCGTGGCGGTAACCGTCCAGCAGTGCCGCTTTCAGCGGGCCGCGAGTCTTCGCGTAGACGCCGTCGCCCGGGGCGTTGAACGCCGCCTGCCACCGCGCGGACTCCTTTCCCCTGTCGTGAAGTCGGGCCGCCGCTGCCAGCGTCTCCTCGTAGCCCGAGCGCAGTTGCAGGCGCCGCGCGAGGTCGCGCGCCCGCTTCTCCACCCAACCAACGTGTTCGTCCAGCAGCTGCAGCTTTCCCTCCGACCGGTCCTCTTCCGTCGCGCCGTCGTGCCGCCACTTATCCACCACGAGCCACCCTACCGGCTCGCCCTCATTGTCCAGGTCGGTTGCGAACCTCGCGCGCTCGCGCCACCCCGGTTCACGGGGAACCGACTCTTCCGCCCGAGCAACTCTCACCCGGAAGCGAACCACCGGGCCCGAGTCCGGCGGCGCGATCCACTCCCCCCCGCCGTCGGCCGTGCCCACGGCGGCCCGGGCACCCCCGTCCAGAAGACCGTGGCTCAGCCCCCCGAACCGGGCGTCCACCACGAGCGTCCTTCCGGCCAGCCTCCGCTGCAGTTCCTTCCGTCCCGTGGATGTGGCCGGCGCCAGGTCCACCAGTCTCAGCGTCTCGCGAAGGTCGCCGGCTGGGCCCAGCACGATGGCGACGATGTCGTTCCAGCCGGGCCACCTCCTCTCGGAGCCGTCCACGTCGGGTGGGGCGCTCCCCTCACTCGTCGCCTCGACCTCCTCCGTGCCCCCGACTTCCTCCATCGCCTCGTCCTGCCGGTCTTCGTCGCCGGCCTCTTCACTCTCCGTGTCCGCCGCCTGGCCAGCCGCGTCTTCGTCGCCGGGCGTTGTCCCCAGCGCCTTTGCCCGGTCGGCCAGCCACTTGATCACCCGGTACGTCTCCGTCTCCAGCAGCTCGCTCGCGTGGGGCGGAGCCGCCTCGAAGAAGGCTTCGACCTCGGACTTGGTGGCGGCCTTCCCCCTCGGCCTCACCGGCAGGTGGGTCCGCCAGAGGACAGCGGTCTGAGGGGGCTCATCGACCCACCCGCGCAGCCAGGGCTGGACCTCCGGCCGCCCCGTATGCTCCTCCAGCGACGTCATGGACCAGGCGTCCACCAGCGCGCGCGACAGGGCCGGGCGGAGCGGCGCGGGAGTGGTCGCTTCCTCGAGTAGCCGGGCCAGCTCCGGGTCCGCATCCGCTTCCCGCTTCAACTCCCGCAGCGCCCCGGGGCTCGCGTCACGCGCCCCATTCCTCACCGGCAGCCGGCCCAGCAGCTCGCGCACCGCCATCCTTCTCTCGTGCAGCGCCACGGCGTCCGCCTCGGTCGCCGTTCTTTCGTCGGGCGCCTTCTCCAGCACCGCCAGGACCTTCTTGCCCGGCTCTTTCTCGGCCAGCACGACGACGCGCGCCCTGCCCTCGCCCCTCCGGTTCACCCGGCCCAGCCGCTGCACCATGCGCTCCCACGCCACCACGTCCATGACCGCGTGATCGGCGTCCAGGTCAACCCCCACCTCTCCGGCAGAGGTGGCACAGACGAAAACAGAGCCGGTTCGCGGCATCGCGGTGCCGGCGAGGAACCCAAGGTCCCGCAGCCGGCTGGCCGCGTTCTCGCGCTCGAACACGCGCCTTGCGCCCACGAATAGCTCCGGATGCGCGACCACCCTCTTCTCGCGTTTAGCCCTCTTCTCAATCAGCTCCGCGGTCGCCTTCGCGTCCTCGCGACTGTCGCAGTAGACGATGAGGCGCACGGGCAGCTTCCCGTCGCCGGCGAGCCGCCAGGCCTCCTCCACCAGGGCGTCCTTGAGCCTAGCATCGTGTGCCAGCGGAACCTGGGTGAGGAGTTTCGGCGCATCGAGCCGGCGGCCGACGACCGGGTGCGACAGGTCCGCGGCATCAAGGCCAAATGACTCGCTCGCCTGCCCTCTGCCGGTGGCCGAGAGGGCGAGCAGCTTGAGGGGCGGGACAACGTCGGGCCCCGCCTCCGGGCGGGGCCCGAAGGTGGCGCGTCCCCGCGCGACCGCCTTCAGCAGCTCCTCGAACGGCGGCACCAGGTGGGCCTCGTCCAGCACCACCAGCGTGTCCGCGCCGAGGAGGCCGGCGTGGTAGGGTCGCATCTTGCGGCTCACGCCGTACCCCTCGAAGAGGAGGCGCGAGCCTATCATGTCGACGGTCCCGACGATGATGGCGGGCGAGGCGGGATCTTCGAGCCACACCCTGTTGTCGACGTGCTGCCCGCGCAGGGTCGAGATGGGCAGCGAGCGGCTGCCCCCCAGCCCTAGCGCCTCCCTGAACGCCGGGTCGCTATCGGCGAACGCGCGCAGCCCCATGGCCGCTTCCGTCGCCTGGTCCACCACCGCGCGCCGGTCCACCACGTACACTAGGCGCCGCGGAATGTCCGCACCGCGCGCCCGGGCGACGAGCCAGATAGCCATTACTCCAGTCTTCCCCAAGCCGGTGGGGATGTCCAGCCACCGCTCCACCGTTCCGTCCATGAACCGGGCCAGCAGCCTATCCTGCCAAGGAAAGGGCGTTTCCCCCTCGGACAGACCGAGGGCACCGCGCAGCCAGGCGGTCTCCATACTTGCTGTTAACCTCCTCGCAGACACTCAATCTCCTCAGCCGCCTCCTCAGGGCAACGAAAGCACTTCCACGGCGACTCGCGGCGCTTCTCGCCAGTCTGCCGGACTCTCAGTGCCGAACCCGCGATCCGAACCGCTCCAATGGCCAGTACAGATCGCGCCGCCGTCGAGCCTGCCGGTTCCCAGCAGCAATCCAAACAAAGGCCTGACAGCATCACCTCCTTGTTCGAGGTCCGATGTCGCGGCGGGACCTGCGCCCCTGGACCGCCACGTAGAAAGAGCTAACGTAGCAGTCGTGCGGACCCGGCAGCGTGGGACACGTTAGGAAGAGCACGGCTTGCCCGTGCGTGCGTGCCTCTCCGCTTCGCCGCCCGGTGGTCCGCCATGCGGTGGATAGGCGCCACTCTCCCATTAACCCCCGTGAAGTCTCGCTGCTGAGTCTCACCGACGGGAGGGACAGTACCAGATCGCTGTGACAGCTAGATTGTCACAAGCAGCGCCATGATGTAGAAGATTGATCGAGTATAGCACGCCTGACGCGCCCTGCATGCGGAACCGGCGAAATCGATCGCGGACCGGTCGAGATAGGGACGAGATAGCGGGCCTCGATGCCAGGGATCTACCAGCGGCTTGCTAACGACTTGCTAACGGACTCGTTGCGACCAGCCTCCCGGGTTGGTATCAGAAGGACGTCATAAGGTGTAGATTGCGCACAAAACGGGAGCGGGTGGGACCTCTTGACCGCCCCAACCCGCTCTTTTAATCCGCAGGTCATGGGTTCGAATCCCACGCCGCTCACCATGGCACTAATTGGTGATGTAAAATTGTTAGCGTCAGACAATCAAAAGAGCTGATTTTTAGCTCGATTGTGGCGTCATCCGCGCACGAGCCGCCGCCAAACACCCCAACATGAGAACTGTGGCGAAGCTTACCCCAGAGCAGCACAGGGAGATCGCCCGCGAGACTCACAATGGGGCAAGTAGCTTGCGAACCTCGGTGACTGCTTCGTTGGCATCCTTGGCCACCACAGCTACCCCTTCTGGACACACTATCGTCGGGTCTACACGAAATATCCTTCCTCCAACCAGGATCGGAAGGTCGCGATCCCTGAGCCGAAGCTCTGCAACAGTCTCCGACAGCGCATCGAAGGTATCAACTCGGGACACCGACAGCAGGCACAGGCTAGGATGGATCAGGGCAGCCATCCTAGCGATTTCGCACTCCGGCGTGTCGGCTCCAAGATTCACGACCTGCCAGCCATCCAGTCGTAGGAAATCGCAAACCATAGTGAGGCCGATATCATGCCGTTCATTACGGACAGCACTCACCAGCAGAGAACGGTGTCTGGACCTGGTGACCTGCGGCTGAAACTCATACCACAGCGATTTCATGAGCCATTCAACTGTGGCCGACGCGCGGTGCTCCTCCCCGATTGAAACTTGGCCGCACTCCCACAGTCCGCCAACTTGATCGAGAGTGGGCTGTAACACATTCAGGTATATGGACGGCCCATCCAGGCCCGAGGATATGGCTCTCTCGATCACCTGGAACGCCTTCTCTTCATTGTCCCGCCTCAATGCTCCCAACAATTCGGCAGTCAGGTTCGACAGTACGCTATTTCCCGGGTTCGACCCCTTATTGCCCAAGCGCGCCTTCCTAATCATCGTGGATCACTCGCACTTTGCCAGCAATAATCATTCCCTTCTGGACGTGACGGCCGCGCTCTGGGCCTGTGTAGATGGCCGACTCGGGGTTGCAGGGAACACCGAACGTCGCGAAGTACCGCTTATCATCCGTGGTCCGCACCGGTTCCAGCCGGCCCTTCCAGGACTGCCAGGCTCGCGATGGGCAGTACGCCGTGCTCCTTATGACACCCCTTTCCCACAACCCATCGCTCAGCCGTGGCTCCCTTCTTGCCAACCAGGGCATCCCAGGATAGCACTGTACCGGGAGCACATCCATGCAGGACAGGGGAATGAACGAACATGACGCGGAGCAACTGCAGCTATTCTTGAACAATCACCCGTGGCTGCTGCAGCAGGAAGGGGTAATAGCAGTCAAACTGGAGATGGTCGACAGTGAGACGCAACAACAGGGGATCATGGTCTACCTGGATTCCGATCACAGAGGGACCATCCAACAACTCCCCGACCATATAGATGGCTTGCCAGTCATAGTCAAGCTGCAGAGATGGCAGACCGGAGAGGTCGTGGAGACTATCGATCTCTGCAACCTTGGAGCGGAGTCTGGTTAACCATGCCATGACCTCGTACCACAGCTAGCATGACGCCGGCTCTTAGCCCCGCCCAACTATCGGCGCGGCAGCCAACGGCACCGCGAGCACGAATACCACCCACGTCGCTGCGACCAACACCAGCGTGACTCCCAAGAACCTGACGCGATCGTCGGTAGACAGCATCCGCGAGAGCAACCTGTTCCCTTTCAGGTAGCCCCGAACCACCCCGGGCTCGTTGATCGCGTAGGCTCCCAGAGCAATCATTATGGCGCCGAGGGTCACCGCAACCATGCGGTCGAGCATGATAATACTCACCCCTTTGGGCAAGCTCGTGTCCCCACCGCCTACTTCGCGGACACGCTCTACAATCGTCTGAGGAATGGTAGCCTACCGCACCAGGGCGATGCATGACGGATGCGTCAGACTTGCCAACTTCTCGCAGTGCTAGTTTGGTCATCAGCCCTACCTCGAGTGTCCCTTCCGGTACTCTATGATCACGGGAGCCTCGGACAGACTCAGCCGCACGGTGGCCCCGCTCAACCCCGGGCTGCTTACCTCGACGGGTCGCTGGCTTCCGGTGGCCGAAGCAACCCCAAGAGTCGTTACCAGGGCCTCGACGGCCTCGGGAACCAGCAACTCGTGCCCATCGAGGGTGGTCCCGTCGTCCCTCTCAACCCGAGGGTTCCGCACCCATGCCACCAACGCCTGCCGCTGGCCCCCAGGCTCGCCCCACCTGTAGGCGTAAACCGCCGGCTCCCCATCCCCCTGCCGCACCACACCCTGAAGAGTCATACTCCCCAACAGCTGCTGCAAAGTCGCCAGAGCGTACCAGCCCGCCTTCTTCCGGCTGTCCTCCCCATCCCGTGCATTGGTGTTCTCCACGAGCCCGGCGGTGCTGTACAACTCAGCGCTATCGCTGTCGTTATCTCGGTAGGTGAAGACAAAGACCCTGTCCACACCGTTGGCCAGGGCGATCATAGTGGCCCTGATCAGGTAGTTGGCCGCCGTAGCCTCTGGGGCATAGAGTGGGGACGAGTGCCCGCCGCCTCGCGACCCTGTGTCCCAGCCAAACTCCGTCAGCCAAATCGGCACCCGTGGCGCGGCGCGGTCCCTCCACTGCTTCATCCCCTGGAGCACATCCATCAAACCGCCTGCCTCCGGGGCCTTGCCACCCGATCCTGCCTGCCCCTTGGCAAACCAATGGAAGTTCAGCGCATCGAACGGCAGCCGCCCCGCCCCCTTCCAAACGGCGTTCGCCTGGTCCAGGTAGGCCACGTCGGGCCCCGCGAGGCCCGGCAGCACGCCCAGCATCGTGGGGTCGCCCTGCTTGATCCCCAGGAGAGGCGACTCTGCTCTGGCCTGCATGCCCGCCCCATCGTAGTCCGCCTGGACCATCGCCGCGAAGGCGCTAGCAGCGAACCGGGGCTGAGCCCAGTTCTGGTTCGGCTCGTTCCAGCCTTCGATGGCCTTCACTGATGCCATGCCAGAGAGCCCGTCGGTGCTCCTGAGACCAGCATTGTGGCCCGCTGAGCCATAGCGGGCTGCCAACTGGCCGATGTACTCCGAGTGAGCCCGGTAGTCCACCGGCTTCGACCCAGAGACGCCCTTGGAATGGGGCAGACCGCTGTTCGCCCCGTTGCTGGACGCCCACGCCGGCACCATGCCCACGTTCACCATCACCGGGACTCCCAAATCCTTGAGGGCGGCGTAGAACTGGTCAAGCCTCTGCTTGCCGCTGTGCCAGGTGAGTCGGTCCCTCTCGGTCTCGTACCAGTACCATCGGTGGTAGTCCCGCACCCACCCCGCGACCCTTGCAACGTCGGCAGGCACGTTGGCATACACGACGTTCACCCCGAGCCGCTCCCTCAAAGGCCTCACCACCCCTGCTTCCTCCGCTGGGCCGAAAGTCGCACCCGCTGGACCTAGACTGACGGGCAACCGGCTGAACCTGAACAGCACCGTCAGCATTAGGACCGCAATGGCCAGCAAGACAATCCGTCGTCTCAAGGCAGCCTCCCTCAGTTGCTACAGCCCAGGACCCCCATGGTATAATTACTAAGATGAACGAGACTGAACTCCCCCTCACTCTCCTAGCTTCTGTGGCCGCCGACGCAGCCCGCGCAGCGGGCGCGGTCCTCCTGGAGCAGTGGAAGGTCGGCTACACCATCCGCTTCAAGGGTGATATCGACCTGGTGACCGACGCTGACCAACGAGCGGAAGAGACGATCGTGTCCATCCTTCGTTCTCGGTTCCCCAACCACCAGCTCCTCGCCGAAGAGGGCACCACAGGGGGAGCATCCTCCAGCTATCGATGGATCATCGATCCGCTGGATGGGACCACCAACTACGCGCATCGCTATCCCCACTTCGCAGTCTCAATCGCCCTCGAACGGGCTGGCGCCCTCATCGTTGGGGTGGTCTACGACCCCGTGCTGGATGAGCTATTCGAGGCCCGATTGGACGAAGGCGCCTATCTCAACGGAAAGCCTCTTCATGCCTCAGTGGTGGACCAACTCTTGCGAGCCCTCCTTTGCACCGGTTTTCCGTACAACCGGGAGCTATTCGACTCCTGCCTTCGGCAGTGGGAGTACTTCGTGCGGCGATCGCAAGCGGTTAGGAGAGACGGTTCGGCAGCCCTGGATATGTGCTATGTCGCAGCGGGGCGATTCGACGGCTATTGGGAGGAGTACTTGGCTCCCTGGGACATAGCTGCCGGCATCCTCATTGTCCGCGAAGCAGGAGGCATAGTCACCAATCTGCAGGGGGGCCAACCAGATATCTTCCACGGTGGCGTCCTGGCAACCAACGGGTTGATCCACGACGCCATGCTAGCCGGCCTAGCAGCCTGTCAATCGCCCCACCACCCCAAGAGCGAAGGGCCCGAACAGCTCCCATGAGCGATCTGGCGGGAGTCCAGCGCGCTGAACGGGCCCATATGTTGCCCTATCTATACCATCGCCTGTCCACGGTCTACGGCGCGCCCTACGGCGAGCAGTAGTTGGTCAATGTAGAATGGCTTGCTAATGGTCACATGCCCTTCGGGCAGCATGCTCTTCCTGAGGGCTTCGGGCGCCGCGGTGACGAAGACCACCGGCGTCCTGGCAAGGGTAGGATGTACACGAAGACTCTGCAGGAACTGGATCCCATCCATGGCCGGCATGGCCAGGTCGAGTGTGATGGCAGATGGTTCCACCCTATCCAGACATTCCAGCGCTTCAACACCGTTGGAGCATTCCACGACCTCGTGCCCGGCATCTCGGAGTATCTCTCCGATAAGCTCTCGCACCGCCTGGTCGTCTTCGATCACCATTATGGGCCGGTGCTCTTCCATGTCATTTGACCTCTAGGGATATTGCCAAACCAACGACTTGCAAGATGCAGACCATCTACCAGGAAACCAATTGAACAGAGAGAAGGATGGAACGATGTCTACAGAGATCCTGCTAAATGGCCGTTTCGTCCCGGCCGAGGAAGCGACTATCTCGGTGCTGGACCGCGGCTTTCAGTTCGCCGAGAGCGTCTATGAAGTGATTCGCGTCTATCGCGGGCGGCCCTTCGAGATGCACCGACACCTCCGCCGTCTGCGGACGAGCCTCGAGCTAGCGGGGATCAACCTGGGCGCTGATGGAGTCGACCGCCTGGTTTCCCAGTCCCTGGAGCTGCTGCAACGAAGCGGACTCCAGGAGGCAGCCATCTATTTCCAGATCAGCTCCGGCACCGCCCCCCGCAGCCACCTTGCACCTGATGAACTCTCACCCACCATCATCGCCATGGTTAGCCCAGCCTCCCCTCCCTCCGACGAACTTCGCGAACAGGGCATCAAAGTGATCACCCTTAGCGATGGCCGTTGGGCACAGTGCTACATCAAGACAACCATGCTCCTTCCTAACACCGCGGCACGGCAGCGAGCCGCGGAGGCCGGTTGCCGTGATGCCCTCTTCATCAGAGACGACTTCCTTATGGAGTCCACGGCTGGCAACTCCTTCGTCGTGTTTGGAGACACCCTCTGGACCCCACCCGCCAGCAACTACATCCTCCACGGCATCACACGCGAGATCGTGCTGGAATTGGCTGCCGCAAACGGGATCCCCTGCATCCAAGGTCCGATACCTGCGAATAGGCTATATGGTGCCGACGAGCTGTTCATCACGGGCACCGTGACCGAACTGCTACCTGTCACAACGGTGGACGGTAAGCCGGTAGGAAGCGGGCAGCCCGGCCCAATGTACGCTCGTCTCCATGAGCTGTATCGGCGCTACACTCAAGGGGAGTAGCAGGTCTTGACCTTGCCAGCGGGGGCGGAGAAATGCAACGTTACGCGCTTCTTCGCCCCTGTTTGATTCCACGCAGACGAAGCGCCCGCTCGAACGGAACCGGCATCCACAGGGGCTCAACAGCCTCGCAGCCGAGGAGGGCATGGGCAATGCGTGGAAAGATGCGGGCCATCGTTAAGAGGCAGGCCGCTGTCGGCGCCGACCTGGAGACGGTAGATATCCCTACCCCAGGCCCGCACGACGTCCTGGTGAAGGTACGGGCCACCTCAATTTGCGGAACCGACCTCCACATCTGGGAGTGGGATCCGTGGGCTCAGGGTCGAATACAGCTGCCACGTCGATTCGGTCACGAACTGGCAGGCGACGTGGTGGAGGTAGGCCAGGCGGTCACCCTGGTGAAGCCCGGCGACTACGTCTCGGCCGACAGCCACATCGTATGTGGCCACTGCCACCAGTGCCGCACCGGCCAGCAGCACATCTGCGGCAACCTGTCGATCCTGGGGGTGGATGTGGATGGCTGCTTCGCCGACTACGCCATCATCCCCCAGACTTCCATCTGGAAGAACTCCCCCAACCTCCGACCGGAGGTAGCCTGCATCCAAGACCCGCTGGGCAACGCCGTCTACGCCACCCTCGCCGAGGGCATCTGCGGAAAGACCGTGGCGGTCTTTGGCTGTGGCCCCGTGGGGCTATTCAGCATCGGCGTGGCCCGTGCGTCCGGGGCAGGGCCCATATTCGCCGTCGACCAGAACGACTACCGTCTGGAGCTTGCCCGCCGCATGGGGGCGTCCCACCTCCTCAAGTCCGACGAACAGGTGGTAGGGGAAATCCTGGCAGCCACCGGCGGCGTCGGCGTGGAGGTCCTGCTTGAGATGAGCGGCAGCGCCGAGGCTATCCACCGTGGCTTCGAGGTGCTGGCCAAGGGCGGAAGGTTCACCGCCTTCGGGATACCCAGGGAGCCCGTGCCCCAATTCGACCTGGCGAACCAGGTTATCTTCAAGGGTGCCCGCATCCTCGGTATCAACGGCAGGGAGATGTTCCGCACCTGGTACCAGATGGCGAGCCTGCTCGATTCGGGAGCCCTGGACCCCTCACCTGTGATCACCCACAGCTTTCCCCTTGAGGAATACAGGACCGCCTTCGAGCTGATGCTCTCGCCCCAACGCGAGTGCGGAAAGATAGTGCTGATACCCTAACTCGGCAGAGCCGAAACCA
>DIXP01000090.1:0-41321 GCA_002436065.1 Chloroflexi bacterium UBA6077
ATCAACACTCTTTGCAGCCGAGTCCTCTCAGAGGCTGAGACGCCGGGACGCGCCGAGAAGCGTGGCGGCACGATGGTCATCCTATCGCGAAACGGGGCAGACGACATGTCTGCCCCGCTGGTTGAGTCCCTATTCCGCTACCTGATACCGGCTCGCTAGATCTTGTCCCAGTAGTGGCACGCGACCCATGGAAGAAGCTTCAAGCACTGCTCCCACCGCAGAATGTAATGGGAAACGGATGACTCTAGTCCTGACGCCTGGCCAGCAGCACGGAAGCCACGGTGCTTGAGTCGAGAAGGCACAGACACGATTGGCCAAGCGCATACACTAGCTGAAGTCCTACTTGACGCTCCTGACAAACCTGGGATCCAAGGCATCCCGCAGCGCATCTCCGAGCAGATTGAAGCCAAGCACCGTCAACAGGATGAACAGTCCAGGAAGAGCAGCCATATGAGGAGCGACGGTGATGAAGTTCCGTCCTGTGGCAAGCATGCTACCCCAGTCAGCTGTAGGGGGCTGAGTACCCAGGCCGAGAAAGCTCATGCTGGCCGTGATTATGATCTTGGAGCCGACATCCAAACTGGCCGCCACGATGATTGGGCCTAGTGCATTCGGTAGGAGATGGGACACCATAATGCGATAGCCCGACGCTCCTAGGGCTCTCGCGGCCTCCACGTACTCTTTCTCCTTGAGAGATAGCACTACCGACCGAACCATGCGAGCGTAGAGCGGGAACCCCACGATCGCCACGGCAACCATTGTGTTGACTAGACCCGGCCCTAGAGCAGCCACGATAGCAATAGCAAGTAGCACCGCCGGAAAAGCCATGATGACGTCCGTGGTTCTCATGCACAGGTTGTCTACCCAGCCGCCGAAGTACCCTGCGATTAAACCAACGATGACGCCAACCACAGCTGCCACGAGCATGGTACCGATTCCCGCTACCAGCGATATCCTCCCACCCCAAAGCAGCCTGCTGAGCATGTCACGCCCCAGGTCGTCGGTACCTGCAAGAGAAAGGGGTGACAGGGGAGGCAGCAGCCTCGCGGCGGGCTGCACAGCATTAGGATCCTGCAGCGGAAGGAAGGGCGCACTCACAGACACAAAGGACAGAAGAGCCAACACCAGCAGTCCGAGGAGCGCGAGCGGATTCAGCCTAATCTGTCTCCAGGCCCGCCTGTAGATGGATTGATGCTCTATCCCCGTGCGCACTGGTGGTAACATATCTTGGCCAGCAGCTACCTGAGACACAGACACCATCAACCCCCAGCGAAACACTAATTTCGTACTCGCCCTAGCTGTAGCGAATCCTTGGATCTAGGTATCCCAGCATCATGTCTACGAACAAGTTGACCGAAGAGAAGACCAGGGCAATGAACAGTACGCCGCCCTGAACCAGGAGGAAATCTCTCGTCAGGACGCCCTTGACGATGAGGCTTCCGAGCCCGGGCCAGGCAAAAACTGTCTCCGTAATCACCGCGCCGCCCAGCAGATTCCCCACCTGCACCCCAATTACCGTCACGACAGGGATCAAGGCATTCTTGAGCCCATGGCGCAGAATCACCGCACTCTCCCCGAGTCCCTTGGCTGCCGCCGTGCGGATGTAGTCCTGGCGAATCACCTCCAGCATCGACGCCCGAGTCAACCTAGCCACTATGGCAGTAGCCGGAGCAGCCAGGGTGATCGACGGTAGGACCAGGTGGCGTGCCAGGTCCGGTAAGTCTCCTCCACTTGGAGAAACCATACCTGCTGGCGGCAGCCATCGCAGAGACAGGGAGAAACAGAGAATCAGCATGATGCCCAGCCAGAAGACCGGCATACTGACGCCAAAAAGGGCCAACAGCATGGACAACCTGTCCAAGATTGAGTGCTCGCGCACACTGGAGATGACACCGAGAAAGATCCCCATGATGGTGGACATGAACAGGGCCACTACAGCGAGCAGGGCAGTGGCCTGGAAGCGGTTCAACACCTCGTCTAACACAGGCTGTCCAAGCCAAATGGACCGGCCGAAGTCCCCATGAAGCACGTTTCCCAACCAGTACGCGTACCTTAGCGGCAGCGCCTGGTCGAGTCCCAACTCTGCCCTCAGCTGCGCCACCGCCTCGGGCGTAGCATCGTGGCCCAGCATTATCATGGCGGGGTCTCCAGGCGCCAGATTCATGATCAGAAACACCACAATCGTGACCCCCAGGAGAACCGGCATCATGAAAGCGATGCGCCGCAGAAAGTACCTAACCAAGGTTGACCTCCCCTCTGATCAGGTTGGTTCCAGTGCTAGGTCTTCGTATCTGGGATTATGAATGATCTGCTTCGAAGGAGTAGGAGTGAGGGTCTCCCGCAGTGGCGCAGGCTCTGCCTTTGCCCCTCTAGGGACTAGTCCGCAGAGAGGATACCGAATGGAGAACAGACTGTCCATAGGATTTCTGCCTCCTGTGCACTCACAATCCCACAGTTTGGTGCGCCACAGTCTGAGAGCCGAGACTACTGTCTCGCTCCTAAGCATGTATCCATAAGTCTGGCACGCCCGACCGGGCACCCCCTGACCGCCAGACGCGGTGAATAGGACATGCCTTTGTAATGGATACGTGCTTAGCGCTGACCCGTAGGAATCTGTCTCTGTGACTCAGCGAGGAGGCACTAACTGCCTCCTCGCGCGAGAACTCCACCACTCTCTTCGTCGCGAAGAGTTACTTGACGTACTCCAGCAGTTGGCTCCTGCTCATCCCAGCCAAGCCCATCTTGTCTGCGGTTCGGCCAATCTTCCAGTAGTCCTCGCCGTTGGCCGTGCCTGCCAGCCAGATCATGGTGCGGAAGCCGGGTGTAGGGACATCGAGCAGTTCACCTAGAGACGCCACGGGAACCATCCCGTAGGGCACATCCTCAGTCACATACCGGAACTTCATGCTGTCTGGAGCAGTCTGGACACCATAGTTCTTGCATGCGTGGACGGTCTCGTAGCAGTTGGTCGCTGGAACTCCATAGAAGTCACTCAGAATCTCAGGAAGCGACCTGCCGGGGAGGCCCAGTGCCCGTTCCACCGTCTGCTTCTCCGCATCCAGGGTATCCATTATCCTCCCCACACTGGGGGTAACGTCGTAGTAGCTGTTTCTGTACGGCCCTATCTGCTCGATACGGCTCATGTTCATAAGAGTGGTCGTAGGGTGCATGATAGTGGCTGGAAGCCGCAGTGCTGTCTCGAACAGATTGTTGGTGGCCACGAACTGAGGGTAGACCTGGTTAATGATCTTGAGAGCTTCCTCATTGCGCGCAGCTGGGATCGTGGAGAAGAACATCTTCTTCTTGCCTGCCTTGAGCCACACTCGACCTGGGCCGCGCATCCTACACGCATAGAATAGGGTGGCCGTCTCTCCCACTATCAACTCGCCCTCACGGCCGGCATCCCTGAGCATCTTGGTAAACACTAGCGAGCCCAACCGTCCGGGGTTGAACACCACGATCTGCCCTGTCTTGGCGCAACCCACCAACTCGCGCATGAAGGCTTCCTGGGCATAGGCCGGAACCACTACCATGATCAGCTGGGCCCCGTCCACCGCCTCGGCGATGTTGGTGGTAGCCATGGCAACCTTGGCGAATCCAGGGGTGCCCCCCATGGGGGCTAGTCCCGCCAGGTGAATGCCACCCATCACCCGCACGGAAGCGATGTTGTCGGCAAACTCCGGCAACTCGGCCATTCGGATCTCATGCCCGGCCAACGCAAGGTCTGCGGACATGGCATGGGCACCGTTTCCAGCACCTAGAACTGCGATCTTCATCTGACTCTCCTTCGGTTCTGACTAACTAGCATAGGTGAGCCAACTACAGTTGGCCACCACTCTTCCGCCTATGATTACGGCCTCCACTCGACCGATGTTCTTGTCGTCGGCTATCACGATATCTGCTACCTTACCTGGCGCCAAAAACCCGCGGTTGGGGGCGGCGCGATGGAAGATCTTGGCCACGTTGCCCGTGGCCATAGCTACACCCTGAGGCAGAGAGCAGCGCCCACGCTTCACAAGGAAGTGAATGCACTCCAGCACCCCATCCCAGTGTCCCGCACCGTAATCGGTCGAGAGCGTATCCACCAACCCCTCTGACACCAGAGCCTCCAAACGCTCGGGGAAATTGCGCCAGAGAGTAACCACTCCATCCAGGGTAGAGACATCGATCACCACACCAAGGTCACGCATCTCTCGGGCAACCTTGACGCACTCCTCAATATCGAACATGTTGTGGTTCGAATGTCCGGCAACCAGCACCGCAGGGGTTCCCTGATACTTCTTTCCGAGGGCAATGAGTCGCTGAGCCGATACCGCGGAGTTATGGAACACCGCAGGAACACCGGTTCTCGCACTCACCTCGCTCGCCTCGTCAAAACCCTGAAGTGCAGAGGTGACAGGAGGCAGGGCTATCTCGTATATTATGTCCCGAGCCCGCTCCGGCGAGACCTTGCCCTCCAGGCCAGCCTTGCGAAGGGCTGCCTCCATGTTCTCCACGCGGTACTCTTCCGGCCGCATGTATCGGCCGATGGCCGCTACCTTGATGCCTTTAGCAAGAGGGGCATCAACCTCGACCCCAGTCTCTGCAAGAAAGGCATTAGGCAGCAGCATGTAGTCCTGGACACCGCCACCCAAGGTCGGCCCTCCCGCCATTTCGCCTATCAACACCGCCCCAGCTTCGAGCATGGCCTCAGGTGTCGTCGAGAGATGCTCGCCCTTCAACCCTGCGCCGTCGACAATCTGAGCAGCGCGGATGTTGGAGGGAACGTGTCCAGTCCCTGCTTTGATGTTCATAGGGTGCCGAGAGTTGACCTCTTCAACGTCAGCCACCGTGTGAAGGCCACACACGTTCACAAGAGTGGTCGTACCTTGGAGCATGAAGCGGTCGGCGTTGCGAAGAGCGCGGTCAAGGGATAGCGGATTTGTTCCACTGGGAAACAGGGGCCCAAGGGCACAACCGTGGGCATGGTTGTTTATGGTTCCAGGAATGACGTAGAAGCCCCTCGCATCGATGGTCTTCGCGACAACCGCTTCCGCCGGCACCTTGTCCGTGCCCTGTTCGACTCCTTGGATCAGGCCCTTGTCCACCCAGACTGAGGCTTGCTTCATCACCATCGTCCCATCACCTGTAACGACGGTTGCATTCTTGATCAGCAGATCCACTCTCTCGCCTCCTACTTGACGTAGCTGATCCCGTCCACACGGAGGGCAGAGTTCGGGTGGAGCCTCACGCCGCTCAAACCCTTCCGCTGGGCGTTGTACAGAATCTCGTGATCGACAAAGACCCAGGGAGCATCCTCAGAGATCCTCTTCTGCAGCAACCTGTGGACCTCCGTTCGCCGCTTGGGATCGGTACTCTGTGAGGACTCGTCAATCAGCTTGTCCACCTCGTCGCTGGCGTAGAAGCCGTAGTTGGTGGTGGCACGCTTCGTGTGGAAAGCTGTTAGGAGAAGATTCTCGGGATCACCACCGGAGGGATTGGTGGCACGAGCAGCCAGATCGAAGTCGCCCTTGACCCAAATATCGTTGGCGGCAGCGAACTCGACTGTCTTGATCTCCACATTGACTCCAACGGCCTTCCAGTTCGCCTGCATGAGGGTCGCCATCGCCGTAGGCTGCTGCATCCCGGCGCCAGAAGTCGGCACGATGAAAGTCGTATTGAAACCGTTAGGGAAGCCTGCCTCCGCCAGCAACTCCTTCGACTTCTGGGGATTGTATGGATAGCCCTCAAGGCTGGGATCGTAGGCATCTCCGAACACCGGCCCCAACGGCCCCTTGGCGGCGACGCCAGCCCCCCTCAGGATGCTCTTTACCAGGGACTCCTTGTCGATAGCGTAGTTAAGGGCGCGACGTACCCGGACATCCTCGAAGGGCTTCCGCTTGAAGTTGAAGTAGACGTACCATATGCTCGGAAGCTTCAACTCTTGGACCACTATATTGGAGTCCCGGCTGAGTATGTCTAGCATGTCGGGCGGAACGGCGTAGATCCAATCCGCAGTGCCGGTCTGGAGAGCGGTTACCCTCGGCTGCGACTCCGGAATGCCCATGAGTACTACCTGCTTCACCTTGGGAGCGCCGGCCCAGTAGCCGTCGTTGGCCTCGTAGACGAGCTGCTTTCCCTTCTCCCACGAGGCGAACTTGTAGCGTCCGGTACCGACGGGGTGCAACGGGAAATCCTTTCCCCACTTCTCAGCAGCAGCTGGGCTGATGATCCAAGCAGAGTTGTGGCTGGCCAGGGTGTCCAGAATGATGGACCAACGCTCCTTCAACTGGAATCGCACGGTCGTGTCGTCCACCACCTGAACCTCCTCGATGAGGTTCCATCGGGACGTGCCAAAGGGGAAGCTGCCCAGGTCTTTGTTGGGCTTGAGCTGCCGGTCAAAAGAAAACTTGACCGCCTGCGCGTTGAAGGGGGTGTCGTCGTGGAATTTGACACCCTTGCGCAGGTAGAAGGTGTAGCTGAGTCCGTCGGGCGACACATCCCATTTCTCAGCGAGGGCTGGCTCCAGCGCAAAGGTATCCGAATTGTACTGCAGGAGACTCTCGAAGACTGGTTGGGCGCACCGACGCGAGGTAACCTCACGAATCTGGTGCGGGTCCATTATGACGGGCTCGGCATCCATGCCGATGATCACCCGCTCCGCACTTGGCGATGCGACCTTGGCCGACTGGGCCGCAGGCCCAGGAACATTCCCACCCCCAGTAGACGGAGCCTCGCCTTTCGGGGGAGGACTAGTGGAAGTAGTGGCTGGCTGAGCACAAGCGGCGAGCAAGCCGCCGCCCGCGAGGAGCACCGCGCTCCCCATGAACTGTCGTCGAGTGATCCGAGTGAAGTGCCGGTCGGTCGGTTCCATGCTGGTGCCTCCAACTTATGAAGTCTTGGTCAGCGCACAAAGAGCCAGGAAACGCCGGTTACTACACGCTTAGATCAGTTGGAAACGAGCCTAATAATGTGGCACACCGTACCACATAGCGCCAACAGTGTCAACGAGCCCTACTGCTGGGCGAATCGCCCCGGTCTGTAAGGTTCCAGCTCGGCTACGTCTCCCCCGGTTAGCTCCTCAGTGATCAGAAGGGCTAGACGCGCTGACAGAGTGACGCCGCTGTGGGTAACAACGGTGTACAAACCAGAGACCTCCGGTTCGAAGCCAACGATGGTCTTCCCATCTTTGGGCATAGGCCTGACACCGGTCCTGATGGACTCAGCCGGTATTCGCTTCAAATTGGGGACGACAATGCGAGCACGCTCCATGACCTCCTGGACAACGGGCGAATTGGATGGCAACGGCTGGTCGTCCACCAGGTGACCGTCCACCTCTTCATGGCGCAGCATCAGACGGCCGCCGCCGTCGGGTCTTATGGTTACCTCAGGGGAGTGGATGACAGCCTTGATGCAGACAGGGGCCGGAGGCGTCACCAACGTGAAGCCAAGGGTATGATCGATGGAGATCTTGACTCCAGCGAGTTCTGCCACACTGTCAGACTGAGGCCCTGCGGCATTGATCACCAGATCGGCAGCGATCTGCCGCCCGTCCTCCAGGGTCACCCCAGCAACCTCGCCCGGTCGCCCAAGAAATTGCACGACGTTCCCGTTCTCATACGTCGCGCCGTAGCGAACTACCGCAGCGCGCAGCGCACCGTGCACCATGGGTACAGGATCGAGAGTACCCTCGCGAGGGCAGTAGTAGACCTCCGGAACCTTCTCCGGATCGATCCAGAGGTCAGGTTCCAGCTCCCGCATCGCCGCTTCAGGAGTAGTCTCGTCGACACGGAAACCCCAATCTCGCAGCCTCTTGACCTTTGATCGCAAGGTGCCGAGACTGTCTTTGCGAGCTGCGTGCTCCCAATGAAGACCGCCTTGAATGTGCACCCAGTCGCCGTCGAGTTCGTCGGCAAGATCGAGGTGATCTCGCACCGACATGACATTCAGGCGATGGTAGTGCTTGGGAGGCTTGTTGAAGCCATTGAGCCATGCGAAGGACTTCGAGGTAGTCCCGGATCCAGGATATAGCCGCTCGACCGCCGTAACTCGCGCACCGGCCTGAGCAAGACGGTAGGTCAGAGCAGCACCGACCGCGCCCGCCCCAATCACGACAATCTGGCTGCCCTTCAGATAATCGGATGCCAGCACCATCTAAGCTTTGACCCCCCTTTCTACCTGCGACGCAATCCGCCGCGACCCAAGTATCTTACCGTGCTCTTCTTCACCCTTCTGGGGCAGTGCCCTCCGTATATGGTACACTGTACCGTATATCGACATACAAGTCAACATCCTTGTGGATGCATTGACAACATGCGCAACGATTGGTACGGTGTAGCGTATAGCGGCACACTCTCTGGACACAGCGCCGTCGCCAACAATTCCTCTGAAAACTACCCAGGGGGAAGTCATGGAACTCAAGATCTGCGTCTGCGCCAAGTACGTCCCCGAATCGACAGAAACCAACAAGATAAATCCTGTCACCAATCGTCTTGTGCGTGAGGGCATGCCCAAGGAACTCGACCAGGGCGCCATGATGGGCGTGGAGGAGGGACTCCGTCTCGTGGAAGCCTGCGGTGGCACAGTCACTGTCTTCACCATGGGGCCACCGGAGGCCGAAGAGGGACTTCGAAGAGCCATCGCTATTGGAGCCCACGACGCTGTTCTAATCTCCGACCCTCTGCTGGCAGGATCCGACGCCCTGGCCACTGCTAAGGTGCTATCGGCAGCCCTGTCACAAGTACCTTTCGACCTGGTCCTTTGTGGATCAGAGAGCACCGACAGCTACACTGGTCTGATGCCGGGAATGCTGGCAGAGTTGCTGGGATTGCCACAATTGACATTTGCCAAGTCTATCGAAGTTCGGGAAAGCACTGTCTTGGTTCGCCGGGACACAGAAAGCGGATCCCAGCTACTAGCGGTCGAGTTGCCCGCGCTGGTGGCGGTTACGAGCAGCATCAACAGACCTCGATACCCTACCCTTCGTGGCACTCTCGCAGCCAAGAGAAGACGGATCAACCGCCTACGCCTTGCTGATCTGGGAATCCCACCGAGACTTGTGGGCCCAACTGGCGCCAAAGAGAGGGTGCTCAGCATCGAAGCTGTGTCCCAGCGACGTGACGGCATGATCGTCGCCGACGATGGTCAGGGCGGGATCTTGATTGCCGACTACTTGGAGGGCCTGAGGGTGCTGTAATTCAGTCGACGTCGGACGCGGACAAGCGATAGCGACTCACGGGGATGAACGCATCTCGCCACCAGTCGCCACCGGAATAGTTGGAGGTGCGGGACGTGGAGAAGAAGGCCAAGATCTGGGTCTTCGTCGAGGTCGAAGGAGGAGCGCCCAGTCGAGTCTCATTGGAAGCGCTATCCAAGGCCAGGCAATTGGGAGTCGAGGAAGCCATTCTGCTAACCGAACATGCCGATTCTGTCTTGCCGATCCTGGAGCATCATGGGGCTAGGAGAGTGCTGCTCCACCGTGACCGTTCCTATGCCGAATTCCCTGTGCTAGCCGCCGTCAACACCATCGCTTGGCTGGTAGAGAGACACTCACCAGACCTGCTGGTATTCGGCTCGACCTACTACGGTCGGGAAGTCGCCGCTAGGCTGGCCGCCCGGATCAACTGCGGAGTGATCACTGATGTGGTCGATCTGCAGATCGTGAACGGTACCGTGGAGGCAACAACCCTGGCGCTAGGTGGAAGCTACAGGGTACGAAGTACCCTGACAGGCTCCCGTCACGGAGTCGTACTGATTCGCCCAAAAGCTTTCGATGCCATTCCCGAGGACGGAGAGACTGAGATCGAGGAGATATGCACCGTCATTCCAGGAGACTCCAAGCGCATCAGAGTAGTGGAGAACGTGGCTTCCGGCAAACTGGGTATGGACCTCGAAGCGGCGAACATCGTCGTGTCCGGCGGACGCGGGATGAAGGAAGCAGCAAACTTCGAATTGCTGCGTAGGCTCGCGAGACTGTTGAAGGGGGCAACCGGTGCCAGTCGTGTAGCTGTCGATCTGGGGTGGGCGCCGTATTCCATCCAGGTCGGGCAAACGGGGAAGACTGTCAAGCCTCAGGTCTATCTTGCATGCGGAATTTCTGGCTCGTTCCAACACCTGATAGGCATGACTGGCTCCCGAACAGTTATCGCGATCAACACCGATCCCGATGCCCAAATCTTCAGCGTCTGTGATTTCGGAGTGGTGGGGGACACCCTGAAAGTCCTTCCGCAGCTAATCCAGGACTTGGAAAGACGAAAGGAGTCAAACCGATTGGATTGATCGCCTATTCCCCATTCGCGATCCATCCCAGCTGCAAGGAAATCTCATCAGCAGCCTCCCGCACCGAATGCCCCATTTCGATGAGGCCATCTGTCCACGACACTCGACTCGACGGGATACTCACCAGAAGACTGCCGATGACTGTGCCAGTACCATCAAAGATGGGAGCCGAAACACCAACCTGCTCCAAATCCAGGCCCTCTCCATGGCTGATGGCATACCCACGCTCCCTAACTCGCACCAAATCCGCCCGAATCACGCTCGGATCGGTGGGAGTCTTCTGCGTGTACGCCTTCAGATCCTGAGACAGAAGCCTATCAACCTCTGCAGGCCCCATGTGGGCAAGGATTGCACGACCGCTGGACCCCACGTGCAAGGGCATCGTCTGCCCCAGCGGCAGTATACACTGTACGGTACGTGGGGACGGGACTCGATCGAAGTTGAGCCGGGTATCACCAACACGAAGGCACAGAGTGACTGTCTCTTGCCAACGGTCCACAAGAGTCCGCATTGGCCCCAAGGCCGCCCTCCGCACATCGCTAGTACCCAGGATATGGGCAACCATCCTCCTGAGCTCGGATCCAAGCTGGAAGCGGCCTCCATCGCCGCCGCGTTGAATGAAACCAGCATGCTCCAGAGTTCTCAGGAGCCGGGCCGCAGAACTCGGACTCGTACCGATTTCGCGCGCAGCCTCACGCACGCTGAGGCCCTGTTCGAATACTACTGTCCGAAGCAGCCGCAGTGCCCTGTTGACAGTGATCAGAGTACTCTGCCCATCACCGGCCTCGACTTCCGCATGGTCCAGACTGTCTTCACTCAGCATGTCGCCCAGACCACCAGACAGCATTCCCACCCTCACTCAAATCGCATAGCCCCATCACACGAATAGGCCCGCAGATCCATTCCATGCAGCGGACTGCGGGCAATTACATTGTGATTTTAGCAGAAGCCAAGGATATGGTCAAGTCGGATCGACAAGTTTCTCTACACGAGTGCGTGGCGATCACGCATGATGATGTGCCGGTCATGCTCGCCAAGAGAGTCGTAGAGATCGATCAGAGGTGCGCACCTCTACGAAGCGCGCCGCAGTTGCATCCTGCGGCAATCAGACCTGCTAGGTGTGGTGTTACAACCTTGATACCCACTGGGAAGCTCGCAACCACTATCACTATGACGCACGTGAGGCGAAACGAAAGGGGGTAGGCCTTGAGGCCTACCCCCTCCGCATCTACGTCTGTTCTACGGTGCAGCCTGACCCTAGATCTTGTCCCAGTAGTGGCACGCGACCCAGTGGTCGTGCTCCACCTCTTTGAACTCGGGCTCATCCACCGAGCAGTTCTCCTTGGCATATCTGCACCGCGGGTGGAACCGGCATCCCTTCGGCGGGTTCACGGGGCTCGGTACGTCCCCCGTCAGGATCACCCTCTGCCGCCTCTTCTCCACGTTCGGATCGGGCACAGGCACCGCGCTCATCAATGCCTTCGTGTAGGGGTGCAGCGGCTTCATGTACAGGTCGTTCCTGTCAGCCAGCTCCACAATCTTCCCCACATACATCACCGCTATCCGGTCGCTGATGTGGCGCACCACACTCAGGTCATGTGCGATGAACAGATAGGTCAGACCAAACTCCCCCTGCAGCTCTTCCAGCAGGTTGATGATCTGCGCCTGGATGCTCACGTCTAGGGCACTCACCGGCTCATCGCATACGATGAACTCAGGCTCCACCGCCAGTGCCCTCGCCACTCCAATACGCTGCCTCTGCCCCCCACTGAACTCATGGGGATACCGATTCGCAAAATAGGGGTTGAGACCCACCAGCCGCAGCAGCTCCTGCACCCGTTCGTTCCGAGCCTTCCCCTTCGCCAGCTTGTGGATGTCCAGCGGCTCCCCTATGATGTCTCCAACCGTCATCCTCGGGTTCAGGCTCGCATACGGGTCCTGGAAGATCATCTGCATCTTCCGCCGCATCTTGCGCAGCTCTTCCCCTTGCACCTTCGTCAGCTCGGTCTCCCCAAACTTCACGCTCCCGCCCGTCGGTCGGTACAGCTGCAGGATGCTCCTCCCTGTGGTGCTCTTCCCGCACCCGCTCTCTCCCACCAGTCCGAGCGTCTCACCCTTCCTGATGAAGAAGGAGACGTCGTCCACAGCACGCACGTCCCCAACCTTCTTCTGCAGTATGATCCCCTGCGTGATCGGAAAGTACATCCTGAGCTTGTCTACCCGCAGCAGTACATCCTGCTTCACCTTCTCACTAACGGCCATGACCCGCACCTCCAGTCACGTCCACCCAGCAGGCTATCCTGTGCCCCTCGGCAACCGGTTCCAACGTCGGATTCGTCTCCCGGCACTTCTGGATCGCATAGGTGCACCTGGGGGCAAAGGGGCATCCGGGAGGTGTGTCCACCAGGTCAGGCGGCAGTCCCTCGATCGGGATCAGCTTCTCCCGGCGCTCTTCGTCTATCCTCGGAATGCTCCTCAACAGCCCCAAGGTGTACGGATGCCTCGGGTTCCCGAAGAGTTCCCCCGTCGGGGCGGTCTCAACGATGTAGCCGGCGTACATCACGTTGATCCTGTCCGTCATCCCAGCCACCACGCCCAGGTCATGGGTGATCAGAATGACCGCTGTCCCCAACTCTTTCTTGAGGTTCTTGATCAGGTCCAGGATCTGGGCCTGGATCGTCACGTCAAGCGCCGTCGTGGGCTCATCGGCGATCAGCAGCTTCGGGTTGCAGGAGAGCGCCATCGCGATCATCACCCTCTGCCGCATGCCGCCGCTGAACTGGTGGGGGTAGTCGTCCACTCGACTCTTCGCCGAGGGGATCCCCACCATGTCCAGCAGCTCTATCGCCCTCTTTCTGGCTGCCTTGCCGTCCATCCCCATGTGCAGCTCTACCCCTTCGGTGAGCTGCCGGGCGATCGTCAGCACGGGATTCAAGCTGGTCATCGGGTCCTGGAAGATCATGGCGATCTCCTTGCCCCGAACCTTCCGGATCTCGTCCTCGCTCACCTTCAGCAGGTCCCTACCCTGGAAAATCACCTCTCCAGAGACGATCTTCCCAGGAGGCTGCGGGATCAGCCTCATGATGGTCAGCGCGGACACGCTCTTGCCGCACCCGCTCTCCCCCACCAGACCAAGGGTCTCACCCTCGTCCAATGGATAGGAGACGCCGTTCACGGCCTTGACCACCCCATCCTGGGTGTAGAAATATGTCCTCAGGTCCCGGACATCCAGCAGTCGGCCCATGCTAAGCTCCTCTCAGCGACGGGATTTCACCAATTCAACTTGGGCGACCTTGCCGCAGCAGCCTCATCCAGTCGACCAATCACTGTGGTGGTAGGCGCGACCTTCACTACCTCGGGCTGCTCCTCCACCTCCCGCGCTATGGCCAGAAGCGCCTCCGCAAAGGCGTCCAGCGTCTCCCTGCTCTCCGTCTCGGTAGGCTCAATCATCATCGACTCCTCGACGATCAGCGGAAAGTACACCGTGGGTGGGTGGATGCCGTAATCGATCAGCCGTTTGGCAATATCAAGCGTCCTCACGCCCAGCGCCTTCTGGCGTCGGCCTGTGAGAACAAACTCATGCATGCAAGTCCGAGGATAGGGGACCTCGTAGGCCTGCTGCAATCGCACACGAAGGTAATTGGCGTTGATAATAGCGTTTTCGCCGACTCTACGCAACCCCTCCGCGCCTAGCGCTCTGATATAGGCGTAGGCCCGGACCAGGACGCCGAAACTGCCGTAGAAGCTACGGACCCGTCCAATGGATCGGCGAACCTCGCTGCTCAGGGCATAAGCCCCGTCCTCCTTCTTGACAGCTACCGGAACGGGCAGATAGTCGGCCAGGGCATCTCCAGCCGCCACCGCCCCTGCCCCAGGGCCCCCACCACCATGCGGGGTGGCAAAGGTCTTGTGGAGGTTGATGTGCAGCACATCGAAACCGAGGTCGGCCGGTTTCGCCACCCCCAGCAGGGCGTTCAGGTTGGCCCCGTCGCCGTACAGCAGCGCACCCGCCCCATGAACTGCCTCGGAGATCGCCAGCATGTTCTCATCAAACAGGCCGAGAGTGTTCGGCATGGTCAGCATGAGCGCCGCCGTCTCCTCATCGAGCAGACTCCGCAGGGTCTCCAGCTCTACGTTCCCCCTGGCATCCGACTTCACCGGTACGGTGGTGTAGCCACACATGGTGGCCGTGGCTGGATTGGTCCCGTGAGCAGAGTCTGGGATGAGAACCTTAGTCCGCTTCTCGTCACCCCGCTCCTCGTGGTAGGCACGAATCATCAGCATGCCGGTCAGTTCACCGTGGGCCCCCGCTGCCGGCTGAAGCGACACCGCCCGCAGTCCGCTTATCTCCCCGAGTGCCTCCTGAAGCTCGTACATCAGCCTGATCGCACCCTGCACTGTCTCATCGGACTGATATGGGTGGATGGCCGCAAAGCCCGGCCACCGAGCCACCTCCTCCGAGACCTTCGGGTTGTACTTCATGGTGCAGGACCCCAGGGGGTAGAAGCCAGTGTCGATCCCATAGTTCAACTGCGAAAGATGAACAAAGTGGCGGACCACCTCGTTCTCGGACACCTCGGGCAGATCCAGCCCCGACCGCTTCAGCTCGACTGAAAGCTGCTCCACCCCCTCGGTGGGCACGTCGCTGGCGGGAAGCTGGTGGCCGACCCGTCCCGGCCGGGAGATCTCGGAAAGCAAGGGTTCAGGGGTCATATAGCACCTCCCTCGGATGTCGCTGCCTCACCCAGGGCGGTCACCAAGGAATCGATATCCTGCTTCCCGTTCACTTCCGTGGAGCACAGCAGCATACACCCCTCCAGGTCGGGATGGGATTGGCCAAGGTCGTATCCGCCCACGATCTTTCTGTCCAACAACTTGCGGTTGATCTCGGCCGGGGGTCGTGGGCACTCCACGACAAACTCGTTGAAGAAGCTGCCCGTGTCCAGCCGCCTGTATCCCGGGAGACCGGACAGCTGGCGCGCGGCGTAGTGGGCCTTGTCGTAGCACAGCTGAGCCACCTGCCGTAGCCCCCCAGGACCCATCAATCCGAGGTAGATGGCCGCCGCGAGGGCGACCAGCGATTCGCTGGTGCAGATGTTCGAAGTAGCCTTCTCGCGGCGAATATGCTGCTCCCGTGCCTGAAGGGTCAACACGAAGCCCCTCCTGCCCTGGTCATCCGCAGCAGCGCCCACCAGACGACCCGGCATGCTCCGGACGAACCGCTCCTTGCACGCCAGGATCCCAAGAGCGGGCCCGCCGTAGGCAATGGGGTTGCCCAGACTCTGCCCCTCTCCCACGGCTATGTCGGCTCCCCACTCACCCGGGCTCTTCAACACGCCCAGAGAGAGGGGATCGCTGGAAACCACAAACATCCCGCCCAGATGGTGAATTCGATCAGCCAACGCCCTCAGATCGGTTACTCGCCCAAAGAAGTCCGGCTGCTGGACGACGCAGCAGGCCGTTTGCCGGTCTAGCAGCGACTCCAGCCCATCCTCGACTATCCTGTCTCCCTCACGCCTGACGGCAGACTCAACCACCCCGAAGCCCCGGCTCCGCAGATAGGTGCACACCACGGACCTGTATTCTGGGTGAACAGAGCCGGAGAGAACCACCCTGTTCCGTTTGGTGGTGGCTATCGCCATGAGTGCAGCCTCGGCCATGGCTGTGGCGCCATCGTACATGGAGGTATTCGTCACATCCATACCGGTAAGGCCGCAGATCATACTCTGGAACTCAAAGGCCGCCTGCAGTGTGCCCTGGCTGACTTCGGGCTGGTACGGGGTGTAAGCGGTGTAGAACTCGCTCCTGAGCAGCAGTTGCGATATGGGGCTCGGCACGTAGTGCTGGTAAGCTCCTGCACCAAGAAAGCAGTGATAATGCTGGAGATCAGCGTTCTGCTCGGCCATGGCCCGCATCTCCGCCATCAGCTCCATTTCCGTCAGCGGCTTGGGCAACTCCAGCGCCGGTCTGCGGACCCCCTCGGGGACAACGGCCAGCAACTCATCGACTGTCGCGACCCCAATGGCCCGAAGCATCTCCTCCCTGTCGTGGTCCGTGTTCGGAATGAAATCCATATGCACCTCCTGCCCTCCTCGGGCGAGAGTAATTGGCCTACCCTTCTGCCACCACCCGGTCATATCCCTCGGCATCCATGAGGCTTCCCAACTCGGCCGAATCCTTCATCCGGACCTTGATCATCCAGCCCGTCCCGTAGGGCTCCTCGTTGACCTTCTCAGGGGACTTGGACAGTGCCTCGTTCACAGCCACCACCTCACCGCTGAGGGGCGAGTAGAGGTCGGAGGCGGCCTTCACCGACTCGACTACGCCAAACGTCTTGAACTGCTCTACCTGCTGGCCGACCGAGGGCAACTCCACGTACACCACATCGCCCAGTTGGTCCTGGGCATGGTCGGTGATCCCTATCACCGCCTCGTTGCCCTCGACCTTCACCCACTCATGTTCCTTGGAGTACCGCAGTTCCTTGGGCGTCATCTCTCTTCTCTCCTATTCGTTTGTTGCATCACCGACAATAGTCATAGTGCCTCCCCCTCTCCCCGCGGGAGAGGGTCGGGGTGAGGGGTCCCTCCATCTCCCCTGCCCCCCTCGTGGGGGAAGGGGTCGGGGGAAGGGGGCGCCCCCCTAGAATCGCGGACGCCGGTAGAAGGGCAGGGACACAATGCCGGCCGAATGGGTCGTGCCCCGCACAACCACCTCCAGAGGGGTTTCCCCGCTCGACTTGTCTGTCTCCAGCAGCGCCATCGCGATGCTCCTGTCCAGAATAGGCGAGAAAGTACCACTCGTCACCTGCCCCACCTGGGCTCCACCGGCTAGAACCGCGGTCCCCTGCCGGCTGATAGCCCGGTCCGGGATCTCCAGGCCCACCAGTCGCCTTCGTGGGCCCGCCTGAGAGATCTGGAGCAGCGCCTCCCGCCCCATGAACTCGCCCTTCTCCATCCGGACGAACCTCCCCAACCGGACCTCGAGTGGGTTGATAGTCTCGTCCAGCTCGTGACCGTAAAGGGGCATCCCCGCCTCCAGCCGGAGGGTATCCCTGGCACCCAGTCCTGCCAGAACCATTGAGCCAGTGGAGGCCACTTGGGCCAACTCCCGCCACAACCGAACACCACTCTCGGCGGGAAGGATCACCTCGAAGCCGTCCTCACCGGTATAGCCGGTTCGGGAGACCAGTCCTTGAACGCCCAGAACCGGCCCTGCCGATAGGTAGTAGTATCGCAAGTCCGACAGAGAGACCTCCGTCAGCGGCTGCAAGAAACGCTCGGAGAGCGGCCCCTGCACGCCAATCATCACAGTGTCCAGGGTTCGGTCCTCGAGCGAGAAGCCCATGGAGCCGCCTCCAACGCCCTTCGCGACCTCGTCGATCCATCCAAGTATCTTTTCTCGGTTGGATGCATTGACCACCAACAGGTACTCATTCTCCCCAAGCCGCGAAATCAGGATGTCATCACGGACGCCACCGGAGCGGTTGCACACCGGCGAGTACTGCACCTGCATGGGTGCAAGCTTGGAAACATCGTTTGTGACCAGCAGCTGCAAAAACGCCAGCGCATCGTGGCCGCTGATGTACAGCCGTCCCATGTGGGACAGATCGAACGCTCCGGCCGCTTCCCGCACCTTTCGGTGCTCGGCTATGATGCCGCTGTACTGCACCGGCATCATCCATCCGCCAAACTCGATCAGCTTGGCGCCGGCTTCCCTGTGAAGTTCGTAGAGAGCCGTCCTCATCGGATCGCTTTGCTCGCTCATAGGTCGTACACCACCGCCACCTCATCGCACTCTGGGAACTTGGGGCAGCGGAAACACTCGCCCCACACCTTTCTCGGCAGCTCCGAGACGCCAATGCGGGTGAACTCGAGTCGCTCGAAGAAGACGGGTTCCCGCGTGAGCGCGTAGACTCTGCTCAGGCCCATCTCCCGAGCCTCGTCCATGCACGCAGTCACCAGAATGCGGCCCAAGCCGCGCCGCTGATGCCCCTTCTCCACGGCCAGAGACCGAATCTCCGCCAGGTCAGACCAGTTGACGTGAAGGGCGCAGCAGGCGATGACAGCTCCCTCCTCCTCGATTACGCAGTAGTCCCTCAGATGCTCATACAACTCGCTCAGCGGGCGGGCTAGCATGGCCCCCGCCTCGGCAAGCTGATTAATCAGTCGGTGCATCGTCGGTACATCCGCGATCCTCGCCTTGCGCGTTGGCACCGCCACCTCGACGCTCTCCACCGTTACCCCTCCGTCCTGCATCCCTTGAACTCCTCGGATCTATCCAATAGCTCTTGTGCGCTCGCTATGGCTGAGCTGGAACGGGCGCTCCCAGCCAGCATCGCCGCCAACTCCTCTACCCGCACGACCCCCTCCAGCACGCCCACCCCGGTACGGGTCCGCCCCTCTTGGACGATTTTGGACACCGACAGGTGGGTATCCCCCAGGGCCGCTATCTGTGGGAGGTGGGTTATGCACAAAACCTGGTGGTTCTCCGTCAGCCGCCACAGCTTCTCGCCGACCTTCATTCCACTCCTAGCGCCAACTCCGACGTCGATCTCATCGAACACCAGGGTGGGGATGGCGTCGGCCTTGCACAAGATCGTCTTCAACGCTAGCATCAAGCGCGCGGTCTCGCCGCCGCTGACTATCCTTGCCAACGGCTTCGGCTCTTCTCCAGGGTTGGGCGATACCAGGAACTCCACCCTGTCGATGCCGGTCGCGTCGAACCCCACCCTGTCCATATCCTCTTCAGAGTGCTGACTGCTGCCTGCTGGCTGCTGACCGCCTGTCGGCGCTGTCCCCGATGATTTGTCCGTTGTCTCGCTAGGAGAGTACGGCACGCCGTTGAGATCCTTCGACACGGAAAACGAGACCTGGAAGCGGGTACCGCCCATGTTCAGGTCGGCCAGCTCTCGATGCATCTCCTTGGCAAGTTGCACCGCCGTCGCTCTCCGTTGGTCGGATAGGGCGCCGGACAGCTGGCCCACCTTCTCCAGCAGCCTGCGCTCCGTCTCTCGCAGTCCATCCAGATAGAAGGCCCGATTGGAAAGCTTCTCCAGCTTGGCCTCGGCCTCCTCGCGGTACCTCAGCACCTCAGCCACGGATCGGCCGTACTTCCGCTTGAGGTTGGAGAGCAGCTCTAGCCGTTCCTCCACCTCGGTCAGCCGTGAAGGATCGTTCTCTATCGACTCCGCGTAGCTCCTTGCCCGCTGGGCCGCCTCTTCCACAGCGAAGGCCGCCGCCTCCAGTGCCTCCCTGTCCGCCTCCTGCGATGGGTCGAAGCGCGCCAACTCCAGATACTGCCTCTGCGCCTGGGCCAGCAGATCTATGGCGCCCACCTGCTCATCCCCGCCACTCAGCAGGACATGCAGATGAGCAGCTGCCTCCATCAACCGCTCGGCGTTTCGGAGCCGGCCCCGCTCCAGCAGGAGTCGCTCCTCCTCACCAACTGAAAGACCGGCAGAACTGATCTCCTGGATCTGGTAGCTCAGCAGATCCATCTCCCGTGCCGACTCCCGCTCGTCCTTCGTCATCTTTTCGATGTCGTCCCGGACTGTGCGCAACTCCCTCACCACCTCCGACAGCCGTCGACGTTGCCCCATCAGGCCGGCATATCGGTCCAGGTAGTCCACATGTTCCTTGACTCGCAACAGGGAGAGGTGCTCGCTCTGCCCGTGAATGTCCACCAGCAGCTGCCCTACTCGCTGCATCACCGACACGGGCACCACCCGCCCGTTGATCCTCCCAACCGTTCGGCCGGAGGAGCGGTTGATCTCGCGCCTCAGCACCAGCAACCCATCCTCAGCCTCCAGACCATGCTCTGACAAAAGGGCGGCCAGATCGCCACCGGATACCAGGGCGCCATCATCATCACCGCCGTCCACCTCGAACACGGCCTCGGCCGTCGCCAGATTGGCCCCGGTCCTCACCACATCCGAGTCTATCCGCTGCCCAAGGGTAGCCCCCAGGGCATCCACAATGATGGACTTCCCAGCACCGGTCTCGCCGGTCAGCACATTGAGGCCAGGGGAGAACTGCACCCTCAGCTCATCGATAATGGCGAAGTCTCTGATGGCAAGCTCGATTAGCACGCGCGGCCTCTACCTCTTCTTGAACCCTTCCACTAGCGTCTCATAGAACCGGGATCGGCAGCCTACTCGGGCGAACACGGTCCGCTCCGAGGCAACCCCCACGCTGACCAGTTGGTTGTTCTTCAGCGGTATCTGAACCTGCCCGTCGAGCACCAGCAAAGTTGGCTGATCGGCGGAGGCACGGATCTCCACCCGCGATGATCCTGGCACCACCAGGGAGCGCAGAACCGCCAGGTGGGCCGCTATCGGGACCACGACCATCGCGTCGATGTCCGGAGCCATCACCGGGCCTCCGGCTGATAGGGCGTACGCTGTCGAGCCCGTCGCGCTGGAGACGATCAGCCCGTCGGCAACGTAGTGCGCCACTGGCACTCCATCCACCGACAGGTCAACTTGCACCACCCGTGGGCTGGTGCCCCTCGCGATCACCACATCATTCAGGGCAATCAGCGGAGCACTCGCGACATCCTCCGCATCGTCACCCACCCCATCCACGCCCTCGACGCCGCTGGCGGGTACGGTGTGCACCTGAGCCGAGAGCATCACCCGCTCGTCTCTCCAATAGTTGCCCGCCAGAATCGCTGGCAACTGTTCACACACCTGCTGAGGCGGCAACTCCGTCAGAAAACCCAGCTTTCCCATCGCCACCCCAAGGATCGGAATCCCACTCCCCGCCAGCCACCGTGCCGCCCGGATTATGGTTCCGTCCCCGCCGAAAGTGACCGCCATCCGAACATTGGAGTCGTCGTCCACTGAGGGACCCAACTCCCATGCGGAGAATAGCCTCGCCTCAAAACCGTTGGCCTCGACAACCTTGCCGCACAACTCGGCTAAGCGTCTAGCCTCCGGCCGCACGGGCTGGAACACCAGAGCTACCGCCTCCACGCTGCCTCCCCCACCATATCTCGGCCCTACTTGCGCATCCGGCAAGTCCTCTACACAGCACCCTGTCATCCAGAGCTCCCAACCACTGCCTACCCTGTCATCCTACCTCACCCTGTCATCCAGAGCGATAGCAAAGGGCCTCCAGTTACAGGTAGTCCCCTCCGCCTACTCAGCATTATGCGGCTTCAGAATGACAGCACGGTGAACTCGCCGCACAAGCGCTTACGAGCTTCGCCGCGCTACACCCTCGCGGCCTCCCACAGGGCCGCATCGATCTGCTCCGCCAGGTCCGGGCTGCTCTGCTGCCCCGGCTCCATCAGCGCCAGAAACTCCACGTTGCCGGCCGGGCCGCGCACAGGTGAGGCGACCACCTTCCGCATCCCGTAACCCTCCTGGTCTCCCCACTGAGCCAGACCCTCCAGCACGGAGCGATGCACCATTGGATCCCGGACCACGCCACCCTTACCCACCTGCCCGCGCCCTGCCTCAAACTGCGGCTTCACCAGCGCCACGATCTGGCCTCCATCCTTCAGCAACCTCGCCACCGGCGGGATGAGCAACCGAAGGGATATGAATGACGCATCCATCGTCGCCAGGTCCACCGGCTCCGGCAGGCTCGCCAGGTAGCGGGCGTTGGTTCGCTCCATCACCACAACCCGCGGGTCCGACCTCAGACGCCAATCTAGCTGCCCGTATCCCACGTCCACAGCGTACACTCGGGAGGCCCCGTGCTGGAGCAGGCAGTCGGTGAACCCTCCCGTCGACGCGCCGATGTCCAGCGCCACCATGCCCTCAACGTCCAGCCCAAAGGCTTCCAGGGCCCGCTCCAGCTTGTTCCCTCCGCGGCTTACATACCTTGGCCCAGACGCCACCGCCAGGGGGGCGTCTTCCTCCACAGCGGTGCCGGCCTTGTCAATCACCTCTCCGCCAACCGTCACCGCACCTGCCATGATGAGGGCCTTGGCCCGCTCTCGGGTAGCAGCCAGGCCCTTCTCTACCAGTAATAGATCCAGTCGCTTCTTCACTGCCAGAACACAACAAAGGGACAGGAAGACCGTTCGCTTCCTGTCCCCTCTACCTGAGAGATCCTGCTCGTCCGTTCAACGAGACTATCCCCTTCGGTGCTCCAATCATCAGAGCCTCTCCAGGACACTGTCCGGCTGCCGTCCTTCTGCCTGAGAGATTTTAGCTTTGCATCTTGCCCCTTCGGCGCCGCCGTGTGGCGGTCTCTCCGGCAACCATCAACCAGTGATATTCAATTGACACGTTGAGTCTACCGATAGAGGCTGTCCCCCGTCAACCCCCCCATTGTGGCGGCTTGACTTCCATTTCGGGCGCGTGCTGCCACGCAGGCCAGCTTGACGGCTTCTGATCGGTTCGCTATCATTTGCCCACTGGCCGCATTGCCTTGGGCAGCACCCTCGGAAGCGGTCACTGTCTTGTCTGGCACAGGAGCAAGAGTGTCTACCCTCCCAAAGCAGCTTCTCGCCCCGGACGGTCGCCGGCCCCTGTGGCTCGCGCTGCTGGTCGCCCTGCGACCGAAGCAGTGGACCAAGAACGGGCTCGTCTTTTTCGGGCTGATCTTTGCCCATCGTCTGACCGAGTTCGACCCCTCGTTTCGGACACTTCTGGCCTTCGCTGCCTTCTGCCTGTTGTCTTCCGCCACTTACATCGTCAACGACTTGGCCGACCTGAAGCGGGATAGGCTACACCCTATCAAGCGAAAGCGGCCCATAGCCTCTGGGGAACTGTCTCGCACCGTGGCGGGTGCCACCGCCATCCTGCTACTAGCCGCCGCCCTCTCGCTCTCCGCCGCGCTCAGTCTTATCTTCCTGGGAGTGTCTCTCCTATATCTCGGTCTCAGCATCTCCTACTCCCTGTGGCTGAAGCACCTTGTCATCCTTGACGTGCTGGCCATCGCGGCCGGATTCGTCCTACGCGCCGTTGCCGGGGCGGTGGCGATCTCCGTCCCGATCTCCCCCTGGCTGTACGTCTGCACCGTGCTCGGCGCCCTGTTCATCGCCCTCTGCAAACGGCGGCACGAACTGCTGCTGCTCCAGAACACCGCCGCCGAGCACCGACGCATTCTCCAGGATTACTCCCTGCCTCTGCTCGATCAGATGATCTCTGTGGTTACATCGGCTACGCTGATCGCCTACAGCCTCTACACCTTCTCCGCCGAGAACCTGCCAAAGAACAGCGCCATGATGCTCACCATCCCCTTCGTCCTGTACGGGATACTGCGCTACCTCTACCTTATCCACGTTAAGGGCAGCGGCGGCAGCCCCGAGGAACTGCTCCTCACCGATCGCCCCCTTCTGATCACCGTCCTTGGTTGGGGCGCCACCAGCGTCGCCATCCTCTACTTCGCCGGCTAACCAGGGCGTCGCGCCCCATGGCTGACGAGCCCAACCGGACCAGCAGCTCACGCTCCAATCCTTCCGTGAGATGGGGTTGACCTACATCCATCTGAAGGTGAACCGGCCGCATCAGACAATCACAGAGCAGGGGCGCCAAATGGGCGCCCCTGCTCTGTTGGGTCAAACAAGAATCGAAGCCGAAGACTACCTCTTCGTGTACTGAGGAGCCTTCCGTGCCCGCTTGAGGCCGTACTTCTTTCGCTCCTTCACCCTCGGATCACGGGTCAGGAGGCCCGCCTTCCGCAACACCGGCTTGAGACTCTCATCGGCCTTCACCAGAGCCCTCGCCATGCCGTGCCGGATGGCCCCAGCCTGGCCAACAACCCCGCCTCCGTGCACCCGCACCAGCGCACTGAAGTTGCCCATGCTGTTCGTCATCTTCATCGGCAGCAGCACCATGTCCTGCCAGAAAGCTCGGGGGAACCGCTCCTTCAAGTCCAGGCCGTTGACAACGACCGTGCCGTTTCCCGGCTGCAGAACAACCCTGGCCACGGCAGTCTTGCGCCGTCCAACCGCTGCAATCACCTCAGTATTCGCCACAACCAACTCCTTAGTACCTATCAGCTATCCGCGGGAAACCATCGGCACTTGCCCCAATCCGCTGCCTGGCCCCAGCTTGTCCCAGCCCCGAGGTCGTCGCCCCAAACCGCCAATCGTCGTCAGACAACAGACTGCTGGCTGCTGAGCGCTGACTGCTGATTGCCACTATGGGCTACCTGCGAACTGTGAGGATGGCTAGGACCAGCGTAGACCTTCAGCTTGCGATACATGGCACGCCCTAGCGCATTATGAGGCAGCATCCCCCTGATCGCATGCTCGAGGACGCGCTCCGGGTGTGCCCGAAGCTGCGCCGCCAGGCTGATGGTCGTCAGTCCGCCGGGATATCCCGAATGCCGATAGTAGTTCTTGTTCTCGAGCTTGTCGCCGGTAACTCGAACCTTTTCAGCGTTCACCACTACCACGAAGTCCCCAACATCCATGTGGGGTGCGTAATACGCTTTGTGTTTCCCTTTGAGCAACTGCGCTATCTGGCTTGAGAGGCGACCAAGCGTCTGGCCCGAGGCATCAATGACGTGCCACTGCCGAACGATCTCAGCTGCCTTTGGACTGTAGGTCTTCACCCGTCCTCCTTCAGTACTCCACTGCTACAAGCATTAGCCCGTGGGCCGGCACCGTCCACATGGACAGTCGCGAGCCCTCACCCTGCACCACCTCGCGAAACTGCTCCACGGTCCACTTGCCAACACCCACCTTGAGCATCGCTCCAACCATGTTCCGAATCATGTGTGGCAGAAACGCCGTGCCGATCACATCGAAGTCCAACTTTGGAGGGACTCCAGACCACTTGGCCTCGAACAACGTTCGAACCGTGGTCCGTTTGGCCCCCGAGGCCAGATACCGGCAGAGCCCCTGGACAAAACAGGCGTAGTCGTGCGTCCCTACAAGCAACCCGGCCGCCCGGTCCATGGCCTCGACGTCCAAGCGGTCCACTACGTGGTACCGGTAGCGCCTCTCCCACACCGAGGGCAGCTCCGCGTTCCACACGGAGTACCGATAATGCCTCCGCATGGCGCTCCTTCGGGCATGGAAGCCCTCCGCAACATCCTCGACCTGCTTCACCAGCAGATCGGGCGGAAGGTTGGCATTCAGCGCTCGCCGCAACTCCAGGGTCGACAGACGCGACTCGCTCCCGAAGGAGACCACCTGGGCCAGGGCATGAGCCCCTGCGTCTGTCCGCCCGGACCCAACCACTCGCGTCTTCACGCCCGTGACCTGGGCGACGGCCCGTTCTAGTTCACCTTGGACCGTCCGTTGCCTGCGCTGAATGGCGAAACCGTGGAAGTCGGTGCCCTCGTACTCGACCACCACTTTCAGCTGGCGCAAGATCCTAGATCACCAGCTCGAGCTGGACCAATGGCGCCGCATCACCCTTACGAAACCCGATATGGATGATCCGTGTGTAACCGCCAGGCCTCTCCTGGAATCTCGGCGCCAGTGTAACGAACAGCTTCTCTACTACTTCAGGATCGTACAGCTCCGCCAGAGCCTGCCTGCGCGCGTGCAACCCGCCGCCTTTGGCCTTGGTGATCATCGCCTCAGCCATCGATCGGACCTCTTTCGCCTTCGCCTCCGTCGTGCGGATCTTCTCATAGCGAAGCAGGTCCGTCGTCAGGTTCCTATACAACGCTAGCCGGTGGTCGGTTGGCCTACCAAGCTTTCGGCCAGCAATACGGTGTCTCACTAGCTAGTTCCTCCCAGTTAACCCTACTTCTCGTTCTCGTAGCCGGCATCGACCCCCGCGGCCTCGAGCTCCTCGTCGGACTCCTCGTCCTCCATCACGGGTTCTTCGACCTCGTCGGCGTCCATAGCGCCGGCCTCCTGGGTCTCTGGGCTAGCTTCTTCGCCCATCTCCGACTTGGTGGTATACCCCATGGCGGTAAGCCGCTGCTTCAACTCGTCGAGCGATTTCTGGCCGAAGTTCCGTACCGCCAGCAGGTCATCCTCGCTCATCTCCAGCAGCTGCCCCACCTTCGTTATGCCCGACCTCTTCAAGCAGTTGTAAGCGCGCACTGAGAGATCCAGGTCCTCGATAGGGCGATCGTAATCCTTGCCCGCCGATACCCTGGCCCCAATGACCACCTTCTCGCCACGCTTGCCGGCCTGTCCCAGCTCAGTGAAGATAGAGAAGTAGCGAACCAGTATATGAGCGCTCTCACTGAGCGCGTCGGTGGGACTAACCGTCCCGTCGGTAGTTATGTCAATGCTCAAGCGATCAAGATCTGTCCGAGAGCCAACCCGTGTGTGCTCGACGATGTAGTTGACCCGCCGTACTGGAGTGAACACAGCGTCAATGGGTATCACCCCAATAGACGGAGCTTCTCGCCCATCTGAGGGAAGATAGCCCTTTCCGCGCTCTACCACCAGCTCCATGTCCAGGGTTGCGTCGGCCGAATCTAGAGTCGCCAAGTACAGCTCGGGGTTCACGATCTCCACGTCACTTGAAACCACCAGATCCGCTGCGGTGACCACCCCGGGGCCCTTTGCCTGCAATCGCACAGGCACCGGCTGATCCGAGTAGCTCTTCATCCGCAGCTTCTTGATGTTCAGTATCAGTTCCGTCGTGTCCTCTCGCACACCGGCAACCGTAGCGAACTCATGGTACACCCCATCGATCTTGATGGAGGTCACCGCTGCTCCTGGCAGGGACGAGAGCAACACCCGTCGTAGGGCATTGCCCAGAGTCACACCGTAACCTGGCTCTAGGGGCTCGATCTGGAAAGTCCCCTGGTTCTCGGTACTCTTGATGCACTCAACCTTCGGTGTGTTTGTTTCCAGCAAAGCTGAAGCCTCCTTAGCAGCTCAGGGAGACGGCTACTTCTAGAGGGCCTTCCTCTTCCTAGCCGCCACGATAGTCCATCTCAGGAAGCTACCGCGAGTAGTACTCCACAACCAATTGCTCGCTGACGCTGGTATCGATCTCATCTCGCGACGGCACGGCCAGCATCCGCCCACTGAACCCGTCCGGGTCCAGGCTGAGCCACCTGGGAATGGTCTTCTTCGCCATCGACGGTACTACCGTCTGGAAATACTCGCCGTCTCGACTCTCCTCACGAATGGAGATCGTGTCACCCTGCTTCACCTGGGCCGAAGGTATGTCCGTTTTCCGACCATTTAGCTTGAAATGCCCGTGCCGGACCAGTTGCCGAGCCTGCGGCCGCGACGTCGCCCATCCAAATCGATAGACCAGGTTGTCCAGCCGCGTTTCGAGAAGCTGCAACAGGTTCTCACCGGTGATCCCCGATCGCCGCTCAGCCTCCTCGAAGTTCTTGCGGAACTGTCGCTCCAGCACTCCATAGATGTTCCTGATCTTCTGTTTCTCTTTTAACTGGACGCCGTAGTCCGATACCTTGCGGCGCCTTTGCCCATGCTCACCTGGAGCGTAGTTGCGCCTTTCAACCGGGCACTTAGGGCCGAAGCACTTATCGCCCTTCAAGAACAGCTTAATGCCCTGCCGCCGGCACAAGCGGCAAACCGACTCCGTATACCTTGCCATCCGACCTCCATTAACAGCTATCAGCTATCAGCTATCAGCCTTCGGCGCTCTCTCGCCTCATTAGCTGATGCCTACTCCCGCCGCACGCCCTCAGGCTCACGGCCACCATCCAATTAACCAAACCAAGAGCTGACCGCTGACAGCTGACTGCTGACAGCTATCTAGACTCGGCGCTTCTTTGGCGGGCGGCACCCGTTGTGAGGGATCGGCGTCACGTCGGTGATGGCGCTCACGGTCAAGCCAGCGGCCTGCAGGGACCGAATGGCAGCCTCGCGGCCCGACCCTGGACCCTTAACGTACACCTCAACCTGCCGAAGACCGTGCTCCATGGCCTTCCTGGCCGCGCCCTCAGCTGCTAACCCAGCCGCGTAAGGCGTGCTCTTCCGAGAGCCCTTGAAACCGGCGGACCCAGAGCTGCCCCAGGAAATCGTGTTCCCATCGGGGTCGGTTATCGTGACAAGTGTGTTGTTGAAGCTGGATTGAATGTACGCACTGCCGCGCGGAATCTGCTTCCGCTCTCTCCTCTTTACCCTCGGTGCCCGTCTCTTCTCAGCCAACCGATTCTCCTTGTATCCTGACTACTTCTTCGCCGCAGCCTTCTTGCGGCCGGCAACCGTCCGCCTCGGACCGCGCTTCGTGCGGGCATTGGTCCTGGTACGCTGTCCGTGGACCGGCAATCCTCGTCGGTGCCTGATCCCCCGGTAGCAGCCAATCTCGATCAGCCGCTTGATGTTGAGGTTGACCTCTCTCCGGAGGTCGCCCTCCACCTTGTACTCGCGGTCGATCGCTTCCCTGAGCCTCGACACCTCATCCTCCGTGAGGTTCTTCACTCTGGTATCGGGGCTAACCCTGGTCCGCTCCAGGATCTTCTTACTAGTGGTAGGCCCTATCCCGTAGATGTAGGTTAGCGAAACCACTACACGCTTATCTCGCGGTATATCAACCCCTGCGATACGGGCCACTATGCACTCCTTTCCTCCAATATCCTACCCTGTTCGTCATCACCCCTGGCGCTGCTTGTGCCTGGGGTTCGTGCAGATAACCATCACTACGCCTCGCCGCCTGATCACCTTGCACTTCTCGCAGCGGGGCTTAACCGATGCAGATACTTTCATTAGACCTAGCTCCCGCAAATTTCTACTTGGACCTATATACGATTCGCCCACGAGACAGATCGTACGGCGACAACTCCACCTTCACCCGGTCACCCGGGAGAATCCTGATGAAATTAAGCCGAATCTTGCCGGAAACATGCGCCAAAATCCTGTGCCCGTTACCGAGTTCCACCCTGAACATGGCGTTCGGAAGAGCTTCGCTCACAACCCCTTCCACCTCCAGAGCCTCCACCCCAGGCACCCTCGATCCCTCCCGTGGGACTCTCCCTAGGATTTCTCCACCCTGCGTACCACCGACAACACCTGCTCGGTGACCTTCGGGATGGGTTGCTCCCCATCCACCTTGGCCAGAACCCCACTGTCGCGGTAGTACTCCAGCAAAGGCGCGGTCTGCTCAAAGTACACCTGCAGCCTGCGTTTGATCGTGTCCGGTCGATCGTCCGCCCGTTGTGTCAGGGCCCCGCCGCACTGGTCACAGACGCCCGCGCGCTTCGGTGGTTTGGCCACTTCATGATAAGGGGTGCGGCAGGAGCTGCACTCCCAGCGCCCACCCAACCGGGTCATCAGGGCCTGCTCCGGGACCTCCAGGTAGACTGTCACGTCCACCGCCTTGCCCCGCGCGACAAGAGCCTCATCCAACGCTCTGGCCTGTGCCACGTTCCTGGGAAAGCCGTCCAGCACCGCACCCTTCGCGGCGTCTTCTTGCGCCAGCCGATCCACCACCACATTCACGACCAAGGAGTCGGGGACAAGCTCCCCTCCCTCCATGAAACCCTTCGCCTGCTTGCCCAGCTCGGTCTCCCTACGGACAGCATCCCGAAGGACATCCCCCGTGGCAATGTGAACCAGCCCCAGCTTCTCCGCCAGCACCGCCGCCTGGGTTCCCTTCCCAGCCCCTGGGGCTCCCAAGAACACAACGTACACCGACCAGACCTCCCTTACCTTATGAAGCCCTGATAGTGGCGCATCAACAGCTGCGCCTCCAACTGCTTCATCGTATCCAGCACCACACCCACGACGATCAGAAGCGCCGTGCTGCTTAACGTCAGAGCCTGCACGTTCGTGAGGTTCTGAACGAAGAAGGGCAAAATCGCGATGGCGCCCAGGAACACGGCGCCGAACCAGGTTATCCTGATCAGCACCTTGTTCAGGTACTCGCCTGTCGGTCGCCCCGGTCGGATGCCTGGGATGAAGCCGCCGTTCTTCTGCAGCGACTCGGCGATGTTCTGCTGCTGGAAGATCACCGTCGTATAGAAGAAGGTGAAACCCACCACCAACAGGAAGTAAAGCAGCCAGTACACGACGTGCACAGGATTAAACACACCGCTGACGAAATTGGCGATGCCAGCAATCCAGCCGATATCCGAATACACGAAGTAGCTGGCCACCGTGCCAGGAAACAGCATGATGGACATGGCGAAGATCAGCGGGATCATGCCGGACGAGTTCACCCTCATGGGGATGTGCGTGGCCGGACCCTGATAGATGCGGCCGCCCCGAATCCGCTTGGCGTACTGCACCGGAACCCTGCGCTGGCCCTCCTGCACCATCACGATCGCCGCCACCGTCAGGACGCCAATTACCAGGAAAATAAGCAGCGCCAGGTAGTTGGTCCCCGCGAAGATGGACTGCCCCACCATCGTAGGGAGCGACGCTACGATGCCACCAAAGATTATTATGGAGATGCCGTTCCCGATCCCTCTTTCCGAGATCAGCTCCCCGATCCAGATCAGCAGCATCGTCCCAGCGACCATACTGATAATGATCGACAGGGTCGGCAGGGGATTCAAGAACAGGTTGAATTCAGGTATCACTCCCAACTGGCTGCTTGCCAGCAGCGATCCGGTCCCCAATGCCTGGAGGAAGGCCAGCGGAACCGTGAACCAGTGGGTGTACTGGTTGATCCTGTTCCGCCCGGACTCCCCTTCCTTCGCCAGCTCCTGCAGCCTGGGCACCATCGGTATCAACAGCTGCATGATGATGGAGGCCGTGATGTACGGATACACGCCCATGGCGGCAACGGAGAAACTCGACAGCGCTCCACCTGAGAACAGGTCGAGCATGCCGATCAACTGGTTCGTCGCGAATAACTCACGCAGCCTCTGAGCATCAACACCAGGCACCGGCACATGGGCAATAAAGCGGAAGACCAACAGCAAGCCGAAGGTCCAAAACAGCTTTAGCCGGAGATCTGCGATCTTGAATGCACTCAGCAGGGAGTCGATCATGCAGTGAGCCTTTCGAGGGTTCCGCCAGCTGCCTCAACCTTCTGTTGGGCGCTTTCAGACCATCTATGTACCTTGATCGCGAGCGGCTTCGCCAGCTCGCCACTTCCCAGCAACTTCACCTGCAGCTTCGTATTGCGGATCAGCCCAGCCGACGCGAGCAGCTCAGGGGTCACTTCGCTCCCGGACTCGAAGCGGTTCAGCTCCTCCAAGTTGACGATGTGCACTTCCTGCCGGAAGATGTTCTTGAAGCCCCGCTTGTACGGCAGCCGCAGCACCATCGGGATCTGTCCACCTTCGAACCGCGGATTGACGTTGCCGCCTGCGCGCGCCTTCTGACCCTTCGATCCGCGCCCGGAGTAGGTACCATGGCCGGAGCCATTCCCGCGGCCAACTCGCTTTCTATCCTTCTTCGCACCCTCGGGGGGCGCCAGCTCGTGCAGTTTCATGCTTCCTCTTCTTCCACACGCACCAGATGCCTGACCTTGTTCACCATGCCCCGAATCTCCGGGTCGTCAGACTTCTCGACGGTCTGGTTGAGTCGCCTCAGGCCCAACGAGCGGATCGTATCCTTCTGCCGTTGTGAGTACCCGATGGCGCTCTTTGTCCAGGTGATCTTTAGATTCTTACTCACTGGCACCTGCCCTCCCTATCAAGTCAGAGAGCTTCCTGCCCCGCTGCTGCGCCACCTTCTCGGGTTCCTTCAGCATCCTGAGCCCATTCATCGTGGCCTGGACCACGTTGATGGCGTTGGCGCTGCCCAACGACTTCGTCAGTATGTCCCTGATGCCCGCGGCCTCGATCACCGCGCGAACCCCGCCGCCGGCGATTACGCCGGTTCCAGGGGATGCAGGCTTCAGCATTACCTTCGCGGCACCGAAGTCAGCCAGCACGTCGTGAGGGATGGTGTTGCCCCGGACAGGCACCCTGACCAGGTTCTTCTTGGCGTCCTCGGCTCCCTTCCGGATGGCATCGGGAACCTCGTTGGCCTTCCCGAGGCCTGCGCCAACAACACCCTGGCCATCGCCGACCACAACCACGGCGCTAAAGCTGAACCGCCTACCGCCTTTCACCACCTTGGCGACTCGGTTGACCTTAACTACTCTCTCTTCGAGGGTAAGTCCTGACGGATCAATCTTTGCCATTCACAGCCTCTCTCAGAATTCCAGCCCGGCGCCTCTGGCAGCGTCGGCCAGCGCCTTAACGCGCCCGTGATAGAGAAAACCGCCTCGGTCAAACACCACCAGACCGATGCCCCGCTCCAGGGCACGCTTCGCCACCGCCTCACCAACGACCTTGGCTAGATCGGTCTTATTGCCCTTCGCCTGCTCCCGAATGGCTGGATCCAAGTCCGACGCAGCCACCAGGGTAGTGCCGGAGACATCGTCAATCACCTGCGCGTATATGTGGTTGAGGCTCCTGAAGACGGCAAGACGCGGTCGCGTTGGCGACCCTTCCACCTTGGCCCTCAGGCGGCGGTGCCGCTTAAGCCTCGCAGCTCTCGTGTTTGTTGGCTTGATCAAAGCTAACCTCCCGCAACGCCTACTGGGGGTACCGGAGCGAGCTACCCCAGACATCCCAGCAGGACTTCCTACTTCTTCTTGCCGCCGCTCTTTCCGGCCTTGCGCCGCACCGTCTCCTCGGCGTACTTAATGCCCTTGCCCTTGTAGGGCTCCGGCGGCTTCACCCGCCGAATGCGGGCCGCCGTCTCCCCGACCAACTCCTTGTCGATCCCACTCACAACAATCCTGTTGTTGCCCTCCACGGCCAGCCCGATCCCCTCCGGTGCCTGGATCAGCACAGGGTGAGAGAAACCGACCTGCAGGACGATGTCCTTGCCCGACTGCTGGGCCCTATACCCCACTCCGGCTACTTCCAGCCTTCGGATGAATCCACCAGATACACCCTGGACCAAGTTGGCCACCAGGGTCCGTGTCAGTCCATGGAGCGACTTGTGGAGGCGGCTGTCCGTGGGGCGCGACACCACGACCTCGGAGTCCCTCAGATCAATCGCCATATCGGGATGCAGATCTCTCGAGATGGTGCCCTTTGGGCCGCGAGCGGTCACCTGACTTCCCTTTATGTCTACCTGCACCCCTTGCGGTACCGGCACAGGTACCTTTCCAATTCTGGACATATCGCCTTCTCCGTCGCCCTCACCCGGGCCCTCTCCCAGACGGAGAGAGAGACCCCTCCCCAATCACCTCAGAGACAGGGTATCCATCCTCTCTCTCCCACTGGGAGAGGGTCAGGGTGAGGGAAGATTTACCATACGTAGCAGAGAACTTCCCCGCCTACGTTGAGCTGCCTCGCCTTGCGCCCGCTCATGACCCCAGCCGGAGTGGAAATCACAGCCATCCCGAGATCGCCCTGCACCCGCGGGATTGCCTTGCTGCCGCTGTAGACACGCAGCCCGGGCTTGCTAACCCTCTTCAGCCCGCTCACCACCGACTCCCGCTTCCCAACGTACTTGAGATGGATCCGAATCGCCCGAGGCGTCTTGACGTTCTTGTCCCTCACCATCTCGAAGTCCCGTATGAAGCCCTCTTCCCTCAGCACCCGCGCGATGGCAACCTTCTCCCGTGAAATCGGTATCATCACCGAGTCATGCCGGGCCTGAATCCCGTTCCTAATCCTGGTCAGCATGTCGCCAATCGGATCTGTCAAGTTCATGTTACCTTCCTCAACAGTGACCAAACCTTCATGGGAGCCCCAAGACCTACCAACTGGACTTGGTCACGCCCGGAATCTCGCCCGCCAAGGCCAGCCGCCGGAAACAGATCCTGCACATGCCGAACTTCCGGATGTAACCGCGCGGTCGGCCGCAAAGCGCACACCTGTTGTGCTGCTGTACCTTGAACCTCGCTGGACGGGCAGCCTTAACGATCAACGATTTCTTCGCCAAGCTCTACTCCTTGATCTATCCCCTCTCCCCGCGGAAGAGGGCTAGGGTGAGGGCTTCCTCACGACTTCGCGAATGGAACCCCCAACAGGGTCAGCAGCCGACGGGACTCCTCGTCGGTTCGGGCGGTGGTCACGATGCTGATCTCCATGCCCCGCACCTTATCGATCTTGTCGAAGTCGATCTCCGGAAAGACCAACTGCTCCTTCAAGCCGAGGGTGTAGTTCCCCCTACCGTCGAAAGCCTTAGCCGAAACACCCTGGAAGTCCCTCATCCTCGGCAACGCAACATTGTTCAGCCGGTCCAGAAACTCCCACATTCGGCCAGCCCGAAGGGTAACCACGGCCCCGATGGCCATACCGGTTCGCAACCTGAACGCGGCTATCGACCGCTTTGCCCTAGTGATCACCGGGCGCTGCCCAGTGATGTCAGACAGGTCCTTTACCGCTGCATCCAACGCCTTGGCGTTGGTGATAGCCTCACCCATCCCGATGTTCACCACCACCTTCACCAGGCGCGGGACCTGCATCGGGTTCTGGTACTTGAACTCATCCGTGAGCGCGGGTACTACCTCTCGCTCGTACTTGTCCTTCAGACGTGGCATTCCACTCTCCAAGCCCAGTGCTGAGTGCCAGGTGCTGAGTGCTGAGCCTCGACCGGCACAGGGTGCTCAGCACCCAGCACGTGGTACCCAGCACCCGTTACTCCGCACTCATAGCCCATCACTACATTATATGATTTCGCTGCACTTCTTGCAGAAACGGGCCTTACTCCCATCTTCCAAGAAGCGGTAACCCACTCGTGTCTTGGCGCCGCACTTGCTGCAAATCAGCATCACGTTGGACACCTGAAGAGGCATTTCGACATCGATGATGCCGGCTCGCTTCTTCGGATCGCCCTTCTTCACATGCTTCTTGACAACGTTCAGCCCCGCTACAACGACCTTCTGCTTCGCAGGCAGCCCGCGCTGTACCTTGCCTTGCTTGCCCTTGTCCTTCCCTGCAATGACCTCGACGGTATCGTCGCGCTTGATCTTCACTCCTGGTACCTCAACCCCGATCCTCGCCGGCCCTCTACAGTACCTCGGGCGCCAGCGAGATGATCTTCATGTAGTTCTTTTCACGGAGCTCGCGGGCCACTGGGCCAAATATGCGGGTGCCCTTGGGGTTGTTCTTGTCGGAGAGGATCACCGCCGCGTTCTCATCGAACCGAATGTACGAGCCATCGGGCCTGCCGTACTCCTTGGCCGTCCTCACCACCACCGCCTTCACCACATCGCCCTTCTTCACTGACCCGCCGGGGACAGCCTGCTTCACCGCCGCTACAATAACGTCCCCCACGGTGGCATAGGGCTTCGATCCGCCGCCCAGAACGTTGATGCACATCAGCACCCTGGCGCCGGTATTATCCGCAACCTTCAAACGCGTCTGCGGTTGAATCATTAGAAGCTAGCTCCTCGTCACACACTTTTCCCTGATCTGGCCGATGCGGTGCGGCGTGAAGGACTCTTCTCTCACCTAGACGGTCAGGCGAGCCCCTTCCCTGTGCCGCAGGATCTCCTCCACTACCCACCGCTTGTCCTTGCTGAGGGGACGCGTCTCGCGGATCCGCACCAGGTCGCCTACCTTGGCCTGATTCTCCTCGTCATGAGCCTTGTACTTCTTGTTTCGGCGAAGGGTCTTGCCGTACAGCGGATGCCGCTTCATCATCTCCACGGACACCACGACGGTCTTGGCCATCTTGTCGCTCACGACAACGCCTTCCTTCGCCTTCCGCCTGCCGACATTCCCGACAGCTATCTGATCACTACTCATGTTTCGCAGCCTTCTCCAGCTCCAACTGTCGTTCCCGAGTCCTGAGACGGGCGACGTCCCTACGCACCTGCTTCATGCGCTCGGTGTTGCTAAGCTGGCGCGACGCTTGCCTGAGCCGAAGTCTGAACAGCTCCTCGAGGTTCTCCCGAAGCTTCTGCTGCACCTCGGCCTCACCGAGATCACGCAGTTCCGAGAACTTCATGCGCCTGCTCTTCCTCTCTAACCAAGACTTTCGTCTGCACCGGCAGCTTGTGGGCAGCCAGTCTGAGCGCCTCTCGCGCCAACTCCTCGCTAACCCCACCCACCTCAAACATAATCCGACCGGGCTTGACCACCGCGACCCAATGGTCGGGGGCGCCCTTGCCGCTACCCATTCGGGTTTCAGCCGGCTTCTTTGTGACGGAGTGATCCGGGAAAATGCGTATCCAAACCTTGCCGCCGCGCTTCAAATGATGGGTGATGGTACGCCTGGCCGCCTCAATCTGGCGAGCCGAGACCCACCCAGCTTCCTGTGACTGGAGCCCAACTTCTCCAAAAGCTACCGTCGCGCCGCGGGTGGCGATGCCATCCATATGTCCGCGATGGACTTTCCTGTGTTTTACCCGCTTGGGCTGTAACATCAATCTACTCCCAGAATTATCCTACGCCCCCGCGGCCGCCGGCGCAGCAACAGCTCCAGCCTGCTGGTTTCCTCTCTGCTGTCGGACCGGAGGCAAGACCTCGCCCTTGTATATCCAGACCTTGACGCCAATGATTCCAAACGTCGTCAAAGCCTCTGCCTGCCCGAAGTCGATGTCGGCCCGCAGGGTGTGCAGGGGAACCCGCCCCTCGCGCTCCCACTCCCGGCGCGACATCTCAGCGCCGCCCAACCGTCCTGCGCACATGACTCGGATGCCCTTGGCGCCGGACTTGATCGATCGGCCCACGGCCTGCTTCATCGCACGGCGGAAGGCCACCCTTCTCTCCAGCGACTCGGCCACGCTCCGGGCTACCAGAGTAGCGTCCACCTCCGGCTGGCGAATCTCCTGGATGGTCACCCGCACCTTCTTCCCGGTGAGCGTCTCCAACTCACGGCGCAACTCCTCGACCTTAGCGCCGCTCTTGCCGATGACGATGCCGGGCTTGGCCGAGTGAATCGTAACCGTCATCTGGTTGGCAGAGCGCTCGATGTCCACCTTCGGTACACCGGCGTCAACCAACCGCTTCAGCAACATCCGACGGACCTTCAGGTCCTCATGCAGCAGTTCGGTGTACCCCTTGTCCGCGTACCACTTTCCCTGCCAATCCTTGATTACTCCCAAGCGGAAGCCAACCGGATGGACTTTCTGACCCACTTAGCTATGCCTCCCTCTCCTTGACCACTACGGTAATGTGGCTGGAACGCTTGATAATGGAGGCCGCGCGGCCCCTTGCTCGCGCCCGCCATCGCTTCGTGCTTCGACCGGGATCGGCTACCACCTGCACCACGTACAGGTCCTCGGCCGAGAGATTGTAATTGTTCTCCGCATTGGCAGCGGCCGACTTCACCGCCTTGGCAATAGGACCACCGGCCTTGTTGGGGATCAGGAGCAGAGCCGCCACGGCCTCCCGCACGCCCATCCCCTTTATGGCGTTACCCACGATGCGTACTTTCCGCGGAGAAATGTCGATCCGCCTGGCAATCGCCCGAACTTCCATCGCTATCTCCTATCGCACCGAGGTCGACTTCTCACCGCGGCCCACATGACCCCGGAAGTGCCGAGTGGGTGCAAACTCCCCGAGCTTGTGCCCCACCATGTTCTCGCTCACGTAAATCGGCACATGCCTCTTGCCATCGTGCACCGCGATCGTGTGCCCAACCATCTGCGGAAAGATAGTCGAGTCTCGGGACCAAGTCCTGATCACTCGTCGCTCACCGGCAACGTTGAGCATCTCTATCTTCTTCAGCAGCCGGCCGTCCACGTACGGCCCCTTCTTCAAAGAACGGGACATCCCCACCTCCTACCGAGGTCGATGAAGGCTACTTCTTCTTCCTCGACTTGATGATCAAATCGCTCCCCAGCTTGCGCCGTCGCGTCTTATAGCCCATCGCAGGCTTACCCCACGGGGTCTGAGGCTGACCGCCGATAGGCGATTTGCCTTCACCACCACCATGCGGATGGTCCCTGGGGTTCATGACCGAGCCGCGAACCGTGGGCCTGATCCCCATGTGCCGCTTCCTACCAGCCTTGCCAATCTTGATCAGGCGGTTGTCAACGTTCCCTACCTGCCCAACGGTCGCCATGCAGTTGGTACTAACGATCCTCACCTCACCAGAGGGAAGGCGTACCTGGGCGCGCTCGCCATCCTTCGCCATCAACTGCGCCACGACGCCCGCGCTCCGTACCAACTGCGCGCCTCGCCCCGGATACAGCTCGATGTTGTTGATCTGCGTACCCACCGGGATGTCCTTCAACGCCAGGCTGTTGCCAGACGTCAGGTCCGCCCCAGTCCCAGAAATCAGGCGTGTCCCCACCTTCATCCCCTGGGTGGCGACGATGTATCGCTTCTCCCCATCCTCGTACTCCATCAGGGCGATCCGGGCGGAGCGATTGGGGTCGTACTCAATCGCTTGCACCACACCCGGCACCCCAATCTTGTCCCGCCGGGTGTCAATGATCCTGAACTTACGCTTGTGTCCGCCGCCTCGGTGGCGAACCGTGATGTGGCCGTGGACGTTCCGCCCAGCGTTCTTCTTGAGAGCAACAGTGAGCGACTTCTCGGGGCTCTTCTTCGTGATCTCCTCAAAAGTTGCCCCAGTCATTCCCCGCCGGCCAGGCGACGTCGGCTTGTATACTTTGACAGGCACCTGCCTACTCCTCCCTACACTCCTTCGTACAGATCCTCGATCCGCTCTCCAGCCTTCAGCGTGACGATCGCCTTCTTCCAATTCGGCGCGAAACCCTTGCGTCGGCCCATCCCACGCTCCTTGCCGCGAACATTCATGATGTTCACATCGGCAACCTGGACCTTGAAGATCTTCTCCACAGCCTCGCGAACCTGGATCTTGTTCGCCTCTCTCGCTACCCGAAAGGTGTACTTGCCTTCCGCCACCTGATTGGTATTCTTCTCAGTGATCAAGGGCCGATCAATGACCTGCCAGATCTCCATCGTTACTCCACCCCCAACCACTGCGTTACTGCGGTCACCGCGTCCACGGTCATCACCACGCGGTCGCGGCTCAGCAGATCCAATAGGTTCATGGTGCTGGGCACAACCGTCATCAACTCCGGCAGATTCCTTGCTGCCTTCGTGACGGTCTCGTCCGCCTCCGGGAGGACGATCATCGCCTTTCCTGCGACGCCCAGCGTCTTCAATGCAGCCGCAACCTCCCTCGTCTTCGCCGCGGCTACCACGAAGCCGTCCAACACCACCAGCTTCTCGTCCGCAACAGCCGCGGACAGAGCAGAGCGCAGCGCCAACCGCCTCATCTTCCTGGGTAATCGCTGTTCGTAGGAGCGAGGATGCGGGCCAAAGGCCACACCGCCGCCTCGCCAATGAGGCGCTCGTCGGCTTCCCTGTCGGGCGCGGCCCGTGCCCTTCTGCCGCCACAGCTTGCCACCCGAGATGTTGATCTCGCCGCGGGTCTTTGTATCCGACGTCCCGCGCCTCGCATTGGCCAACTGGGCCACCACAGCCTGGTGCAGAACAGCGGCGTTGGGCTCGATCCCAAACACGTAGTCATCCAGCGTTATCTGGCCGACAACCTCGCCGGCCATGTTGACGACACTAACCTGAGCCATTCGCTATTCCTCCTGCCCGTCGCCACCGCGAATCAGCACCAGGCCCTTGACCGCGCCCGGGATCGCGCCCTCAACGGTCAGCAGGTTCCTATCTCGGTCTACCCGTACCACCCTCAGGCCCCGTACAGTGACCTGCTCATGGCCCATGTGCCCTGCCATCCGGGTCCCCTTCAGGACCCTGCCAGGGGTCGTGCCCGAACCGATCGAGCCTGGAGCCCTGTGCCGGTCCGACTGCCCGTGCGTCTTGGGGCCACCGGCAAAGTGGTGTCGCTTCACCACTCCGGCAAAACCCTTGCCCTTGCTGGTGCCGGTAATCGCCACCTCGTCGCCAACATCGAACATTCCCACGTCGATCCTGTCCCCCACACTAGCCGCGGTGGGGCTGTCGATGCGGAGCTCCTTGAGGTGGCGGAGAGGTGGAAGCCCCTTCTTCTGAAGATGTCCACGCTCCGGCTTGTTCAGCTTGCTGCTCTCCTCGAACCCAATCTGAACTGCCTCATACCCGTCCTTCTCGGCCGACTTAACCTGGGTCACGTAGCATGGGCCGGCTTGGATGACCGTAACCGCAATCATCCCGCGCCCTTCTTCGAAGACCCTGGTCATGCCAGCCTTCCGGCCCATGATTCCCTTGACCATCCGCTGCTACTCCCAGACCAGGCAGATACCTACACCCGCCCTAATTACAGTTTGATCTCAATGTCGACCCCAGCGGGCAGGTTCAGCCTGGTCAGCGCGTCGATCGTTTTCGACGTCGGCTCCAGCACGTCTATCAGCCTCTTGTGGGTCCTTATCTCGAACTGCTCCCGCGAGTCCTTGTCGATGAAGGGGGAGCGTATGACGCAGTACTTCTCGATCTTCGTCGGAAGCGGCACGGGCCCCGCCACAGCGGCCCCTGTTCGCTCGGCCGTGTCCACGATCTGCACAGCCGACTGATCCAAGATCCTATGGTCAAATGCCTTCAGGCGAATGCGGATCCGTTGTTTTGCCATATCTTCCTCTCGGTCCTCAGCAACCTACTCGTAGATCTTGGTGATGGCGCCGGCACCGACCGTACGGCCACCTTCTCGGATTGCAAAGCGCAATCCCTCTTCCAGGGCGATCGGCTGGATCAGCTCTATCTCCATCTGCACGTTGTCCCCAGGCATCACCATCTCGACGCCCTCGGGCAGCTTGATCGCCCCTGTCACGTCCGTCGTCCTCAGGTAGAACTGCGGCCGATACCCATTGAAGAACGGCGTGTGCCTCCCGCCTTCGTCCTTCCCCAATACGTACACTTCCGCGGCAAACTTCGTGTGCGGCTTGATCGATCCAGGCTTCGCCAGCACCTGCCCGCGCTCAACGTCCGTCCGCTCTATCCCCCTCAGCAGGCACCCAACATTGTCCCCTGCCTGCCCAGAGTCCAACAGCTTCTTGAACATCTCCACGCCGGTCACTACGACCTTCCGCGTGTCCTTGATCCCTATGATCTCTACTTCGTCCCCTACCTTCACCAAACCACGCTCTATCCTGCCTGTCACCACCGTACCTCGCCCCTTGATCCCAAATACGTCCTCAAGCGGCATCAGGAACGGCTTGTCAATCGGCCTCGCTGGCGTAGGTATGTATGAGTCCACTGCCTCCATCAGCTTGAGGATCGACTCATACGCTGGATCGTTCGGGTCCTTGCTCTCGCTCTCAAGTGCCTTCAGCGCACTCCCCCTCACGATCGGGATCTCGTCCCCAGGGAAATGCTGCTTCGTCAACAGCTCCCGAAGCTCCAGCTCCACCAGCTCCAACAGCTCCTCGTCCTCCATGGCGTCTA
>DIXP01000090.1:41436-74734 GCA_002436065.1 Chloroflexi bacterium UBA6077
AGTCAAATGCCCGGTACTCCGCCTCCCCCTTCATCGCCAACACCTTCGTGATGGCTGCCGTCAGCGTCGTCTTCCCATGATCAACGTGCCCAATCGTCCCCACGTTTACATGGGGCTTCGTCCGCTCAAACCTCTTCTTCGCCATGGCGCAACACCCTCCAGAAAACTACAACTAGCTAATCGAGTAACAGTGTCAGGCGTTGTATCCGGAAATCACTTCTTCACCAACTGTGCTCGGTACCGGAGCATAGTTGGTGAATTCCATGGAATAGGTGGCCCTTCCCCTGGTCATCGATCTGAGATCGGTCGCATAGCCGAACATCTCCTTGAGTGGAACCTCCGCTCGCAACAGCTGCGAGCCCGCTCTGGCGTCCACCCCAAGGATGTGCCCGCGCCTAGCGTTGACATCCCCCATCACGTCTCCCAGGAACTCCTCGGGCATCACCACTTCTACCTTCATTATCGGCTCCAAGAGCATGGGAGCCGCCTTCATAACAGCGTTCTTGACTGCCAGAGATCCGGCAATCTTGAACGCCATCTCGGAGGAGTCGACCTCGTGGAAACTGCCATCCACCAGGATCGCTCGGACATCCACCATGGGATAACCGGCCAACACCCCCGACTCCATGGCTTCCCTCACACCACCCTCGATGGCTGGTATGTACTCCTTGGGGATAGCGCCCCCCGCAATTTTGTTGACAAACTCGAACCCATGCCCCGCCGGCAGCGGCTCGATCTCCAGCCATACATCGCCATACTGGCCCCGGCCGCCGGTCTGGCGAACGTAGCGTCCTTCCGCCCTGGCGGGTCGCGATATGGTCTCCCGGTAGGACACCTGAGGCCTTCCCACATTGGCGTCGACCCGATGCTCGCGGGTCATCCGATCGACGATAACCTCCAGGTGCAACTCCCCCATCCCCGCAATGATGGTCTGTCCGGTCTCAGGATCTGTGCGCACCTGAAATGTGGGATCTTCTTCACCCAGCCTCGCCAGGGCGAGAGCCATCTTGTCTTGATCGGCCTTCGTCCTTGGCTCTATAGCGATGGATATGACCGGCTCGGGAAACTTGATGGCCTCTAAGAGTATTGGGTGAGCCTCGTCACAAAGGGTATCGCCCGTGAAACTGTTCTTCAGGCCGACGGCAGCAGCGATATCCCCCGCACTGACTTCGCCGATCTCCTCGCGGTGGTTGGCGTGCATCTGCAGCAGCCGCCCCACCCGCTCCTTCTGCCCCTTAGTGGCGTTGTAGGTGTGCTCTCCGGCCCTCAGCTTTCCGGAGTACACTCGGACATAGGCCAGCCGGCCTACAAAAGGGTCGGAAACGATCTTGAACGCCAGAGCTGAGAACGGCTCCGTCTCGCTCGGTGGCCGGACCTCCTCCGCCCCCGTCATAGGATTGACCCCACTCACAGGCGGCACATCCAGTGGGGATGGCAGGTAGTCGATCACCGCATCCAGCATCGGTTGAATGCCCTTGTTGCGCAGGGCGCTCCCGCACAGGACAGGCACCAGTGTGTAAGAGAGGGTAGCCTGCCGCAGCGCTTTGCGCAGCTGAGTCTCGGTGATCTCCTGGCCCTCCAGGTAGAGCAGGGTCAGTTCGTCGCTGGTCTCGACGATCATCTCAACCAGCTCTTCTCGACGGCGCTGCACCTCGCCCAGCACACTCTCCGGGATGGGAATCCGCTGCGGTGGAACCGCTGCATCATCATCGAACAGCATGGCCTGCATGGCCAGAAGGTCGATAATGCCCCGATAGCTCTCCTCGGCACCAAGAGGCAATTGCACAAACGCGGGCTTCGCTCCCAACCGCTCCCCAATCATCTGCACAGTGCGCCAGAAGTCGGCCCCCGTCCGATCCATCTTGTTGACGAAACAGATCCTGGGGACGTGGTATCGGTCAGCCTGCCGCCAGACTGTCTCCGACTGCGGCTCGACACCAGCGACGGCATCGAACACCACAACCCCACCATCCAGCACCCTAAGAGAGCGCTCAACCTCCACGGTGAAATCCACGTGGCCCGGAGTATCAATGATGTTAATCTGGTGCTCATTCCAGAAGCAGGTGGTGGCTGCAGCCGTGATCGTGATGCCCCTTTCCCGCTCCTGATCCATCCAGTCCATCACCGCGGTACCCTCGTGCACTTCACCGATCTTGTAGGTCTTCCCGGTGTAGTAGAGGATCCGCTCCGTGGTCGTGGTCTTCCCCGCGTCGATGTGGGCGATTATGCCGATATTGCGCGTTCTCTCCAGGGGTACTGCCCGGGACATACAGCTACGTCCTTACCACCGATAGTGAGCGAATGCCTTGTTAGCATCGGCCATCCTGTGGACGTCGTCCCGCTTCTTGATGGTCGCACCCTGGCCGTGAGCGCAATCCAGCAACTCTGCAGCCAGCCTCTCAGCGAACGAACGGCCACCCCGAGCGTGCGCGGAGGCCATGATCCATCTCACGGCTAGGGCGAACCGGCGGTCACCCTTGATCTCCACCGGAACCTGGTAGGTGGCGCCGCCGACTCGCCGGGGCTTCACCTCCAACACCGGGGCAGCGTTCCGCAGGGCCTGTTCAAAGGTATCTGAGGGGTTGCGGTGGGTCTGCTTCTCGATGCGGTCGAGGGCGTCGTATACGATCGTCTCCGCGACGCTCTTCTTGCCCTGGTCCATGACCCTATTGATGAACTTCGAGATGGATCGGTTGCCATATCGAGCGTCCGGCACTACTGGCCGCCGGACGACTCGTGCACGCCTCGGCATGTTTGACCTCCAATGATCTACTACTAGGCAGGCGATCGACATGAATACCGGGCCAAGATTGCATCCTTGAACCTGGCCCGGCCTTCACCGCCAGATAGAGAGAGTTGCTACTTGCCGCCGGGGGCCTTGGGCGCCTTCGCCCCGTACTTCGAGCGACCCTTCTTCCGATCCTTCACACCGGCGGAATCGAGAGCCCCTCGCACTATGTGGTACCGGACTCCCGGCAGATCCTTCACACGACCGCCCCTGAGCAGCACCACGGAGTGCTCCTGCAGGTTGTGGCCCTCCCCGGGAATGTACGCGGTCACTTCCATCCCGTTGCTGAGCCTCACCCTGGCTATCTTGCGCAGCGCAGAGTTCGGCTTCTTCGGGGTCATGGTCTTCACCTGGGTGCAGACGCCTCGCTTCTGCGGGGCTCCGCCACCCCGGGTCGTCTTCCGATCCAAGGCATTGTAGATGAACCTGAACGCCGGTGCCTTGGTCTTCTTGGTCGTCTTCGATCGGCCCTTTCGGACCAGTTGGCTAATTGTGGGCAAGCTCCTGCTCCTCCCGGACTACTACACTCACGGAATTCGACGCCCCATCGCCATCTGGATTGGGCGCAGACACGGCAATTTGTAATTCTATCAATGAGTCACGGGGCTGTCAAGAAGAGCTACGGCTCTCCCAACTCCGAGCCCTCACCCAAACTCTCAGGCTCAAGGCCTGCGCCCAGACTCTCAGGCTTCAGGCCCTCGGCCAAGGGCTCCGGCTCCAGGGCCGCGCTCAGGGTCCCCGCCTCCGCGGCCTCCTCAACCTCCTCCTGCCAATCTCCCCATGTAGGCACCGCCTGCTCGCGGATCGCCTGCGCAGCCAGCCGTCTGGCCTCCACTCCAGTGCCCGCAGGGATCAACTTGCCGATTATCACGTTCTCCTTGAGACCAATCAGCTTGTCGGTCTTGCCGCTGATCGCCGCCTCAGTCAGAACCTTGGTAGTCTCCTGGAAGGAGGCCGCGGCAAGGAAGCTGTCTGTGTTCAGGGAAGCCTTGGTCACTCCCATAAGCACCGGCTGCGCCGTTGCGGGCTCGCCGCCCTCGGCCAGCACCTGTCGGTTCTTCTCCTCGTATGTAAACCGATCGATCAACTCGCCGGGCAGCAGATCCGTATCGCCGGGCGCATCCACCCTCAGCTTCCGCAGCATCTGCCGCACGATGATCTCGATGTGCTTATAGTGGATGCTCACGCCCTGGGAACGGTACACCTCCTGTACCTCGTCCACCATGTAGCGCTGCACCTCTTCCTTGCCCTGGATCCGCAGGATGTCCTGCGGGTTCCTGGCACCCTCGGTCAACTGCTCACCAGCACTCACAGGCTGCCCATGCTCCACCCTGATACGAGCAGATGGGGCAACGTCGTATTCGCGTTCCTCCACCTCCTCGTAGCTGATGGTGATGGCTTCACCCACCGCATCAACCACCCCGCTCACACGCGAAGCGATCGGCTCGCTCCCTTCGTGAGTGGCCAGTGGATCTCCGGCAGCCACGTTGTCCCCAGCCTGCACAACGATCTCGTATCCCTCGGGAACCTGGTAGTCGTCCTGGTAGGTCTCTCGCGAGGTGATCCTGATGACCCTCTTGTCCTCGCCCCTCTCCACCTGGGCGATACCGTCGATCTCGCTCAGCACCGCCATGCCCTTGGGCACCCGTGCCTCGAACAGCTCCTCCACCCTCGGAAGGCCGCTCGTGATGTCCAGACCAGCCACACCACCAGTATGGAACGTGCGCATTGTGAGCTGCGTGCCGGGCTCACCGATGGACTGCGCCGCAACGATGCCAACGGCATCGCCAATCTTGGCCAACTCACCGGTCCCAAGGTGGCGTCCGTAGCAGGACTGGCATACCCCGAAGCGCGCCTCGCAGGTAAGAGGCGACCTTACGTACAGCCTCTCCACCCCAACCTCGATAATCCGAGCCAGGGCCACCTCGTCGACCAGTTCGTTCCGTTCGAGTATTACTTCCCCGGTGGTGGGATCCACCACCATCTCCGCGACCATTCGTCCCAGCACCTTGTCACGGGCATGGTCCGCGTCCTCTGGAACGATGCCATCGATCCACATGCCCAACTCGGTCTCGCAGTCGACCTCGTGGACGATGACATTCTGGGCCACGTCGATCAGTCGGCGTGTCAGGTAGCCTGAGTCCGCCGTTCGGATGGCGGTGTCGGCCAGACCCTTCCTGGCACCGTGCGTGGAGAGGAAGTACTCCAGCACGCTCAGGCCACCACGGAAGCTCGACCGGATCGGCAGCTCGATGATCCGCCCCGAGGGGTCGGCCATCAGGCCTCGCATGCCGGCCATCTGAGAGATCTGCTGGATGTTACCTTTGGCCCCGGATTTCGCCATCAGGCTCACCGACCCGAAGGGATCGAGCGCGTCGCTCACCGCCGAGGTCACGTCCTCCTTGGCCTTGGTCCAGATCTCGATCACTTCGTTGTATCGCTCTTCATCGGTGATAAGGCCACGCCGGAACTGCCGTTCCACCTGCGACACTCGCCCATCAGCGTCGGACAGGATCGACTCCTTCTTCTCCGGGATACTGATATCCTCGATAGCGATGGTGATGCCGGACTTGGTGGCATACTCGAAGCCAATCCGCTTGATCGCGTCCACCACCTCGGCCGTGGTCTCGTTGCGGAAGCGCCGGAACACCTCGGCGATCACCTTCTTCAGGGTGCCCTTGGTCATCACCTCGTTCCGGAAGCCCAACTCCGGCGGCAGCACCTCGTTGAAGAGGATTCTACCTACGGAGGTGGTCAGGTACTCCGCGCCGTTCCCGTTCTGTACACCCATGCGAACCTTTATGGATGCGTGCAGGTCCACCAGCCCCAGGTCGTACGCCAGCCTTGCCTCGTCCGCATCGGCAAACAGCTTCCCCTCACCCTTGGCCTCAGGTATGGTCATGGTCAAGTAGTAGCAGCCCAACACCATGTCCAGGGTAGGAGAAACCACAGGCTCCCCGTTGGATGGCAGCAGCAGGTTGTACACCGACAGCAACATCCTTCGTGCCTCGTCCTTCGCGAGGCCCGATAGTGGCACATGGACGGCCATCTGGTCGCCGTCGAAGTCGGCGTTGAAGGCCGCGCACACCAGCGGATGGATCTGGATCGCGCTACCCTCGATCAGCACCGGCTGGAATGCCTGGATGCCGAGGCGGTGCAGTGTGGGGGCACGGTTCAACAGCACCGGATGGTCGTTGATCACCTCTTCCAGCACATCCCAAACCTCGGACTTCACACGCTCCACGATCCGCTTGGCGCTCTTGATGTTATGCGCGTAGTTACGCTCCACCAGCTTGCGCATCACGAACGGCTTGAACAGTTCAAGCGCCATCTTCTTGGGCAGCCCGCATTGATGCAATCTCAGATCCGGACCAACCACGATCACGGAGCGGCCCGAGTAGTCCACCCGTTTCCCCAGCAGGTTCTGCCGGAAGCGACCCTGCTTGCCCTTCAACATGTCGCTCAGCGACTTCAGCTTGTGGTTGCTGGAGCCCGACACGGCACGACCCCTTCGCCCGTTGTCGATCAGGGAGTCCACCGCCTCTTGCAGCATTCGCTTCTCGTTGCGAATGATGATCTCGGGGGCGCCCAGGTCCAGCAGCCTCTTCAGACGGTTATTTCGGTTGATCACGCGGCGATACAGGTCGTTCAGGTCGCTCGTCGCGAACCGGCCACCGTCCAACTGCACCATCGGGCGCAGGTCCGGAGGCAGAACGGGCAGCACGCCTAGAATCATCCACTCCGGCCGATTGCCGGACTTGCGGAACGCCTCCACCACCCGCAACCGCTTCGTGGCCTTCTTGCGACGCTGCCCCGAGGAGGAGCGAGTCTCACCGCGGAGCTGCGATGCCAGCTGGTCCAGATCCACACGGCCGATCAGCTCGCGGACGGCCTCGGCTCCCATGCCGGCCCGGAAGATCCTGCCGCACTGCTCTATCAGGTCTCGGAACTCCATGTCGCTGAGGGTCTGCATCACCTTGATCTGCTCGATCTTCTTGATGCGGGCATCCCCGGCCATACGGATGGAGTCGCCCTCCGTGGCCCCGCGGCTTCGGATCTCACTAACCTGCTCTTCGTGGCTGTAGCGGATCTGGTCCACCTCGGCATCTGATCGAGCCGCGACCTTGTCCTGCTCCTGCTGGATGTCCAACTCGACCCTGGCCATCTGCTCCTGCGCCAGCCGCCGAAGCTCGTCCCTATGGTCGCGGCGCACGGCGGCTCCCTGCTCCACCAGGACGGTGCCCGATGGGGTGAACAGGATGTCCTCGGGCGCCGACTGGTTCATCAGCCCCTCCAGCCGCCCGTCGGTCGCCTGGGCGGCCTGGCTCACCTCGTCGATGGACGCGACCTTGCGAGCCTCCAACTCTCGGAGGCGATTCTCCTTGTCGGAGCGGATCTGTTCTACCCTGGCGGCAAGATCCTCCTCAAGCTCGGCAATCCGGTCCTCGGAGTTCCGATCGATGCGGCCCATCCGCGAATCCACCTCGTGCTCCACCTGCTGGATCGCCTTCTTGCGAGCGTTCTCATCCACCTCGATGATGACGTACTTGGCGAAGTAGAGTACCTGCTCCAGCGTCCTTGGCGTCATGTCCAGCAAGAGACCGATCCGGCTGGGAGTGCCCTTCACGAACCAGATGTGGCTGACAGGCGAGGCCAACTCTATGTGGCCCATCCGCTCGCGCCGCACCTTTGCCCGGGTCACCTCCACACCACACTTGTCGCAGACGATGCCCTTGTACCTGACTCGCTTGTACTTGCCGCAAGCACACTCCCAGTCCTTCGTCGGACCAAAGATCCGCTCGCAGAAGAGTCCATCGCGCTCCGGCTTCAACGTTCGGTAGTTGATCGTCTCGGGCTTGGTCACCTCCCCCTTTGACCAACTCCGCACGGTCTCGGGGGAAGCTAGCATTATCCGTACTGCATTGAAATTGTTGACATCAAGCATTTCTTACCGCTCCAGCCTGGAGATGTCCACGTCCATGACGTGAGTCGCGTCGGTGTTCGCGTCCTCCAACAGGGGGATGTTCTCGTCCTCCTCGTTCAGTATCTCCACGGCCAGCCCCAGGCTCTGAAGCTCCTTGACCAGCACCTTGAACGACTCGGGCACCCCCGCCTCGAAGATATTCTCGCCCTTGACTATAGCCTCGTAGGTCTTGACGCGGCCGACGACATCGTCGGACTTCACTGTCAGGATCTCCTGGAGGATATGTGCCGCCCCGTAAGCCTCCAGCGCCCACACTTCCATCTCGCCAAACCTCTGGCCACCAAACTGCGCCTTGCCACCCAGCGGCTGCTGGGTGATGAGCGAGTAGGGCCCAGTGGATCGAGCGTGGATCTTATCCTCCACCAGGTGCACCAGTTTCAGCATATAGATCTGCCCCACAGTAACCGGCAGGTCGAACGGTTCTCCGGTCCGGCCGTCGAACAGCTGTATCTTGCCACTGGGCGGCAAGCCCGCCTGCCCCAGCAGGTTCCGGATATCCGCTTCCGTGGCGCCATCGAACACCGGCGTCGCCACCCGCAGCCCCAACGCCGCTGCCGCCCAACCCAGGTGGGTCTCCAGGATCTGGCCCACGTTCATTCGGGAGGGCACGCCGATCGGGTTCAAGATGATCTCCACCGGGGTGCCGTCGGGCAGGAAGGGCATATCCTCGATGGGAAGGATCCGGCCAACCACGCCCTTGTTCCCATGGCGGCCCGCCATCTTGTCGCCCTCGGAGATCTTCCGCTTCTGGGCTATGCTCACCCTCACCAGCTTGTTCACGCCTGCCGGCAACTCGTCATGGCTGCCCCGCTCGAACACCCGCACATCCACCACCTTGCCGCGCTCCCCGTGAGGGACCCGCAATGAGGTGTCCTTGACCTCCCGGGCCTTCTCTCCGAAGATCGCTCGCAGCAGCCGCTCTTCCGCCGTGAGTTCCGTCTCACCCTTGGGGGTGATCTTGCCCACCAGGATGTCGCCGGGGCCCACCTCGGCGCCCACCCGAATGATCCCGTACTCGTCCAGGTCCCTCAGGCTGTCCTCACCGACGTTCGGGATGTCCCTGGTGATCTCCTCCGGGCCAAGCTTGGTGTCCCTGGCCTCGATCTCGTGCTTCTCTATATGGATGGAGGTGAACTTGTCCTCGTGAACGATCGTCTCGCTCAGCAAGATGGCGTCTTCGAAGTTGCCACCCTCCCAGGACATGAAGGCCACAAGGACGTTCTGGCCCAGTGCCAACTCCCCCTTGTTGGTGGAAGAGCTGTCGGCCAGCGGCTGACCCTTCTTCACACGCTGGCCTCGAATAACGATGGGGCGCTGAGTGATGCAGGTTCCCTGGTTCGATCGCAGGAACTTCTGCAGATGGTAGGGATGCAGGTTGCCCTCGGCGTCCTGCACCACCACCTCCCTGCCATCCACCCGCGTGACCACACCATCCACCCGGCACAGCAGCACCTGGCCTGAGTCCTGGGCTGCCTGGCTCTCCATTCCAGTACCTACTAGCGGGGCATCGGGCCGGAGCAGCGGCACCGCCTGCCGCTGCATGTTGGAGCCCATGAGCGCTCGGTTGGCGTCATCGTGCTCCAGGAACGGGATCAGGGCGGTGGCCACACTGACGGTCTGCTTGGGCGACACATCCACGTAGTCGATCCGCTCAGGGATCTCCAACAGGAACTTGTCGCCGTGGCGAACGGAGACCCGCTCATCCACGAAGCCGCCGTCCTCGTTCAGCCGGACGTTGGCCTGCGCCACGGTGTAGAGGTCTTCCTCGTCAGCGGTCAACCGCTGGATCTCGCCGGTCACGAAGGGCCGCACATCGATCTCCGCCATCGACATCTTGGCCAGGGTCTGAGCTAGCTTGCCATCGATCAGGGTGCCCGCCTCGGCTATGACTGTGCCGGTTGCGGGATCAGAGATCTTCTGCCTCAGGTAGCGCCCCTCAGTAGTCGCGGGGTTGTTCTCCACCCGTCTGTAGACCTTGCGGTAGGGCGTGTCGATGAAGCCGAACTGGTTGATCTGGGCGTAGGTAGCGAGGCTTCCGATCAGGCCGATGTTAGGGCCTTCTGGAGTCTCGATGGGGCAGACCCGACCGTAGTGGCTGTGGTGAACGTCTCGGACCTCGAAGCCCGCTCGGTCTCGGCTCAAGCCGCCTGGTCCCAACGCCGATAGCCTCCGCTTGTGGGTCAGTTCCGCAAGTGGGTTGGTCTGGTCCATGAACTGGGAGAGCTGGCTGCCGCCGAAGAACTCCCGCATGGCCGCCACCACAGGGCGGATATTAATCAGCCCGGCCGGCGTAGCCTGCTCGGCCTCCTGGATGGTCATGCGCTCCTTGACCACCCGCTCCATCCGCAGCAAGCCGACCCTGAACTGATTCTGGATCAACTCACCCACGGCCCGAACGCGCCTATTGCCCAGGTGGTCGATGTCATCGGGCCTTCCCTGGCCGTTGTTGATCTGGATCATCCGCTTCACGATCTCAGTCAGGTCCCGCGGCGTGAGCACCCGCTCCGTCATCGGGATGTCCTGACCCAGCCGCTTGTTCAGCTTGTACCTGCCAACCCGTCCAAGGTCATATCGGCGGAAGTTGAAGAACAGGGAGTTCAACAGGTTCTTCGCGTTGTCCTGGTTGGGCGGATCGCCCGGCCGGAGGCGGCGGTAGAACTCCAACAGGGCTTCCTCCGTGGAGTGAGCGATATCCTTGTCCAATGTAGACTGGATAAAATGATGCTCTTCACCGGTATCTACATCGGCGTACAGCTCCAACAACGACTCGTCGGTACTGTAGCCAATGGCCCTGAGCAGCGTGGTAACTGGGATCTTCCGCTTTCGATCTACCTTGACCGAGAGCACATCCCGATTGCTGGACTCAAACTCCAGCCAAGCGCCGCGATTGGGGATCAGCTTCCCCATGCAGAGAGGCCGGCCGCTGGAGGGATCCTCCTCCACAGTAAAATAGACGCCAGGGGAGCGAACCAACTGGCTCACCACAACACGCTCAGCGCCATTTATAATGAAGGTGCCGTTCTCCGTCATGAGCGGGAAATCGCCCATGAAGATCTCTTGCTCCTTGATCTCGCCAGTGGCTTTGATGTGGAGACGAGTCCGGACCCGCAGCGGCGCTGCAAAGGTCACATCTCGCTCGCGGCACTCCTGCTCAGAGCACTTCGGCTCGTCAAAGCGGTAACCCTCGAAGGTCAACTCGAGATTTCGCCCTGTGAAGTCCTGAATGGGAGAAATCTCAGCAAAGAGTTCTTTCAAGCCCTCCTCTCGAAACCATTTAAAGGAATCTCGCTGTACCTGGATCAAGTTCGGGACTTCCATCACCTCGGCAATCCTGGCAAACGTCAGCCTGCCGGCACCGTCGGTTGTGGTCAGCGAGGTAGAGGGACGAACGACTGTCATAAACTGCAACCCTCCGCACAGATTCGTGTGAGGCGTGAACTGGGCGTTCTTCGGCCATAAAGACCATGCTATCAAGGATCAAGGCCCAAGTCAATCCGTAATCCCGCCCAAAACACACAAGGGTCTGCCCTCCCGCCGTCGTGCTGTCGGGCGGAGGCAAACCTGGGGGAGCCGCGGACTACTCAGTCCGCAGCCAACAGACACTTCTGTCAACTACCGGCACTGCAATATGTGGGCCAGTCTCATCTCCTCCCCACTCGAGGTAGTGTATGTGGAATTGCGGAAGCGCAGAACGCCACCATAGCGGTGCTGCCCCTTCCCTGATGTCTACACACCATCACGATCGAGGGCGTTCATGGCCCTGGCCTGGTCCGACAGGGCAGACGCCGGGCGCGTATGCGTGTTGACATCTCGTCAGGAGTAGTCTACAATACAGCGTGCTTGGGCCGCTAGCTCAACTGGCAGAGCAAGTGACTCTTAATCACTCGGTTGGAGGTTCGAGTCCTCCGCGGCTCACCAAGTCTGCTCCTTCTGACGGACCATGAGACCTCCGGTCTCATGGTTTTTCTGTGCCCACATCCGCCTGCCCCCAACCTCAATCCCCGCAACCTTGACGAACCCCCTCACCAGTGGTACTATTTTTCTCGGAGCATGGTTCGGGATCCCTGCTATGCTGAGGGTGACCTCGCCAGCGGTAGGTTCCGGGACTCATGTGGGGGAGTGTCGGAACTGGTAGACGAGCATGACTTAGGATCATGTGGAGTGATCCGTGCGGGTTCGAGTCCCGCCTTCCCCACCAAGGGCTTGTTGATGGCGAAAGGGTTGCCTGAGGATGCTCTCATCCCCAGGTCCGTTGGTCGCCTCGTGCTGCGGAAGTGGCTCAGTGGTAGAGCATCACCTTGCCAAGGTGAGGGTCGCGAGTTCGAATCTCGTCTTCCGCTCCACACGTTGGAGGGTCGAGGCAAGGGTAATCCTTGCCTCGTCTTTCCGTTATCCAAACTGGGTTGCCGTGTCTGGGCTCTTTGTATCAAAGAGCCCAGTTCTTTAGATAATGCCCGTCAGACAACGGCGGGGGCCAATGTGAAGGAGAGAACGCGTTCGTGAAGGTAACCGCCTCTGAGATCGAAGGCAGCCAGGTCGTCCTAGATATGGAGATCGAGCAGGAGCGAGTCGATAAGGCCATGGAAAGGGCCTATCGCCACCTGGCATCGAGGGTGAACGTCCCTGGCTTTAGGCGCGGCAAGGCGCCTCGGCCTCTGCTGGAACGGCTGGTAGGCAGAGAGACCCTGATGAACGAGGCTCTAGAACTCCTCATCCCCGAGGCGTACGAGGAGGCGGTCCGAGAGACCGGTATCGAGCCTGTGGATCAGCCAAAGCTGGACGTGGTCGGCGCGGAGCCCCTGTCCGTCAAAGCCACCGTGCCCGTGCGCCCCAAGGTCGAGCTGGGCGACTACCGGGCCATTCGCCAGTCCAAGGAAACCCCAGAAGTCACCGACGAACAGGTGGCCAGCACCCTGGAGAATCTGCGCCAGTCCAGGGCCGAGTGGGTTCCCGTGGAGAGGGAGACCCAGGCCGGCGACCTCGTCACCATCGACGTCCGCGGCAGGGCGGAGGATGAAACCTTCCTGGACAGCCAGGGCGTCCACCTGGTGTTGGAGTCTGAGCGCCAGATCATCGCCCCCGGCGTGGCCGAACAGATGCTTGGAATGAAGGCTGGGGACCGCAAGGCGTTCGACGTCACCCTCCCCGAGGATTTCGCGAACAAGGAGCTGGCCGGCAAGGAAGCCGCCATGGAGCTTGCTGTTAGCGAGATTAAGGAGAAGCGAGTCCCCGAGTTGGATGACGAGCTGGCCAAGTCCCTCGGCGAATACCAGTCGCTGGACGAGCTGAGCAGGGCTGCCCGCGAGCAACTCGAGAAGCAGGCCGAGGCCGAAGCCCAGTACAATCTGGAGGAGTCGGTGATCGCCGCAGTGGTCGATCAAGCTAACGTCGATCCTCCGGCAGTCTGGGTGGAAGAGCAGGCGGGGAACCTGGTGCAGAACACCAAGGACAGGGTAAGCCACGAGGGTCTCACCTACGAGCAGTTCCTCCGCTTCAGCAACAGGACGCAGCAGGCATTCGAGGATGAGTTGCGCACCACGGCTAAACGCCAACTCAAGCGCACCCTGGTTCTGGACGCTGTGACCAAGGCCGAGGGAATCGAAGTAACGGACGACGAGGTCAACATCGCCCTCGACGAGGCCCTGGCAGGGCAGGAGGCTCAGATCAGCGCCGACGAGCGAGAGGGCCTCAAGGGCAATTTCCGATCGCGGCTCAAGGAGCGCAAGACGGTCACCAGGCTGGTCGAGATCGCCACCGGCGGCGAGGATACGGCGGCGGCAAGTGAAGAGCTGTCCCCCCAGACAGAGGAGAAGCAGACAGGGGAAGAAGAATGAACATCGACCACGTCAAGAACCAGTTAGTCCCCATGGTCGTGGAGACCACCAATCGCGGCGAGAGGGCGTTCGACATCTACTCCCTCCTCCTCAAGGAACGGATAGTATTCCTCGGAACGCCCATTGACGACACAATCGCCAACCTGATCATCGCTCAGCTTCTCTACCTCGACCGTGAGGACCCGGAGAAAGACATCAGCATATATATACACTCTCCGGGCGGAAGCATCTCGGCTGGGCTGGCGATCTACGACACCATGCAGTTAATCAAGCCCGACGTCGCCACCATAGCCGTCGGCTTCGCCGCCAGCATGGGCACGGTTCTTCTCTGCGGAGGCGCCAAGGGCAAGCGCTACGCCCTGCCAAACGCTACCGTCATGATCCATCAAGCCTCTGGCGGCTTCGAAGGGGCAGCAGCGGACATCGAGATCCGGGCCAAGGAGATCCTGCGGCTGCAGAACCGCATCCGAGAGATCATGGCTCACCACACCGGCCAGTCCCTGGATCGCATCATTCGCGACACCGATCGGGATTTCTTTATGGACGCCCATCAAGCCGCGGAATATGGTATTGTAGATAGTGTCCTAGACAAGCGGAGCTGAGCTATCCGCTCTGTCAATGGCATGGCAGAATAGGGGGCCGCATCGCCTCAACATGTCGGCGGCCCCCTCCTTTCGTCTGTTCCAGTTCAGTTTAGACAAATTGCAGACAGAGACGACTGCGCACAGTGCTGCGTGCAGCACTACTTCCCGCAAACCGCAAACAGGAGGACCCATCAAAGATGGCCAACCAGCGACCGACCCGCGGTCAGTACCACTGTTCTTTCTGCGGAAAGAGTCAGGACCAGGTGCGTCGTTTGATCGCGGGGCCTGGTGCCGTATACATCTGCGACGAGTGTGTGGACCTCTGCCGGGAGATCATCGACGAGGAGTCTCAGCCGGCGGCGAGGACAAAGGTACCTCTGTCCAAGGTTCCCACTCCCAAGAGGATCTACGAGCAACTCAACTCCTATGTCATCGGCCAGGAGCGAGCCAAGAAGGTCCTTTCGGTAGCAGTGTACAACCACTACAAGCGAGTCAACGCCGGCATGCAGATCGACGACGTCGAGCTGCAGAAGAGCAACATCCTTCTCGTCGGGCCTACTGGTTGCGGGAAGACCCTCCTGGCACAAACCCTGGCGAAGATCCTGGACGTTCCATTCTGCATCGCTGATGCCACGGCTCTCACCGAGGCTGGCTACGTCGGCGAAGACGTGGAGAACATACTGCTGCGCCTCATCCAGGCGGCGGACTTCGACATCCCACGGGCTGAGCGAGGCATCGTCTACATCGACGAGATCGACAAGATCGCCCGCAAGAGCGACAACCCATCCCTCACCAGGGACGTCTCGGGCGAGGGCGTGCAGCAGGCACTCCTCAAGATCATCGAGGGCACCGTGGCCAACGTCCCCCCTCAGGGCGGCCGCAAGCACCCTCACCAGGACTTCATCCAGATCAACACGGGAAACATCCTGTTCATCGTTGGCGGCGCCTTCGAGGGATTGGAGGAGATCGTCGGCAAACGAGTCGGCGGTGCCAGGCGCAACATCGGCTTCAGGGCCGAAGAGAAGAAGGTAGAGGACGGCACCAGCCTGCTACATCAACTGGTCGCCGACGACCTGCTCAAGTACGGTCTCATTCCCGAGTTCATCGGCCGTTTGCCGGTAACCGTGGCCCTGGACCAGCTGTGCAAGGATGACCTGATGCGCATTCTGGTGGAGCCCAGGAACGCCATCACCAAGCAGTACTCCAAATTCCTGTCCTTGGACAAGGTGGAACTGGTGTTCACACCAGACGCCCTAGAGGCAGCTGCCGAGCAGGCGCTGCGATACAAGACGGGAGCCAGGGGTCTCAGGACGATCATTGAGGAAATCCTCCTCGACGTCATGTACGAGATCCCCTCGCGAGCCGACATCAAGAAGTGCGTCATCAGCGCTGAGACTATTACGCGGCGCAAGGGACCTCTGCTGCTCACCAGGGCCGAGCGTCCGATCGAGATGGACGACCTGATGAAGGATCAGACCCAAACCGCCTAACGGCAAACGTGATCCTGAAGAGAGGACTTGCCCCACCGCAAGCCCTCTCTTCAGTTTACGCAGCCTTCCTGTTCAGTGCCCTATCCCCCCCACCGCGCCGCAACACCGATGGAGGTACCTATGACCTTCTGGAAGGCCAAAGACGCCAAGTCAGTCGAGATGCTGCCTGGAGTCACCCGCCAACTGATCGGCCACGGCGAGCAATCCCTGGCCGTCCGCTTCCTGCTGAGCAAGGACGGCAGCGTACCCAACCATACCCATCCCCACGAGCAGCTGGGATTCCTCGCCTCAGGCAAGATAGAAATGACCATCGGGGACGAGACGAGGTCTCTCGAGGTAGGAGACAGCTACTGCATCCCGCCCAACGTCCCCCATGGGGCTACAGCAGCAGAGGACAGCATCGTGGTGGATATCTTCGCCCCCCCGCGGGAGGACTACCTGCCGTAGGGGGACGCGAAGAGTGGGCGAGGTAGACTAATAAAGTGGACCAGGGGACAGGGGGTACTGGGGACGCGGGGAGCAGCGTACTATCTCACGTTGGCTCCCCTATCCGCGTCACAGTGAACCGATATAGCTGCAGCGCAACCCCCGGCGGGATGCCGGCCTTTCTCCGCGCTATGGATACCTGGTCTTCCACCGTGGACACACCCGCCAGATCGGGCAGCAGCAACCCCCGCCGGCCCCAGCTCTGGACGATCACACCGTACTCCTTTGGGTCCAATTGGTCGGGTCCGGAGACCGGCTCAGGCTTGGACAGAATGTCCACGGAGTAGTGCAGCTCGGCCAACTCCTCAGGGGCCACCGGAGAGAACCGAGGGTCTCTGGTGGCGGCAGCGATGCCATTGCGGATGATCTCCGCGGCGATCGACGGTTCCGTCGGCTCAAACGTGCCGATGCAACCTCGCAGGTCACCCCGCCGGTGCAGCGATACAAACACACCGGCTCTCTCTGCCAGCAGCCCCTCCACCTCGTGAGAGGCCTCCATGACCCTCCCCTCACGAATGTAGCTCTCCACCGCCCGTCTCGCCAACTCCAGCACTGCCAACTCGTCTCCGGTAGGTCGCCGCGCGGCCTCCTGTTCCGGTGGCTCTTTGGACAGTTCCGCCCCCTCCACCAGGAATCTCGCCACCAGGTAACCAACTCCGAAGGGACCCTCGTAGGAAAGCAGCTCAGCCCTGGACCGAGGCAGCGCGCCCAGGGCAACCAGCAGGGAGCGATAACCACATTCACCTGCGTCCTGCACCAGACTATCGTCCAGCCGCTCCAGCGCCCCGTAGTCGGCCCGATGGAGGCCGCTGACGATGGCCTCATCGAACTCCCGCCCCCGGGGGCTGTATCCGGCCGGCGCCGAGGCAGAAAGCCGGTGCGAGAAGTCGCCGCTCGCCACCAGCGCCACTCGCTGTCCAGAGGAAGCGGCCGCCGCCGAAATGGCCCGACCGAACCGAAGGTGGGTCTCCACGTCTAGACCGGAGAAGGTGGCAAGCACCAGTCTGGAGCAGACTCCGGCCTCTTGGAAGAAGTAGAGGGGAACGGTAGCTCCGTGGTCCATCATGTGGGTCTGATCGGCCCTACCCGACAGACTGAGCGGAACAGCCAGGGACCGGCACTCCCCCGCGATGGCCGAGGCCAAAGCAGGATCGCCCTCGACCGCGAGTCTTACTGACGGGGCACCAAAGGCGCCAAATGAACCTTGGTACTTCGCGGACGCGAGCACGCCCATGGCATAGGGGTTGAGAGGCCCGTGAGGCGAGATCAGCACCAGAGTGTCCGGCGACAGCTCCCGGATCTCCCGTGCGACCTGCTTCATAGCCTCACGGGTCTGGCGAACCTGGTCGGCACGAGCGCCTGCCACCGCCGGCACTGCGATAGGTGGATGCGGTGTCAGGCACCCATAGATCAAGCCAACTCCCACTCAGCCACCTCCCATTACCCACTAAACAAGTCTCGCGAACAGGACGCCCACCTCGTAGAGCAGATAGAGCGGTACGGCAACCAGTGTCTGGTTGAATGGATCGGGAGTGGGCGTGATTATCGCTGCCAGTACGAAGGAGCCCATCAGGGCGTACTTCCAGTATCCCCTCAACTGGCGGTGGTTCACCACCTTCAACTTGGCCAGGAAGACGATCAGCATCGGCATCTCGAAGGCCACGCCCATCCAAAGGAGCAGCGTCGTTACGAACGAGACGTACTCGCCGATGCTGATGAATGCACTGGCGATGTCTCCTCCAAAGGTGAGCAGGTACTTGAGGGCGAAGGGAAGGAGCACTATGTACCCAAAGGTCACGCCTAGGGCGAAGAGGAAAGTCGCACCAGGGATGACGAAAAACAGATACCGCTTCTCATCCGACTTGAGTCCAGGGACGATGAAGCGGATCACCTCGTTCACTATCACCGGCATCGAGAGCGCCGCCCCTGCGATCATCGCCACCTTGAAGTAGGTGATGAACATCTCCGTCGGTTTCAGAAACACCGGCTTGATGCCGCCAGACGGGATGAGCAGGATCTCCAGCAGGCGTCCAGTAATGACAAAAGAGAGCATGGTTGCCACTAAGAGGGCCAGCGTGGCGGTGATTAGCCGCTTCCTCAGCTCCTCCAGATGCTCTATCAGGGTGAGTTTCGAACCTTCAAATTCTCCGTCTTCGCTGATAGCCATGGGCGGATTGGCGCCTCAGTTCTAGTCCTAGACATCGCTGAACCCATCGCCTCCGCCGAGCCTGCGTCGGCGCCATAGCGACAACGACCATCTCAGCGGAGACGAATGGATATCGTGACAATCTCGTGGGCCTCCCTAGTCCAGGTGCTCCTGAAGGTAATCCATAGCATCCTGGACCGTCTGGATCTTCTCTGCGTCCTCATCAGAGATCTTGACGTTGAATTCCTCTTCCATGGTCATGATCAACTCGACCAGGTCCAAGGAGTCTGCGTTGAGATCCTCGATGAACGAGGCCTCGGCGACCACGTCCTCATCGTCGACACTCAACTGCTCGGCGACGATCTTGCGCAGCTTCTGTACTGCCTCAGCACTGAGACTCACCCTCTCACCTCCTTTCACTGTGACGTGGAATCGGCCACCGAGTCACCTCTGTCGCCTTTTCCCATCTCCTGGGAGATTATGCTTCCAACAACGCCGTTGACAAACCGGCTGGAACTCTCGCTGCCATACTGCTTGGCTAGCTCCACCGCTTCGTTCACAGCGACCTTGAAGGGAACCCTCTCTGTCCGGAACAGCACCTCGTAGAGGGCGATCCGTATGATATTACGGTCTATTCTGGCCATCTGAGAAAAGGGCCACGCAGGGGCAGCCCTTTGGATCATGCTGTCGATGGCGGGCAGTTGCCGCAACACGCCGGTGACCAACTCCTGGGCGTATTCGGCCGCTTCGGGGGCCAGTCCGTCTTCCACCACCCGTCTGGCCAGTACATCCTCCGGGGAATGGCCCGTCGTGTCGACCTCGTACAGCGTTTGAAGCGCCACCGTCCGGGCCGCCCTCCGACCGTGAATCGATCGCTGAGGCGCAGACATCAAATACACTCCGCCGGCAGACTACTCCATATCCTGCACAAACACGTTGATCTCGGCAACAGGCAGCCCAACCATCTTGTCAATGGCTTCGGCAACATCTCGCTGGATCTCGCTCCCCACCCGCACGAGGTCCGCTCCCCGCTCAACAACCACGTGGATATCCATGTACACCTGGTCGTCCTTCATCCGGAGCTTGATCCCCCGCGTAGGGTCGGTCCGCCCCACCAGCTTCGCCATGCCGCCGGCAAAACCGCCACTCATCCGCAGGACCCCCGGCACCGCCGTGGTTGTGAGGGCGGCGATGGTGGCGAGAACACCAGGCGAAATCCTGACAGTGCAGAAGTCGGTATCAACTGACATCGCGTCTCTCCTGTTGCGAACGCGGGACCTTGAGGAGGATCTTCAGCGTTCACGCGACATTCTATAGCATGCCCGCGATGAGAGATAGAGGACCGGCAGGCCCATATGACGCGGACAGCGATCTCCCCTCGGTTGGCGACAAGGATCTTTGAGAATGCTAACTCATCACCATTCCGCCATCCACCGTGAGGACCTGACCGGTGATGTAGCTGGCAGCATCGGAGGCCAGGAAGGCAACAGCCTCCGCCACCTCTTCCGGTTTTCCGGCTCTCCCCATTGGGATCATCTGTAGGAACGCGCTCCTCGCCGACTCAGGCACGTCCTTCCAGATGTCGGTATCCACATAACCGGGAGCCACCGCATTGACCGTGATCCCGCGACTGGCGGCCTCGCGAGCCACGGCTCGGGTGAAGCCGATCAATCCCGCCTTCGAGGCCGAGTAGTTGGCCTGCCCAGCGTTCCCCATCAGTCCGGCTACAGAGCTGATGTTGACAACGCGACCGTACCGTTTCCGCATCATTGAGCGCAGCGCGACCTTGGTGCATGCGAAGGCACCCTTGAGGTTGGTATCCAAGACAGCATCCCACTCCTCCTCGCCCATCCTGAGCAGCAGCGTGTCTCGTGTGATGCCGGCGTTGTTGACCAAGATGTCCAGGGAGCCATACTCCTTTATCACCCTCTCCACCATCGCCTCGGCCTCAGCCATCACCGAAACGTCGGCCCGCAAGGCCGCCGCCCGGCCGCCGGCTTCTCGGATCAACTCCACCGTTTCCTGGGCAACCGCTTCGCTGGAAACGTAGTTCACCACCACCGTGGCGCCTGCGGATCCCAGCCGGACCGCAACGGCGCGACCGATGCCGCGCGATCCCCCCGTAACCAGGGCAACCCTGTTGCTATGGTCCATTGCTTCCTCCCTGGCGGAGCAGTCTCCTCTCCCATTGGAGAGGGCTAGGGTGAGGGTAAGGGAAATGGAGCCGGTTCAGAGTAGCGGTAACAGCTTGTCGGCGGTGCTTCGCAGGCTTCCCTCATCCTCGACGTTCAGCACCGTGGCCTCCTTGGCAATACGCTTGACCAACCCGCTCAACACCTGGCCCGGGCCCAACTCGACAAAGACCGTGCATCCAAGATCCACCATGGCCTTTACCGAGTCCGCCCAGCGGACGGGACTGGACACCTGCATCACCAACTCTCGCTTGATCTCGTCGGGGTTCTGAGAGGGCAGCGCGCTGACGTTCAGCACGACCGGTATGGAGGTAGGTAGCACCGGCGTGCCCTCCACGAAGGATCGGAAACCCTCGGACGCCGGCTGCATGTAAACGGAGTGAAAGGGACCGCTCACGTCGAGTTCCATAACCCGGCGGGCTCCCGCGACCTTGGCGAGTTCCGCGGCCCTGACCAGGGCCTTTCGATTGCCAGAAAGCACTATCTGGCCGGGCGCATTGAGGTTGGCCACCTGCACGGAAGCTCCGGTTTCCCGCGAGGCCGTAAGGCATACCTCCACCAAGGCCGGCTCCTCCAGTCCCAGGACCGCCGCCATGGAGCCATCGGCGACAGCGGAAGCCTCCGCCATCAACCGGCCCCGTGCGGCCACCAACTTCATCGCATCGAATAGGGTGAGGGCGCCAGCCCTCGCCAGCGCCGCCAGCTCACCAACGCTATGGCCCGCGCAGCAGACCGGCGCCAAGCTGGCCGCAGAGGCTCGCAGCAGCTCGTCCAACGCCTCGGCGGCAGCCAAGCTGGTAGCCACCACTCCTGGTTGAGCGAAGGCCGTGTCCGTAAGCTGTTCGGACGGCCCCTCGAAGACCACCCGAGTCAGGGGCAGGCCGGTTGCCAATTCGGCCTCGGCAAACAGCTCTCGTGCCGCGCTGCTGCACTGCCAGAGGCTTGCCCCCATTCCCACCCGTTGGGCGCCCTGCCCAGGAAACAGCAATGCTATCTTAGTTGCCAGTCTTCTAGCCCTCGCTCTTCCGCGGCTTCACTTCGAGGACCTGCTCCCCCTTATAAGTGCCGCAATTGGGACATACATAATGAGGCAGCTTCAGCGCTTGACACTGCGGGCAGGTCATCATGTTCGGCATTTCCATGTTCAGATGGCTCCGTCGCTTGCCCTGCGCCGAATGGGAGATTCGTTTCTTCGGTAGAGCGCCCAATTCTGTTTACTCCTCTTCTGGCTCGAACCCAGCCTCCCGCATTCGATCCGCCAACAACGACCCAAAAGGCGTCTTCGGCGCACTGTCCGCGGCGGACTGGCATCCACACGGTCCCTCGTTTAGGTTTGCCCCACAGTCGCTACACAAACCCTTGCAGTCCTCTCTGCACAACGTCTGCAGGGGACTCTCTAGTATCGCATACTGCCGTATCGCTTCAGTGAGATCCAGGACATGATCCGGCCTGATCCTGAAGGCATCCGCATCATCTGGCCTCGGAGCCGGCAGTCCCGTATCCACATCCACCACGGGCACGAACTCGTCGTTAAGCTTGATGACCTGTTTTCGCGTGATGGTCTCAAGACAGCGAGTACAGTCCGTCTCCACCACATGGGTCAGAGTACCGGTGACCAGTATCCCGGCGTTGGTCCGCATCAGCTTCAGCGACCCCTTGGTGGCCGATACGAGGCGGAGGTCCTTCTTCAGTCCCTCGTCTACCTCGTCTACTTCCACCCGCCGGATGGTGCCCGTGGGCGACTTCAGCAGCTGTGCCACATTGAAGCCAATCACAGTAAGCCACCCATTATCTTCGAGCGCGCGGTTGGCGCGCATAATAAGAAGGCCGCCTTTGGCGAGCCCACAAATAATTATACGGCCCACCGCACTAGGCGTCAACAACACCCAACGCCTGCAACCATCGGCTGCTCGCTGCTATGCCCGCCTCCGAGGAAAACATCATCCACCGCCGAAGGGGGACTCTCCTCGCGCTTCCCGCGGCATCAACCGCCGAACGCTACACCCTCGGCGAGTCATCTCGAACCGCATCCTTGGCTACCGGCCTCCGTTCGGGCCTGTCCAGGGATCGAAGTCCGTTTCTCACCACACTCAGTAACTCGCTCAGCCGATCTTCCAGGTCCGACAATGCCTCCGCCACATACCGATCGGACCCCTCTCGCCGCTCATCTGCCTCGGCTTCAGCAGTCTCGAGTATCCGCAGCGCCCGCGCCTCGGCCGCCTTGGCGATCTCGTGCTGAGCCGACAGCACCACTGCCTGCTCCTGAGCGTGAGAAACGATCCTCTTCGCCTGCTCCTCGGCTTCTTCCAGCAGTCGATCCTTCTCTTGGAGCAATCGCTTGGCCTGTTTGATCTCCTCCGGAACCGCCACCCTGAGCTGATCGACGATCTCCAGACACTCGTGCTCGTCAACCATTGCCTTGCCCATCAGCGGTATCCTCGATCCACTGCATAGCACCGTCTCCAGCCTATCCAGCAGGTACGTTATATCCATGGCCCATCCTCTTTATTTGCCCTCAGGCTGAACCTAACAACCCTATCCACAGATGTCGCAGACTGCGCAGATGCTGTTAAGTACCCTGCCGTCCCATCTGTGCAATCTGTGGATCTGTGAGAGATTCTTGCCCTACGGTACGAGACTGCTGGTCGGGAGGCCGCCGGCCTTCGCCCTAGCATCGAACTTCGCCCTGAGGGCAATGGCCACATGCTCCGGCACGAGGTCACTCAGAGGCCCATTCAGCTTGGCTATCTCCTTCACAATGCTCGCTCGCAAAAATGCATACTCGGCGGTTGTCATCAGGAAAGTAGCCTCCACCTTCTCGCTCATCCTGCGATTCATGTGGGCGATCTCCAACTCGAACTCGAAGTCAGAGATGGCTCGGAGCCCTCGGACAATCGCGCACGCTCCCCTGGATTCGGCATACTCCACAGTCAGACCGGAGAAGAGCTCCACCTCAATGTTGCTCGCGGGGTTGATCGCGTCCCTCGCCAGTCTCCAACGCTCCTCAGCAGTGAACAGCGCGTTCTTCTCAGGATGCTCGTAGACGGCAACTATGAGCAGATCGAACAGCCTGGCCGCCCTGATGGCGATGTCGAGATGCCCGTTGTGAAAGGGATCAAATGTGCCCGGATAGATCGCGACTCGCAAATCTCACTCCTGATGGTCCGCAGCGTAGAGGCTGATGGCGGTCCCCCCGTGGATCCGCGTCTTCAACAGCCGCAACCGCCCGCATTTAGACGGAGCCTCGCGCGTGCGGGAGTGTTCCAGAACCACGAAGGTGGAGGCCCCGATCAGCACCGACTCGCACAGCTGGTGGAAAACCAACTCGAGGGCGGGCTCACCATAGGGGGGGTCTAGCAGTATTAAATCATAGGGGTGCGCAAATGTCGAGATCGCCGCTTCCACACGGATGCCGTGGATCCGTGCACTGCCCTTCAGTCCGGTTCGGCGCAGATTCTCCCCTATTACCTCTCTGGCACGGGCGTCCGCCTCCACAAAATCCACTGATTCGGCGCCGCGGCTGAGCGCCTCTATTCCGAGGGCACCACTGCCAGCATAGAGGTCCAGCACCTTTTGCCACGGGCCGCCCACGCCCTCGTCCACATCCGCCAGATAGCCTGGCTCGGCGAGCCCTCGCTTGAACGCCTCGGCCTCCAGCATGGCGAAGGTGGCCTCCTTCACCTTGTCCGAGGTGGGCCTGACGGATCGGCTCTCTACGCTGCGCAACGGGCGTCCCCGCGCAATGCCGGCTATGACCCTCATCCAACGACTCTCCTCACGAATTGCCCGCCCTTCGCATCTCCTCCAGCCTCCGCACCAACGCCGTGTGCTGATGGTCCGCCAGCAATGGGTCCCGCTTCAGCAGTTCGCCGGCCGCTTCCCTGGCCTGTTCGATCAGCCGCGCATCCCGTAGGTCGGCCAGCCGAAAGTCAGGGAAGCCGCTCTGCCTCACCCCGAAGTACTCACCAGGCCCCCTCAGCTTCAGATCCTCGTCCGCCAGCCTGAACCCATCGCTAACGGAAGCGACGGTCCTCAACCGCTCCAGCGCCTCTTCGCCGGTGGAGTCCGTGAGCAGGATGCAGCAGGAGGCGTGCTCTCCCCGCCCAACCCTTCCACGAAACTGGTGGAGTTGAGCCAACCCAAACCGCTCCGCGCCCTCGACCAGCATCACCGTGGCATTGGGCACGTCCACTCCAACCTCCACCACCGATGTGGACACCAATACGTCGTACTCCCCGTTTCGGAAATCCAGCATGATCCGGTCCTTCTCCGCGGGGCGCATCCTCCCGTGGAGCAGGGCCAGGCGCAAGTCCGACAGCTCGCCCTGGCGCAAACGCTCGTACTCGGCGGTGGCAGCCCTGACCTCGAGGTGAGGGCTGTCCTCCACCAGGGGACATATGAGGAACGCCTGCCTACCCTTGGCAACCTCGCGGCGGATGTGCTCGTAGGCGGCGCTGCGCTCCAGCGGGCCAAGCAGGTGGGTCTTCACCTGCTGCCGGCCTGGGGGCAGCTCGTCGATGATGGAGAGATCCAGGTCGCCGTACATGACGAGCGCCAGGGTCCGCGGTATCGGTGTGGCCGTCATCACCAGCAGGTGGGGAGTCCCCCCCTTCTCTCGCAGCATCGTCCGTTGGACCACCCCAAATCGGTGCTGCTCGTCGATGACCGCCAAGCCGAGGCGCCGGAAGTCCACCCCCTCCTGGATGAGCGCCTGAGTGCCAACCAGCACGTCCACCTCGCCCTCTGACGCACCCCGGTTGACCCTCTCCCGATCGCTGGCGCGAGAGGCCCCCGTGAGCAACTCCAATCGCAAAGGCCGTCCTAGGATACCATCCAGGAACCCCTCCGCCCTCTCGAAAGCAGCCCTCAGCGTCCTGGCGTGCTGCTCGGCGAGGATCTCAGTGGGCGCCATCAGCGCCGCCTGATGGCCGGCCAACACCGTCGCCAGCAGCGCCACCGCAGCCACAATCGTCTTCCCCGATCCCACATCGCCCTCGAGCAGGCGTGTCATCGGCCTGGAGTCGGCCACGTCACCCAGGATCTCGGACACCACACGCCGCTGGGCAGATGTCAGGGCGAAGGGCTGGCATCCAAGAAATCCCTCCAGCGCAGTTGTCTCCATCGGAAGCCTCGGGGCCGCCGCCCCCGACTGCCACTCGCTCCTGACCTTCAGAGCAGCCAGCTGAACAAGGAACAGCTCGTCGAAGGCCAGCCTCCGCCGCGCCTCCTGAGCCTCCTCGGGACTCTTGGGGAAATGAAACCTTGCGACAGCCTCCCTGTATGAGAGGAGTGTGTAGCGCTCCACCAGCCAAGATGGCAACGGCTCATCCAGGCTAGCCGCACCCCGCGGCACCACCGCGGCCATCAACTCGCGAAGCCAGTACTCCGAGACCCCTTCCGTTAACGGGTAGACCGGCACCATCCGGCGGGTGTGGAGCGGCTCCTGGCTGGCCGGCTCCCAATCCGGGCTATCGAAGCTGATCTGTGCCCCATAACCTGACACGGTGCCCGCCAGAGCCACCCTGCTGTTGGGAGCGATGCGCAGCCCGCCGTACCCGTGGCGGAACCAGGTGGCTGCCATCCTGCCACTCTCGTCGCGCAGCTTCACCGTCGTCCTGTACAGCTTCCGCACCCCCGGTAGTACCTGGACGTCCTCCACCGTGCCCACCACGCTGGCCGTCTCGCCGTACATCAGATCCACCACCCGCTTTGTCTGCCGGTAGTCCCGATGGCTCCTGGGAAAGTGAAACAGCAGGTCGCGCAGCTTGGTAATCCCCAGCTTAGCCAGCAACGCCGCCCTTTGCTTCCCCACCCCCTTCACGGCCATAATCGGGTCGTCCAACCCAACCGACGACAGCCGAGCTGCCAGGGAGACGCGGGGACGCGGAGACGCGGGGACAGGAGAACTCCCTCTCCCCGCGGGAGAGGGGCATGGTGAGGGCTGACTTGGGAGACGACCGAACGAGCCCTCCCCGCGTCTCCCCATTTCCCCATCCCCCCGCGCCACAGTCCCCGATAACCCTCTAATCCGTCCCACCACCTCCAGGGCAAGCGCCACCGCGCCGCGCGCCGCCTCCACCCGCTGAGGCTGAGCCATCCGGCCGTACCCCTCCAGCAGCGCTATCGCCCTCTTAGCCTCCGGCCAGGTGGTGTAGCCACCATCCATCGAGGCAACAGCCTCTGCCCATCGAGAGACGAAGCGCTCCAGGCCACCCATCACCGTGCGATCCCCGCAGCCGGTCCGCAGCTCCTGCTCCAGGATCTTCTGAGCGGTACCCCACTTCTCCGCCAATAGGGACATCTCCCGAGATCCCCAGCCCGCGGTTCCCCTGTCAGCCATCAGCCTCCCCAACAGCCAGCACGGCGCACACGCCGATCACGTTTGTCCAGTCCCCCGATCGCCTCACTCTGCCAAAAGGGCATAGGCACCGTAAAGCCCAGGCCCATTGTGGGCCCCAATCACCGGCCCCGTCCTGCCTCGCTTGATCGTGAGCCCCGGCCGCGCGCTGCTGATGATCTCGTTCAGCTGCTCCGCCGGGCGCGGATCATCCGCATACAGGACCGCCGCTTCCTCCAGGGGACCCAGCCCCAGCAGCAGCTCGGCCATCCGCTTGATGGCCGTGGCCTTCGTGCGAACCCTCTCCGCCGGGATGATCTCTCCCTCCACCAGCTGTATGATCGGCTTGATCGAGAGGAGCGTCCCGGCGAACGCCTGGGCACGGGTCAGACGGCCGCCCCGCCGAAGAAACTCCAACGTATCGGCCGCCGCGTACAGCCTTAGCCGAGGCACCAACCGCTCCGCGTACTCCACGCACTCCCGCAATGAGGCGCCCCCAACCGCCAACTCGGCCGTCCGCATGGCCAGCACTCCATGTGGATAGGCCAGAATCCGGGAATCGACGGCCACTATGCGGTCTGGAGCCACCTGGGCGCCCGCCATGCGCGCCGCGTTCAGGGTCCCGCTCAGCTTGCCCGATATGTGGATGGAGACGATCCCATCGGCACCCTCATCCAACACACGCCGGTAGAGCTGCTCGAACTGGCCGGCAGAGGGCTGAGAGGTCCTCGGCGTGCCCTTCTCCTCCCGCAGCAAACGGTAGAACTCGTCGATTGTTATGTCTACTTGATCCCTGTAGGTCTTACCGTTCCAATGCACGTTCAGCGGCACTACCTCGATCCCAAGGCGCTCCGCCGCGCCCTCATCCATGTCGGCAGTGCTATCGGTCACAACTCGGACCCTTGCCACTCTCCCTCCTTTTCTCCCATCGCGAACTCACCTAGTGCTATGCCAACAGTGCCGAAACCCCAATTACTCTAGGTCCCGTGTGGGTGCCCAACACCGGCCCTAGCCGCCCGCGCAGAACGGTCATTCCAGGATAGCGCTCCTTCAGCAGAACCAGCAGCTGCTCAGCCGGCTCTGGATCGTCCCCATACAGTACAGCCAGCTCTTCCACCGCCCCCAAATCTGCCACCACCTCGGCCGTCCGCTTGATGGCTGCTGCGCGAGTTCGTACCCGATCCACCGGCACAACCTCTCCCAACACCTGGAAAATCAGCTTGATCGAAAGGAGGTTGCCGGCAAACGCCTGCGCATTGCCTATCCTGCCCCCTCGCCGCAGGAACTCAAGCGTATCCACGCAGCAGAAGAGTCGTAGCCTCGACACCAGCCCCTCGGCCAGGGACACACACTCATCCAGGGAACCACCCTGCTCGGCAAGACGCGCCACCTTTGTAGCCAGGAGCCCGAGGGAGTAGGAAGTGATCTGAGAGTCGATCACCGCAATCCTGTCTGGCGCCACGTTCTTTGCGGCCAACAGGGCGGAGTTGAAAGTGCCGCTGAGCTTGGAAGCGATGTGCACGGAGATGATGCCATCGGCGTCCTTCAGCAGGTCCCGGTAAGCAGCCTCGAACTGCCCAGCCGAAGGCTGGGAGGTCTTGGGAGTGCCCTTCTCCTCTCGAAGCTTTCGATAGAACTCATCCGTGCTGATCTCCACCTTGTCGCGGTAGGTGTCACCGTTCCAGTGGACGTTCAGTGGGACCACCTTGATCCCCAACCCCTGGGCCTCGCCCTCGTCCATGTCCGCCGTGCTGTCGGTCACCACCCGAATCCTAGCCACTGCATCCTCCCTCTATCGAGGCTGGGTCTCCCCATACATCAAGCAAGGGCGGGTTACGCAACCCGCCCCCACCACACGAGTCCGACGAAAGGCAACGCGAGCTATCAAGAGGTAGCATCCAGGCGCCCCCCCGATTGTCCCTACTCCACAGATATCAGGTACGGGTAGTGAGGCTGCCCCCCCTCCACCACCTGACACTCGATGTGGGACCAACGATCCCCCAGGGAGGCGGCCAATCGCTCGCCTTCCTGAGCCATCACGCCCTCACCGTAGTAGATCGTCACAACCTCGCGCTCAGCTACCCCGGCCCGCTCTAACACCCCGAGAGCAACCTCTTCCAGAGAGTTACCCGACTCGACCAAGGTGCCGTCCAACAGGCCGATGGCCTGCCCCTCTTCCACCTGCATCCCGTTGAACCTGGTGGTACGCACCGCCCGAGTGACCTCCACCGTGCGTACCGCAGCAGCCGCCTCGGCCATGGCCGCCAGGTTGGACTCCACCTCCACCGATGGGTTGAAGGCCACCATGGCGGCGATGCCTTCGCACAGGGTGCGAGTGGGCACCACCTTCAGATCGATCTCAGCCAGGGCGATCGCCTGCTGGGCGGTCATCACCACGTTGGGGTTGTTGGGAAGCAGGATTACCCTGGCGTAACCTGCGTGGTCGGCGCCGTGCACCAACTCCTCGATGCTCGGATTCATGCTCTGCCCGCCGGCAACAGCGGCCGCTGCCCCCAGGTCTCGGAACACCCGGGTGAGGCCCCCACCCACCGCCACGGTGACTACTCCAACCCCATCCACCTTGACCGGCTCCTGAGATTTGAAGCTGCTCAGGTAAGCGGTGTGCTGAAGCTGCATGTTCTCGACCTTGATCTTCTCCAGCATCCCATACTGTCCGGCCACATTCAGGATCTCTCCGGGCTGGTAGGTATGGACGTGGATGTGCACCAGGTCGCTCTCGCCCACCACCATCGCCGAGCTGCCCGACGCCTCCACCCTCCGGCGGATCTCATCGATCGGCAGCGCCTCGCCCCGCACCAGCAACTCCGTGCAGTAGCCGTACTCCATCGAGGCCGTGACTTCCTCTACTACCGGCACCACCCTCTGGACCTTTTGGACAGGGGAGATCACAGGGGGAATACGCTCGCCCGTGACGACCATCAATATGCCCTCCAGCAGCAGCAGATACCCCTGCCCACCGGCATCCACCACACCCGCATCCTTGAGAGCAGGGAGCAGCTCCGGCGTTCGCTCCAGCGACTGCCGGCCGGCCTCGACGGCCTTCCGCAGGACATTGCCCACATCCCCATCTAACTGCGACGCCGCCACGGCCGCGTCGGCCGCCTCCCGGGCAACCGTCAGAATCGTGCCTTCCACCGGCTTCCCAATCCCGCGGTAGGCCGTGTTGGCGCCTTCCTTCAGGGCCAAGGCCACCTCAGGACCGCCCAAGGTCTTTCTTGCATCCGCCACCTTGGCAATGCCACGAAAGAGCTGGGACAGGATCACCCCGGAGTTGCCCCTGGCGCCCATCAGAGACCCGTGGGCCGCGGACTGGGCAACGGCCCCGAAATCATCACCCGAGGTCTTGGAAACCTCATCCAGCGCCGACTGGACGGTGAGGAGCATATTGGTCCCGGTGTCACCATCAGGCACAGGAAACACGTTGAGGGAGTTGACCATCTCCACGTTCTCTTCGAGGATGGCCGCCCCCATGGCCAGCATCTGGCGCAGGTCGGTACCACTAACAACGCGCAGCCTTCTCACTAGCTTGTCATGGCTGATCACATCACATCCAGCGACAGTAAGTTCGATGAACGACGGAGAGGACTAGTCGGGGAGGTCGATGCATGGCGGCGCCTGAGGCCAAGCGAGTCGACGATAACGCCGACACTCGCTGACCGCTCTAGGATACGGAGGCGAGCATCCTCAGGCCCGGTCGCTGACCCGCAGTCCCTGGACGTTGACGTTCACCCTGGCCACCGGCACCCCAATCGCCCGTTCCACCGCGAACTTCACGGTCTGAGCGATGTTACGACCAACCTCAGAGACCCTGGTGCCATACTCCACCACGACGTAGAGGTCGATGACGACCTCGCCATCCTTCACACTCACCGCCACGCCGCGGTCTTGCTGCTCACGCCTCAGGATCTCCGCCAGGCCGTCCTTCAGCCGCACCGAGGCCATACCCACGACCCCATACGAGCGCAGCACCGCATCTGCGGCTATGGAGGCAATCGCCCTCTGGCTTACCTCGATCTTCCCCAGCTTTTCTATACCAGGCATCTTCTTCTTTCCCGACGTCATCGGCTCGGCCCCGTTTGCCCAGGGTCAGAACGTGTGGTATTATAGCGGCCGTAAGTCGAAGCGTCGAGACTCCAGGCAGGTTCTTCACGAAGAGACCTGCCTGCGTTGTGAATTGACCGAATCTCAGGGACCGAAGGGGGTGACAAGTTGCCTCTCTGCCAGATCTGCGGCAAGGGTGTGGGCTTTGGCCATAACGTCAGCCACTCCAAGCGCCGCACCAACCGCCGCTGGTTGCCGAACATCCAGAAGACCAAGATCGCCATTGGCAACGACAAGGTGAGCGTTCGCATCTGCACTCGCTGCCTGCGAACCCTCCAGAAAACCGCGTAGCCCCTTCGCTAACAGCCAAGGACGACAACCACCAAGGCACGAAGACGCCAAGTCGGAGCAGGGTCTTCGGCGTTCTTTGTGTTTTGGTAGTTGCCGTCATGTTAGCGGTCAGTTAGCGCCCCACCGCCCGACGAAGGGCCGCCAGGTTCTCCCCCACCGATGCTCGCTGGTTGTACACACTGGAGCCAGCCACCAGCACCGTGGCCCCGGCCCCCACCATCCCGCCAGCCGTGTCCGGACTGATGCCACCATCCACCTCCAGCTCCGGGGAAACCGCACGATCCGCCATCATGGAGGACAACCGCTTCACCTTGTCCACCGTGGAGTGGATCATCCTCTGGCCACCGAAACCGGGGTTCACTGACATCAGCAGCACCAGGTCCACCTTTTCCAGCACCTCCTCCAACACCCCTATCGGAGTTGCCGGATTCAGCGAGACCCCCGCCCGAACCCCAAGGTTCCTGATCGTCGACAGGACGTAGTCCAGGTGCCGGCAGGCCTCCTGATGCACGGTCAGAATGCTGGCACCCGCCTCCACGAAACGCGACACCAGCAGCTCGGGCGCCTCTATCATCAGATGGACGTCCAGTGGCAGGGATGTGTGGCGCTTCACCGCGGCCACGATGTCGGGACCCATCGTGAGATTCGGTACGAAGTGGCCGTCCATCACGTCGATGTGGATGTAGTCGGCCCCGGCCTGCTCGGCCTCCACCACCTGCTCACCCAGGCGGGCAAAATCTGCGCTGAGTATCGAGGGCGCCAGCTTGACCTTCAATTCTCTCACCCCTCATCACTGTTCTCGGCAGTGTAGCGCAACTGTCCGCACGCGGCCAAGATGTCCTGCCCCCTGCTCTGTCTCAGGGTGCAGGGAATGTGCGCCTCCTCCAGAGCCTTCCGGAAGGCAGCCACCCTCTTGGGGTTGGAACTCCTCAGGGTGGGGTCGAGGGACACATTCACGGGGATCAGGTTCACGTGGCACAGCTGCCCTCCCAGCACCCGGGCCAGCTCCCGAGCCTGAGCCACGCTATCGTTCACCCCCTCGATGAGCGAGTACTCATAGGTCACTCTTCGCCCCGTCTTCTCCGCGTACTTCGCCGCGGCCCCAAGCAGCGAGGCTATAGGGTAGCGCCGGTTGACCGGCATCAGCCGGTCCCTCAACTGGTCGTTGGGGGCATGGAGCGAGATCGCCAGGCCGAGCGGCAACCCCTCGTCGGCCAGACGGTGGATGCCCGGCACCAGTCCGGCCGTGGAAAGCGTTATCCGCCTCGCCCCCAGCCCCAGCCCCTCAGGGTCAGTCAGCAACCGAACAGACGCCATGACCGCCTCGTAGTTGGCCATAGGCTCCCCCATGCCCATGTAGACCACGTTGGTCACGAACCTCTGTTCGCCCTCGCCGCGCTCCGGCGACGTCTCCCGCAACCACCTCTCGAAGCCGTACACCTGCTCCACAATCTCGCCCTGACTTAGCTGCCGGACAAAACCCACCTGCCCTGTGACACAGAAGCTGCAGCCCAACGCGCAGCCCACCTGGCTCGAGACGCACACGGTGTAACGATCCACCTCGCGGCCGGGGCCGCGGGCCTCCATCAGCACCGTCTCCACCCGCTGGCCATCGGGCATCTGGAGCAATCGCTTCCGGGTCTCCCCATCGGCGGACACGGTCTCTCGAACCGACGCCGCGTGCACCACAGGATGCTCCTCCGCCAGCTGGGTCGCGAACCCCCCGGGCAGGTTGGACATACGGTTGAGGTCGGTCTCCAGCCGGCCGTGTACCCAGTGGAACAGCTGGCGGCCCCGAAAGCGCGGCTGCCCCAGAGACAGGGCCAACTCCTCCATCGCAGCCTGGTCCATGTCAGTAAGGTAGACAGGGCCCCCTTCCCGGCGCGGTGAGGGGGGAGTCGTTCGCCCTCGCCGCGTCGGAGAGGGCTTGAACGTGCCCTCTGGCGCGTTCGAGGGGGGGTTAGCTCTTCGCGGCCCCTTCCCCCCAGATCTCCGCGGCTTCTCCGTCATTCCTCAACCCCTCCCTAACTCGGCAGAGCCGAAA
>DIXP01000055.1 GCA_002436065.1 Chloroflexi bacterium UBA6077
ACCCATATGGTTGCTGAGCAGGATCCGCGATTTTCATAGGTCGCAAAGGGACAGGGAAGACCGCCAACTTGTATCAGATCGCAGCAAGCATCGGGAAGGATCCTCGTAGGCATGTGTGCGTGATTCGACCAGTCGACTACGAGTTACAGGGCGTGGTTCGCCTTCTGCGCCAGAGTAGACCGAGTTCTGAGAAAGGCTACTTGGTAGAGAGCTTGTGGAAGTATCTGGTCTATACAGAACTGGCCAAGACAGTGTACGAACTCCTCGCAGGCAAGCCATCGCATTATGAAAGGAACAGAGATGAGCAAGAGCTCTTCAGCTTCGTAGAAGTCCATAGAGAGATCGTCTTGCCGGAGTTCACGTTGCGAATGGAGCGGATGATCGATGAGTTGCGGCAAGTTGATTACTCGCTACCTAGCACCCAGCAGAGAATTCGTGTCAGCGAGGTTCTTCACTCCCTAGTGCTGGCGGGGTTACGCGAACACTTGGGCAGGGTTCTCGCGAAGAAGGACAGGGTTTTCATTCTCGTGGACAATCTGGACAAGATCTGGGCACCTGGCGAGGATCTCGTTGATCTATCCCAATTCCTCTTCGGGCTACTCGGTTTGGCACAGGTGATCCCGAATGAGTTTCAGAAGACCGGTGTCTCGTGGCGCCCCGTTAACCTAAGCGTCCTTGTCTTCCTCAGGACCGACATCTTTTCGTACATCATGTCAGCAGCTAATGAGGCTGACAAGATCATGTACAGCATATTGGATTGGAATGACCGGCGGCTGTTGCAGCGGGTCGTGGAACAGCGTTTTGTCCAATCAGCCGAAGGCTCGTTGCAGCCAGAGGATGTCTGGGTCCAGTTCTTTTCCCCAACAGTTGATCAACGCTCAACCAAGGACTACCTTGTGGATCGCGTCATTCCTCGCCCGCGAGACATTATCTACTGGTGTAAGGCTGCTCTGGCCGCCGCCATCAATCATGGACACACGAGAATAGAGGAAGACGATGTTCTGGCTGGCGAGTCACAATACTCCCAGCATGTATTCCAGTCTTTGGTGACCGAGGTTTCGTCCAGGATAAGCAAGTCTGAGGATCTACTCCATGAGTTCGCTGGTTTGCCAACAATAGTGACGAAGGACGATGTGAAGCAATGCCTGGAGAGAGCCGGAGTATGCGAGACCGAGCTCGGATCCGTCATCGACGCGCTCTGCGCCACAGGGTTCTTAGGTCTCGAAACTGGACAAAGCCGGTTTGACTTCCTATATGAGAATGGCAGAAAACCAGTTCTACAGTCTCTGGCCAGAAAGATGGCGGAAACGCAAGGCATAGAACGGTTCGCTATTCACAGTTCCTATCACTCGTACCTGGAGATAGGCAAGGCGTGATCCCAGAGCCGCGAATCCATCACACCCAATGCCCTAGGCTCCAAGCGCAAGTTCTTCACCACCGTAGATAAGCACTGGCGAGGATGGATGGGGAAACTCGCGATGCCTCCGACCCTCCCCACGCTCCGGCGTTTTCGCTGATAGGTTGCCACGTGACCTCGCTTTGACTTACCCGCATTTGTTGGAACAGGAAGCTGAGATTCCACCTCGGTCACCCCTACTTCGCGTTCTTCTCTGCCATGCATGGAAGCAGTGCACGGGCGACCGTCTCTGGCAGCACTTGGCCGCACCTGGCAGTCTGCTGGCATACCGCCTGAAGATCCTCAGGTAGCCCTCAATCCGCCTCGGCGCAGCTGATGAACCCGGCGTATGCTGCCCAGCGGACACCAATCTGCAGGTCCGCGACGATCATGCCAGTAACCGCGAGCTTTAGGCTCTCCCACTTCAGCCAGGCGAAGCTCGGGGACCGCAGGATCGAGATCACGGTGACCGACCAGTGGGTGTCAGCACCACAGCTACGATCATCATCAGGGTCTTGAATAGTGATCGACCAAACTGGTTGCGACGGCCACTGTCATGCTTAGCGGGGATATGGAGCGACGTGGGAACTCATGTCGCTGAAGGCCGATCCCTCGGCTGCCCAGGGCGCGCCGAGCATACTCTATTGTGTGAATGCTGCCATTCAAGACTCTCTTCAGGATCGTTCAGAGTAGAGTTCTTGTGGCGTGTAGAGCAGTATTCTCTCTCCGGGATCCTTACTAAGTGCGATTACCTCGTCGCTGAAGCCGGATCGCGAGAAGAGGGCCCTCCAAGGATTATCGATGGGTTTGATATCGTGCGCAGCCTTCAGCAGAGCTGCCCGCAAACCGCTAAGGTCATGCTCCTCCATCTTCTGTCGGGACCACTTGCACTCGCCTAGTAGAACAGCGTGCCTGTCACGCATGGCAACAACATCGATCTCATCCGACTCCTGCCGAGGCTGGCTCCTGTCTCTTTGTGACGTCCACCAGGGCCCAACGCGCTCGCACCAGAGTTCCGCAGGGAGTCTCTCGCGTGGCAGGGACTGAATGAACTGCCGAGCTACGTCCTCGAATACCAGTTCCGACACGTACTTATCGAAGTCCTGCTTGATGATTTGGAGCACCTCATCGGCGCGCCGCAGCGCAAGCAAGTTGCGGAGGGGCCCGATATACCGATACCAGAAGGCGACGTAGTGGTCGCTAAGAAAGTAGAGTGATCGTTGTGAGGGGCGGCTAGTTTCCTCATGGATGGGTGTCGCTCGCCGTATCAGCCCCAGTTCGACCAGCCGGTCCAGATGATATGCAACCTCGTTGGCGGAATCCCGCCCCACCGCCCTGGCGATGTCGCTGGGGCGGCGTTCCTTGTTGGCTATCGCACGCAGGATCGACGAGTAGATCATGTCGCTCCGTAGATCCGTGTAACGAAGCCAGCCGGGTTCCTCAGCCAAACGAGATGCTGGCTGAAGTAGGCCAGATAGGACGTTGTCCCAAAGGCCGGCATCAGGGTCGATTTCGGCAAGGTAGGAGGGCATTCCTCCCCAGATTGCGTAGGCGGCGATTCGTTCCGCCGGAGAGTATGACGGGAAAAAGAGCGCGGACTCCTGGTATCCCATTGGCCCGAGCATTATCTGTCCTGTCCGCCGGTTATGAAGCGGAGCGTGTTCGGAGAGGGTGTGCTTCTCCATCCAGCTCACCATGGAACCGAGCAGAAACAGCTTCAGGTTCCTAATCCCGGCCCAACGGACCTCGTCCCACCACCGCTGCAACTCCGAAGGTACAGCGGGGTCGGCCTGGGCCAAGTAGGGCAATTCATCGATCACCACTATCACTGGCCTGTCTGGTTGTGCTTGAGCCAGTTGAGTGAGAGCACCGAGAAAGGCGGGGACGGCTGGAAGCACACCAAGCAGCACAGAATCCGGCGCGAACGAGCGAAGTGCGGCTGTCATGTCCTCCATTTGCAGGGGTAGGGTTTGGGTCGTTGCCTGGTATATCAGGTGGTGCTGATCCTTGATGGACTCCCGCAGGAGAGCTGTCTTGCCGACTCCACGACGACCGTAGACGATCACAAGCTCCGAGCGACGTGAAGAAACGAAGCTCCGAATATCTTGAAGTTCGTGGATGCGGTTGTAGAACACTCTGTCCCTCCGTGAGGTTGCCTGTCCGCGTGGCTCCAGTCCGCACACCATTATAGCAGGGCGCGGTGAAACGTGTTTTGCCCAACCACGTTTCACACAAACACGTTTCACCGATCCGTGTTCTGAATAGCCAGCGGTCAACCGACGAGCCTTCGAGCACAATTGGACGCGGAGACAACATCTAGCCTGCTTTAGGCAGAGCTGCAGGCAGCCATTTGGTGAGGATTCCTTGGGTTGGCACGGAAATGAGGATGACAGCCCTGGGGGGAGGCGGCCGTGAAGGGTGCAGTTACGGTGTCACCAGTTGGCCCTGGGGGTTTCTAGGCGAAGGCACGCAGAGCCAGGGTAACCCCGAGCCCCACAAGGAGGAGCCAAATGGCCGCGATGGCGGCGGCGGCCACCCAGTTGGTGGGCTTGTCCGTGGCCATCATAGTCTCTGCTCGCAGTCTGCAGTCGTCGAGGACGGGGCGGGGAATCATGCGCATCGCCAGCGAGATCCCCATAGGGATGAGGATGAGGTCGTCTAGGTAGCCGAGGACGGGCACGAAGTCCGGCACCAGGTCTATGGGACTGAAGGCGTAGGCGACCACGCAGAGAGCGAACAACCGCGTGTACCAGGGCACGCGCGGGTCCCGGTAGGCCAGACAGAGGGCGTAGCTCCACGACTTGAGGTAGCGCGCGCCCTCTGACGCGACCCTTGCATCACCCTTGCATCTCCCTGCATGGTATAGATGGCAGTCAACGGGGCTGCTACCGCAGCGCCGCCAGCGCCGCCTCCACCTCGTGCCCCTTGGCGCTGATTATCTCCAGCAGCTCCTCAACCGTGCGCTCCTCCGCCTCGGGCTTCCTGTGGAGGTTCACGGCTTTTAGATCGTAGACCGCGTCCTCGATCTCCCTGGCTTTGGAGGCCGCGTCCCTCGCCTCCCGCGTGAGATCGGCGACCCTCGCCTGGGCCTTTTCGATGGCCTGGTCGTCACGGGGGTTGGCCCTCTTCAAATCGGCCAGCCGCAGCGACCACTGCGCGGCCTGCTGGCCCTTGGCCGTCGCCGTCTCCTTGTGCGGCCGGGCATCCTCGGCCGCGACCCGCTTGCGCTCGTCCAGCTCCACCGTCCAGGAGTGCTCGCTGTCGGCGCGGGCCGGCAGCAGCCGCAGGAACTCCTCGAACTGCTCCAGCGTCAGCGGCGTGTTCTTGCGCACCTTGAGGTCGCTGAGATCGTAGTACCATATCCGGCTGGTGGGCCTGCCCTTGGTGAAGAAGAGCAGGTCGGCTTGTCTATCCCGTGCAGCACCAGGTTGACCAGGGCGATGGAGTAGATGAGGTCTTCCTTCTCACGGCCCCAGAAGGCGCGCTGCTTCAACGTCCCCAACTGCTCCGCCGTGGTGCCCTCCCCAAGCTTGCTCATGATGTACTCGAAGCTCTGGGCGAGGAAGCCGCCGGTGCCGCAGCCAGGGTCGTAGACCGTCTCGTCCACCCCGGGGTCGATGACCCGCACCATCGCCTTGATCACCTGGCGGGGCGTGAAGAACTGGCCCCCATCGTTGCCCTTCTCCCCCATCTTGAGCAGCAGCCCCTCGTACACCTGGGAGAGGGCGAAGACGTGGGTGGAGTCCATCGCCTCGGCGGATAGCTGGTGCACCTTGTCCAGCACGTCCAGGAGGTTACGCTCAGTGTCGATGCGCACCCGCTCCACGCCGGTCATGATCTCGCTGATAACCTTCTGGCGCGCCGTGGCATCCGGACGGCCCTTCAGCCCCTTCAGGTGGGGCAGAAGCTCGCTGTTGGAGAGCATTTTCCCCAACGCACATCGCAAACATCCCCAGGTCTCACCCATCGCCAGCCGTCCAGGAGGGGGCGGCTGGCCGCGGGGTGAGTGCGCTCCTGTAACACTGTCATCCGCGCTCCTCATCGCCCGCGGGCCCAAGTTGCACGGCGCCCTTGGGCAGCTTCTTCTGCTCGGCGGCCAGCCTTCGCTCCACCTTCTTCACGTCTTCGGCAGCGGGCAACCGCTCGGGCACGATGCCGCGGTTCACCAGCACGCCGCGAACCTCCTGGTTGTTCCGCACATGCTCGCCGGTGATGGCCGGCTCCGACCGCAACCCCTTCTCCTTGATCTGAAAGTTCGTTATCTCGTTGGCGAAATCCTTCGCCTTGATGGTGATCGTGGGCAGGAAGTCGGCAAGGGGGCGGCCTTTCGGCACCCCCAGCCGGTCCTTCATGCTCTGGGTGGTGAGCCCCCCGAAGAGGGAGGTATCGCCCTTGCTGCGGATCCGCGCGAAGCTCTCGTTGTCACCGAGCCGGTCGAAGATGATGCCAGAGAGTTCCTTCTCCGACTGGGTCAGCTTTCGCCGGGCGCTAACCCGCTCGGCCTCCGCCAGCCGCTGCTCGACAATCTCCTGCTTGCGGGTCTGGACGGCGAAGTAGCTCTGGGCGAAGGCGATGGGCCCCTTGCTCGGATCGCCATTCTGCGCGATCAGGTAACAGGCGTAGCGGGTGAGGGCAAGATCCTCGATTTCGCGTTTGGCGCCCGAGCCGAGGGTGACCATTTTCCTGATGTCAAGAAAATGGTCCTCGGGATCCACTCCTGCCGTCTGGCAGGAGGTTACTGCTTTCGCGATGACCTTCGCAAAGTTCTCCCACTTGGCGTAGCCCAGCAGCGTCTGCAGATCGCGGGCGCACCAGTACTCCGTGCCGGTCTCTGGGAAGCTCTGGACGAGATCCTCGAAACTGGCGTGAAGGCGGTTGACGACTTCCTTATCCATACGTGACCTCCTTCTTGTCACCGCGGGCCTATCGCAAGCCCGCATCGGGCCGGCAGAGCAGCCGGCCCCTACGTCTATCGAGACGCCTTAAGCGGCAAACATCCTTGCCTTGGTCTCTACCAGCAGCTCTCGCGGGTTGCCCGCCAGCTTCAGTGCCGCTAGGCCGCCGGCCGTGCGCACCTCCGGCGTCCGGAAGATCTCGGGATTCTCCAACCCGTCTGTGCCACCCCGCTCGAACTGGCTGGCGATGGCCCGCACGGTGGCAGCCGTCTTCCCCGGCAGGCCGTTGATCTAATCCTCGTGCTTGTAGGTGAAAGCCAGGGTGCGGTCGCGCCGAGTGCGGGGATTGAGGCCCCAGCCAAGCTCGGCCAGCACGTCGAACAGGTCGTACTCCTGTCGGCCATCCACCATGCGGACCACGTTGGGGGAGTAGCCGGAGGTCACCAGCGCCCTGAGCAGCTCGTTGCGGGAGGGGGGGTCGATCCAGCGGGTGCGGAACTGCTCCAGGGAGGGCGACTCCCTGCACCAGCCGCGCGGCCAGGCGTGCCCGGTACTCCTCCACTGGCACGGGCATCGCCCTGCCATCCACGTCGGCGACGATGAAGCGCCCCGCATGAGTGATGTGCACCTCGAAGCCCTCCACGCTGATGGTGGGTTCCTCGGACGGCTGAGGGGGCTCGGGTTCGGACCCATCGCCGCTGGAGCGGGGCGGCTTGGTGATGAACTGCTCGCCAAAGAGTCGGGTCGCATCGGTGTAGTAGTAGACCCGGAACATCAGCTTGCCCGTGGGCGCATCTATCCGTGTGCCCCGACCGACCATCTGGTAGAAGCTGATGGGCGACTTGAGATACTTGAAGAAGACGATGTTCCGCACGCAGGGCACGTCCACACCAGTGGTTAGCAAGTCCACAGTCGTAGCGACGAAGTGGCTGCGGGAGGAGGCGCGAAGGTCGGGGAGCTGGTCGTTGCCGCTGCTGGCGGCGGTGCACTTGAAGGCGTAGTAGTCCAGACGCGGCCTCCCGTTGGCCGCGCACCAATGGGCGTACAGATTGTTCATGGCGGAGGCCACATCGTCGGCATGGCGGTCGCGCGCGTCGCCTTCAAGCCCGTTATCGCGTCCACCGGGCCGCGCGCCATGATCTCGCTGATGGTGATGCCGGTGTCATCCAGGTCCACGCGACCCTTCTGGATCTCACAGGCGACCAGGTAGTTGTCCTCGATGGCCTGGGCGATGTCGTACTCGTAGACGGGCTCGCCGAAGTAGGCGAGGTTGTTGGCGGTGATCTCCGCATCCTGCCTGGCCTCCGCCGTCTCCTCCCGGCAGTGGAGCTGCCGCGGCGTGGCCGTGAGGCCGATCTGCGCGACCCCGGCGTTGCGGGTGAGGAGCTGCGACCACTTGCCCCAGGCCGAGCGGTGGCACTCATCCTCGCCGCCCGGGTAGGGCTGCAGCAGCGGGCGGGCGGCAGGAGACTCAAGACTGAACCCCATGCCCTTCTCGTAGCGGACCCGAAGCTCGGCCGAAGTAGGGAACTCGACCATGGGCCTGGGGGCCGAGGTGAGGCCCGAGAAGGCGTCGAACTCGACGAACTGGTGGCCGTTGGAGGAGAAGACGAAGCGGACGTTCAGCCGCTTGCACTCGGCGTAGCCCTTGGCCTGGTCCATCCCGTGGCCCAGCGGGAGGCTCTCCTTCTTCGCCTCGATAAGCGCCAGGGCGACGGGCTGGGTATCGACGTTCACCTTCACCCGGAGGACGTAGTCGATCTTCCCTCGCGAGCGCCGCCGCGCCCTGCCGTTGACGATCTCCACCGTTCCGGCGGTCTCCTCTGGCCGAATGAGGTCCTCGGTCCAGCCACGTTTATGAATGGCTGGATCGATCAGCTTCGCCCTGGTGTCGGCTTCGTTCAGGGTCATCGGTACTCCTTGCTCAAGCAAAGGCGCCTCCCGGCATGTGGACACACCCGACCGCTCGCCGATCTAAAGGTGTCCTTCGATGCGGAGACGATCGTCCTGGCCGACGGGCGGCGGTTGAGCAGGATCGCCCAGTAGGCACACTACTCGCCGTGCGTTGGACGCACGGCGGATGCGCCTTCCACCTTAGCATCGCCGCCTTCCCCGCAGGCGTCCGCGCTGCGCGATGTTCAACAATGTCGTCCCACACCCACACGTCACCGGTCGTGTCGACAGCCGGTGGCAGAAGAAGACCGCCGCGGCTCCGGAACCGCGGCGGTCTTAACCGGCATGAAACCGGCCCGGCTAGAGGCGCCGTCTCGCCTACACCGGCTTGTCAGCCTTCGCCAGCTCGTCGGCCACCCAGCCCACCTCCAGCCGCTCCAAAGTCCGGCGGGTCGGCACCCCCGTCTTCACATCCCAGCCCATCAGGTAGTAATAGTCCCGGATAGCCTCCTGCAGCTTGGCGGGGTCGATGGCCTGCTCTTTCTGGGCCAGGCTACCCTTCAGCGGCGGCGAGAAGAAGCGCTTCGGCAGCGTATCGTCGGCCGGGGTGAAGCCCTCCCGCACGTTGAAGGCGCGCCCAATCGTCACGGCCCTCTCCCCCACCAGCATCAACTCCTCCGCCGAGCAGTTCCAGCCGGTCACGGCGTTCACCAGCCGCACCGTCTCGTCGTAGTTCCAGGGGACGAAGTAGCAGTAGACGGCGCTGTCCTGGAAGGTGCGCCACTTGTGCAGCTGCGCAAAGAGGAACGCCTTGCGGGTGGACAGCTCGTCCGCGGGCATCGGCTCCAGCACCCCCACCGGCTTCGCATCGTTTATCATGTTGGGGCCATCCTTCTCGAAGAAGGTGTCGTGGAGGCCGGTGCCGTGATCGGCGCCGTGGTTGGCGACGGCGTAGCCGAGACCCAGCCCCTGCTTCAGGCGAGGCTCGTGCATCGCCATCTCCACCCCCTTCACCTGCATCGCCAACTCCTCCGCCCCGTTCCCGATCCTGCGGGCGGCCAGCCGGGTACCCTCCGCCAGTACGTCCCCTATGCCCTGACGCTCCCCCATCATCTGGAGCAGCGTCAGCATCGCCTCGGCGTTGCCCCATCGGAGTTCCAAACCGTCGCAATCGGCCTTGGTCAGATAGCCGCGCTCGAAGCACTCCATGGCGAATGCGATCGTGGTGCCTGCGGAGATGGTGTCCATGCTGTAGTCGTGGCAGAGGTGGTGGGCCCTGGCAAGCGCCTTCAGGTCGTCCACGCCGCAGCTCGAGCCAAAGGAACCCAGCGTCTCGTACTCCGGACCACCGTACCGTGGATCGGCCACCCACGGCTCCTCCACCCTCACCACCTTCTTGCACCGGACGGCACACGCCCAACATGCCTCCATACCTACCCGTATGGTGTCCTTGAGGGTCACCGCGGAGATCGCGTCGATGCTCTCGAAGTAGCCGTCCCGGAAATTGCGGGTGGGGACGTTGCCCGCCAGGTTGTAGGCCGCCATGGCGCTCCCGGTGCCGTACTCGTGGAAGCCCCGCGCCCTTGTCGGCACCGCCTGCGCCATCGCCTTGGCCATCGCACGGATCGTTTCCGGGTCGGCGTATGGGGTCTGGCGCTTCCCCCGCGCGGCGATCGCCTTGAGGTTCTTGGAGCCCATTACAGCGCCCATCCCGCCCCGGCCGGCCGAGTCCTTGAGGTCGTTCAAAATGCAGGCGAAGCGCACCAGCTTCTCCCCCGCCGGCCCGATGGCCGCGATCCTGGCTAACTTCTCCCCGGTCTCTGCCCTGATCGTCTCCTCCGTCTCCAGCACCGTCTTGCCCCAGAGATTGCCGGCGTCCCTCAGTTCGGCCACCCCGTCCCTGATCCAGAGGTAAACCGGCCTATCCGCCTTCCCCTCCAACACGACACCGTCGAACCCCGCGTGCTTCAACTCCGCGTTGAAGAAGCCGCCCACCTCACTCTTGCCGATCCCGCCCGTCATCGGGGATTTCGCCCCCACGCCGTTGCGGGCATTGCCGGAGAATGGGGCGCCGGTGACGACACCCGGGGCGATGATCAGCCTGTTGTCCGGACCCAGGGGATCCACACCCGGGGCCAGCTCTTTCATCAGATAGTAGGCGGACATGCCGGCCCCGCCGAAGTAGCGGCGGTACCAGGTCTCGTCGTGCTCGTCCACCGATAGGGCGCCTGTCGAAAGGTCAACCCGCAGGATCCTGCCATGGTATCCGAAAGGCATCTCACTCCTCTTTCCGCAACCCCATCGGGTCGCACTGGAAATGGGCAAATGGGCTAGCTGCTAGGGTAGCAAGCTGTGGGGAAGGTGGCAACCCGCCCGCCCACTCCCTCTCCCGCGATGCGCGTGGCGCCGAAGGACTCCCTCTCCCCGCGGGAGAGGGTCGGGGTGAGGGCCCCCTTCTGGTTGGAGCTTGCGTCCCTCTTCGTGTCCTCGCGTCCCCTCCCGCTGTCCGCAGATTGGCTCCTCGTGCCCACAAGCTGTAGAATCTCCCCATCACCCTCGTAACCAAGCTGGAAGGTGGCAAAGATGCTTTCCCTGAGAGTGGCGCTGGCCCAGATCAACTCGACCGTCGGAGACCTCGAAGGCAACACGGCCAAGATCCTCCACTATATAGACATGGCACGGGAGGCCCGCGCCGACCTTGTGGCCTTCCCAGAGCTGGCTGTCACAGGCTATCCCCCCGAGGACCTAGTCCTGAAGCCGCAGTTCATCAAGGACAACCTGGACTGTGTCCAGCGGATCGCCGCCCAGGCCAGGGGGATCACCGTGGTGGTGGGCTTCGTGGACGCCGTGTACGACATCTACAACGCCGCCGCCATCCTGCACGACGGCGCCGTCGCCGGCATCTACCACAAGGTGTATCTGCCCAACTACGGGGTATTCGACGAGCGGCGCTACTTCCAGCGGGGCAAGGAGCAGCCCGTCTTCGTGATCTCCGGCGTCACCGTGGGGGTGAGCATCTGCGAGGACATCTGGTACCCGAACGGCCCCGCCTATCTCCAGGCCCAGGCGGGAGCCCAGCTGCTGGTGAACATCAACGCCTCCCCCTACGACATGAGCAAGAGGCGGAATCGGGAGCGCATGGTGGCCACCCGCGCCACGGACAACGAGGCCCAGGTGTGCTATGTGAACGCCGTCGGGGGGCAGGACGAGTTGGTGTTCGACGGCGACAGCCTCATCTTCGACCAGACGGGCCAGCTGATAGCCAAGGGCAGGCAGTTCGAGGAGGAGATGCTGGTGGCCGACCTGGACGTGGAGTCGGTGTTCCGCTCCCGCCTCCACGACCCCCGCCGCCGCACGGAGCCGATCTTCCCCATCCTATCGGATGTCCCCACCCCCAGGATCGAACTATCCAGCCACACGGCCGCGGAGGCGAAGTCGCCCCTCACACCCACCATCGCCGAACCGTTGGAGGGTCCGGCGGAGGTGTACCACGCCCTGGTCCTCGGCACCCGCGACTACATCCGGAAGAACGGCTTCAAGAAGACGATCATCGGCCTCTCAGGCGGGATCGACTCCAGCCTGGTAGCCACCATCGCCGCCGATGCACTGGGCCCGGAGAACGTCATCGGTGTCTCCATGCCCTCTCGTTACTCCTCTCAGGGCAGCAAGGACGATGCCCGGGATCTGGCCGAACGGCTGGGCATCCAGTATCTGGTGATCCCCATCGAGCCGGCCTTCCAGGCCTATCTCGGGATGCTGCGGGATCCCTTCGAGGGCACAGAGCCGAACATCGCCGAGGAGAACCTCCAGGCGCGGGTCCGCGGCACCCTCCTGATGGCCCTCTCCAACAAGTTCGGCCACATTGTCCTCACCACCGGCAACAAGAGCGAGATGGCCACCGGCTACGCGACCCTCTACGGCGACATGGCCGGCGGCTTCGCCGTCATCAAGGACGTCCCCAAGACCCTGGTCTACAGGGTCTCGGAGTACCGCAACTCCCTCTCCGAGGTGATCCCCCAGAGCGTCATCGTGAAGGAGCCCTCCGCGGAGCTGCGACCCGACCAACGCGACGTGGACTCCCTGCCTCCCTACGAACTGCTCGATCCCATTCTCCAGGCCTACGTGGAGGAAGATAGGGGGCTGGAGGAGATGCTGGCCATGGGCTACTCAGAGGAGATGGTGCGTCGGGCCCTCCGCCTCGTGGACCACAGCGAGTACAAGCGCCGCCAGGCCCCTCCCGGCGTCAAGGTCACCCCCCGCGCCTTCGGCCGCGATCGCCGCCTCCCCATAACCAACCGCTATTCGGAGAAGTAGTGCCAGGAGGCGGGGAGTGAGCCTGATCTCCCCCTCTCCCTGCGGGGGAGGGGGCCGGGGGGTGGGGTCTGCCCACGTCCCACTGTGCACTTTGCACAAACACCACCCCTCCATTTCTGTGCTGCTGTACGTAGCCCCCTGGTGCGGACACTGCTAATCTCCCATCAGTGAATTCCTGCTCTGGAGGACGGCGATGACCGAGGGATATTTCGGAATGGCAGCCAACAGGAGCGACAGTTCCGGCGAGAGGGCATGGGCTATCGACCAGGCGCTCACCTGGGTTACCCCGGTGGGCAGACCCTCGCTTCAGCGGCCTTCGCGCTGGCTCAGAGTTGAGCAGGAGTTGATAGAGCTGCATGCCCGATACGAACGAGCCTGCGTGGAGGACTAGGCTCCTCCGCCGGCAATTGAGCAGAGCAGCAACAGCAGAGCAGCAACATAGGATTATTCGATGAGGGGGGGTTGAATATAGTGGCAATCACACCAGAGATTTCCGAGCTCTCGGGACCGGAAAAGGTCTCCTCGACGGAACCAGAAGAAGTTATAGCCTTCGCCAAGGCGCAGGGCATCAAGATGGTCGACTTTCGGTTCGTGGACCTGCCCGGCGCCTGGCAACACTTCTCCATCCCGATCCAGCAGTTCGAGTCTGATTGCTTCAGGGATGGCCTGGGCTTCGACGGCTCCAGCATCCGTGGCTTCCAGAAGATCCACGAGAGCGACATGCTGTTGATGCCCGATCCTTCCACGGCCTTCGTCGATCCCACCCTGGATGTCCCGACCCTGAACATCATCTGCGACGTGACCGACCCCACGACGAAGCTGCCCTACAGCCGCGACCCACGGAATGTCGCGAAGAAGGCCGAGGCATACCTGGTCCAGACCGGCATCGCCACCACCAGCTTCTGGGGACCCGAGGCGGAGTTCTTCATCTTCAACGACATCCGCTTCGACCAGAACAGCTTCAGCGGCTACTACTTCATCGACTCGGAAGAGGGCATCTGGAACAGCGGCCAGAACAACGGTAAGCCGAACCTGGGCTTCCGGCCTCGTAATAAGGAGGGCTACTTCCCGGTCCCGCCCATGGACAAGCAGCAGGACCTGCGAAGCGAGATGGTGATGAACCTGATCGCCTCCGGCATCGAGGTCGAACTGCATCACCACGAGGTGGGAGGCGCCGGCCAGGCCGAGATCGACATGAAGTACAAGACCATGACCTTCATGGGCGACCAGGTGATGAAGTTCAAGTACATCGTCCGGAACACCGCCTACAAGAAGGGCTATACGGCCACCTTCATGCCGAAACCCCTCTTCGGTGACAACGGCTCCGGCATGCACGTGCACCAGAGCCTCTGGAAGGACGGAGCCAATCTCTTCTACGATCGAGCGGGCTACGCCCTGATCAGCGAGATGGCCAAGTACTACATCGGCGGGGTTCTGAAGCACGCCCCGGCCCTCCTAGGCCTGGCCGCGCCGACTACCAACTCCTACCGTCGGCTGGTGCCCGGCTACGAGGCGCCCATCAACCTGGTGTACTCCCAGCGGAACCGGAGCGCGGCCATTCGCATCCCGATGTACTCCGACAGCCCGAAGGCGAAGCGGCTGGAGGTGCGATTCCCGGATCCCTCCAGCAATCCCTACCTGGTGTTCTCCGCCCTGCTGATGGCCGGCCTGGACGGCATCCAGAACAGGATCGAGCCCCCAGCGCCGCTGGACGAGGATATCTACGAGATGTCAGCCGCGGAGAAGGCCCACATCAAGTCCACACCTGGCAGCCTGGCCGAGGTGCTGAACGCCCTGGAAGCGGACCACGACTTCCTGCTGAAGGGAGATGTCTTCACTGAGGACCTGATCGAGAACTGGATAGCCTACAAGAGGGAGCGGGAGGTGGATCCCATGGCACTCCGCCCACACCCCTACGAATTCTTCCTCTATTACGACGCCTAGCATAGCAATCAGCTATCAGCCGTCAGCTATCGCCGCCAGCCCCCAGGGGCTGGCGGCTCTGTGGTAGTGTGGCCAATTGCGGAAACATGCGCGTTGTCCTGTCGAGCCCCAATCGCTGATCATGACAGCGATTGGGGCTCGACAGGCTTGCGGCCAACTCCCATCAACATGTAAGCTGATAGCTGACGGCTGATGGCTGATAGCTATTTGGAGGTGCCCAATGGGACTGCTACCAAGGGGCTTCGGCAGGGGGTTGGTCGTGGGTGGCACCGTGGCCGCGCTATGGTGGCTGCTGAGCAACCGGCAACGTCGCACCACCCTGGTTGACGGGCTGATGGAGAGGACGGGGGCCATCCCCTTCCCGGGCTCCCGCCTCTACGGTTTGATGGCCGAGCAGATGATGGGGGGAGTCTACAGGGCCGTCGCGGAGGATGTGACCTCGGAGGCCCGATCGGGGGATTTGCTGGAGATCGGCGGCGGGCCTGGCCAACTGGCAGTGGAGATAGGCCGGCGAGCTCGCGACCTGCAGATCACCGCCATGGACTCCTCCTCCGACATGGTGCGGATGGCCGAGACGAGAATCCACGCCTCGGGCCTCGGTCGTCAGGTGAAGGTCGCCCATGGGGACGCTAAAGACATCCCCTCCCTCAACGATTCCTTCGATTTCGTCCTATCGCTCGGATCCCTCCACCGATGGAGGGCCCCCGACCTGGTCCTGGACGAGATCCACCGGGTGCTGAAGCCCGGCGGCAAGGCCTGGATCTACGACGTGAGGCGCGAGATGCCGGAGTCGGACTGGGACGACCTCTGCCGGCGAGTCCCGGCCCTGGTGCGCCCCTTCTTCGAGATGGGCGTCATGGGATCATGGAGGGCCGCCTACACCGAGGGCCAGATCCGTGACGTGGTGGCCAGCTCTTCCTTCTCCCAGTTCAGCATCGACGAGATGACGGTGGAGATGGTGGGAACGCGGATGCCTGCCCTAACGAAAACCACCCTGCATAGAGTCTAGATAGGGGCGATGCCGAAGCCCTAACCAACACCCCTTCCACCGCTCGCAGTTGAGCAGGGTGGCGCCCGTCTGATAGAATTATTATCGGACGGGCGCACAACACCATGGTATCCTTGCCGACGTAGCTCAGGGGTAGAGCAGTGGTTTCGTAAACCACCGGTCGTCAGTTCGAATCTGACCGTCGGCTCCACAACAGAATGGCTCTGGAGTAGCTCCAGAACCATTCCTCTTACTTGGTCGGAGGCTGTCCCGCCCCTCGATCGCGGCTAGGCTCTTGTGGCGGCAGCCGTCTTTCCCACTTGGCTGAGCCGGGTACACTCCCCAGAATACGATACTCGTTGCGGAATGGGCGGGATTCGTATACACTTGACCGCCGTAGGGGCGGCGTCAGAATGAGTGGCAGCTACTCTGAGCCGCACAAGATTCCTCTTAGATGTCCTTGGTTGTCACGTACGCTGAGATTTCGGTGTTCGTAGGGGTATCGGAGCGTCCGGCTGCCCGCTTGGTGACTCATCAGAGAGGATGCGAAACGATGGGGGCGCCAGAGGATCCGCTACTGATGACGCGAGGAAAGGGGAAAGGAGGCCCTTGAAAGGCAGTATCCGTTTCATGTAGCATACCGGAGCCTTGACGGTGAGTCTCGCAAACCGCCTGACTTCGGTTCGAGTCCGACCGTCGGCTTGGTCCCGCCACTACCCCTCGCCACGGCGGGATGGTTCCCGACCACCACCACTGGGAAGGTGCGTCCATGGCCTAACACCGCAATAGCCTAGACTGGCCGATCGCGGCAATGTCGCCGTCGCTTGCTTCCACTCGCTGACTACCATCTCTATTCCATCCTTGGTGCATCTTTGATTCCACTCGCTTCGGCACAACGTTCGTGGAGAGAGGTTCTGTATGAAGCGTACCTACCAAGTCACTAGCGTCGTATTCCTGCTCTTCTCGGCCTTCATCATTCGCGAGTCCCTGGATCTCAAGTTCTACACGTCCCTTGGTCCCGGCCCCGGCTTCTTCCCCTTCTGGCTCGCCGTCATCTTCGGGTTGCTGTCCCTCGGCATGCTGTACTACGCGACATTCAAGCCCCAAGATCCGATGCCCTCGGACTTCTGGGCGTCCAAGAAGGGCTACCTGCGGAACGGCGCGATCGTCCTGGCCTTCCTCTTCGTCATCAAGACGATGGAAGACATAGGCTTCGTGATCTCCTCGTTCATCTTCTACATGTTCCTGCTGCTCACCCTGGGCAAGCGGAACAACCTCGTGGTCACACTCCTGGTGGCCGTCGGTGGCAGTTGGGGCATCTACTACGTCTTCACCCAGTATCTCAAGGTGGTCCTCCCATCTCTCGGGCAGTTCGGAATATAGGAGGCATAGGTGGAAAGTCTTCAACTGTTGATGGGCGGCTTCGCCGTCGCCCTGCAGCCAACCAACCTCATGTTCGCAATCGCCGGATGTCTCTTGGGGACCCTGATCGGTGTGCTGCCCGGCGTGGGTCCAGCGGCCGGCACCGCCATCCTGATCCCCCTGACCTTCGTCCTCGATCCAACGCCGGCCATCATCATGCTGGCCGCCATCTACTATGGCGCCATGTACGGTGGGACCATCACCTCGGTGTTGATCAACACCCCTGGTGAGGCGGCCTCGGCCATCACCTGCCTCGAAGGCTACGAGATGTCCAAGCGAGGTCGAGGAGGCGCCGCCCTGAGCATTGCCGCCATCGGCTCCTTCATTGGCGGCAGCATCGCGACCTTGGGCCTCGTATTGATCGCCCTCCCCCTCACCGCGCTCGCGCTCAAGTTCGGTCCGCCCGAGTTCTTCGCCCTGATGATGCTGGGGCTCTCGCTGGTCACCGGCCTCGCGGGGAAATCTATGATCCGTGCCTTGATGGCTGCCGTCTTCGGTCTCCTGATCGCGATGGTGGGCATCGACCCCGTCATGGGTGCGCCCCGCTTCGCCTTCGGCATGACGGAACTGCTGGATGGCTTCAACTTCGTTCCCGTCGTGATGGGCCTCTTCGGCATCAGCGAGATCTTGCTGAACGTCGAGAGCGAGACCCGAAACGTCTTCGATGCCAAGGTAACCAACCTGATGCCCACCAAGGCGGACCTGAAGGCTTCCGCATGGCCCATACTGAGGGGTACTTTCATCGGCTTCTTCCTGGGGCTGATCCCCGGCGTCGGCGCCGTGGTTCCCACCTTCATGTCCTATGTGGCCGAGAAGAAGATGTCCAAGCATCCGGAGAAGTTCGGGACCGGCATGATCGAGGGGGTGGCTGGGCCCGAGACGGCCAACAACGCCTACGCCAACGCCGCCCTGATCCCGCTGTTCACCCTTGGTATCCCGGGCTCGCCCACCATCGCCATCCTGATGGGCGCCTTCATGATGAACGGCCTGATCCCCGGCCCATTCCTGTTCAAGGAGCACTCGGAGTTCGTGTGGGCCGTCATCGCCAGCATGTACGTCGGCAACCTGATCCTGGTGATCCTGAACCTGCCGCTCATCCCGATGTGGGTGTCCCTCTTGAAGGTACCGTACGCTATCCTGTTCGCCATCATCCTCGGCTTCTGCGTGCTGGGGTCCTACAGTCTGGATAGCAGCGTCTTCGACATTGGGGTGATGCTCGCCTTCGGCGTGGTCGGCTACGCCTTCAAGAAGCTGGACATCCCGCTCGCTCCCGTCGCCCTCACCCTGATCTTGGGGCCATTGATGGAGCGTGGCCTGCGCCAGTCGCTGGAGATCTCTCGGGGAGACTTCACCGTCTTCTTCACTCGACCTATCTCCCTGGTCCTGTTGATCGTCTCCCTGGTATTCGTACTGGCTGCCAGTATGAACACAATCAAACAGGTGCGAGGCGCGGACTCGCAGGTGTAGCGTTAGCATCCGTCCAATCCAGGGGATTCAGAATGGGGGCCAGTCGAAGCCGTTCGACTGGCCCCCATTCTGGACTCCGCCCAAGGGTCCCGGGGCCGATGGCTACACCAGCAGATGGCTGATCGAAGGGCACGAATCCTGCGAACGCACGGTGTGGAGGTCACACCTCCAACCTGCGGCCCGAGGCCGCCGGCCCTACAACCGAATAGACAACTGAATAGCAACAAGCAGGCCCGACGTTCCGTCGGGCCTGCTTGTTGCTATCTCAACGCTTCCTAATGGAGGCTGGGAGGAGTCTCCACAGGCAGGTTGCCCGCCTTGCAGATAGGGCATTCCCCAGGCTCGTAGGTCAGGTGCTCCACCAGGCAGAAAAGTGGGTACCTGAAGGTCACGTTGCCTCGGTTCCAGATTGCCGCCACCCCAACCACCTCACCGCCCTGCCTCTCCACGGCCTCGATTACCCGAAGGGCCGAACCGCCGGTGTCAAGCACATCCTCCACCACCAGGACGCGCTTCCCCGCGATCATGTCCACCACGGACGGCCGGAAGTACCGGTTGTCTCGCTCGCCCTCGGCGTAGACGGAAATGGCTTTCGGCTCCAGGTAGTAGGCAACGAAGGGCGCCATCATGGCACCTCCCATGGATGGACCCGTCACCACCTGGATCTTCTCGGCAAAGAAGTGCTTGGCTATTCGGTAGCAGAGCTTGCTGGCCACGTCGACGTTGGCCAGGACCCTATCCTTCTCCACGTACACAGAGCCGTGCAGCCCAGAGGAGTACCTGTAGTGGCCGTCCTCATAGAGTGCCCCTGTACGCGCAATCAGCCGTTGAACCTGCTCGCGATCGTTCACCTTGCACCTCCTCCCTCCGTTAGCTCCTAGTATAGCAGCTTCCGCCGCTGAAGGTGCATAGCCGTCGCAGGGTTCAGTCCGATTGGCAAACCAACGTCGCGCTCAATGGACAGCGGCCACTCCACCTGTCGCCGTATAGTCCGGTCCGCTATCGTCTTCCGAAGGCCATGGCTCTGGGCCGCAGGGTGAAGGATCGCTTGCCCAAGGAGAGAGCAGCGTTCCACTGCTCCTTCAGCTCAGGCTCCCGAGTGTAGAACTCCGCCCCGCAGTTGATGCAGTACATCACCCAATCGAGCCCGATGGAGTCCCACTTGGCTAGCTTGCCACCACACTTCTCGCACTGCACAGTCATGATCATCGTCGACACCTCCGATAGCTTATGAGCCCCACCTCTCAGGGCTGTCAACGGCAGCGGTCCAGTCCATCGCGACGGAGCGGATGTCGGGGGCATGCGGCTGTCGGAGGCCCCTTCGACGCTCGCCGTTGCCATGGATATGGCTGACTGTATGGCACCGAGTTGGGGAAACCTGGAAGAAACCGCGAAGCAGATATGCAAGTTTCGGGCCACGAGATCAGTTTCGGGGCATGGTTCGCGACTGTGGTGACATTGCTGTAGGGGCGACCCGCGGTCGCCCTGCCCATTCGCCGGCCTGCCCCGCCAGGGCGACCGGCTGGTCGCCCCTACACTGTTACGCCATCTCGCCTGTTGTCTGAACCATGCCAGTTTCGGGGCATGGTTCATATCGAGAGGTAGATAGAGTTACAGTTCATGCGGCTCTTGGTAGAGAGCGGACGGACCGCTGGATGCCACCATGGTCATGGCCGAAACCGATCCAATCAGTCCAGGAGCCTTCGGGAGTGGGGATGCCGGCGAGCTGGAAGGGGGAGTGACCGGCCCGCTTGCCCCGCTGGAAGACGTGGCTGTTGCGATAGAGGGTGAACA